>NZ_JAHDTG010000067.1 GCF_018531475.1 Pseudonocardia mahuensis
CACCGGGCCGTAAGCCCGCTCCGGCCACCCCACCCGTGGCCGAGGACCGGGCGGCCCCGGCCACCCCGAGTGCTCCCGGTGACCAGGCGGGTCGGGCGGGCAGGCCCGAAGGGGCCCCTGCCCACCGCGCTGCGGAGCGCGCGGACCGCGGCGACGCGGACCTCGGCCGTGCGGACCGCGGCCGTGCGGACCGCGGCGGTGCGGACCTCGGCCGTGCGGACCGCGATGGTGCGGACCGCGGCCGGGCGGGCACCGGCCGGGCCGACGCCGGGCGCGATGGCGACGACGACCGCCGCGCCGCTGCGGCGTCCCGCGCGAAGCGACCCGTCGCGACCGCGGACGGCCTCGCCGCGCTGGGCCGCCCGGACACGGGTCCGGGCGCGGGGCGCTCCGGGTACGTGCAGCCGCGACCGGTCGCCTCCGCGCACGACCTCGCCGCCATCGGACAGCCGGGCGGCGGGTCCGGTGAGGGGCAGGCGGGCGGGGACCGGTCGGGCGGCGGACGTCATCGCTGACGCCCGTCCGGTGCGCCGCACGACCCGTCCGAGGATCACCTGTGGTCACGCGTAGCCTGCCGGACATGCACGGCGATCGGTTGCTGCTCGGGCCCGGCCCCTCCGCCCCGTACCCGGAGGCCGTCGAGGCCCTGACCCGGCCGGTGCTGGGTCATCTCGACCCGGAGTACCTCGGCGTCGTCGGTGAGATCGCCGACCGGCTGCGGGCGGTGTTCCGCACCGGGAACGCGCTGACGTTGCCTGTCAGCGGCACCGGCTCGGCCGGGATGGAGGCGTGTCTGGCCTCGCTGGTCGAACCGGGCGAGACGGTCGTCGTCGGGGTCAACGGGTACTTCGGCGAGCGGCTCTGCGAGGTCGCGCACCGCGGAGGGGCCCGGGTGGTCCGCGTCGAGGCGCCGTGGGGGACCGCGCTCGATCCGGCCGACCTGCTCGACGCGCAGCGCGCGAACCCGCAGGCGGCGCTGCTCGCGGTGGTCGCGGCCGAGACCTCCACCGGTGTCCGCAACGACGTCGCCCCGGTCGGCCCGGAACTCGCCAGGACCGACACCCTGCTGCTCGTCGACGCGGTCACCGCGCTCGGCGGCACCCCGCTGGAGATCGACGCCTGGCAGATCGACGCGTGCTACTCCGCGTCGCAGAAGTGCCTGGGCGCCCCGCCCGGGTTGGCCCCGGTGACGCTCGGACCCCGTGCGGTCGAGCGGATGCGGGCGCGCACCACCCCGATCCGCTCCTTCTACCTGGACCTGGGGTTGCTGCACGAGTACTTCCTGTCCAGCCCGCCGAAGTACCACCACACCGCGTCGTCGACGCTCGCGTACTCGCTGCACGCCGGGCTCGGCCGGCTCCTCGAGGAGGGCGTTGAGCAGGTGTGGGCGCGGCACGCCCGCATCGGCGCGCTGCTGCAGGAGGCACTGCCGGAACTCGGGTTCTCGCTCGTCGCCGCCGAAGGCGTGCGGCTGCCGCAGCTCACCGCCGCGGTGCTGCCCGACGGCCTCGACGACGGGGTGGCCCGCAAGCGGCTGCTCGCGGAGTTCGGCATCGAGGTCGGTGGCGGGCTGGGCGAGTTCGCGGGCCGGGCGTGGCGGATCGGGTTGATGGGTCACGCGGCGACGGAACGCTCGGTGGTGACGCTGCTCGGCGCGGTCCGGGAGCTGCTGACCTCCTGAGCCGGCCGGGAGGTTCGGTCGGGCGGCCCAGCGGGTTCGCCCGACCGAGAATGTCGGAGCGGCTCGATAGCCTCTTCATGTGAGTCCGGAACCCGCTGCCCCAGAACCTGCAGCACCGCCCACGCCCGAGGTGCGCGAGCGGCATGCCCAGCTGGCCACCGAGGTCGCCGATCACCAGTTCCGCTACTACGTGCTCGACGCGCCGGTGATCTCCGACGGGCAGTTCGACGAGCTGTGGCGTGAGCTCGTGGCGCTCGAGGAGGAGCACCCGGAGCTCGTCACCCCGGATTCGCCGACCCAGCGCGTCGTCGGCCGGTTCGCGACCGAGTTCACCGCGCACGACCATCTCGAACGCATGCTGAGCCTCGACAACGCCTTCGACGTCGACGAGCTGCGTGCCTGGGCCGAGCGCGTCGGCCGTGAGGTCGGGAACGACGTGCACTACCTGTGCGAGCTCAAGATCGACGGGCTTGCGGTCAACCTGTTGTACGAGAAGGGAAAGCTCACCCGCGCGCTCACCCGCGGCGACGGGCGTACCGGTGAGGACATCACGCTCAACATCCGCACGCTGTCCGAGGTGCCCGAGCGGCTGACGGCGTCCGACGAGTACCCGGTGCCGCCGGTGGTGGAGGTGCGCGGTGAGGTCTACTTCCGGTTGGCGGACTTCCAGGCGCTCAACGCATCGCTGGTCGAGGCGGGCAAGCCGCCCTTCGCCAACCCGCGCAACACCGCCGCCGGCTCATTGCGCCAGAAGGACCCCCGCATCACCGCGTCGCGCAATCTCCGGCTGATCTGCCACGGCTTCGGCAAGCGCGAGGGGTTCGCCCCGGAGCGGCAGTCGGAGGCGTACGACGCGCTGCGGGCCTGGGGGCTGCCGGTCTCGGAGCGCACCGTGGTGCTCGACGGCATCGACACGGTGATCGAGCACATCGACTACTGGGGCGAGCACCGGCACGACGTCGAGCACGAGATCGACGGCGTGGTGATCAAGGTCGACGAGGTCCCGCTCCAGCGCCGGCTCGGGTCGACCTCACGCGCGCCGCGCTGGGCGATCGCCTACAAGTATCCGCCCGAGGAGGCCACGACGAAGCTCCTCGACATCCGGGTCAACGTCGGGCGCACCGGGCGGGTCACCCCGTTCGCGTTCATGGAGCCGGTGACGGTGGCCGGGTCGACGGTGGCGCTGGCCACCCTGCACAACGCCGACGAGGTGCGCCGCAAGGGCGTCCTGATCGGCGACCGGGTGGTCATCCGCAAGGCCGGTGACGTGATCCCGGAGGTGCTCGGTCCGGTCGTCGACGTGCGCACCGGTGACGAGCGGGAGTTCGTGATGCCGACGCACTGCCCGGAGTGCGGCACGAGGCTGGCCCGCCAGAAGGCGGGCGACGTCGACCTCCGCTGCCCCAACGCGCGCTCCTGCCCCGCGCAGTTGCGCGAGCGGTTGTTCCACGTCGCGGGCCGCGGGGCGTTCGACATCGAGGGGCTGGGTTACGAGGCGGCCACCGCGCTGCTCGCCTCCGGCGTGGTCACCGACGAGGGCGACGTCTTCTCGCTCACCGAGGACGATCTGCTGCGCGTCGACCTGTTCCGCACCAAGGCCGGTGAGCTGTCGGCGAACGGCCGCAAGCTGCTGGCCAACCTGGAGGCGGCCAAGGACCGTCCACTGTGGCGGGTGCTGGTCGGGCTGTCGATCCGGCACGTCGGGCCGACGGCTGCGCAGGCACTCGCCCGTGAGTTCGGCTCGCTCGAGGCGATCGAGGCCGCCGCGGCCGCGGCGGCGGAACAGACCGCGGCGGCCGGCGTGGCCATCACCTCCGACGGCTCGGCGGACGATCTGGCCGACGCGGGGAGCGGAGCCGATAGCGCTGCCGGGGCCGACGAGGACGTGGCCGCCGATGCTGTGGACGGTGCTGCTGCGGACGGTGCTGCTGCGGCGAAGGCCGCCCGCGAGGCGGCCCGGGCCGAGGCCAGGGCGGTGGCCGTTGCACTGGCCCCGATCGCGAGCGTCGACGGTGTCGGCCCGACCATCGCCGCCGCGGTCCGCGACTGGTTCACCGTCGACTGGCACCGCGACGTCGTCGCCAAGTGGCGCGCGGCCGGGGTGCGGATGGTCGACGAGGTCGACGAGTCGGTGCCCCGCACGCTCGAGGGCCTGTCGATCGTGATCACGGGGTCGATGGACGGCTTCTCCCGTGACGAGGCGAAGGAGGCGATCACGGTGCGTGGCGGGCGGGCCGCAGGTTCGGTCTCCAAGAAGACCGCATTCGTGGTGGCCGGCGACGCGCCGGGGTCGAAGTACGACAAGGCCATCGAGCTCGGTGTCCCGGTGCTGGACGAGAACGGCTTCCGGGTGCTGCTCGATAGAGGCGCGGAAGCGGCCCGGGAAGCGGCAGTCTCGCCCACCGGCTGATCAGTCTCGCGCCCAACGGGATTCGGCCTCGTCCCCACCCGGGGAGACCCCGAACACAGCCCGATCGAGCGCGGCGCGTGTCGGGGTGTTCCGGTGCCGGCATGTGATCGACTGCCCCCATCCCCGGCAGGAGGACGAGCCACTGCGGGTGGGGTCTAGGCTCTTGCGGATTCAAGGAGGTGCGCAGGTGTTGCAGGCGGTGCTGAACGGCTCACGGCCGGCGGACGCGCACCCCGCGCTGCCCGTTCTCGCCCGGCACCTGGCCCGCGACGCCCGGGCGGTCGCCCGGCTGGGCATCTCGTCGGTGCACGTGCACCCGCGCGGCCCGAACGCCGAGGAGACGCTCGATCCGGTGCACGTCGGCGACGCGGTGGCGCTGATCCGTGCCGAGGCGCCCGGCATGGAGATCGGGGTGACCACCGGACGCTGGATCCAGCCCGACCCGGTCAAGCGCATCGAAGCCGTGCTCGCCTGGGGCCGGCTCGGCGTCGGCAAGCCCGACGTCTGTTCGGTGAACGTGCACGAGAAGGGCTGGGTCGACGTGTGCAAGGCGGCCGCGTCGGTCGGCATCGGCGTCGAACTCGGCGTCTGGACGAGCGGCGACGCGGTGACCCTGCGCCAGCACGGGGTGCCGCCGAGCACCGTGCGGGTGCTCGCGGAGTCGACCGTGTCCGACCCCGAGACGGCGGTCGCCGAGGCGGTGCGCATCCTGCGGGCGCTCGGTTCGCTGCCGGTGCCGGTGCTGCTGCACGGCGAGGAGGACGGTGCCTGGCCGGTCCTCGAGTACGCGATGCGCATGGGTCTCGACACCCGGATCGGCTTCGAGGACGTCCTGGTCCGTCCGGACGGCTGGCTCGCCACCGGCAACGACGATCTCGTCGACGCCGCACGCAAGATCTACGTCTGACCTCGGGCCGCCCGGTCGCGGCGAGCCCCGCCGGCCGTTGCGGGGCCCGTTGCTCCCCGCTGATCCGACCGGCCCCGAGTCGAAGGTCACGACCGGTCGCCCGATCAGCCCTAGTTGTGGATCCCACAACAGAAAATGGCCTTCGGACGTGGTCTGACGCGTGGCAAATGTGACGATCCGCTGAATACCGTTCACTGCATGGGGATGTTCGGACGGCGCGTACAGACTGCGATCAGCTGGTTGACCACGCCGCTGCTGCCCACCGACTTCCTGGGCACGCTGAACCCGATGTGGTCCACCCGTGAGCCCCGGGCCCGAGTGGTCGGGCTGCGACGCGAGACCGCGGACACCGCCACCCTGCTGCTCCGACCCGGCGCCGGACCGGTCGCGCACCGGCCCGGCCAGTTCATCGGCCTCGGTGTGCAGGTGGCCGGGGTCTGGCACTGGCGCACCTACTCGATCACCTCCCGCCCGGGCGACGCGGCGCTGGCCGTGACCGTGACCGCGGTACCCGGTGGTGCCGTGTCCCCGGTCCTCGCGCACGGCACGCCGGTCGGCACCGTGCTGCGGCTGGGCCCGCCGGCGGGGGAGTTCGTGCTGCCCGAGCCGACCCCGGAGAAGCTGCTGTTCGTCACCGCCGGCAGCGGGATCACGCCCGTCATGGGGATGCTCCGTGAGCTCGCGGCGACCAACCCGCGAGCGCTCGCCGGCGCCGTCCTTCTGCACTGCGACCGCACCGCTGCCGATCTCGTGTTCGGTCTCGAACTCCGGGCGCTCACGGCGTCGACCGGGCTGCGCCTGGTCGAGCGGCACACGGCACGCCAGGGCCGGCTCACTCCCGACGCCCTCGCCGACGACGTGCCCGACTGGGCGGCGAGGCAGACCTGGGCGTGCGGTCCCGCCGGCCTGCTCGACGACCTGGCCGAGCACTGGGAGCGGGCGGGCGATCCAGAAGCGCTGCACGTCGAGCGTTTCCGCCCGCCGGCACCCGTGGGCGGCGGCACCGGCGGCCGGGTCCGGTTCACCACGAGCGCCGTCGAGACCGATGCCGGCCCGGACACCCCGCTGCTGCTGGCCGGCGAGGAGGCCGGCGCGCTGCTGCCCAACGGCTGCCGAATGGGCATCTGCCACACCTGCGTCGGGCGCCTGCGCACCGGCGCCGTTCGCAACCTGCACACCGGCGAGATGCACGACACCGTCGGCGAGCCGGTCCGCACCTGCGTGTCCGCGGCCGCCGGCGACGTCGAGATCGAGCTGTGACTCTCCTGGAGGAACCCATGAGCACCACCAGCGCTGCCGCGCACCTGACCGACGAGCAGATCGAGGCCTTCGGTGCCGAGCTCGACGCGATCCGCGCCGAGGTGGTCGGGAGCCTGGGCGAGGCCGACGCGAACTACATCCGCACGGTCGTGCGGGTCCAGCGCGGCCTGGAGGCCGGCGGGCGCGGGATGCTGCTGTTCTCGGGCTTCCCGCCCGCCTGGCTCGCCGGGACCGCCGCGCTGTCGGTGGCCAAGATCCTGGAGAACATGGAGCTCGGGCACAACATCCTGCACGGGCAGTGGGACTGGATGCGTGACCCGGAGATCCACTCGACGACGTGGGAGTGGGACCACGCGTCGCCGGCGGAGTTCTGGAAGAAGTCGCACAACTTCGAGCACCACACCTTCACGAACGTCCGAGGCAAGGACCGCGACCTCGGCTACGCGATCATGCGGGTGACGCCCGAGCAGCCGTGGAAGCCGATCTACCTGCTGCAGCCGCTGTACAACATGGGCCTGGCCGCGATCTTCGAGTGGGGCATCGCGATCTACGACGTCGAGCTCGAGAAGGTCGCCGACGGCACCAAGCCGTGGTCGGCGGCCAAGTCCCAGATCGGTGCGATCTGGCGCAAGGCCCGCAAGCAGCTGGCCAAGGACTACGTGCTGTTCCCGCTGCTGTCCGGCCCGAACGCGCTGAGCACGCTGGCCGCCAACGCCACCGCGAACCTGGTACGCAACGTGTGGTCGCACGCCGTGATCTTCTGCGGGCACTTCCCGGACGGCACCGAGACCTTCGACGAGTCGCAGCTCGACGGCGAGACCCGCGGGCAGTGGTACCTGCGCCAGCTGCTGGGTTCGGCGAACCTGACCGGCGGTCCGACTTTCCACATCATGACCGGCAACCTCAGCCACCAGATCGAGCACCACCTGTTCCCCGACGTGCCGAGCAACCACTACGCCCGGATCGCCCCGCGGGTCCGTGAGATCTGCGAGCGCTACGGCCTGCCCTATACCGCCGGGTCGCTGCCCAAGCAGTACGGGACGGTGCTGCGCAAGCTCGCCAGGCTGGCGCTTCCCGGCGGTGGCCCGCCCCCGCAGGCCCCGCAGCCGGTGGCGGCGCCGCGGCCGGTCGCGGCGGACGGCATCGACACGGTGATCGTGCGGCTGCCCGCCTCCGACCGCCGGCCGGTGCGCGCGTCGTCCTGAGGTTCCCCGCGAGCGAACGAGGACCACGCGCGCATCGTGTGACCGACGCGCGCGTTCGATCGCGCGCGTGGCGGTGGGTCGCGCGTGGCGGCCGGTCACCCGGTGGTCGGTGCCGCGCGCGTCTCCTCGGCCCCCACCGACGCCGGTCGCACCTGCAGGCCCACCGCGACCTCCAGCCGCGCGGTCGGGTCGTCGAGGGCGTCGCCGAACGCCTGGCGCAGCCCGGCGAGCCGGTACCGGACGGTCTGCGGGTGCACGTGCAGCGCGGCCGCCGTCGCGGTGATGTCGCCGTGTGCGTCGAGCCAGGCCCGCAGGGTCTCCTCGGCCCGGGCTGAAGCGCCGGCCGGCAGCTCGCGCAGCGGGGCGGTGGCGCGTTCGTGCAGGTCGGCCGCGAGGTCGGGCGCGGCGGCCAGCAGCAGCGCGACGAGGTGCTCGTCGGCGCGCACGAGCGGGTCGGCGGTGCCCTCGGCGGTACCGGTGAGCAGCCCCGCCACGTGCAGTGGCCACGCCGCCTGGGCGCGGGCCACCGAGCGGTGCGCCTGCTCCCAGCCGACCTCGGGCCCGAGGACTCCGCGGCGCTCGCGCAATGCGGCGCGGACGCGGTCGATCCAGCCGGCCCGCTCGGGTACCGGCAGCAGCACGATCCCGACCGGATCGAGGTCGGCGCCCACGGCGTCCGGCAGCCGGCCGGCCACGTCCACGGCGTCCCGCACCAGGAGGGCGGCGACGCGGGCAGGTGGCGTCCAGCCCGCCGCGGCGGCGGCCCGCTCCAGCTCGGCGGGCGTGGCCGGCGGCCGCCGGACCACCAGCTCGACCAGCGCGTGCCGGCGGGCCCGCATCGACCCGGCCCGCGTCGACTCGGCGTGCGCCCACCCCGCCACCGACGCGGCGGAGAGCTGCTCGATGTAGCCGAACAGCGCCTCGGCCAGCGCGAAGATGACCTCGGGCGGTAGCCCCCGGGCTGCGTCGCTGCTGCCGATGCGCTGCCAGGTCGTACGGGTGCCGACCTGGTAGGCCGACTGCAGCGCGGCCAGCGTCCGTCCCTCGCGGTGCTCCACCTGGCCCAGACCGTGGTAGATCCGGGTGTCACGGAGCTCCTCGTCGGAGCCCAGCAACGCCAGGAACTGCTCGAACGCGACGGACACCCCCTCGGTGATCCGCTGCCCGAAACGCCCCTCGAGCGGCCGCGCGTACTCCGGTACCTGGGCCCGCACGGCCGCGATGATCGCGTCGGTCGCCTGTGCGAGATCGGGGCGCAGCGCGGCCCCGACCCAGGCCGGCACGCGGGCCCAGGGGCGGTCCATCTCAGCCGCCCAGCACTGTGGTGACGATGCCGGCCAGGTGGGTGAGCCGGGCGAGCTCCGAGGGCCGGAACGCGGGGCCACCGGGGCGGCCGACCACGAGGGCCTGCGACGCCGAAATGGGGCCGAACGGCGCCGCCGCGAGCTCGGTGTCCAGGTCGCGCCACGGCTCGGGCACCCAGTGCAGGTCGGGCTCGATCACGATCGCCTTCGACAGCGGGACCCACGGCAGGTCCCCGGCTCGGGTCCCGGGCGCGGCCGAGCTCTCCGCCAGCCGGTAGGACCGGTCGCCCTCGCGGACGACGATCAGGGCCCAGCCGGCGCGGAACAGCCGCGGCACGTCCTCGGCCAGCAGGTGCAGGCCCTGCTCCGGGTTGTTGGCGATCTCGTCGATCAGCTCGAGCTCGCGGTGGGTGTCCAGCCGCCCGGAGTAGGGCCGCACCGACTCCACCTGGACGCCACGGACCGACTCCGCCGCGGTGATCAGCACGTCCGGCGGACGGCCCGCCGGCAGTTCGACGGTGAGGTCGTCGATGGCCTGACCGTCGGCCCGCTCGACGACGTCGACCCCGAGGATGTCGGCACCCGCGTCGCCGAGCGCGGTCGCGACCGCTCCGAGACTTCCCGGCTTGTCCGGAAGCACCACACGGAGCAGGAACGACACGCTGCCACGCCTCCTCGTCCCCTGAGGGGAATCGACTCGAGCCGCGCCGGGGCACCCGTGCCTCGCGGGCGGCCGACGTGGCACTGCACCTCGATCCTGCCAGGCGGCGCGCGCGGGCACGACACCCGGCGTGTCCGCGTGGATGCCGGGCGTGGGCGGCCCGTTCGGCGGCGGGCCACCGCGCGGTTCGGGCACCGTGGCGAACCGTGTCGAGGCCTGTCTGCGGTGCGGCCTAGAATCGGTGCAGGGCCCGGCGCCATCCGCGCCCCCGGTGTCGGGGGCGTCATCGCGCAGCTCCCACACGTGCCGCGAGCCCGCACCCACCGGGCCATCACCCGCCGTCGTTCTGCTCAGGAGGGACATGTCCGCCGATTCCGGGGCCATCACCCGGGCCGAGGTCGCGCACCTCGCCCGCTTGGCCCGGCTCGCCGTGAACGACCAGGAGCTGGACGTGTTCGCCGGCCAGCTCGACGTGATCCTCGGGGCCGTCGCCCGGGTCGGCGAGGTCGCGGCCGACGACATCCCGCCGACGTCGCACGCGGTGCCGCTCCGCAACGTGTTCCGGCCCGACGAGCGCCGCCCCGGGCTGACCCAGGAACAGGCGCTCTCCGGCGCGCCCGCAGCGGAGGACGGACGGTTCCGGGTGCCGCAGATCCTGGGGGAAGAGGAATGAGCGCGGACACGTTGAACGGGTCGAGCATGAACTCCGAACTGACGAGGCTGACGGCCGCCGAACTGGCCCAGAAGATCCATTCCCGTGAGGTGTCCGCGGTCGAGGTCGCCCGGGCGCACCTGGACCGCATCGCTGCGGTCGACGACCGGGACGAGGGCGTCCACGCCTTCCTGCACGTCGCCGGTGAATCGGCACTGGCCTCCGCCGCGCTCGTCGACGAGTCACTGGACGCCGGTACCCCGCCCGCGTCCCCGCTCGCCGGGGTGCCGCTGGCACTCAAGGACGTGCTGACCACCACGGACATGCCGACGACCGTGGGATCGAAGATCCTCGAGGGGTGGCGTCCGCCCTACGACGCGACGGTCACCGCGCGGCTGCGCGCCGCCGGTATCCCGATCCTCGGAAAGACCAACATGGACGAGTTCGCCATGGGCAGCTCGACCGAGTACTCGGCGTACGGGGTCACCCGCAACCCGTGGGACCTGCGCCGCATCCCCGGCGGGTCCGGTGGCGGGTCGGCCGCGGCGCTGGCCGCGTTCGAGGCTCCGCTGGCGATCGGCACCGACACCGGCGGCTCGATCCGTCAGCCCGCCGCGATGACCGGCACCGTCGGCGTCAAGCCGACCTACGGCGCCGTGTCCCGGTTCGGGCTGGTGGCGTGCGCGTCGTCGCTCGACCAGGCCGGCCCGTGCGCGCGCACGGTGCTCGACGCCGCGCTGCTGCACGAGGTGATCGGCGGGCACGACCCGCTCGACTCCACCTCGATCGACGCCCCGGTCCCGGACGTCGTCGAGGCCGCCCGGCTGGGCGCGTCCGGTGACCTGCGCGGGGTCCGCGTCGGTGTGGTCCGCGAGCTCGGCGGCGAGGGCTACCAGGCCGGTGTGCGGAGCACCTTCGAGGCGGCGCTGCGCCAGCTGGAGGCGTTGGGCGCGGAGCTCGTCGAGGTCAGCGCGCCGCACTTCCAGTACGCGCTGGCGGCCTACTACCTGATCCTGCCCAGCGAGGTCTCGTCCAACCTGGCCCGGTTCGACGCGATGCGCTACGGCCTGCGCGTGGAGAACGGCGCGACGAGCGCCGAGGAGGTCATGGCCCTGACCCGCGAGGCCGGCTTCGGCCCGGAGGCCAAGCGCCGGATCATCCTCGGCACCTACGCGCTGTCGTCGGGCTACTACGACGCCTACTACGGGCAGGCGCAGAAGGTCCGGACGCTGATCAGCCGCGACTTCGCCGACGCGTTCGAGCGCGTCGACGTGCTGGTCTCGCCGACCGCGCCGACCACGGCGTTCCCCATCGGGGAGAAGGTCGACGACCCCCTGGCCATGTACCTCAACGACCTGGCCACCATCCCGACCAACCTGGCGGGCACCGCGGCCATGTCGGTGCCCAGCGGGCTCGCGCCCGAGGACGGGTTGCCGACCGGGCTGCAGATCATGGCGCCCGCGCTGGGCGAGGCCGTGATGTACCGGGTGGCCGCCGCGTACGAGGCCGCCCGTGACGCCGAGGACGGCGGCCCGCTGATCCAGCGTGTGCCCGGACTGGAGGTCTCCGCATGAGCGCCCCTGCATCGACTCCCGGCCTGGTCGACTACGACGAGGTCGTGGAGCGCTTCGACCCGGTACTCGGGATCGAGGTGCACGTCGAGCTGAACACGAACACGAAGATGTTCTGCGGCTGCCCGACCGAGTTCGGCGCCGAGCCGAACACGCAGGTCTGCCCGGTGTGCCTGGGTCTGCCCGGCGCGCTGCCGGTGGTCAACCGCACCGCGGTGGAGTCGGCGATCCGGATCGGGCTGGCGCTGAACTGCTCGATCGCGCCCTGGGGCCGGTTCGCCCGGAAGAACTACTTCTACCCGGACATGCCGAAGAACTTCCAGACCTCGCAGTACGACGAGCCGATCGCCGTCAACGGCTGGCTCGACGTCGAACTGGACGACGGCGAGGTCGTGCGGGTGGAGATCGAGCGCGCGCACATGGAGGAGGACACCGGCAAGTCGCTGCACGTGGGCGGCGCGACCGGCCGCATCCACGGCGCGGAGTACTCGCTGCTCGACTACAACCGTGCCGGCGTGCCGCTGATCGAGATCGTCACGAAGATGATCCCGGGCACCCGGGAGCGGGCGCCGGAGGTGGCGCGTGCCTACGTCACGGCGCTGCGCGACCTGCTGCGGTCCCTCGACGTCTCCGACGTCCGGATGGACCAGGGGTCGATGCGGGCCGACGTGAACCTGTCGCTGTCGCCTCGTGACTCGGGCGTGCTCGGCACCCGCACCGAGACCAAGAACGTCAACTCGCTGCGCTCGGTCGAGCGGGCCGTCCGTTACGAGATGACCCGCCAGGCCGGCGTGCTGCTCGACGGCGGGGCGGTCGTCCAGGAGACGCGGCACTTCGAGGAGGCGTCGGGCACCACCAGGGCCGGGCGGCGCAAGGAGACCGCGGAGGACTACCGGTACTTCCCGGAGCCCGACCTGGTGCCGATCGCGCCGTCGCAGGAGTGGGTCGAGGAGTTGCGCGGCACGCTGCCCGAGCTGCCGTGGGAGCGCCGCAAGCGGGTCAAGGCCGAATGGGGCCTGTCCGACGAGGAGCTGCGCGACCTGGTCAACGCCGGCGCGCTCGACCTCATCGCGGCGACGGTCGCCGAGGGGGCGCCCTCGGGGGAGGCCCGCTCGTGGTGGGTGTCCTACCTGGCTCAGCAGGCCAACACCCGGGGCGTGGAACTCGCCGCGCTGCCGATCTCCCCGGCCGACGTCGCGCGGGTGATCGAGCTGGTGTCCTCCGGCGAGCTGACCAACAAGCTGGCCCGCCAGGTCGTCGACGGCGTGCTGGCGGGTGAGGGCACCCCGGACGACGTCGTCAAGGCCCGGGGCCTGGCCGTGGTGTCCGACGACGGCGCGCTCATCGCAGCGGTCGACGAGGCGCTGGCCGCCCAGCCCGACGTCGCGCAGAAGATCCGCGACGGCAAGGTGCAGGCCGCCGGGGCGATCGTCGGCGCGGTGATGAAGGCGACGCGCGGGCAGGCCGACGCCAAGCGGGTGCGCGAACTCGTGATGGAGCGGTGCTCCTTGTGAGTGCGTAACACCGTTCGGTCGTCGGTGTCACGATCCACGAGACGTCGATCGCCGCCGGCCCGGGACTCGCCACGTCGTACCTGATGTACGGCGGCATGGCGAACATCGCCGCGCTGACCCTGACGGGGTCGGGTGCCGGAATGCCCGCCGTGCTCGGCCGTCCTGCCTGCTCGCCAGTGTCACCGTCGCGATCGCGGCCTTCACGCTGCTCACCCTGTGACACCCGGGCCGGCCCGGATCGAGGAGATCACCAGGTCGTACCCGACGTCGCCGAGCTCGGCACGATCCTCGGCGTCTGGGCCCATCCCGACGACGAGACGTTCCTGACCGCAGGCCTGATGGCGCTGGCCCGCCAGGCTGGCAACCGGGTGGTGTGCGCGACCGCCACCCGTGGCGAGCACGGCACCGACGAGCCCGAGCGCTGGCCGCCGGAGCGACTCGGCCGGTTGCGCGAGTGGGAGCTGACCGCCGCGCTGGCCGCGCTGGCCACGCCCGGACGCCGCGGGTCAGGCCGCGACCAGGGAGCCGGCTCGGGTCCGGATCAGCTCGGCGAGGTACCCGGCGTCCCCGCCGACCCCGCCGAGGGTGTGCGACCGGCGCCGGTGCTGCCAGGGCAGGCCGAGGAAGAACAGGCCGGGCGCGGCGGTGGCGCCCCGGTGGTGCACCGGCTCGCCGTCCTCGGTGTACACCGCGGCGTGCACCCACGATTCGTAATCCTGGCGGAAACCGGTCGCCCACAGGACCGTGCCGATGCCGGCGCGGGCCAGGTCCAGCTCGGCCGGTGTGGTCGCGGTCCACGGTGGCGGGGGCGGGAGCTCCTCGACCGGAGCGTCCAGCCCGTGCCGGCGCACGTGCTCGTCGATGGCGCAGCGGAAGCCGCGATGGTAGGCGTCGGCCTCGGCCACCCGGGCCGCGACCGCCGAGCCCAGGTGCACCGTGGAGCCGGCGACGCCGATCATCCGGCCGAGCGGCCGCACGCCGCGCTCGACCAGGCTGCGCAGACCGATGTCGTCTACACCTGCGGTGTCGGCCGCGCCGGGCGCCGGCGACCACGGCGTGGTCGAGATGGTGTCCCTGGTCTGGGTGAGCATCCCCATCCGGTCCATCCATTCGAACGCGTCCATGCCGCGGTAGCGCCGGGGCAGCGCCCGGTGGCGCCCCACCGACAGGTGGATCCGGCGCCCGGCCCGTGCCAGCTCGTCGGCGATCTGCATCCCGGACGGACCGGAGCCCACGATCAGCACGCCGCCGTCGGGCAGCTGGTCGGGGTTGCGGTAGTGGCTGGTGTGCAGCTGGCACACCCGGTCCGGCAGGGCCCCGGTGAGCGCCGGCACCCGCAGCCGTCCGGCGTAACCGCTGGCGATCACGACGTTCTCCGCGGCGAACCGTCCCTGGTCCGTGCGCACCGACCAGCCCCCGTCGTCGGGGCGCACCCCGGTGACTGTGACCCCGGTCTGCACGGAAGGGCCGGAGAACCGGGCGTAGTCGCTCAGCAGCTCCACCATCTCGCCGCGGCCCAGGAAGCCGGCCGGGTCGGCGCCCGGTTCCCGGTGACCCGGCAGGTCACGGAACCAGTTCGGGGTGAGCAGGCGGAAGGAGTCCCAGCGCTCGCTGCGCCAGCGCTGGCCGACCCTGCCACGCTCCAGCACGACGTGCTCGAGCGCCCGGTAGGACAGACAGCGGCTGATCGCGAGTCCGGCCTGGCCTGCGCCGACGATCAGGGTCTGCACCCGGGTGATCATGACTGTCCTCCTCGATCCTGGACGTAGCGCAATCCTGCGCCGCGCACAGCCGCCGGCCATCGGTGCCGGCTGCCCATCCGGGACCTCACATTGCCTATCCGGGGCCGGAACCGGCACGGGTAATCGGCTCGTCCCGGTAGCGCTCGCCGATGCCCGGTCCGGTGACCGCAGGTCAGCCGGCCTCCGCCCGGAACCCGGGCGGCCGCGCGGACAGCGTCACGCCGGTTGTCCACCCCGAGCTTGTCCAGCACCGCTGCGACGTGATGGTTGACCGTGCGCACCGACACGACCAGGCGCTCGGCGATCTCGGCGTCGGTGAGCCCCTGCGCAACCAGGGCGAGGACGTCCACCTGCCGCTGGGTGAGCCCGGCCGGGTGGGCCCGCGTCGCGGCCAGCGGCCCGCGCGGCACCCGATGCACCCCGAGCGTGCGCAAGCGGGCCCGGATCCGGGCGGCCAACGGGGAGGCTTCGAGCCCGTCACAGATCTCCAGCGCGGTGAGCAGGGCCTTCTCGTCGTCCGCGTCGGCCAGGGCCTGCGCCTGCTCGTAGGGACATCCGCGCCGCTGCCAGATCCGCGCGGCGCCCCACCAGTCCCCGGCCATGCGCAACCGGTACGGGTCCCCGGCGGTGGCCGGGCCGGCTGCCGGCTCCGGTGCCACAACCGGCTCCCCGGCGGTGGCCAGCCAGAAGCCGGTTTCGGCGACGAGCGGGTCGGCCTGCAGGCGGGCGGCCACGGCGTGGGCCTGCCGCAGCGGGTCGAGAGCGTCCTCCCAGTTCCCGGTGAGCCAGGCGTGCTCGGCCAGCGCGCAGGCGGCCGGGGCGACGTGCAGCAGCAGTCCGCACGTCTCCGAGACCGTCCAGGTGTGGCGCAGGCTGTCCGCGGCCTCCTCGAGCCGGCCGCGGCGGGTCTGCACCCGGGCGAGCGTGGCCAGTGCGTGCACGCCGGTGACGCCCCGGCCCTCGGGCTGGTCCAGCACCCAGTGTGCGGTCGCCTCGGCGCGGGCCCAGTCCCCGTCGTCGAGCTGCTGCTCGGCCAGCAGCCCCCGCAGGTACTGCAGTGGTCCGAGGATGTCGCGGGCCTCGACGTAGGCGATGCCCTCGGTGATCCAGCGCCGTGCGGCGTCCCGGTCGTAGCGCAGGGCGGCGAGCCGGGCCAGGTTGAGGTAGGTCCAGCCGGCATCGAAGTGCAGGCCGCCGGCGCACGCCGTGTCCAGGCTCTGGCGCAGCATCGTGTCGTCCCCGTGCAGCAGCGCCGGCAGGATCCCCAGCGTGCTCAGCACATGGATCAGGGTGGCGCTGTCCCCGCAGCCCTCCGCGAGCTCGACGGCGCGCGCCGCGGTCTGCTCCGCCTCCTCCCGTTGTCCGCCGTACAGGGCGATTCGGACCGCGAGGTCGCTGTAGGCCATCGCCAGGTCGGGGCCCGGGGGCAGGGTCTCGAGCACCTCCAGCGCCCCGGTCAGCCGACGGTCCATCTCCTCGCGCTGCCCGGCCAGCCAGCTCAGCCAGCTCATCCATCGCAGGTTGCGGCCGACCCCGGCCAGGTCGTCCTGGGAGCCGCGCAGTTCGAGGGCCTTCTCGGCCGCCCGCAGCGCCTCCCCCAGGTGGCACGTGGTGGACGCCTCGACGGTGTACGCCTCGAGCAGCGCGGCCCGCTCCACGGGCGGGTAGCGGTCCGGCTGACCGAGGGCCCGACGGTAGTGGGCGGCGGCCTCCCGGTGCGCGCCGGCGACGGCTGCCGCCTGCGCCGCGATCGGGGCGACGGCCATCAACGTGTCGGTGTGGCCCGACTGCTCGGCGTGGTGGACCAGCCGGGCCGGATCCGCGTCCCCGGCGCGCAGCGCGACCAGGACCCGGCTGTGCAGCGAGCGGGCGCGCGAAGCGGGCAGCGCCTGCTCCACGGCGCGGCGGGCCAGCTCGTGCCGGAAGGTCAGGGCACCGGCCTGCAGCGCGACCATGCCGCGTTCCTCGGCGGGGGCGGCCTCGTCGGGCCACGCCGGACGCAACGTGTCCAGGAGCGCGGTCTCGGCACGGGCCAGGACGACGGCGAGCAGCTCCAGCAGTTCCCGGGTGGCCCTGGGCAGCCGCGCGACGCGGGCCAGCACCGCCTGGCTGACCTAGGTGGGCAGTACCTCGTGCCGGGCGGCCAGCACCTCGGTGACGAAGAAGGGGTTGCCGCCGGTGCTGGCGTGCACCCGCAGCCCGGTGCCCTCCTCGCCGGCCAGCCGGGTCACCGCCCGCAGCGAGAGCGGGGCCAGTTCGATGCGGACGGCGACCGGGGGTCGCAGCCCGCCCAGCACCCGCTGCAGCGGGGACACCAGCGGTACCTCGTCGTCGCGGTAGGTCAGCACGAGCAGCGTGGGCAGCCACTCGATTCGGCGGGCCAGGAACGCCAGCGCGTCGAGGGTGGCCTCGTCGGCCCAGTGCGCGTCCTCGATGACGAGCACCGCGGCCGTCCCGCGGGCCGGTGTCGCGAGCTCGTCGAGCAGTGCGCCGAACACCGCGTGGCTGGCGTCCGCGGCCAGCGCCGCGGCCAGGGCCGGACGCGCATCCCTGGAGAGATCGTGGATCGGACCGAGCGGGCGCGGGGTGAGGAGGTCGTCGCAGGCTCCCTCGAGCACCGTGGTGCGGTCGTCGAGTCCGGCCACGAACGCGCGGACCAGGGTCGTCTTTCCGAGCCCGGTGCCACCGCCGACGAGCGCGACCCGGCCCTCGCCACGCCGCGCGTCGGCCAGGGCCTCGGTCAGGCTGCGTAGTGGCGCGGCCCGTTCGAGCAGCTCCACGGGGTTCAACGGTAGGGCTCCACGCGGGGGAGCAGTACCGGCGAACGGACGTCTGCGGGCAGTTCAGTCGGTGACGAGGTCCAGGTCGACCGGCACGCCGTTGGTGACCGTGTCGAACACGGCCGAGCGGGCCCGCCCGCACTGTAGGACCGCACGCAGCTTCTCGGGCGGGGCGTCGCCGCTGATCCGGACGGTCATCCGGATCCGGGAGAACCCGTTGCGGCAGTCGTCGGAGACCTCGAGCGCGCCGCGCACGTCCATCTCGCCCTCGAGCTCGGAGGACACCGAGGTGAGCCGCACGCCGCGGGCGGCCGCCGAGTACACCAGCGACGTGGTGACGCACGCGGCGAGCGCGTGGAGCAGGAACTCGGCGGCATCGGGTCCGGTGTCGGTGCCGAGCAGGATGGCCGGCTCGCCGGCGTCGAGGGCGAAGGCGCTCGTGCGGGAGGTGTCCTCGCCACCCGCGGCGTAGAAGTCCCGGATGGTGCTGCGGTTGTGCGCTCCGTCGATCCACTGGTTGTGCGCCCGGAAGCGGAAGGTGGCGATCTTGGGCTTCGCCTTGAGCGCGTCGAGGGTGGCGAACATCGTTGCGGTGTCGACGCCGTTGCGGACGGTCGTGGTGCTGGTCTGGTTCATCGTGGGCTCCTGCCCCTCGGCGGTGCGACCGAGGACGAGGATGCGCCCGCGCGCCGGTGGAACCATCGGTGACGGTCCCCTGGACCGGCGCTCTGCGCTGCCCATCTCGTGACCGCGCCCTGGTCGGATGCGCACGGCTCAGGCGCGGGACTCCCCGCCGCCCGACGGCGGCTGGATGCGGATCACCCGGTCGTCGCTGGACACGGGGTTGCCGCCCTGCTTGTTCACCGTGCCCAGCCAGAGGAGCCCGTCCGGGGCGAGTGTCGCGGCCGACAGCCGCCCGTACACCCCGGCCAGCGCCGTCTCGGGATCGCCGGTGAACGCTCCGCTCTCGGCCGGGCGCAGCACGAAGATCGACGCGCCGCCGGTCTGCGCGATGACGACGAGGCCCGGCTGTGCCATGCAACCCGCCACGCCGGGCCGGGAGGGCCAGGTCCACGCGGGCGCGGGCAGCGGGCCGGGGGCGATGCGGTGCAGCACGTCCTGGGTGGCGGCCCGGTCGGTGACCCAGGTGTTCTCGGTGACCCGGTCCGTGCAGATGCCCTGCGGGGCCTGCAGGCCCGAGCTCAGGATGGGTGAGGCCGGGTCGGGGTTGCCGGCGGCCGGACGGCCCAGCGTGTCGATCCGCAGCAGCTTGCCGTTGAGCGAGCCCGCGGGCGGGGCCTGCTCTCCGGCGTTGCCGGTCGCGACGAGCAGCGTCCCGTCGACGTCGGTGCCGAGCGCGCCACCGTTGTTGCGGGGGCCTCGCGGGATCCCGGTGAGCACGGGCTTGGGCGGCTCGCCGCGTGCGATCCGCACAATCCGGTTGTCCTCAGGGGTGCTCGCGTAGGCGTAGACGAGCTGGTCCTCGGCGTAGCTGGGGGACAGGACCAGGCCGGTCAGCCCGCCGCCGCCGTCCGCGTCGACCGGCACGGTCGTGACCAGTTGCGGGGCCACGCCGCGCTGCACGCGCAGCACCCGGCCGGTCGTGCGCTCGGCGACGAGCGCGGCCTTCCCGTCCGGCAGCACCGCGACCGCGCCGACCGGCTCCAGGCAGGTCGCGACGACCTGCGGGTCCGGGTCGTCGCAGCCCGACGGCGCGGACTGCCCCCCGCCCTGCGGCGGCTGGCCGTCCTGCTGCCCGTTCTCCCCACCGGGCGGCGGTGGTTCCTGCACCGACGGCGGCCCCCCGAGCTCGCCGGCTCCGTCGAGCTTGTCGCGCCAGTCGCGCGGGCCCTGATCGGGGAACGTCGCGCAGCCGGCCAGCACGATCCCGAGCACCATGGTGGCGAGTCCCCGGACCACACTGCGCCGTCTTCCCGGCCGCACCCCTCCCCGCACGCACCCAGGCTAGGCCGGGCCGGGTGAGCGGCCGGTGAGTACCGTGCGCCCCATGGCCGATCCCGGAGCAGTTGTCCGAGTGCTCGTCCCGCACGCCGAGGGTGTCGACGCTCTCGCCGGCGTCCCCGGCGTCGAAGCCCTCCGCTACGACCCCGATGCGGATCTCCCCGAGGAAGCGGCGAGCGCGCAGGTCCTGGTCCCGCCGTTCCTGGCCACGAGCGAGGCCATCGCGCTGGTCGACGAGATGCCCGGGCTGCGCCTCGTGCAGCTGCTGACGGCCGGTGCCGAGAACTGGGTCGGCAAGCTGCCCGACGGCGTCGCGCTGTCGGACTGCAGGGGCGCCCACGGCGGGGTCACCGCGGAGTGGATCGTCGCGGTGCTGCTCGCGATCTACCGCGACCTGCCGGACTTCGTCCGCGCGCAGGACGAGGCGCGCTGGGACTACCATCCGACCGACGAGTTGCTCGGCGCCCGGGTACTGATCATCGGGGCCGGTGATGTCGCGGAGAACACCGTCCGCCGCCTCGCGCCCTTCGAGGTGGAGACGACGCTGGTGGGCCGCCGCGCCCGGGACGGCGTGCACGGGATCGACGAGGTGCTGGACCTGCTGCCGCGCCACGACGCGTGCGTCGTGATCGTCCCGCTCACCGAGGACACCCGGGGCCTGGTCGACGCCCGGTTCCTGGCCGCGATGCCCGACGGCGCGGTGTTCGTCAACGCCGCGCGGGGCCCGGTGGTCGACACCGACGCGCTGACCGTCGAGCTGATGAGCGGCCGGCTGCGGGCCGCCGTCGACGTCACCGACCCCGAGCCGCTGCCCTCCGACCACCCGCTCTGGAAGGCCCCCGGGCTGCTGCTCACCCCGCACGTCGGAGGCAGTGTGCCGGGGGCGATGCGGCGCGCCTACGGGATCGCGCGCGAGCAGATCGCGGCGTTCGCGCGCGGTGAGCAGCCACCCAACCTGGTCGAGAACGGGTACTGATCCGGCTCGGCGCCCGGCTCGGGGGCGGCCGCGCCGCTAGTCTCCGGCCATGAGCGCTGACCAGACCCGGTCCCTGGACTTCGGGACGCTCGGGGGCCCCGAGCAGACGACGAGGCCGGAGCGGCGCCCGGTGAGCTGGAACGGTGGCGCCGACATCGGCGTGCTGCTGCTCCGCCTTGCGGTCGGCGGGCTGTTCTTCGCACACGGGGCGCAGAAGGTCTTCGGGGTCTGGGGCGGGTTCGGGATCAACCGCACGGCCGAGGCGCTGCAGGGCTACGGCTTCGTGGCCCAGGCGAGCACGCTGGCCTGGGTGACCGGAGTCGTCGAGCTGATGGCCGGCGCACTGGTCGTCGTGGGGCTCTTCACGCCGCTCGCCGCGGCCGCCCTGCTCGCGATCAAGATCGTCGCCGTGGTGGTCAAGTGGGGCGTGCCGTTCTTCGCCGCCGCGGCACCGGACACGCTCGAGCTGGACGTACTGCTCGGCCTCGGCGCCGCCGCGCTGGTCTTCACCGGCGCCGGCCGGCTGTCGCTGGACAAGGGCCGGACGTGGCAGCGTCGCCCGCTGCCCTACGCGTGGCTCTGCGTGATCCTCGGGGTCGGTGCGGCGCTGCTCGTGCTGTTCACGCTGCGCCGGTGACGGCCGCCCCGCCGCCCCCGGACACGGCCTGGCTGCCGGCTGTCGCGCGGTGGTGCGGTGGCCTGGCCACGGTCCGCGGTCGCGCGCCGCTGGCCGGTGGTTACGTCTCGGACACGGTCGCCCGGGTAGACCTCGACGTGGCCGGGGGCCCGGCCACGGTCGTGGTCAAGCGTGCGTCGGCGGGCGAGGTGGCGGCGATGCGGGCGCTCGCGGTGGTCCGGGGCCTCGACCGGCCCCGGATGCTCGCCACCGGTCGCGACGAGCACGGCGACTGGCTGGTGCTGCCGTTCTATGACGGCACGCCGCTCGCGGAGGGGCCGGACGTGCCCGACGACGTCTGGACGGCGCTGGCCCGGGTGCACGCGCACTGGCTCGGCAAGCGGCCGCGGGGCCTGCCGGTGGTGGACGCGGTGTGGTGGCGCAGCCTGTGCGTCGAGCGGATCCGCCCTGCGGTGCAGGGGGCGTCGGAGCGGACCGGGGACCCGGTGTTCGCCGACGCCGCGGCCGCGCTCACGACATGGGCGGCGGACCCGCGGGTGCTGGCCGCGATCGGCGTCCTGCCGCGCACGGTCGTGCACGGCGACGCGCACCGCGGGAACGTGCTGCTCGGGTCCGAAGGAGCGACGCTCATCGACTGGGGCAACGCCAAGGCCGCGCCTGCCGGGCTCGACCTCGCCGTGCTCCGGGCGCAGGGGGCGACCGACCTGGCGCCCTACCGGCGCGCGTTCGCCGAGCTCACCGGGGGCGGGCCGCCGCCGGAGCTGATCGAGGTCGAGCGCTGGTGGGCCGACGTCTACGCCCACGTCAGCTACCTGGGCTTCGCCGCCGACCACCTGGGCGCGGCCCGGGTGGCCGAGATGATCGGCGAGGCCGCCGGGTCGTTGGAGGAGCTGGGCCCGGCACTGTCGGTGCTGGGCGGAACGGTCACGCAGCGCTGAGGCTGCCCGGGGGAGAGGCGCGGTCCGCGGCAGGTGCTTCGCGCGCAGCTTTGCAATGCTCACCAATACGCGCGACCTGCAATGCGCATCGTTACGGGCCACCTGCAACGCGCACAGCTGCGGGCCATCGTCCGCACCCGGGTGCCGGACTGAGCCGGTCCACACCCGGGGCTTTCACACTGAGCGGACGACGGGATTCGAACCCGCGACCCTCACCTTGGCAAGGTGATGCGCTACCAGCTGCGCTACGTCCGCATGTGCACCGCGTCGGTGCGATGGGAGAACTCTAGCGCGTGATCGGCCGGGCGTGGCGAGCGGTGCCGGAACATGCTCGCCACACCCGGACCCGACCGCGCGCTACGGCACCCGGCGGACGGCGCCGGTGTCGGCGGAGGTGGCCAGCGCGGCGTAGGCACGCAGCGCCTTGGACACCGGGCGGTCGCGGTCCTTGGGCTGCCACGGCCGCTCGGAGGCCTCCATCTTGGCCCGCCGCTCGGCGAGCACCTCGTCGCTCACCTTGAGTTCGAGGGTCCGGGACCGGACGTCGATGAGGATCGTGTCCCCGTCCTCGACCAGCCCGATCACGCCGCCGGCCGCGGCCTCGGGGGAGATGTGTCCGACCGAGATGCCGGACGACCCGCCGGAGAACCGGCCGTCGGTGATCAGCGCGCACTTCGCGCCCAGCCCGGAGCCCTTCAGGAACGCCGTCGGGTGCAGCATCTCCTGCATTCCCGGGCCGCCGGCCGGGCCCTCGTAGCGCACGACGAGCACGTCACCGGGCTGGATCTGCTTGGTCAGGATGACCGAGACGGCCTCCTCCTGGCTCTCCACGACCCGGGCGGGGCCCTCGAAGCGCCAGATGTCCTCCGGGATACCGGCGGTCTTGATGATCGCGCCGCGGTCGGTGAGGTTGCCGCGCAGCACGGCCAGGCCACCGTCGGCGGAGTAGGCGTGCTCGATGTCCCGGATGCAGCCGCCGGTGGCGTCGGTGTCCAGCGACGACCAGCGGTTCTCCGTGGAGAACGCCTGGGTGGTGCGGACCCCGCCGGGGGCGGCGTGGAACAGCTCGATGGCCTTCTCCGAGGGCTGCGCCGCGCGGATGTCCCATTCGCCCAGCCACTGCTCGAGGGAGGGGGAGTGGACGGAGTGCACCTCTGTGTTGAGCAGCCCGGCGCGCAGCAGCTCGCCGAGGATCGCGGGGATTCCGCCGGCCCGGTGCACGTCCTCCATGTGGTAGTCGGAGTTCGGCGAGACCTTGGCCAGGCACGGCACCCGGCGCGACACCGCGTCGATGTCGGCGAGGGTGAAGTCGATCTCGCCCTCCTGCGCGGCGGCGAGGATGTGCAGCACGGTGTTGGTCGACCCGCCCATCGCGACGTCGAGAGCCATCGCGTTCTCGAACGCCGCCCGGGTCGCGATCGACCGCGGCAGCACCGACGCGTCGTCCTGGGAGTACCAGCGGTGGGCCAGGTCCATGACGGTCCGGCCGGCGTCCAGGAACAACTCGCGGCGCGCGGTATGGGTGGCCAGCGTGGAACCGTTGCCCGGCAGCGCGAGCCCGAGGGCCTCGGTGAGGCAGTTCATCGAGTTCGCAGTGAACATGCCGGAGCACGACCCGCAGGTCGGGCACGCCGAGCGCTCGACCTCGGCCAGCCCGTCCTCGTCCACCTGCGACGACGCCGACGCCGAGATCGCGGTGATCAGGTCGGTGGGCGCCTGCGCGACCCCGCCGACGACGACGGCCTTGCCGGCTTCCATCGGCCCGCCGGAGACGAACACGGTCGGGATGTTCAGCCGCATCGCGGCGTTGAGCATCCCGGGGGTGATCTTGTCGCAGTTGGAGATGCAGACCAGAGCGTCGGCGGCGTGGCCGTTGACCATGTACTCGACGGCGTCCGCGATCACCTCGCGGGAGGGCAGCGAGTAGAGCATGCCGCCGTGGCCCATCGCGATGCCGTCGTCGACGGCGATCGTGTGGAACTCGCGGGGCACCCCACCGGCCTCGCGGATCGCGCCGGCGACGAGGTCACCGAGGTCCTTGAGGTGCACGTGGCCGGGCACGAACTGGGTGTAGGAGTTCGCGATGGCGACGATCGGCTTGCCGAAGTCGTCGTCGCCCATACCGGTGGCGCGCCACAGGGAGCGCGCTCCGGCGGCGTTGCGGCCATGGGTGGTCACACGGGAACGCAGAGCCGGCATCGGCTCACTCTCCAGCCGGATCGGGCAGCCTGCCGCCGCTGACGGCGGCGAGCTGGGGTAGGTCATGGACGTGCACGGCAGGCAGCGGTAGCTCTCCACCGTCGCTCAGCACCGCGCTCACGCGGGACCCCCGAGATCGGGTCGAGGGCTGCAGACGCAGCGAGCTGATCTCGGACCACCGTACGCGCCGGCTGCCGAGAAACCGCCGGACGGTGACGGATTCCTGGTCGACCACGGTGCGTACCCGCAGGATCCAGACCGCGATGCCGGTCGGGATCAGGTAGATGAGCCAGAGCCACGGCGCGCCGAACGCGAACGGGACCGCGAAGAAGGCCAGCGCGATCGCGACGAAGATGCCCAGCGGGGAGATCCGGAAGACCGCGCGGGGCGGGCGGGGTTCGGGGGTGTCGGCAGGCTGGTCGGGGACTGCGGTCACGTTCCCCATCGTCCCACCGCCGCGGTGGCGTCGGGCCTGCCGGTCGGGCCCCGCGCAGGGGGAGGCGGTTCACGATGCGTCCGGCGGTGGCGCGGAGTTGATCGCAGTCGGGGTTGTTCAGCCAGTCGAGGGTGAGGTCGGCCACGCGGACCCCGGCCTGCGGCTCGGGCGACGGCGCGAGCTGGGCGAGTGCGCTGTCGAAGGCCACGTTGAAGGGGTCCTTGCCCCCCTGGGCGCGCCGGCTGTCGGCGTCGAGATCGTAATCCGCCGGGCCGCGGGTGATCAACGACGCGGGCCGTTGCTCATCGCTCAGTGGGGTCGGCCGTCCTGCGCGTGGCGTCGGCCGACGTGACTCTGGTCCCATGATCCGGGAACGCCGTCCCACCGTGTTGACGGTCCGCCGGACGGGGGCTAGCGTCGCGGCCATGTCCGTCGACCGACTCCTCGTACTTTGCAGGCGCGTCTCCGCCTGAGTTCGTACGAGTACTCGGACGTCGACGCGCCACCCTCGCTCCGCCGTAGCCCGGCGGTCGGGGGTTTTTTCATGTCAGGACCCCACTCTTCACGCGAGGCTGACCGTAGATGACCACCGCCACGCCCCGACCCGGCCCGGTCCCCGCGCCCCCGGGACCGAAGCCGGCACCGCCGCCGGGCCGTCCCGGGTCGCCGACCGCCGCGGGCACGCCGGCCGGCCCCCGGATCGACCAGGAGCCGATGACGGGCGCGCAGTCGCTCGTCCGCTCGCTCGAGGAGATCGGCTGCGAGGTGGTCTTCGGCATCCCGGGCGGGACGATCCTGCCGGCCTACGACCCGCTGCTGGACTCGACGAGGGTCCGGCACGTGCTGGTCCGCCACGAGCAGGGCGGCGGGCACGCGGCCACCGGATACGCGCAGGCCACCGGCAAGGTCGGGGTCTGCATGGCGACCTCGGGCCCGGGCGCGACCAACCTGGTCACCCCGATCGCCGACGCGCACATGGACTCGATCCCGGTCGTGGCCATCACCGGCCAGCAGACCCGGTCCCTGATCGGCACCGACGCCTTCCAGGAAGCCGACATCACCGGCATCACCATGCCGATCACCAAGCACAACATGCTGGTCACGGAGGCGACGGAGATCCCGCGCGCCATCGCCGAGGCCTTCCACCTGGCGTCGACGGGCCGGCCCGGCCCGGTCCTGGTGGACATCCCCAAGGACGTGCTGCAGGAGCAGACCACGTTCTCCTGGCCCCCGGAGCTCAAGCTGCCCGGCTATCGGCCGACGACCCGGCCGCACGGCAAGCAGATCCGCGAGGCCGCCAAGCTGATCAACTCGGCGAAGCGCCCGGTGCTCTACGTCGGCGGTGGCGTGCTCAAGGCGTCCGCGTCG
The DNA here is from genome assembly GCF_018531475.1 of Pseudonocardia mahuensis. Lineage (GTDB taxonomy): Bacteria > Actinomycetota > Actinomycetes > Mycobacteriales > Pseudonocardiaceae > Pseudonocardia. Next base: position 26,204 of record NZ_JAHDTG010000067.1, read on the forward strand.
GCGGAGCTGCTCGAGCTCGCCGAGCTGACCGGCATCCCGGTCGTCACCACGCTGATGGCGCGCGGTGCGTTCCCGGACAGTCACCCCCAGCACGTCGGGATGCCCGGCATGCACGGGACCGTGGCCGCGGTGGCCGCGATGCAGAAGGCCGACCTGCTGGTCGCGCTCGGCTCGCGCTTCGACGACCGGGTGACCGGGCAGCTGTCGAGCTTCGCCCCGCACGCCGCGGTGGTGCACGCCGACATCGACCCGGCGGAGATCTCGAAGAACCGCCGCGCGGACGTCCCGATCGTGGGCGACTGCAAGGAGGTCGTCACCGAGCTGATCGACGCGGTGCGAGCCGAACGCGCGGACCACACGCAGGCCGACCTGACCGCGTGGTGGGCCCTGCTCGACGAGCTCCGGACGACCTTCCCGCTGGGCTACGACTGGCCCGATGACGGTTCGCTGTCCCCGCAGTACGTCGTCGAGCGGATCGGCAAGATCGCGGGCCCGGACGCCGTGTACGCCGCGGGGGTGGGCCAGCACCAGATGTGGGCCGCGCAGTTCATCTCCTACGAGAAGCCGCGCTCGTGGCTGAACTCCGGAGGGCTGGGCACGATGGGCTTCGCGGTGCCCGCCGCGATGGGCGCGAAGATGGCCCGTCCGGACGCCGTGGTCTGGGCGATCGACGGTGACGGCTGCTTCCAGATGACCAACCAGGAGCTCGCCACCTGCGCGATCGAGCGCATCCCGATCAAGGTCGCCGTGATCAACAACGGCAACCTCGGCATGGTCCGGCAGTGGCAGAACCTCTTCTACTCGGAGCGGTACTCCAACACCGACCTCGGTACGCACAAGCACCGCATCCCCGACTTCAAGCTGCTCGCCGAGGCGATGGGCTGCGTCGGCCTGCGCGCGGAGTCGAAGGAGGAGGTCGACCGGGTCATCCAGCAGGCCATGGAGATCAACGACCAGCCCGTCGTGATCGACTTCGTGGTCGGCGCGGATGCCCAGGTGTGGCCGATGGTCGCCGCCGGCACCGGCAACGACGAGGTCATGGCCGCGCGCAACATCCGGCCGCTGTTCGACGGCGACGAGCTCGCGGCCGACGTCGACGAGGTTGCGGCCGTCACCGAAAAGGCGCTCGGCTCCCAGGAAGAGGCGTGATGGAGAAGCACACCCTGTCGGTCCTCGTCGAGGACAAGCCCGGTGTCCTGGCCCGGGTCTCGGGCCTGTTCTCCCGTCGCGGGTTCAACATCGAGTCGCTGGCCGTCGGGCCGACCGAGCACCCGGACGTCTCACGGATGACGATCGTCGTGGCCGTCGACGACTTCCCGCTCGAGCAGGTCACCAAGCAGCTCAACAAACTCGTGAACGTCATCAAGATCGTCGAGCTGGAGCCGGCCGCGTCGGTGCAGCGCGAGCTGCTGCTGGTCAAGGTGCGCGCCGACGCCGGCGTGCGCAGCGCGGTGCTGGAGACCGTCCAGCTGTTCCGCGCCAAGGTCGTCGACGTGGCTCCCGAGGCGCTCACGATCGAGGCCACCGGCACCGCCGACAAGCTCGGCGCGCTGCTACGGATGCTCGAGCCCTACGGCATCCGCGAGATGGTGCAGTCCGGGATGGTGGCGGTCGGCCGTGGGCCCCGCTCCATCACCGCGGCCGCCGTCCGCTAGGAACTACCTACCCCTGTAAAGCCGAGAGGACGTACCACCCCCCATGAGCGTGAACATCTACTACGACGACGACGCCGATCTGTCGATCATCCAGGGCCGGAAGGTCGCGGTGATCGGCTACGGCAGCCAGGGGCACGCTCACGCGCTGAGCCTGCGTGACTCGGGCGTCGACGTCCGGATCGGTCTGCCGGAGGGCTCGAAGTCGCGCCAGAAGGCCGCGGACGAGGGCCTGCGCGTGGTCACCCCGGCCGAGGCGTCCGCCGAGGCCGACCTGATCATGATCCTGGCGCCGGACACCAAGCAGCGCTTCATCTACGCCGAGGACATCGCGCCCAACCTCAAGAGCGGCGACGCGCTGTTCTTCGGCCACGGCTTCAACATCCGCTACGACCTGATCAAGCCGCCGTCGGACGTCGACGTGGCCATGGTCGCGCCGAAGGGTCCGGGCCACCTGGTCCGCCGCCAGTTCGTCGACGGCAAGGGCGTGCCGGCCCTGATCGCGGTCGAGCAGGACGCGTCCGGCAACGCCAAGGCGCTCGCGCTCTCCTACGCTGCGGCCATCGGCGGCGCCCGCGCCGGCGTCATCGAGACCACGTTCAAGGAGGAGACCGAGACCGACCTGTTCGGCGAGCAGGCCGTCCTCTGCGGTGGTGCCGCGGCTCTTGTCCAGACCGGTTTCGAGGTGCTCACCGAGGCGGGCTACGCCCCGGAGGTCGCCTACTTCGAGTGCCTGCACGAGCTCAAGCTGATCGTCGACCTCATGTACGAGGGCGGCATCGCCAACGAGCGCTTCTCCATCTCCGACACCGCCGAGTACGGCGACCTCACCCGTGGCCCGCGCGTGGTCAACGCCGCGACCAAGGAGGAGATGCGCAAGATCCTGGCCGAGATCCAGGACGGCCGCTTCGCCCGCGAGTGGGTGGCCGAGGACGAGAACGGCCGGCCGAACTACACCCGGCTGCAGAAGGAGGGTGCCGAGCACCCGATCGAGCAGGTCGGCGAGAAGCTGCGCGGCCTGATGTCGTGGGTGGGCACCAAGGCCACCTGATCCGGACCCGCCTCGGTTTCTGGGCGAACCGGCATCGTCACGGACGGCACTTCCGGCCACGAGGTGGTCTGGAAGTGCCGTCCGCGCGTTCCGGGAAGGGTCTCGCCCTCGACCGACCCGAGCTGTAGATTGCGCCGAGCAGTCGCCCGGCTGCGTCTGGTCGCGCATTTCACCCGGTTGTGACGCTCCGGTGCTATCGCGCCCGCGCCCGCGCCCGGGTCGGTGCCCGCATCTAGGATTGCGCCCGTCCGGCATGAACCCGAGGCCCCAGACCCGGCCGACCCGATCCCGGGAGCACCGCAGCACCGTGAGCACCAGCGCCCCAGCCAACGACCAGACCCGCCCCGTCGTCCTGCTCGCCGAGAAGCTCGCCCCGTCCGCGGTGGCGATGCTCGGCGACGATGTCGAGATCCGTCACGTCGACGGCACCGACCGCCCGGCTCTGCTCGCCGCCCTCGCCGACGCCGACGCGCTGCTGGTCCGCTCCGCGACCAAGGTGGACGCCGAGGCCCTCGCCGCGTCTGCCCGGCTCAAGGTCGTCGCGCGCGCCGGTGTCGGGCTCGACAACGTCGACGTCCCCGCCGCCACCGCCCGCGGTGTCATGGTCGTGAACGCCCCGACCTCCAACATCGTCTCCGCCGCCGAGCACGCGGTCGCGCTGCTGCTCGCCGTCGCCCGGCGCATCCCGGCCGCCGACGCGAGCCTGCGCGGCGGAGCCTGGAAGCGCAGCGCGTACACCGGCGTCGAGCTCAACGGCAAGGTCGTCGGCGTCGTCGGCCTTGGCAAGATCGGTCAGCTGGTCGCCCAGCGGCTCGCCGCCTTCGGCACCGAGCTCATCGCGTACGACCCCTACGTCGCCCCGGCCCGCGCCGCCCAGCTCGGTATCGAGCTGGTCTCGCTGGAGGACCTGCTCCGCCGCGCCGACGCGATCTCGATCCACCTGCCGAAGACCCCGGAGACCCTGGGCCTGATCGGCAAGGCCCAGCTCGACCTGACCAAGCCCGGCGTGCTGATCGTCAACGCCGCCCGCGGTGGACTCGTCGACGAGGAGGCACTGGCCGACGCCGTGCGCAGCGGCCACGTCGGCGGCGCCGGCATCGACGTCTACGTCACCGAGCCGACCACCTCCAGCCCGCTGTTCGAGCTGGACCGGGTCGTCGTCACCCCGCACCTGGGCGCGTCGACCGACGAGGCGCAGGACCGGGCCGGCACCGACGTGGCCCGCTCGGTGCAGCTCGCGCTGCAGGGCGAGTTCGTGCCCGACGCGGTGAACGTGCAGGTCAGCGGCGTGGTCGGCGAGGAGGTCCGGCCGTGGCTGCCGCTCACCCAGAAGCTGGGCACCGTCCTGTACGCGGTCGCCGGCCGGCTGCCGACCTCGGTGACCGTCGACGTCGCCGGTGAGCTCGCCGCCGAGGACGTCTCGGTGCTTCCGCTCGCGGCGCTGCGTGGCGTGTTCAGCAACGTGGTCGAGGACCGGGTCACGTTCGTCAACGTGCCGTCGCTCGCGGCCGAGCGCGGCGTCTCCGTCGAGCTCACCACCGCCCCGGAGAGCGAGAACCACCGCAGCGTCGTGCAGCTGCGCGGCGCGATGCCCGACGGCGAGTCGATCACCGTGTCCGGCACGCTGACCGGGCGCGCCCAGGTGGAGAAGCTGGTCGAGGTCAACGGCCGGCACTTCGACCTGCGCGCCGAGGGTGAGGTGCTGCTCCTGGAGTACGCCGACCGTCCCGGCGTCATGGGCCGCGTCGGGTCGCTGCTCGGCGAGGCCGCGGTGAACATCGAGGCCGCCCAGATCAGCCAGACCACCGACGGCGCCGACGCGATCATGCTGCTGCGTGTCGACCGCCCGGTGGACCCGGCCGTGCTCGAGCCGATCGGCGCCTCGGTCGGGGCCAAGACCACCCGGCTGATCTCGTTCGACGACTGAGCGTCGACCGGCCACGCGCGGTGCCCGTCACCGGGCGCGGCCGGGGCTCAGGCCCCTGCGACGAGCGCCGCGTGCCGACGCGTGGCGACCCGCGAGCGCAGCTCGCTGCGGCTGCGCACCCCGAGCTCGTCGTAGAGGCGCCGGATCCAGCGGTACATCGATCGCTCGGAGCAGAAGAAGCGCCGGGAGATCGCCGACACCGTCTGACGCCCGTACAGCAGCTCGGTCAGCAGCTCCGATTCGCACACTCCCGGTTCGGGGCGTGCCGTCGCCGCTGACGTCGGCGGGCGTGGTTCCGGCACCGCGACCAGGGCGACGATGACGGCCGTCGACGATAGCTACGCGAGCACCGCGTGCAGGGCCTTCATGCGCTGCTGCGCAGGCACCAGCAGGTTCACCACGGCGGTCGCCCCGGATCGGATGGCCAGGTAGGTCTGGTGGCCGGTGATGTCGCAGACCACCCCGGTGATCGGCAGCATGAACCGGTCGGCGCGGAAGGCGCGGAGGAAGTCGGTCTCCGTCGGGTTGGTCGCCGGGACCAGCACGACGGCGGCCCGATCGTCGGATGCGAGTAGTTCGGAGGGCGCGGCGAACTCCAGCCGGCGTCCGAGCCGTGCCACGACCGGTTCACAGTCGGCCAGGAACGGACGCAGCGAGGTCGTCCCCGGACGACCCGATGGTGGGCACCTCCACCAACGATCGCGGTGAACAGATCACCTGGTCCATGCTGGACGTGGTCGATGTGGCGCCCGCGCTGGACGATCGGCTCGACACCGATGCCGAGCTGTACTCCCGTCACTTCCGCAACATCGAGGCCTACCGCGCCTTCGAGCCCCTCCTGTCCGGCGAGGAGCTCTAAACCCCGCCGGGCCGGTCACCGGCGCCGCCCAAGGCGACCTCACACACCTCGTGGTGTCCTCGCAGACGTCCGGCCGTGTGCGAGGTGGCCGCGACGAGGCGCCAACAGCCACCGGGGGCGCGGGGGGTCAGGGGTGTCGGCCGAGGTCTGCGGGTGCCCCCTCGACCACTGCGTGATCCTGGAGCGCGCCGACGGCGGTGACGAGCTTCGCGAGATGGTCGAGCCGGCGCCAGTGCCGGCGGGACAGCTCCCGATCCGGGCCGCGTGCGCCGCCCGAGGACAGACCAGTGGTATCGCGAGGGCTGCTCCGCCCGCGGACCGAAGCAGCCGCAGGCCGTCCAGCACCGAGTGCGCGGCATCTGGCCTCCCTCGCCACGAAGCGCACCGGCGAGGCGGTCCCGGCCCGCTACGGCGCGCAGCCCCTGGGGCGCGACGAACCGGTCGGACGTGCTCAACTCCTGGAACCAGTCCGTCAGATCGGTCCGTGCAGCTCGCCCATGGCCGCACGGCCCCGGCCGGCCAATGCGGCCAGCACCGCCGCGGCGACCGCGGGGTCTGGAGTCCGGGCGAGCACGACAGCGTGACGCGGGCGTACCCCGTTCCGCCTGGTTCGCTGGTCGAGCAGCAGCGCGAGACCCGATCGGCCCAGCAGCCGGCTCCGGTGGTCGACCCGCACATCCGGTCGCCGAGCTGTTCTGCGCCGAGCCCACCGACGACGTCGGCCACCTCAGCAACAGGGGCCTACGCGGTGCGTGCGGACCTGGCGAACTGGGGTGCCAAGGGCTTCGGTGACTGGGACTACATCCGTGTGGGTTATCGACGGTAGCCCCACCCGGGTAGCAGGCCGCGGGCCGCGGTCACCCCGCGCACATCCCTTAGGTTCCCCCCAGCGAGGCCGGGTGGACCGGCTCGGTGGGAGGTGACCGGGTGGGCCGACCCCGCTGGCGCAGGGTGATCGCCACGGCGGGCCTGGCCGCGATGCTCGCCACGACGGGCGCGGCTCCCGCCGCCGCGCAGGAGACCACCCCGATGCCACCCCCGTCCGCGGAGGGCGCGTCCCGGCTCGACCCACGGCTGTGGGAGACGACCGGACCGGCGACGGTCTTCGTCGAGTTCGACCTGCCGTCGGCGATCGACGAGTACGCCGCGCTGCTCGCCCGGGGCCCCGACATCGCCCGGCGGGCCGCGGTGGCCACCCGCGCCCGGATCGCGGACAGGACCGAGGGCCTGCTCGCCCGGCTGCGCGGCGCGGAGAGTGGGCGGGAGCTCTTCCGCACCAGCAACGCCGTGGCCGGGGTCGCGCTGCGGGTGGACGCCGCGACCGCGCGCGAGCTCTCGGCCCGCCCGGACGTCCGCTCGGTCCGCCGCCTCACCCTCGCCCGGCCGAGCAACGCCGGCGCCGACCAGCTGGGTCGCGCGGTGCAGGCCTGGCAGCAGGCCGGGAAGCTCGGCGAGGGCGTGCGGATCGGCGTCGTCGACTCGGGCATCGACTACACACACGCCCTGTTCGGCGGGCCGGGCACGAAGCAGGCATACGACGCCATCGACCCCACCACGGTCGACCCGGAGTACTTCCCGACCGAGAAGGTCGTCGGCGGTATCGACCTGGCCGGTGACGACTACGACGGCGCCGGCACGGATCCGGCGACGATCATCCCGCGCCCGGACGCGAACCCGCTCGACTGCGAGGGCCACGGCACGCACGTGGCCGGGACCGCGGCCGGTTACGGCGTCGCGGCCGACGGCAGCACGTTCCGCGGCGACTACGGCACGCTCACCCCCGCGCAGCTCGGACAGATGCGGATCGGCCCCGGTGCGGCGCCCCGGGCATCGCTGTACGCGATCCGGGTCTTCGGTTGCCAGGGCCCGACCGCGCTGACCGCGCTCGGCCTCGACCACGCGCTCGACCCGAACGGCGACGGCGACTTCAGCGACCGGCTCGACGTCGTCAACCTGTCACTGGGCACCGAGTTCGGCGCGAGCGACGATCCGCTCAACGACTTCGTCGCCAAGTTGACCGAGCACGGCGTCCTCGTGGTCGTCGCCGCCGGCAACACGGGCGACCTCTTCGACGCCGCCGGGCCGCCCGGCAACAGCCCCCACGCCCTCGCGGTCGCCGGTGTCCGTGATGCCGCCGTGCTACAGGATGGCCTCGACGTCCTCGCCCCGGCCGCCCTCGCGGGCACGGCCCCCGGGCAGTACAGCATCGGTTACGAGCGCTATCCGGAGCTCGACCTGTCCGGCCGTGTCGTCGCGCTGTCTGCGGACAATGCCGATGGTTGCGCCCCCTACTCCGCGGCCGACGCGGCCGCGGTGCGCGGCGCGGTCGTCTGGCTGCAGTGGGCCGACGAGAAGACCGACCGGTCGTGCGGCTCGGCGCCGCGGGCCGCGCATGCGCACGCCGCGGGCGCCGCGGCCGCGTTGCTGACCTCGGGCCGGGCGGACGTCGGCTCGGTGAGGATCGCCGGGAACGCCGACATCCCGATGTTCCAGCTGACCGGCTCGGCCGCCGAGGCGCTGCGCCCCGCATTGACCGGCGGCACGCTGCGGGTCCGGCTGGCGGGCGAGCTGGCCGGCACCGTGCCCAGGCTGCTCCCACAGATCGAGGACACCCCGAACGAGACGACCTCCCGCGGGAGGCGCGGCCCGGTGGTCAAGCCGGACGTGGCGGCGCCCGGTCAGTCGATCACGTCCGCTGCGGTGGGGAGCGGTGACGGCCGCGCGACGCTGTCCGGCACGTCGATGGCGAGCGCCTTCGCCGCCGGGGTCGCCGCGCTCGTCCGCGAGACGCACCCCGACTGGACACCCGAGCAGGTCAAGGCGGCGGTGATGAACACCGCGAACGGCGACGTGTACGCGGGGGAGGGCCGCACCGGCCCGCTGATGGCCCCGATGCGTGTCGGTGCCGGGCGGGTGGACGCCCGGGCCGCGGTGGACACGTCGCTGCTGGCGATGGCCGCCGACCGGCCGGGCGCCGTCAGCGTCACGTTCGGCACGGTGGAGGTGCAGCCCGGCGCGGCGGTGACGCGCACCGAGCGGATCCGGGTGCTCAACACGGGCCTGCTGCCGGCGGCGCTGAGCGCGCGGTACGAGCCCATCACGGAGATGCCCGGCGTGCACATCGACGTCTCACCCACGACGGTGGCCGTCCCACCCGCGGGAAGCGCGGTCGTCGACGTGCGGTTGCGCATCGACGATCCGCGCGCGCTGCGGCGCACCGCCGACCCGACCGTGACGCTGGAGCAACAGGGCCGGGCCCGGCAGTACCTCGCCGACGCCTCGGGCCGCATCGCGTTCACCCCGGTCGACCTGGCGCCCGCTGCCCGGGAAGGCGGGTTGCGGGTGCCGGTGTCGGCCGCTCCGAAACCGGTGTCCACCCTGACCGTGCCCGCGGAGCCGATAGGCGACCGGCTGGTGCTCGGCGGCACCGGGGTCGACCAGGGCACCGGCCCGCAAGCCTACCGCTCCCGCGTCGGGGTCTTCGAGCTCGTCGCCCGCAGCCCGGAGCTGCCCCTCTGCGCGAACAAGGTGGTCAGCGGCTGCGTGCCCAACCAGACCGGACGCGGCGGCGACCTGCGCTACGTCGGCGTCGCGTCGACCGCGCCCGCCGCCCGCGCCGCCGGCACCCCGGAGCAGGCGGTGCTCGGGTTCGCCGTGACCACCTGGGCCGACCTGGACAACGTCGGCAGCACGACCCAGCCGACCGTCGAGATCGACGTCGACGGCGACGACCGTCCCGACTTCGCGACCACACTGACCAAGGTCAAGGGCACCGACGTCCTCGTCGCGACGACCGTCGACCTGGGGCGATCGCTGCCCGACGGCGCCGGACTGGTCGAGGTGGACTCCCAGCCCGTGAACGGGTTCTTCGGCGACACCGACACGAACGTCTTCGACACCGACGCCTGGGTACTGCCGGTGCGGCTGAGCGCCCTGGGGATCGACCCGTCCGCCGCATCGGCGCCGCTGCGCTTCCGGGTGGTCGTGCCCGGGGAGTACGGCCCGCCGGCGTCGAACGACGGGCTGGTGGACCAGATGGACGCGCCGGTGGCCTTCGACCCGCTCGATCCGGGGCTGACGGTCGGCCCGCCGATCGGAGCCGGCGCCGACGCGCTCACCCGGCCCGCCGACGCCGGCACGACGCTGACCGTCGACGGGACCGAACGCCCCCTGCTGGTGGTGTACGGCCAGAACGCGTCGGGCTCGCGGGCCGCGGTGGTCGGGCCGGCCCGTGGTCCGTCGCCGGCCGGGCGCTGAGCGCAGAATCGACCCGCTCGGGGGTGTGTCGCGCCGCTCGTAGAATGTGCGCGCCGCCCCACCGAGCGAGATTCACCATTGCGGGCTACCCCGAAGGGGTGGACGGCGACAAGCGGGCGGCGGCACAGCGGGTAGCGTGCGGCGACGTCAAATCGAGAGAGGAACTCACCACAATGCGCCTTGCGGTCATTCCCGGCGACGGCATCGGGCCGGAGGTCATCGACGAGGCGCTGAAGGTCTTGGGCGAGGTCTCCCCGGGTGTCCAGACCACGACCTACGACCTGGGCGCCGCGCGCTGGCACTCCACCGGGGAGTTGCTCCCCGAGTCGGTGCTCAGCGAACTCCAGGAGCACGACGCGATCCTGCTCGGTGCGGTCGGTGATCCGTCGGTCCCCAGCGGGATCCTCGAACGGGGCCTGCTGCTGCGCCTGCGCTTCGAGCTCGACCACCACGTGAACCTGCGCCCGGCCCGGCTCTACCCGGGTGTGCGCGGCCCGCTGGCCGGCAACACCGAGATCGACATGGTGGTCGTCCGCGAGGGCACCGAGGGCCCCTACGTCGGCACCGGCGGCCTGCTGCGCAAGGACACCCCGCACGAGATCGCCACCGAGGTCAGCACCAACACCGCCTTCGGCGTGGAGCGTGTCGTCCGCGACGCCTTCGCCCGGGCCGCCCGCCGCCCGCGCAAGCACCTGACGCTGGTGCACAAGACCAACGTGCTCACGTTCGCGGGGCGGCTGTGGTCGCGGATCGTCGAGGAGGTCTCGCTCGAGCACCCCGACGTCTCGGTGGCCTACCAGCACATCGACGCCGCGACCATCCACATGGTCACCGACCCCGGCCGCTACGACGTGATCGTCACCGACAACCTGTTCGGTGACATCCTCACCGACCTCGCGGCCGCGGTGACCGGCGGCATCGGGCTGGCCGCCAGCGGCAACCTCGATGCCAGCGGGCGCAACCCCAGCATGTTCGAGCCGGTGCACGGCAGCGCCCCGGACATCGCCGGGCAGGGCATCGCCGACCCGACGGCCGCGGTGCTCTCGGTCGCGCTGCTGCTCGACCACCTGGGCAACGCCGACGCCGCCCGCCGCATCGAGGCTGCGGTGGCCTTCGACCTGGCCACGCGCGACCACGGCACCACCGGGCACACGCAGTCCATCGGCGACCGGCTGGCCGCGCTGGTCGGGCGCGCGCCGTCGCCGTCAGCGGCAGCGGCCCCGTCGGACCTGCACTGAGCCCCAGAACGTCACGAACGGCACTTTCGTTCAATAGATTTGAACGAAAGTGCCGTTCGTGACGTGTGGGGCGGGATCAGGCGACCGTCCGGCTGGGGCCGTTCAGGATGGTCACGCCGGCGCCGGCGAAGTTCGGCAGGTCGTCGACGGCGGCCTGACCCTCCGCGCTGCCCATGCCGGCCCCGAAGGCCTCCTCCGACTCGAAGGTCAGGACCGCGACCAGGTGGTAGGGGGGCGGGCTGCCGTCAGGACCGGGGCCCGGCCGGCTGATGGTGAAGCTCTGCAGCCCGGGGATCTTCGTGGCGAGCGGGGCGTGCACCTCGTCGTAGTGCTTGTCGAACGCGGCGGTGTCCTCGGGCTGGTTGTAGATCACGGTCAACTGGTACGACACGGGCGCCTCCAGGAGATCAGGTGGCCGGCGGACCACGGTGTCCGCCGACTCGCCGCCCATCCTTGTTCGATCACCCTCGCGACGACACCCCTCGCCCGCGTGTCTCCCACGATGTGGGACGCAGGTGTGACACCGCGGAGCGGCCCGTGCCACACTCGGGCCGTGCGTCCCACCGTGATCATTATCGACGAGCGCGTCGGCTAACCCAGCTCCACAGCCGACGCGCAGACCTCTCGCATCCGCGAGGGGTCTTTTTTGTTGCTCGGACGCCCCGTGACCAGGAGATGAGTACCCGGATGTCCCGCCCCGCCCCTCGCACCGAACCCGCCGGCGCCCCGCTCGGCGACGCGTTCCACGTCTACGACACGACGCTGCGCGACGGCGCACAGCGTGAGGGCATCAGCTACTCGGTGGCCGACAAGCTGGCGGTCGCCCGCCACCTCGACGCCCTCGGCGTCGGCTACATCGAGGGCGGCTGGCCGGGTGCGCTGCCCAAGGACACCGAGTTCTTCGCCCGCGCGGCGGCGGGCGAGCTGGAACTTCGGCATGCCGCCCTCGTGGCCTTCGGCGCGACGCGACGGGCCGGGCTGACCGCGGACCGTGACCGGCAGGTCCGCGCGCTGCTCGACTCGCAGGCACCGGTGGTGACCCTGGTGGCCAAGTCCGACAGCCGGCACATCGAGCGGGCGCTGCGCACCGACGTGGCCGAGAACTGCGCAATGGTGGCGGACACGGTGTCGTTCCTGCGCGGGGAGGGCCGGCGGGTGTTCGTCGACGCCGAGCACTTCTTCGACGGCTACCGGTTCGACCCGGACACCGCGCTGCGCGTCCTGGAGGCGGCGGTCACGGCCGGAGCGGACGTCGCCGTCCTGTGCGACACCAACGGCGGGATGCTGCCGCTGGGAATCGCGGAGGTGGTCCGCGAGGTGGCCGAGCGCACCGGCTTCCGCCTCGGGATCCACTGCCAGGACGACACGGGCTGCGCGGTGGCCAACTCGGTCGCCGCCGTCCAGGCCGGCGCGACGCACGTGCAGTGCACCGCGAACGGCTACGGGGAGCGTGCCGGCAACGCCGACCTCTTCGCCGTCGTCGGGAACCTGGTGACCAAGCTCGACATGCCCGTCCTGCCGGACGGCGCGTTCGCCGAGCTGACCCGGACCTCGCACGCGTTGGCGGAGATCGCCAACATCGCCCCCGACACCCACCAGGCCTATGTCGGGGCGTCGGCGTTCGCTCACAAGGCGGGCCTGCACGCGAGTGCGATCAAGGTCGACCCGGAGCTGTACAACCACATTGACCCCGAGGTTGTCGGCAACGGGCAGCGGGTGCTGGTCACCGAGATGGCCGGCCGGGCCAGCGTCGAGCTCAAGGGTGCCGAGCTCGGCCTGGACCTGGCCGGCCATCCCGACGCCGTCTCCGAGGTCGTGCAGACCGTCAAGGAGCGGGAGGCACAGGGCTGGTCCTTCGAGGCCGCCGACGCCTCGCTGGAGTTGCTCATGCGCTCGGCCATCGGCAACGGCTCGCAGGCCGCGCCGCCGTTCACCCTCGAGTCCTACCGGGTGATCATCGAGCACCGGGCCGACGGCGTGGTGGTCGCCGAGGCGACCGTGAAGGTGCTGGTCGACGGTGTCCGGATGATCGCGACGCAGGAGGGCAACGGGCCCGTCAACGCGCTCGACGCGGCGTTGCGGGCCGCACTCACGCCGTCGCGGCCGTGGCTGGAGAAGGTGGAGCTCTCGGACTTCAAGGTCCGCATCCTCACCCCGGGCGGCGGCACGGACAACCCGGCCGGGCACGGCACCGACGCGGTCACCCGGGTGCTCGTCGAGTCCACCGACCACTGTGGGCCGTGGACGACGGTGGGCGTGCACGGCAACGTCGTCGAGGCGTCCTGGCTGGCGCTGGTCGACGCGCTGGCCTACGCGGCCCTGCGGGAGCGGAGCTCCGGGTTCGCCGCGGCGGTGCCGTCGGGCGGCCGCCCCCGTGGGTGACGAGCCCGCGGCCCGGCCGCCGGCGCCGACCTCGTGATGCTCGGCGCCCGCAGTGACGCGGCCATCCGTGTCTACGAGCGGGTGGGCTTGCGCCGGGTCGGCGAGTGCGGGATCGCGGAGCCCGCGCCGGTGTGAGGACGTACGGCGTCCGCACCGCCGCCGGGCGTGGCCTGCGGTGCGGACGGCGGCGAGTCCTGCGATGCGGTCCCGGGTGCGAAGGACCGCGGCGCCGGCCGGGAGGCGGACTCGGGAGACCGGCGGGCCCACTGCGGTGCGTGCTCGGGCAGCGGCCCGATCGCGACCAGCCGGGCCGGGATTCCCTGCAGCACCGGGAACCGCTGCAGCAACCGGATCGGTAGCGGCAGCCCGGTGCGCGCCGCAGCCGTGGCCGGGTTGGCGGCCAGGGCCCGCCCCAGGACCGCCCGATGCACCAGGCGCTGCCCGGTCTGGATCAGCGCGGTCGGCCACCACCGGCGCAGCTGCACCCGCCGCAGGTCGGTGCGGCTCACCCGCCCGGCACGGCGCAGCGGGGCGGCCAGCAGCCGCGCGGTGGCCACCGCGTCGGCGACGGCGAGGTTGATCCCGACCCCGCCGACCGGGGACATCGCGTGCGCGGCATCGCCGATGAGCAGCAGCCCGTCGCCGTACCAGCGGCGCAGCCGCTCCAGCTTCACGTTCAGCAGCTTGACGTCGTCCCAGGTCGCCAGGTGGTCGACCCGGTCGGCCATCCACGGCAACAGCCCGGCGAAGCGACGGCGCAACTCCTCGATGCCCGCCGCCCGCAGCGCCACGTCGGTTCCCTTGCGGATCAGGTACCCGCACTGCCAGTAGTCGCCGCGGTCGATCATCACCGCGAAGTGGCCGGTGGAGAACCGGCCCACCCCGCCGGCGGGGTCGTCCGCACGCCGTGTCAGCCGGAACCACCAGACGTCCATCGGCACCCCGAACGAGCGCGGCGAGAGCCCCGCGGCCTCGCGCACCGCGGAGTCGCGCCCGTCGCAGCCGACGGTCAGCCCGGCCACGAGCTCGTGCTCGGTGCCCGCGACCCGGTCGCGATACCGGACGCCGGTCACCCGGCCGCCGTCGCGCAGCAGTCCGACCACCTCGGCGTTGCGTCGCAGGGTGAACGTTGGTTCGACCTCGGCCGCGTCGGCCAGCAGGTCGAGGAAGTCCCACTGCGGGACCAGCGCGATGTGCTGGTGCGCGCCCGGCAGCCGGCTCAGGTCGGTGAGCTGGGCGGTGCCGCCGTCGAGTTGCACGACGACGCGGTCCAAGCGCCGCTGCGGCAGCTGCGCGAAGCGCTCGCCGAGGCCCAGCTCGTCGAGCAGCGTCAGTGTGGACGCGTGCACCGTGTCGCCGCGGAAGTCCCGCAGGAAGTCGGCGTGTTTCTCCAGCACGGTCACCTGGATTCCGGCGCGGGCCAGGAGCAGGCCGAGCACCATCCCGGCCGGGCCGCCCCCGACCACGCAGACCGTCGTGCGCTCGTTGTTCATCATACGTTGAATTATACGCTCGACAGCGGTGGGAGGCCAGATCCCGTCGCCCGAACGGTGGGGAGGACCATGTAGGCCGTGTCGTCTTCTGCTGCATCCCTGAGCTCCTCGCCCCGGGTCCGGGTGCGGTTCTGCCCCTCGCCGACGGGCACGCCGCACGTCGGCCTCGTCCGTACGGCCCTGTTCAACTGGGCCCATGCCCGCCACCACGGCGGCGACTTCGTCTTCCGCATCGAGGACACCGACGCCAATCGGGACTCCGTCGAGTCCTATGAGGCGATCCTCGACGCGTTGCGCTGGCTCGGCCTCGACTGGGACGAGGGCCCCGAGGTCGGCGGCCCCCACGGTCCGTACCGGCAGAGCGAGCGCGGCGACATCTACGCCGACGTGCTGCGAAAGCTGATCGACGCCGGGGAGGTCTACGAGTCCTACTCCAGCGCCGAGGAGATCGAGGCCCGGCACCGCGCGGCCGGCCGGGACCCCAAGCTCGGCTACGACAACGCCGACCGGGACCTCACCGAGGAGCAGCGGGCGGCGTTCCGCGCCGAGGGTCGGGCGCCGGTCTACCGGCTGCGGATGCCGGACCGGGACATCACGTTCACCGACCTCATCCGAGGCGACGTCACCTTCCGGGCCGGCACCGTCCCCGACTTCGTGCTCGCCCGCGGTGACGGCACCCCGCTCTACCCGTTCACCAACCCGGTGGACGACGCCCTGCAGGAGATCACGCACGTGCTGCGCGGCGAGGACCTGCTCTCCTCGACCCCGCGGCAGATCGCCCTCTACGAGGCGCTCCAGCGGATCGGCATCGGCCACGGCGCGCCCGTCTACGCCCACCTGCCGCTGGTCACCGGCGAGGGCGCCCGCAAGCTGTCCAAGCGCGACCCGCAGTCGAACCTGTTCCTCTACCGGGAACGCGGTTTCGTCCCTGAGGGATTGCTCAACTACCTGGCCCTGCTGGGCTGGTCGATCGCCGAGGACCGGGACGTGTTCTCGCTCGACGAAATGGTCGCTGCCTTCGATGTGTCCCGGGTGTCCGGAAACGCCGCCCGGTTCGATCTGAAGAAGGCCGAGGCCATCAATTCCGCGCACCTGCGGGCCCTGCCTGTCGAGGACTTCGCCCGCCGGGTCGAGCCGTACCTGGAGGCCGAAGGCGTGATCAACGGCACCCCCACCGACGAGCAGCGTGCGCTGATCGCCGCGGCGGCTCCGCTGGTGCAGGAGCGCAGCGTCGTCCTCTCCGACGCGGCCCGGATGCTCCGCTTCCTCTTCGTGCCCGAGGAGAGCTTCGCGCCCGAGGACGAAGCCGCCGAGAAGAACCTCGGTCCCGACGCCGCCCCGATCCTGGAAGCGGCTCTGACCAGCCTGGATGCGCTCACCGAGTGGTCCGCGCCGGAGATCGAGGCCGGCCTGAAGGCCTCGCTGATCGACGGCCTGGGACTCAAGCCGCGCAAGGCCTTCGCCCCGGTGCGGGTCGCGGTGAGCGGCCGGACGGTGTCCCCGCCGCTCTACGAGTCCATGGAACTGCTGGGTAGGGACCGTTCGCTGCGTCGGCTGGGGGCCGGTTTGGAGCGTGCGAGAGGGGTCCGCTAAAGTATCTCTCGCAGGACACGGACAGCGGATCCACCAGCTGGGACCCGGATGAACGTGATCCATTGGGGTATGGTGTAATTGGCAGCACGACTGATTCTGGTTCAGTTAGTCTAGGTTCGAGTCCTGGTACCCCAGCGGAAACGCGAAATCGTTTCCCACGGCCCCGTCGTCTAGCGGCCTAGGACGCCGCCCTCTCAAGGCGGTAGCGCGGGTTCAAATCCCGTCGGGGCTACACCCGAAAGGGCCCCGTTCCGGATCACCGGAACGGGGCCCTTTCGCATGTCGGGGGAGTGGCGAACGGCGCGGTCGTTCTCTATGACGACGAACACGCCAGCACCCGGCTGTGACGCGCTTCACCGCGACGCTTCGGCGACTCCGGTCAGCGGCTCGCCCCACGCGGACCCACCGCGGTGTGATCGTGATCAATGTTCGGGGACAGTGGGTCGGCGCAGCCGGGCTTCCGGTGATGCGAGAACCGTCTATGACGGGAGCCCGGCGCCGCTTTGTGCGCGGCCACTCGGCGACCTGGGCCACGATGCCTCCGGGGCTCCGCGAGCAGCTCCAGGGATGCCGCCGCCGTCGCCGTACGGCGGCACAGACAGGTTTCCGGCCGGGTCGATGGCGACGCTCTTGGCCGGCGCGTGTCCCGGGACGTACCGCCTGGCTCATGGCCGAGGACGCCGACGCGGTGACGTACCACCAGGCCAGCGCTGGCGAGAGCAGGTCGGACGGGCGAGATCGGGTTCACAGCCGGCGCGTCGGCCTACTCATCGGGCACGACGGTCGTCGTCGTCGTCGGTGGCGGTTCAGTCGTCGGTGAGGCGGGCGGCTTCGTGGTCGTCGTCTGCTCTGTCGTCGTAGGCGATGGCGGCGCGGGCGGCGGCTGCACCGCCGTGGTGGGTGCGGGCGGGGGCGCGGGTTCGTTCGTGCGGGGCGGCTGGGTGGTGGCGCGCGGTTCGGTAACGTCCTCGGTCGCCTCGGGAGTCGCGGTCGGGGTGGCTCCCGGCTCGAGCGGGGCCGGGGCCGGAGCGGGGGGCACGATCCGGGTGTTCGCGCTGCTGACCGGCCCGCTCTGGGGCCACAGCAGGAGAGCGGCGACGACGCCGAGGGCCGCTACCGCGCCACCGGCCCCAACCAGCAGCACGGGGTTCCGCCGCGGCGGGTACGGCTCGTCGTCGTAGTCGTACTCGTCCTGGTACTCGTCGTCGTGGTCATAGCCGGGTCCGGCGTCCGCGGTCAGCTGAACCGGAGGCCGGGACGGGGGGCCTGCGGCCGCGTCGAAGCCTCCGGCCGCAGCTACGACCGGGATCTGATCGGTGGCGGGGGAGTCGGGGTCGGGAGCGCCGTGGGGACCGGGCAGGGCGCCGGGGCCGGCGAGGAAACCCGCGGCGCCGGGCGCGGCCGCGCCCAGGCCGCCCTTCGGGGGCGGCGGGGGGATCGGTGCGGTCGTGGGTCGGAACCCGCTCGTGGCCGACGGGCCGGACCGGAACCCGCCGGTCCCGACGGCGTCGGCAGCCGGTGCCGCAGCGGGAGCCGGGGCAAGGGCCAGGGCGGCGCCCTTGGCGATCGCGTTCTTCGGGTCCGTGTCCACCGCCACCGGCCGACCCAACTGCTCGGACACCAACTGCGCCACCAACGGGATCCGCGAGGACCCACCCACCAACAACACCG
>NZ_JAHDTG010000068.1 GCF_018531475.1 Pseudonocardia mahuensis
GTTCAGCAGCCTCCACGGCCGCCTCCCGCGCGCCCTCGCCCGAGGAGTTGTAGTGAAACGCCACGTGCGCCCCCTCACGGGCGAAACCCAGACCGAGCGCCCGACCCAGCCCCTGCCCCGCCCCGGTAACCAGCACCGTCGTCCCGGCAAGCTGCAGATCCATCGGTGTTCCTCCTAGAGAGCCTGAAAGGTGCGCTTGCGCGTGTCGCTCACGCGGACGTCTCGCCCGGCGTCACGACGGTGCGGATGCCCCGGCCGGCGGCGAGCTCGTCGAGCGCGGACTCGACGTCGGTCAGGTGCCCGTGGCCGGTGACCATCTGGCGCAGGTCCAGCCTGCCGGTGCGCACCCACTCGAAGAACTCGGGCATGTCCGTGGTGGCGTCGAGCGACCCGGCGACGCAGCCGCGCAGGGTGCGGGCGAAGTGGAACAGCTCCAGCGCGCTGAACGACACGGTGTCGTCCTTGCCGCCGATGCCGACGACGGTGGACGAGCCACCGCGGCGGGTCATCGACCACATGTCACGGATCGTGCGCGCGGACCCGACGCAGTCGAACACGAAGTCCGCGCCGCGCTTCTCGGTCAGCCCGCGGACGGCCTTCTTGGTGTCGTCGTCCGCGACGAGGAAGTGGGTGGCCCCGGCGGCCAGCGCGAGATCGGCCTTGTCCGGGTTGCGGTCGACGGCGATGACGGTGCCGGCCCCGGCCAGCTTGGCGCCCTGCAGGACCGACAGGCCGACGCCGCCGAGCCCGATCACCAGCACCGAGGAACCCTCGGTGACCCCGGCGGTGCGGGTCACCGCGCCGACCCCGGTGGTCACCGCGCAGCCCAGCAGGGCGGCGTCGGCGGTGTCGATGTCGTCGGGGACCGGGACGACCGCGCCGCGCGGGACGACGGTCTGCTCGGCGAAGGACCCCACGGTCAGACCGGCGTAGACCGGCTCGCCCTGCTCGGTGACCGCGTAGGGCTCACCGGCGCGGCGCGAACCGTTGGCGCACAGGTGCGGCTCGGCGTGCTCGCAGTGGAAGCACTCCCCGCACGGGGTGATCCACAGCAGGATCACCCGCTGCCCCTGCGCGATGTCGGTGACGCCCTCGCCGACCTCGACGACCGTGCCGCAGGCCTCGTGCCCGAGCACCGCGGGCAGCGGCTGGGCCAGCACCCCGCGGGCCAGCGACAGGTCGGAGTGGCACACGCCGGTGGCGTCGATGCGGACCCGGACGTCGCCCGGGCCGACCGCGCGCAGCCGGATCGTCTCCACCGCCATCGGCTCGCCGACCGCGCGCAGCAGCGCCGCGCGCACCGCGTGCGGGAAGGCCGCCACGTCGATCGTCACACTCTGGGCCTGAACCGTCATCGCTGCACCGCCTTGATCTCGAGGACGTCGGCGATGCCGTACTCGCCGATCTCGCGTCCGATGCCGGACTGCTTGTAACCGCCGAACGGCGCGCCGGCGTTGAACGCCCCGCCGTTGACGTCGACCTGGCCGGTCTCGATCCGCGCCGCCACCGCGAGTGCCGCATCCTGGTCGGAGCCCCAGACGGCACCGCCGAGGCCGTAGATGCTGTTGTTGGCCAGCGCCACCGCGTCGTCGTCCGACCCGGCCGGGAAGATCGACAGCACCGGCCCGAAGACCTCCTCCTGGGCAAGCCTCGAGTCCGGGTCGACCCGGCTGATCACCGTCGGGCTCACGTAGTAACCCCGCTCGGGGAGCTCGGCGCCGCCGAAGACCGTCGTCGCCGCCGCGCCACCGACGGCCGGGTCGAGGAAGGACTCGACCTCCTTGCGCTGCTCGGCGGAGATCAGCGGCCCCAGTCGCGAGCCGGGCACGTACTTGGACGCGGCCTCGGCGGCGAGCGCCTCCACCTGCTCGAGCCGGTCCGCGGGCACGATCAGCCGGGACAGCGCGGTGCAGGTCTGGCCGCCGTTGAGGAAGCAGTTGGCCACGGTGATCTTGACGGCCTTGGCCAGCAGCTCGTCGGTCGCGTCGGCGAGCACCACGCTCGCGGACTTGCCGCCCAGCTCGAGGGTGACCCGCTTGAGGGTCTCGGCCGCTGCGGCGGCGATGTGCCGGCCGACCGGGGTGGAGCCGGTGAACGACACCTGGTCGACGCCGGGGTGGCGGGTGAGCAGGTCGCCCACCACCCGGCCGCTGCCCGGGACGAGGTTGAACACGCCGTTCGGCAGCCCGGCGACCTCGAACGCGCGGGCCAGCTCGAAGGCGGCCAGCGGGGTGAGCCCGGCCGGCTTGAGCACGACGGTGGTGCCGGCGGCCAGCGCCGGGATGACCTTCACCACCACCTGGTGCAGCGGCAGGTTCCACGGGGTGATCGCGGCGACCACGCCCACCGGCTGGCGCAGGATCAGTGAGTTGCCGATCTCGCTCCTGAACGGGAACGCCTCGAGCGCGTCGATCGTGGAGTCGATGACGGCGACCGGGGTGTCGACGTGCAGGGCGCGGGCCACCTTGGGCGGTGAGCCCTGCTCACGGTTGACGAGGTCGGCGAAGTGGTCGGCGCGCTCGACGATCACGTCGCGGACCCGGCGCAGCAGGGCAGCGCGCTCGGCGACCGGGGTCGCGGCCCAGGACGGGAAGGCGGCCCGGGCGGCCGCCACCGCGGTGTCCACATCGGACGCCGACGCCTGCGTGATGCTCCCGATGACCTCCTCGGTCGCCGGGTTCTCCACCTCCAGGTCGTCCCCGCCGCCGGGAACCCAGCGCCCGTCGATGTACAGCGCCGGCTCGCGCAGGATGGCGGTCATCTCAGCGCTCCTCTCTGTCGTCGGTCGTTCGTGGTCGTCGTGGCGGGTCCGGGCATCAGGCCGGCCCGCGGGAGGCCGGGACGGTGCGGCGGGCGAATCGCCAGCCGATCAGCAGTGCCGTCAGCGCACCGATCACCGGCACCGCCCGCTGCAGGACCGCGCCGGACGGCGCCGGGACGATGGGCGCCGCGGGTTCGGGCGTCGCGGCGGCGGCCGGGCTCGCGGCCGGCACGGGCGCGGCGCGCAACTCCGCCTCGAGCCGCTGCGCGAACCGGGCGACCAGCCTCGCGACCCCACCCGCGATCACGCCATGGCCGAGCCCGGCGAGGCGGCCGGTCAGGGCGAGGTCGGTGTCGACGGTGATCTGTGTGCCGTGGCCCTGCGGCCGCAGCGCCACGGTGAGCGTCGCGACCGCGTCGCCCTGCCCGGCTGCGTCGCGGCCCTCGGCCCGCAGGACGGCCCGATGGGCGTCGTCGTCCCGCTCCACCAACCGGGCCGTGCCCTCGAACCGGGCGGCGATCCACCCCACCGTGACCGGGATCCCCGCCGAGGTCGCACCCGGCAGGCACGACGCGACCCGCGGCAGATCCGTGACGGCCGCCCAGGTCCGGGCCACCGGCGCGTCGACCGTGACGGTGCTGATCAGTTCCACGACCCGCCCTTTCACTAACTAGCGCTCATTAGTCACCATTGTGCAACGCTGTACCCACCGCTACGGACAGCGGTGGGTCAGTACGTCACACGGACTCGCCGGCCAGCTGCTGCTGCAGCCGGAAACGCAGGATCTTGCCCGAGCCGGTGCGCGGGATGGCCTCGACCTCGATCACTTCCGCGGGCACCTTGAAGTACGACAGCCGCTCCCGGCACACCGCCAGCACCTGCTCGGCGTCCAGCTCGCCGGGACGGCGCGGCACCACGAAGGCCACCGGCACCTCGCCGAGCTGGTCGTGCGGAGCTCCGACCACCGCGGCATCACTCACCGACTCGCTGGCCAGCAGCGCGTCCTCCACCTCGGCGGGGTAGATGTTCTCCCCGCCGCGGATGATCAGCTCCTTGGTGCGCCCGCTGATCCGCAGGTAGCCGTGCTCGTCACGGCGGGCTAGGTCACCGGTGCGGTACCAGCCGTCGACCAGCACCGCGGCCGTCGCCTCGGCCAGGTTGTGGTAGCCGGGCGTGACGTTGGGGCCCTGCACCCACAGCTCGCCCTCCTCACCGGGCAGCACGTCGCGACCGCTGACCGGGTCGACCAGCCGCACCGTCAGGCCGGGCAGCGGAAGCCCGCACGAACCCATCACCCGGCTACCGGAGGGCCAGTTCATGGTCACCATCGTCGAGGTCTCGGTGATCCCGTAGCCGTCGAGCAGCGGCACCCCGAACGCGCGCTCGAAACCCTCGTTGAGCGCGGCCGGCATGATCGCGCCCGCCGAGACGCACATCCGCAGTCGGGGCGCCCCGAGGCCCTCGGCGCCGGCCCGGTCCAGCAGGTAGTGGAACATCGTCGGCACACCGGGGAAGACCGTGACGTCACCCTCCGGGCCGCAGTCACGCAGCCGTGCCAGCACCTCCTGCACCGAGAACCGGGGCAGGATCCGCTCGGTCGCGCCCACCGCGGCGATCCCGAGCACGCACAGCACGAGCGCGTAGGAGTGGAACAGCGGCAGCGGGGAGAGCACGACGTCGTCCGGGCCGAGGCCCGCGATCGGCGCCCAGCACGCCGCGACCACCCAGAAGCAGCCGCGCTGGGTCAGGTACACGCCCTTGGGCCGGCCGGTGGTGCCCGAGGTGTAGAGCATCCAGGCCGTGTCGTCGAGGCCGAGGCAGTCCCGCGGAGCCGAGGAGTCCCGGGTCAACAGCTCGGCGTAGGACAGCTCACCGGCGTCATCCGGTAGATCACCGGCCACGATCACCGCGAGCACGCCGTCCCGCTCGGCGACCAGTCCCCGCACCACGTCCAGATGCGCGGCGTCGGTGATCACGATCCGGGAGCCGCTGTCGTCGAGGATGTGTGCCACCTCGGCCGTCGCGGCCTGCGGGTTCGCACAGACCGCGACCCCGCCGGCCCGCGGGACGGCGAGGTACGCCTCGGCGGTCTCCACCCTGTTGTCCAGGTAGAGCAGGGCCCGGTCGCCGTGGGCGAGCCCCAGGTCCTGCAAGTGTCCGGCCAGCCGGGCGGTCGTGCCGACGAGATCGCCGTAGGTGACCGCGCGGTGGTCGTCGACGAACGCGACCTTCCCGGGGCGCCGTCGGGCGTGATCCGCCAGCAGCTCCGGCACCGTCCGGATCAGTTCCGTGCGCAGCACCGCGCCTCCATGTCCATCCAGGTCCATCAAAGGTCCATCACGTTCCGATGAGCGTTGGTCCACCTCCGGCGCCGGCGGGCGCTCACGCCGGCACCGGAGGAGCGTCAGGGAGCGGGTCAGTGCACCGCGGCCGCCTCCTCGGAACCCAGCCCGGTCTGCGAGCGGACCTGCAGCTCCTCGAACGAGTGCTGCGCGCCCTGCTCGGACGACAGCAGACTGCCGATCCAGCAGGCGAGGAAGCCGACGGGCAACGCGACGAGCGTCGGGTACTCGATCTGGTACGGCGCCGACTCCGGCCCACCCGGCCACACCGCGGGGCTCAGCACGATGAGGACCACGGAGGTGACGAGCCCGGCCGTGATGCCGGCGATCGCGCCGGTCGTGGTGAACCGCTTCCAGGTCATGGCGAGCAGCAGCGCCGGGAAGTTGGCCCCGGCCGCGACCGACAGCGCGAGTCCCACCAGGAACGCGACGTTGAACCCGGGCCCGGCGGCCAGTGTGATCGCGATGGCGACCACACCGATGCCGGCCGCGGCGATCCGCGCCACCAGCGTCTCGTTGGTCTCGCCCTGCCCGCGACGCATCACGTTGGCCCACAGGTCGTGAGCGACCGCACCGGACGCCGACAGCACCAGCCCGGCGACCACGGCGAGGATCGTGGCGAACGCGACCGCGGAGACGAATGCGGTGAACAGGTCGCCACCGAACGTCCCCGCACCACCCCCGAGGTGCTCCGCGAGCAGCGGTGCGGCCAGGTTGCCGCTCTTGCCGACCTGCTCGCCGGCCTCCGGGGGCAGCACGGCCCGGGCGCCGAAGCCGATGATCGCGGTCATCACGAAGAACACGCCGATGAGTGCGGTCGCCCAGCCCGCGGAGCTGCGGGCCGTCTTGGCGTCGGGCACGGTGAAGAACCGGATGAGGACGTGCGGCAGGGCCGCGGTGCCGATCGCGAATGCCAGCGCCACCGAGACGGTGTCGAGGAAGGACCGCCCGGACCCGCCCGGGGCCAGGTACGCGTCCCCCGCGGGGTGGTTGGCCGCGGCCGTGGTGAACAGCGCACCGAAGTCGAAGCCGACCTGGATCAGGACACCGAGGGAGAGCGCGAACCCCGCGATCATCAGCAGGACGGCCTTGATGATCTGCACCCAGGTGGTGGCGAGCATCCCGCCGAAGACGACGTACGCGAGCATCGCGACGCCCGTGACGATCACAGCCGGGACGAAGTCCAGCCCCGTGAGCGCGCGGATGAGCACTCCCGCCCCGACGAGCTGCGCCACCAGATAGATCACCGCGACCAGCATCGTGGCCGCGGCCGTGGCCGCACGGACCGGGCGTTCACGCAGCCGGAAGGACAACACGTCCGCGACGGTGTAGCGGCCGGCGTTACGCATCCGCTCGGCGAACAGCAGCAAGATGAGCACGAAGGCCACGATGGTGACCGACGGCATGATCCACCCGTCGAAGCCGGACAGGTACATGGCCCCGGTGAAACCGAGGAAGGTCGCGGCCGACATCAGGTCACCGGCGATGGCCAGGCCGTTCTGCGAGCCGGAGATGGAACGACCGGCGGCGAAGAACTCGCTCGCCGAGTGGGTCCGTCGCGACGCCCAGACGGTGATCGCGAGCGTGACGCCCACGAGGAGCGCGAAGGCGATGAGCCGGGTGGCGTTCACGGCCGCACCTCGTCGGTGGTCGCGCCGACGGCCGCGGGGGTGCCGGCCGCGAGGGCGGCGGCCTCGAGCCCGGAGAACACGGTCGCGGAGAGCTTGAGGTAGCGCCAGGTCAGCAACCAGGCGAGGACGAACTGGCTCATCCCGAGCAGGAAGCCGACGGTCATGCCCGCCGCGACGACCTGCCCGGCGAGAGCGGGCGCGACCCCGACGACGAGCAGGAACACCGCGAACCAGCCCAGCACGGCGACGGTCGCCACGCGGACGAACCGTCCACGCCGCGCCGCGAGCTCCTGAAACGGGGTGGACACGTGCACGGCGCGCCAGTCGGGTGCCTCCGCACCGTCGAGCCGCTGGTCCTGCTGACTCGTCATCGAGTACCTCCTGTGTGGGGAGAACGACGCTAGCTAACGCTCGTTCGTCTCACAAGGGGGGTTTCGGCTCGGTGCCGAGCTGCGTCCGGCCGACACTGTGATCTGGAACGCGATCAGGGGCGACCCACAGGTCCCAGGCTCCAGGGTGGGCCGATGCATTCGAGCGAGGTGGCTGCGTGTCACCGGTAGGAACGAACACCGGACCCCGGCAGGCGGTCACGGGCGGCACGGTGCTCGACACCGCCCTGACGCTCTTCGCGCAGCGCGGCTACCACGGGACGGCGCTCAGCCAGATCGCCGAAGTGCTCGGCATCCGGACGCCCAGCCTGTACAACCACATGCGGTCCAAGCAGGAGCTCCTGCAGACGATCATCCAGCAGACCCTCGATGGCGTCATGGACGACTTCGAGGCCGCCGTCGACGGCGTGGAGGACCCGGTGGAGCGGCTGCGGCGCGCGACGCGCGTCTACGCGCTGCGCCACGCCACGCACCGACGGGAGGCGCTCGTGGTCAACCGGGACACGACCAGCCTCGAGGAGCCGGGGCTGTCCGCGCTGCGGGCGCGGCGCCGCGACCACGAGCGTGCCTTCCGCGCGGTGATCTCCGACGGCGTCGAGTCCGGCGCGTTCACCGTGGACTCCCCCGTCCTCGCGTCCTTCGCGATCCTCGAGATGTGCGTGAGCATCGCGCGCTGGTTCCGCGACGGCGGTGCGCTCTCGGCCACGGACGTGGCCGAGCAGTACACCGGGTTCGCGCTGCAGATCGTGGGTGTGCAGGCCTGATCGGGGCGACCACCGCCACACCCGGCGCCGACCCGATCGCTCACGGCAGACGCTCCACTGTCACCGCGGCCGGAACGGATCGCGCCCGGTTCGGCGAGCCCGGCAACGCCGACCGGTCAGGCCAGCTGCACGAGCTCCAGGTAGTCGGCCGACCAGTGGTCCTCGGTGCCGTCGGGCAGCACGATGACCTTGTCCGGGTGCAGGGCCTCGACCGCGCCCGGGTCGTGCGTGACCAGGACCACGGCCCCGGTGAACCGGCGCAGTGCGTCGAGCACCTGTTCGCGGCTGGCCGGGTCGAGGTTGTTCGTCGGCTCGTCGAGCAGCAGCACGTTCGCGGCGCTGGAGACCAACCCGGCCAGCGCCAGCCGGGTCTTCTCCCCGCCGGAGAGCGTCCCCGCCGGTTGGTGCAGCTGGTCGCCGGTGAACATGAACGAGCCGAGCAGGGTGCGCAACTGCTGCTCGGGGGTGTCCGGGGAGGCGTGCCGGACGTTCTCCCAGACGCTCGCGTCGAGGTCGAGCGTGTCGTGCTCCTGGGCGTAGTAGCCCACCCGCAGTCCGTGCCCGGGGACGACCTCGCCCGCGTCGGGCTTCTCGGTGCCCGCCAGCATCCGCAGCAGCGTGGTCTTACCGGCGCCGTTGAGTCCGAGGACGACGACCTTCGCCCCACGGTCGACCGCGAGGTCGACCCCGGTGAAGACCTCCAGCGAGCCGAACGCCTTGCTCAGACCCTCCGCGGTGAGCGGGGTCCTGCCGCACGGCGCGGGATCGGGGAATCGGATCCGCGCGACCTTGTCGGCCTGGCGGGTGGGCTCCAGACCCGCGAGCAGCTCGTCGGCCCGGCGGGCCATGTTCTTCGCCGCGACGGCCTTGGTCGCCTTGGCGCCCATCTTCGCGGCCTGGGTCTGCAGGGCGGACGCCTTCTTCTCCGCGTTGGCGCGCTCGCGGCGGCGGCGCTTCTCGTCGGTCGCCCGCGCCTCCTGGTAGCGCTTCCAGTTCATGTTGTAGACGTCGACCTCGCCGCGGGTCGCGTCGAGGAACCACACCTTGTTGACCACGTCGGCCAGCAGGTCGGTGTCGTGGCTGATCACCACGAGGCCGCCGTCGTGCGAGGACAGGAACGAGCGCAGCCAGTTGATCGAGTCGGCGTCGAGGTGGTTGGTCGGCTCGTCGAGCAGCAGCGTCGTCGCGCTCGGCGCGCCCCCGCCCCCGCCGTCGGAGGCCGCGAACAGGATCCGGGCCAGCTCGACGCGGCGGCGCTGGCCGCCGGAAAGGGTCGAGATCGGCTGGCCGAGCACGCGGTCGGGCAGGCCGAGGTGGGCGCAGATCCGGGCGGCCTCGCTCTCGGCGGCGTACCCGCCGAGAGCGGAGAAGCGCTCCTCGATACGGCCGTACTCGCGCACCGCCTTGTCGTTCTGCGCGCCGTCGACCAGCTCGGCCATCGCGGTCTGCGCCTTCTCCATCTTGCGCAGCAGCTCGTCGAGGCCGCGCGCGGAGAGCACCCGGTCCTTGGCGGTGACGGTCAGGTCGCCCTCGCGGGGGTCCTGCGGCAGGTACCCGACCGGGCTGTTCGCCGAGACCGATCCGGCGTACGGGGCGCCCTCACCGGCGAGGACCCGCATCGAGGTGGTCTTGCCGGCGCCGTTGCGCCCGACCAGCCCGATCCGGTCGCCCGGCTGCACCCGCAGGGTGGCTCCGGCCAGCAGGATGCGGGACCCGGCCCGCAGCTCCAGGTCGGTGGCGGTGATCACGAGAGAGACTCCAGAAGGTCCGGATGGTAGGGAGCAAAGGGGGCAGCGGCACGGCCGAGCGGCCATTACCCGATCCGGATCACCTGTCCAGAGTACCGGCCGGGGCGAGATGATTTCCGAAGTAGGGTCGCGCCCATGACCGACATCACGGAGGGCGGGCTCGCGGGCCCGACCCTCGGCACCGCCGCCGGCGACCTCGCCGGCCGGACCGCCCTCGTCACCGGCGCCAGCCGCGGGATCGGCTATGCCATCGCCGCCGAGCTGCTCTCCCGCGGAGCCGCGGTGACGATCACCGCGCGCAAGCCCGACGAGCTGTCCGCCGCCGTCGACACGCTGGTCGCCGACGCGGCCGGCGGGGACAAGGACCGGGTGCTCGGGCTGCGGGGCAACGCCGGCGACCCCGACTCCCGCGAGGAGGTCGTCGCGCGCACCGTCGAGACGTTCGGCGGCCTCGGCATCCTGATCAACAACGCCGGCATCAACCCGGTCTACGGCCCCCTGATGAACGCCGACCTCGACGCGGTCCGCAAGATCTTCGACGTCAACGTCGTCGCGGCGCTGGGCTACCTGCAGCTGGCACACAAGGCCTGGATGGGCGAGCACGGCGGCGCGGTGGTCAACATCGCCTCGGTGGGCGGGCTGCGGTCCACGGGCGTGATCGCCGCGTACGGGGCGTCGAAGGCCGCGCTGATCCGGCTCACCGAGGAGCTGGCCGCCGAGCTCGGACCGAGGATCCGCGTCAACGCCGTCGCTCCGGCCGTGGTGAAGACCCGGTTCGCGACCGCACTCTACGAGGCCGACGAGGAGGGTGTCGCGGCGTCCTACCCGATGAAGCGGCTGGGTGTGCCCGAGGACGTGGCCTCGGTCGTGGGCTTCCTGGTCTCCGACGCGGCGAGCTGGGTCACCGGCGAGACGATCCGTATCGACGGCGGCGCCCTGGCCTCCGGCAAACTCGGCTGACCGGGCGAAGCGCGGCGCCGCTGGGGGCCGATCCGGCGGCCGCCGCGCCGATCCTGGGCCGTCGCCGCGCCGATCGGCGCCGCACCGGGTAGAACTGGCCGGTGCCGACGGACGATGTGCTGGTGGTCGGGGGTGGCCCGGCCGGGCGGGCGGTCGCCGTCGAATGCGCCGCCCGCGGGCTGCGTACGACGCTGCTCGACCCGGCGCCGGACCGCCCGTGGCGGGCCACCTACGCCGCGTGGTCCGACGAGCTGCCCGCGGCGTTCCCCGCGGAGCTGGTCGCCGCCCGCACGCCCGGGCGGGCGATCGCGCAGACCGAGCACCGGCTGGGCTGGGAGTACGCCGTGCTCGACGTGGCGGCGCTGCGCCGGCGCCTCGACGCCGGACTGGCGCGCACCGGCGTCGAGGTGCGGACCGGACGCGCCGCGGCCGGTCCCGACCCGCACGGTGTCCGTCTCGCCGGCGGGGATGTGGCCCGGGCCCGGGTGGTCATCGACGCCGGTGGACACCGGCAGCCGCTGCGTCCGGCCGGCCACCCGGCACGGCCGCCCGCCGAGCAGACCGCCTACGGCCTGGTCGTGGACGAGGACACGGCGGGCGCCGTGGTCGCGACGGGCGAGGCGCTGTTCATGGACTGGCGGTGCGACCACGGGGAGCAGGGCTGGCCGACCTTCCTCTACGCGGTGCCGCTCGGTGGCGGGGCGGTGCTGCTGGAGGAGACGTCGCTGGCGCGTCGCCCCGGGCTGCCGCTGCCGATGCTGCGACGCCGGCTGCTCGCCCGGCTGGCCCGGCACGGCATCTCGCCCGGCCCGGATGCCCGCGAGGAGCGGGTGCGGTTCCCCGTGGACGGCGCGCGGCACCGCGACCCGGCCGCGCTCGGCTTCGGGTCCGCAGCGCCGCTGGTGCACCCGGCCACCGGGTTCAGCGTGGCCACCGCGCTGCGTCTCGCGCCACGGATGGCCGACGCGCTGGCCACCCGGTTGCCGGGGTCGCCCGCCGCCGCCCGCACCGCGGCCCGGGAGGTCGTGTGGCCGCGGGCGGCCCGCGCCGTGCACATGTTGCGCCGCCGCGGCCTGGAGTCGCTGCTACGGATGCCCCCCGCGGAGGTGCCCACCTTCTTCGAGGTGTTCTTCGGCCTGCCGGCACGGCACCGCTGGGCCTACCTCACCGGCCGTGAGGACGTGATCGGCACCGTCGCCGCGATGAACGCCCTGTTCGGCCGGGCGGGCTGGATGTTGCGCGGGCGGCTCATCGGACCCGCGCTGCTGCCCCCGGCGCCCGGCGCGGACCCGGAGAACACCCGGGCCGGGTGAATCCCGGCCCGTCGGTTGGGAGGCCCGAAGCTACAAGCGGTAACTTCCTTTCACTGAACGTCACTGCACCCGGCGTCACGCCAAGAGGACGTCGCCGTCACGGCCGGAGGGCTCCCCATGTCCGCCTACAACACCATCGTCGTCGGCACCGACGGCTCCAGCACCTCGTTCGCCGCGGTCGAGCGTGCCGCCGCCGTCGCCCGCGACAGCGACGCGAAGCTGGTCATCGTCTCCGCCTTCACCCCCGCGACCCGCGAGGAGATCGTCGAGGCCGAGGACGCGCTGAAGGACGAGGCCTACCTGGTCCGCGGGTTCACCCCGGCCGAGGAGGCGCTGCGCCTGGCCGAGGACAAGGCGGCCGCCGTGGGCGCCACGAACGTCACGACCCAGGCGGTGGACGGTGCCCCGGTCGACGTGCTGCGCATGGCCGTCACCGACCACGACGCCGACCTGCTCGTCGTGGGCAACCGCGGACTCAACACCCTGAGCGGGCGACTGCTCGGCTCGGTGCCGTCGGACGTCGCGCGGCGCGCCGGTGTCGACGTGCTCATCGTGCACACCACGTGACGCACGCCCCGCGACACCGCCGGTGACCGTCGATCCGCCCGGCTGGCTGGACGCCCTCGGGGAGCTGCTGGACGCCGCCAACCGCGGGGAGATCCGGCGGCTCGACGAGTCGCTGCCGCTGGCGACGGCGCTCGAGGAGATCGTGCTCGGCGCCCCCCGCCGCTACACCCGGCCCGAGGTGATCGAGCGGGCCGGGCTGGCGCTCGACGAGGGACGCCGGCTGTGGCGGGCTCTCGGCTTCCCCGAGGTGTCCGACACCGAGCTGCTGTTCACCGAACGCGACATCGAGGCCGCCCGGCTGATGTCGCAGCTCACCGACGCCGGCATCCTCGCCCCCGACGTGCGGGAAGCCGTCGCGCGGGCCGTCGCGCAGTCGATGTCGCGGCTGGCCGAGTGGCAGGTCGGGATGCTCAAGCAACTCGTGGCAGGTGAGTCCGACGGAGTCTCGCCCCAGCAGTCGCTGGAACTGGCCGCCGCGGTGCTGCCGAAGCTCGAGACGTTGCAGGCCTACGTGTGGCGCCGGCACCTCGCCGCCACCGTCTCCCGGGTGGTCGTCGGGCGGGACGAGGACGAGGACATCTGGCCGCTCGCCGTCGGGTTCGCCGACATGGTCGGCTTCACCCGCACGACGCGGCGGCGCTCCACGTCCGAGCTCAGCGAGATGATCGAGCGGTTCGAGTCGAGCACCACCGACGTCATCGCCGGAGGCCGTGGGCGCATCATCAAGACCGTCGGCGACGAGGTGCTGTTCGTCGCCGACGACATCGCCGACGCGGCCGCCATCGCCGTGGCGCTGCAGGACCGGGTGCGGGCCGAACCGGCGCTTCCCGAATTGCGGATCGGGTTGGCCGCGGGCCCGGTGCTCGTCCGGTTCGGTGACGTCTACGGCGAGGTCGTCAACATCGCCGCGCGGCTCACCACGCACGCCCGGCCCGATTCCGTGCTCGTCGACCGCGAGGTGGCCGCGGCGCTCGCCGACGACCCCCGCTTCGAGGTCCGGTCGCTGCGGCCGCTGCACGTACGCGGCTACTCGCACCTGCACCCGTACCTGCTCCGCCGGGCCGGAGAGCCGGCCCCGGACCCCGAGCCCTGATCCGAGCCCGCCGCGGCCCGTGATCGCGTCCCCCGGATACGAGATCCACGACGAACGCGGCGCGGCGCCACACGCCGTCCGGCCGCGACCATCGCGGCGACGGCCAGGACAGCCGCAGCCGAACCGCCGCGCACGCCCGCATCGGGACCGGCACCCACCCGGAAAGCAACGAGCGGTACACCGGGCGCCGTCCGAAGACAGCGCCGGTGTACCGCTCGCGGTGATCTCGGTGCCGGGGAGCCTCAGACCCGGAACCCGAGGGCCCGCAACTGCTCGCGGCCGTCCTCGGTGATCTTCTCCGGGCCCCACGGCGGCATCCAGACCCAGTTGATCTTGATGTCGTCCACCAGACCGCCGGCGCCGCCAGGACCGGTGAGCGCCGCGCGGGCCTGCTCCTCGATGACGTCGGTCAGCGGGCAGGCCGCCGAGGTGAGCGTCATGTCGATGGTGGCCACGGAGTCGGCGACCTGGATCCCGTAGACGAGGCCGAGGTCGACCACGTTGATTCCCAGCTCGGGGTCGACGACGTCGCGCATGGCTTCCTCGAGATCGTCGAGCGACGGCTCGTCCGCGCGCTGCGCGGGCGGCTCGGGCATGCCCGCTGCGCCGCGCACGATCTCGTCGTCCGCAGGTGCCACCCCGTTCTCGGTGTCGACGCTCGAGCCCGCACCCGGCTCTTCGGTGGTCTCGCTCATGAGGCCGCTCCCTTCTCTGCCGTGTCGCTGCCCACCCGGACGACGGCGTCCTTGAACGCCATCCACCCGAGGAGCGCACACTTCACCCGCGCCGGGTACTTGGCCACCCCGGCGAAGACCACGCCGTCACCGAGCACGTCCTCGTCCGGCTCGACCTTGCCGCGGCCCTGGGCCATCTCCTGGAAGGCCGCCAGCACCCGCATCGACTCCTCGACGGTCTGCCCGACCACGAGGTCGGTCAGCACCGAGGTGGAGGCCTGGCTGATCGAGCAGCCGAGCGTCTCGTAGGAGACGTCCTCCACCTTCTCCCCCGCGTCGTCCAGCTTCACCCGGAGCGTGACCTCGTCGCCGCAGGTCGGGTTGATCTGGAACGACTCGGCATCGAACGGCTCGCGCAGCCCCGCCCGGTGCGGGGACCGGTAGTGATCCAGGATGATCTCCTGGTACATCTGTTCCAGCTGCATGTCAGGCCACCCCGAAGAACTCGCGCGCGGCCCGAACGCCGTCGGCCAGCTGGGCCACCTCGTCCGGGGTGTTGTAGACGTGGAACGACGCCCGCACGGTGGCCGCCACGCCGAACCGGCGGTGCAGCGGCCACGCACAGTGGTGCCCGACCCGCACCGCGATCCCGCGGTCGTCGAGCACCTGCCCGACGTCGTGCGCATGCACGCCGTCGACCACGAACGCCACCGCGCCGCCCCGATCGGTGAGGTCGGTGGGACCGATGATCCGGACCCCCGGCACCTCGGCGAGCCCGTCGAGCGCGACGCGGGCGAGCTCCAGCTCGTGGGCGTGGACCGCGTCCATGCCGATCCCGTTGAGGTAGTCGACCGCCGCACCCAGCCCGACGGCCTGCGAGGTCATCGGCACGCCCGCCTCGAACCGCTGCGGCGGCGGGGCGTAGGTCGATCCCTCCAGCCGCACCAGCTCGATCATCGATCCCCCACTGAGGAACGGCGGCATCGCGTCGAGCAGCTCGGCCCTACCGTACAGCACGCCGACCCCGGACGGACCGAGCATCTTGTGCCCGGAGAACACCGCGAAGTCGACGTCCAGCGAGGTCAGGTGCACCGGCATGTGCGGTACCGACTGGCACGCGTCGAGCACCACCAGTGCACCGACCGCGCGCGCCCGGCGGACCAGCTCCTCGACGGGCTGCACCGTGCCCAGCACATTGGACTGGTGCGCGAACGCGACCACCTTCGTGCGGTCGGTCAGCTCGACCGAGTCGAGATCGAGCCGGCCCTCCTCGGTCACCGAGTACCAGCGCAGCGTCGCCCCGGTCCGCCGGCAGAGCTCCTGCCACGGCACCAGGTTGGCGTGGTGCTCCAGCTCGGTGATGACGATCTCGTCGCCCGGGCCGAGCGCGAACCGCTCCGACTCGGGCCCGAGACCGGTCCGGATGCTGGAGTTGCTCATCGCGTAGGCGATGAGGTTGATCCCCTCGGTGGCGTTCTTGACGAACACCACCTCGCCCGGGTCGGCCCCGACGAACGCGGCGATCCGCGCGCGGGCCGACTCGTAGGCATCGGTGGCCTCCTCGGCCAGCTGGTGCGCTCCGCGGTGCACCGCGGAGTTGTGCTGCTCCAGGAACGACCGCTCGGCGTCGAGCACCTGCCGCGGGCGCTGCGAGGTGGCCCCGGAGTCCAGGTAGACCAGGGGCCGCCCGCCGCGCACCGTGCGGGAGAGGATCGGAAAGTCCGAACGCAGCTTCAGCACGTCCAGACTTTCGAGGGAGGTCACGACGCTGCCTCCGCTCCCGCCCCGTACTTCACATAGCCGTTCTCTTCGAGCTCGTTCGCCAGGTCCGCCCCGCCCGACTCGACGATGCGGCCACCGGCGAACACGTGCACCACGTCGGGGGTGATGTACTTGAGGATCCGGGTGTAGTGCGTGATCAGCAGCACGCCGACGTCGCCGGAGGCGCGGTAGCGGTTCACACCCTCGGAGACCACCCGCAGCGCATCGACGTCGAGGCCCGAGTCGGTCTCGTCGAGCACGGCGATCTTCGGCTTGAGCAGCGAGAGCTGCAGCACCTCGTGGCGCTTCTTCTCCCCACCGGAGAAGCCCTCGTTGACGCTGCGGTCGGCGAAGTCGGGGTCGATGTCCAGCTCGGACATCGCGCCCTTGACCTCCTTGACCCAGGTGCGCAGCTTCGGCGCCTCGCCGCGCACCGCGGTGGCCGCGCTGCGCAGGAAGTTCGCCATCGACACGCCGGGGACCTCGACCGGGTACTGCATGGCCAGGAACAGGCCGGCGCGGGCGCGCTCGTCGACGGCCATCGCGAGCACGTCCTCACCGTCGAGCAGCACCTCGCCGCCGGTGATCTCGTACTTCGGGTGGCCGGCGATCGCGTAGGCCAGGGTCGACTTGCCGGACCCGTTCGGGCCCATGATCGCGTGGGTCTCACCGCCGCGGATGGTCAGGTCGACGCCGCGAAGGATCTCCTTGGCGCCGTCCTCGGCCGCGACCGAGACGTGCAGGTCCTTGATCTCCAAGGTGGACATGTTGTTCGTGAACTCCGTGTTGGTCGCAGCGTGGTGGGTGGTTCGTGGACTCGGCCGAGGTCGGGCTCAGGCGCCGGTGACGGCGAGCTCGGCCTCGATGGCGGCCTCGAGACGCTCGCGCAGCTCGGGCAGCGTGATCCGGGAGAGGATCTCGCCGAAGAAGCCACGGACCACGAGCCTGCGCGCCACGTCCTCGGGGATGCCGCGGCTCTGCAGGTAGAACAACTGCTCGTCGTCGAACCGACCGGTGGCGCTCGCGTGCCCGGCGCCGGCGATCTCGCCGGTCTCGATCTCCAGGTTCGGCACCGAGTCGGCCCGGGCGTGCTGGGTGAGCACGAGGTTCCGGTTGAACTCGAAGGTCTGGGTGTTCTCCGCCGCGGCCCGGATCAGCACGTCACCGATCCACACCGTGTGGGCGTCCGGGACGCCCTGCTTGCCCTGCAGTGCGTTCTTGTACAGGACGTTCGACGTGCAGTTCGGCACCGCGTGGTCGACCAGCAGCCGCTGCTCTAGGTGCTGACCGGCGTCGGCGTAGCCCAGACCGACGAGCTCGGCGTCACCGCCGGGCCCGCGGTAGTTCACGGTCGGGCTGATCCGCACCAGGTCGCCGCCCAGCGCGACCGACGTGACCCGCAGCGTGGCGTCACGGCCGAGCGAGAAGTGCTGGGCGCCCACGTGCACCGCGTCGTCGGCCCACTCCTCGGTGACCACCAGCGTCAGCCGGGAGCCGTCGGCCAGCACGACCTCGAGGTTGTCGGCCAGCGCGCCCGAACCCCGGTGCTCCAGCACCACGGTCGCCTCGGCGTGGGGCTTCGTGCGCAGCTGCAGGTGGGACGCCGCGGTCGCGCCCCGCCCCGGGCCGGTCACGGTGACCGTCACCGGTTCGGGCGTGCCGTCCAGCGTCACCACGGTGGCCTCGCGGAACGCGGACCACGCGGCGGCGGCGATGCGGTCGGCAGGGGTGCCGCCGTCGCCGAGGCGCGCGTCGTCGCGGCCCACGGTCTCGACCGTCACGCCCTCGCCGGCGCCGGCGACCTCGAGGGCCGCGACGCCGTCCAGCGCGGCGGAGCCGTCGTGCAGCCCGCGCAGCCGCTTCATCGGCGTGAAGCGCCAGTTCTCCTCGCGGCCGCCCGGGACCTCGAAGGCGTCCACGTCGAACGAGGTGAACCGCTCGCCCGCCGAGGCGACGGGCACGAGACCCGCGCCCCGGTTCGCCCCGGCGAGTTCCGGGGCCAGTCCAGAAACAACGTCGGTCACGATTGCTCGACCCTTCTCCACAGGTTCCGAAGGTCTCGCGTCATCCGACCGAACCCTCCATCTGCAGCTCGATCAGCCGGTTCAGCTCCAGCGCGTACTCCATGGGCAGCTCACGCGCGATGGGCTCGACGAACCCGCGCACGACCATGGCCATGGCCTCGTCCTCGCTCAGGCCGCGCGACATCAGGTAGAACAGCTGGTCGTCGCTGACCTTGGACACGGTGGCCTCGTGACCCATGGTCACGTCGTCGGTGCGCACGTCGACGTACGGGTAGGTGTCGCTGCGGCTGATCGTGTCGACCAGCAGCGCGTCGCACTTGACCGTCGAGCGCGAGTTGTGCGCCCGCGGGTTGACCTGGACCAGACCGCGGTACGAGGTCCGGCCGCCGCCCCGGGCCACCGACTTCGAGATGATCGTCGACGACGTGTTCGGCGCCAGGTGCACCATCTTCGCGCCGGCGTCCTGGTGCTGGCCCTCGCCCGCGAACGCGATCGAGAGCACCTCACCCTTGGCGTGCTCGCCCATGAGGAACACGGCCGGGTACTTCATGGTGACCTTGGAGCCGAGGTTGCCGTCGACCCACTCCATGGTCGCGCCCTCTTCGGCCTTGGCCCGCTTGGTGACCAGGTTGTACACGTTGTTCGACCAGTTCTGGATCGTGGTGTAGCGGCAGCGGCCACCCTTCTTCACCACGATCTCCACGACGGCCGAGTGCAGGGAGTCCGACTTGTAGATCGGCGCCGTGCAGCCCTCGACGTAGTGCACGTAGGCACCCTCGTCGACGATGATCAGCGTCCGCTCGAACTGGCCCATGTTCTCGGTGTTGATCCGGAAGTAGGCCTGCAGCGGGATGTCGACGTGCACGCCCGGCGGCACGTAGATGAACGACCCGCCCGACCACACGGCGGAGTTCAGCGCGGAGAACTTGTTGTCCCCGGAGGGGATGACCGAGCCGAAGTACTCCTTGAACAGCTCCGGGTGCTCGCGCAGCCCCGTGTCGGTGTCCAGGAAGATGACACCCTGCTCCTCCAGGTCCTCACGGATCTGGTGGTAGACGACCTCGGACTCGTACTGTGCCGCGACACCGGCGACCAGGCGGGCCTTCTCGGCCTCCGGGATGCCCAGCTTGTCGTAGGTGTTCTTGATGTCCTCGGGCAGTTCCTCCCACGAGGAGGCCTGCTTCTCCGTGGACCGCACGAAGTACTTGATGTTGTCGAAGTCGATGCCGGAGAGGTCGGAACCCCACCGCGGCATCGGCTTGCGCTCGAACAGGTTCAGCGCCTTCAGCCGGAAGTCGAGCATCCACTGCGGCTCGTTCTTCAACGCGGAGATGTCCGCGACCACGTCGGCGGACAGGCCGCGACGGGCAGTAGCACCGGCGACGTCGGAGTCGGCCCAACCGAAGTCGTAGCGGCCGAGCGTCGCGAGCGTCTCCTCCTGGGTGAGCGCCTCAGGAGCGGTCGTCATTCGGGCTGCCTCCCTCTCGGGACTGTGGTGGTCGGTTCGCGCCGCCGCAGGAGTTCGGGCCCCTCCAGCGGAACGTGTGTGGTGCACGCGGCGTCACCGCGCGCGATGGTGGCCAGCCGCTGCACATGGGTGCCCAGCAGCTCGGCGAAGGCTCGGGTCTCGGCCTCGCACAGCTCCGGGAACTCCGTCGCGACGTGCGCCACCGGGCAGTGGTGCTGGCACAGCTGAACGCCGTGCCCGGCCTCCCGGGCCTGCGCAGCGTAACCGCGCGCCGTGAGCAGCTTGGCCAGGGCGTCGGCCCGCGCATCGGGCGTGGCGGCCGCGGCGACGTCGGCAGCCTCCGGCCCGAGCAGCTCGGCGACCCGGCTCTCGGCGAACGCGTTGACCGCAGCCTCGCCGGCAGTCTGCGCCAGGTAGCGCAGCGCCGCGGCGGCGAGACCGTCGTAACCGTGGCCGAAGCGCATCCGCCCGGCGTCGGTGAGCAGGTACTCCTTGGCCGGGCGGCCCCGGCCCCGGGGGCCGCGGTGCGACGCCTGCCGGGCCTGCGCCTCACCGTCGGCGATGAGCGCATCGAGGTGGCGGCGGACCGCAGCGGCCGACAGCTCCAGCTCCGCGGCCACCGCCGCGGCGGTCACCGGACCCTGCTCGAGCAGTAGCCGGGCCACCGCGAGCCGGGTGCTGCCGTCGGCGGACGAGTGGACGTCGTGCACGTGAGGTGCACGGTCCTCGACCGCGTCGGTGCGCCGGGCTGTTTTCACAACACCAGTGTTGCGTATATGTGCCACATCGGCAAAGGCGGCCTCCATCCGGGTGAGCGGCGTCACCCTCCTCCTCGGTCGCTACCCTGCGCACATGGCCGTACCGAGGCTCGACCCATCACGGTCCGGCCCTGGATCGGACCCACGGACGCCTGCGCGGTCCCCCGCCGGGCCGTTCCTGCCGTCCCCGCCACCGCACGACCCCAGCCGGCTCGCCCGGCGGCTCGGGCTCACCGGCGCGCTGCTCATGGCGATCGGCGCGCTCGGCGGCGGCGCGCTGCCGGTACCCAACCCGCTCAACGGGTTGCGCGTCCTCGGGCTGCCCGCGCGCAACGCCACCGTCTCCATCGCGGTCGTCTACGCCGGCATGGGCATGCTCGTGCTCGCCTGGCTGTGGATCGGCCGGATGCTGCGGGCCCGCGGCGCCGTCGCGCCCGCGCCGGACCGCGGCCAGCTGGCCCGCACCGGGCTGCTGTGGGCGCTACCGCTCGCCGCGGCTCCCCCGATGTTCTCCAAGGACGTCTACAGCTACCTCGCGCAGAGCGCGATCACCGCGCGCGGGCTCGACCCGTACGCGCTCGGGCCCGCGGAGGCCCTCGGCGTGGACGACCCGCTGACCCGCACGATCCCGACCATCTGGCGCGACACCCCGGCCCCCTACGGACCGTTGTTCCTCGCACTGGGCCGTGGTATCACCGCCGTCACCGGCGACGACGTCGTGCTCGGCGTGTTCGCCCATCGGGCGCTCGCGGTGGCGGGTGTCGCCCTCATCATCTGGGCCCTGCCGCGGCTGGCCGAGCGCTGTGGACTGGAGCCCGGGCTCGCCCTGTGGCTCGGCGCCGCCAACCCGCTGGTGCTGTTCCACCTGGTCAGCGGGATCCACAACGAGGCCCTGATGATCGGGCTGATGCTCGCCGGGCTCGAGATCGGGCTCCGCGGGTCGGCCCGCGCCTGGATCTGGGGTGCGGTGCTCATCACCGCCGGCGCGGCGGTGAAGCTCCCGGCGATCCTGGCCCTGGGCTTCCTCGGCATGCACGTGGCCCGGCGGTGGGGTGGGCGCATCCGTGACGTGGCGCTCGCCGCCGCCGCCCTGGGCGCGATAGCGGTGGCCGTGTTCGCCGCGTTCGGCGTCGGCACCGGGCTCGGATTCGGCTGGCTGGGCACCCTCGGCACGGCCAACGTCATCCGCAGCTGGATGTCACTGTCCACCGATCTCGGCCAGCTCAGCGGGCAGATCGGGATCCTCGCCGGGCTCGGCGACCACACGGACTCGGTGCTGACGCTCACCCGCGGGCTCGGTGGGCTCGCGGCGGCGCTGGTGTGCGGAATGCTGCTGCTCGCGACGCTGCGCGGGCGGGTCGAGCCGGTGACCGGGCTCGGTGCGGGGCTGGGCGCGGTCGTGCTGCTCGGGCCGGTGGTCCATCCCTGGTACCTGCTGTGGGCCGCCATCCCGCTGGCCGCCACCCGGGGCCTGCCGCGGTACCGGCGGGTGGCCCTCGCCGCGTCGGCGGTGCTGGCCCTGATGGTGCCGCCGACCGGCGCCGACTTCGCGTTCCGCGCCTACCAGCTGCCGATGTCGATCGTGGCCGGCGCGGTCATCCTGGTGGTCGCCGTGCTGATCGTGCGCCGGCGGCTGCTGGCCGAGGCCGAGGCCGAGGCGGCGCTTCCACCGAGCGGCACCGGTTCGGCACCGGCCCGGCCCCGGGTCGGCCGACGTCATTAGAATCCGCGCTCGTGAGTTCACCTGCGGCAGCGGCCGTCGAGGTCCGCGGGCTGGTCAAGCGGTACGGCCGGACGACCGCGGTGGACGGCCTGGGCCTGGAGCTGCCGACCGCCAGCGTGCTGGCCCTGCTCGGGCCGAACGGTGCCGGCAAGACGACGACCGTCGAGATCTGCGAGGGCTTCCAGCGGGCGGACGCCGGCGAGGTGCGGGTGCTCGGGATGGACCCGGCCGGTGCACCGGACGCGCTGCGCGCCCGCATCGGGGTCATGCCGCAGGGCGGCGGGGCCTATCCGGGCGTGCGCGCCGAGGAGATGCTGCGCGTGGTCGCCGCGTGTGCGGCGCATCCGCTCGACGTCGACTGGCTGACCGAGGTCCTGGGCCTGCGTTCGTGCGCCCGCATCCCGTACAAGCGGCTCTCCGGCGGCCAGCAGCAGCGCCTCGCGCTCGCCTGCGCCGTCGTCGGCCGTCCCGAGCTGGTTTTCCTCGACGAGCCGACCGCCGGGATGGACCCGCAAGGCCGCCGGCTGGTGTGGGAGCTGATCGACGCGCTGCGCCGCGACGGGGTGGCCGTGCTGCTCACCACGCATCTGATGGAGGAGGCCGAGGTGCTGGCCGACCAGGTCGTGATCGTCGACCACGGCAGGGTCGTGGCCCAGGGCAGCCCGGCGGCACTGACCGCGGGCGGCGACCAGCAGGAGCTGCGGTTCCGCGCCAAGCCCGGTATGGACCTCACCGACCTCACCGCCGCGCTGCCCGAGGGCTACCGGACCGCGGAGACGATGGCCGGGCGCTACCTGGTGCAGGGCCGGATCGACCCGTCCGTGCTCTCCACGATCACCACGTGGTGCGCCGGGCAGGGGGCGCTCGCCGACGACGTGCAGGTCGCCCGCCGCAGCCTCGAGGACGTCTTCCTGGATCTGACCGGCAAGGAGCTTCGTTCGTGAGCGTCTCCGACGACACCGTCCGTACGGGCGGTCCCGGCGACCGGTTCGCCGCGGGCACCTTCACGCCGCATCCGGGGAGCGGCTCGCTGGGCCGGATGCTGCTCGCGCAGTCGAGCACGGAGCTGCGGCTCGCGTTGCGCAACGGCGAGCAGGTGCTGCTCACCCTGCTCATCCCGGTCGTGCTGTTGTTCGGGCTCACGCTGCTCGACGTGGTGCCGCTGCCCGACCCGCG
Organism: Pseudonocardia mahuensis; assembly: GCF_018531475.1. GTDB lineage: Bacteria > Actinomycetota > Actinomycetes > Mycobacteriales > Pseudonocardiaceae > Pseudonocardia. The sequence goes on from NZ_JAHDTG010000068.1 coordinate 23,153, forward strand.
GGTGCAGGCCGTGGTGCCCGGGGTGTTCGCGCTGGCCGTGATGTCCACCGCGTTCACCAGCCAGGCCATCTCGCTGGGCTTCGACCGGCGCTACGGCGTGATCCGCCGGCTGGCCGCGACCGCGCTGCCCCGGTGGCTGCTCGTCGCCGGCCGGCTGGCCGCGGTGCTCGGGCTGGTCGTGGTGCAGACCGTGGTGCTGTGTGCCCTGGCCTGGGCTCTGGGCTGGCGACCGGCCGCCGACGGGCTCGGCTGGGCGCTGCTGCTCGTGCTGCTCGGCTGTGCGGCGTTCGGCAGCCTGGGCATCCTGCTCGGCGGGTCGATGCGCGCCGAGATCGTGCTCGCGGGGGCCAACCTGATCTGGTTCGTGCTGCTGCTGGCCGGCGGCATCGTGATCCCGGTGGGACAGCTGCCCGACGCCCTGGCCACGGTGGCCGCCCACCTGCCGTCCGGCGCGCTCGCCGAGGGTCTGCGCACCGCGCTGGTCGCCGGCGAGGCTCCAGGCCTGCGACCGATCCTGGTGCTCGTGGTCTGGACCCTGCTCGCGGCGCTGATCTCGGTGCGGACGGTCAAGCTCCGCTGACCCGCGAGTCGCGGTATCCCCGCGCGCGAGTCGCGGCCCTCCGGTGCGCGAGTCGGCACATCGCGTGGCCGAGTCGGCGCATTCGCGTGGCCGGGTCGCGATGGTGGTGCGACCAGGCCGGTCGGTGGGGCCTCCGCTCGCGCGGCCTACGATCGGAGTGTGGCTCGACCCTCGCTCCTGGACCGGCTCCCCACGACGTCCCCGGCCGTGATGCACCGGCTCGCGATCGCCGCCGTCGTCGCACAAGCCGGTATCGCAGTGACCGGGTCGGTGGTGCGGGTGACGGGATCCGGGCTCGGCTGTCCCACGTGGCCACAGTGCTTCCCGGGCAGCCTGGTCCCGGTGGCCCACCCGGAGATCGCCGCGCTGACGCAATGGGTCGAGTTCGGCAACCGGCTGCTGACGTTCCTCGTCGTGTTCGTCGCCGGGCTCTGCCTGCTCGCCGCGCTCGGCACCCGCCCGCGCCGCCGCCGGCTGACGCTGCTCGCCGCGGCCATGCCCATCGGGGTCGTCGCGCAGGCCGTGATCGGCGGCGTCACCGTGCTCACCGGGTTGGCCTGGTGGACCGTCGCCGTGCACTTTCTGGCCTCGATGGTGCTGGTGTGGCTGGCCGTGCAGCTCGTCGCGGCGTCGACCGAGGGCAGCGGACCCCCGCGGCCGCTGGTCCCGCCCGCGGTGCGCGGTCTCGTCGCCGCGAGTACCGCCGTCCTCGTCGCCCTGCTCGTCGCCGGGACGCTCGTCACCAGCGCCGGTCCGCATGCCGGTGACGCCGCGACGCCGCGGCTCGATCTCGGCGTTCCCGGCCTCGCCCAGCTGCACGCCGACCTGCTGTTCGGCTACCTCGGGCTGCTCGTCGGGCTCGGCTTCGCGCTGCACGCCGTCGCTGCGCCCGTGGCGCTGCGCCGGCGCTTCGCCGTGCTGATCGCGGTGGTGTTGGCCCAGGGCGCTCTGGGCGGGATCCAGTACGCGCTCGGTGTACCGGAGATCCTCGTGTCGCTGCACGTTCTCGGCGCCGCGATCGTCACCGCGGCCGCCGCCGCTGTCTGGGCCGCCACGGTCGAGCGCCCGCACGTCGAGCCGGCCGCAGCCGCCCCCGCCCCCGAGCTGGCGGACGCGGGCGCCGACCGGGCCTGATCCGCGCCCGGGTGCAACGATCACCCGCGATCCCGTGCTGAGTTGATGACGACGTCGAGGAGGACGCTCATGCGCGCTGTGCAGGTCACCAGGCCCGGCGGACCCGAGGTGCTGGAGACGGCCGAGCTCCCGGACCCCGAGGCAGGACCGGGCGAGCTGCTGATCGACGTGGCGATCGCCGGCGTCAACTACATCGACACGTATCAGCGTGCGGGCATCTACCGGATGGACACGCCGTACGTACCCGGCATGGAGGGCGTCGGCCGGGTGCGAGCCGTCGGCGACGGGGCCGACGAGTTCGCCGTGGGCGACCGGGTCGCCTGGTCCGAGACACTCGGCAGCTACGCCGAGGGCGTCGCGGTGCCGGCCGACAAGGCCGTCGCGGTGCCCGACGGGGTGACCGACGAGCATGCGGTCGGCGCGCTGCTGCAGGGCATGACGGCGCACTTCCTGGTCAACGACACGTACCCGGTCTCCGCGGACGACACCGTGCTGGTGCACGCCGCGGCCGGTGGTGTCGGGCTGCTGCTCACCCAACTGGCCGCCGCGAAGGGGGCCCGGGTGATCGGGACCGTCTCCACCGCGGAGAAGGAGGAGCTGGCCCGCGCGGCCGGTGCCGCCGAGGTGATCCGCTACACCGAGATCGACGACCTGGCCGCCGAGGTCCGGAAGTTGACCGACGGCGCCGGGGTTGACGTCGTGTACGACAGCGTCGGCGCGACGACCTTCGACGCCGGCCTGGCCGGCCTGCGCCGCCGCGGGATGCTCGTGCTGTTCGGCGCGTCGAGCGGCCCGGTCCCCCCGGTCGACCCCCAGCGACTCAACGCCGCGGGCTCGCTGTACCTGACCCGGCCCAAGCTGTTCGACTACGTGGCCGAACGCCCGGAACTGGTCACGAAGGCCGCCGCGGTGTACCAGGCGGTGGCCGACGGCACCCTCGACGTGCGCATCGGGGGCCGCTACCCGCTGGAGCAGGCCCGGACCGCGCACGAGGACCTGCAGGCCCGCAGGACGACGGGCAAGCTGCTCCTCACGATCTGAGCCCCGGCGGCCGACGCCGGTGCACTCGCCGCGTGTGCCGCGATGATGGCGGCGCGGGTTGATCGCCGGGTGCGGGCGCGGAGCCCGGTCAGCCCGCGAAGAACCGGGCGGAGCCGTCCACCCGGACCTCGGTCCGCTGCCCGACCCGCAGTCCCCCGGCGTCCATGGTCCGGCAGCGGACGGTGCGCCCCTCGAGGTCGAGCAGCACGGTGGTGTCGTGGCCGTGGAAGACCACCTCGACGACGGTGGCACCGACCCCGGGCCTCCCCGTCCCGTCGAGGCGGAGCTGTTCGGGGCGCAGCAGGACCTGGCCGACGCCGTCCGCGGCCCCCGGGACCGGGAGCGTGCCCAGCACCGTGGTGGCGCGCCCCCGCGACACCGTCGCCGGGAGGATCACCGCCTCGCCGACGGACTCGCCGACACCGACGTCGGCCGGCGTCGAGTAGACCTCGCGCGGCGGGCCCGCCTGCACGACCCGGCCGTCCCGGAGGACCGCGACGACGTCGGCGGCGCCCAGCGCCTCCTGCTGGTCGTGCGTCACGAGCACGGCGGTCGCCCCGGCGGCCCGCAGCGCCGCGCGCACCTGCTCCCGTACCTCGGCACGCAACCCGGCGTCGAGCGCGGTGAACGGCTCGTCGAGCAACACCAGTGCCGGGGCCGGGGCCAGCGCCCGGGCCAGTGCGACCCGCTGCTGCTGGCCGCCGGACAGCTCGGACGGCATCCGCTTGTCGTACCCGGCCAGCCCGACCAGATCGAGCATCTCCTCGACGCGACCGCTGCGGCGACCGGCGCGATCCAGCCCGAAGCCCACGTTGCGGGCCACCGTCAGGTGCCCGAACAGCGCGCCCTCCTGCGGGACCAGCCCGACCCGGCGCCGCTCGGGCGGCACGTCGACCCCGCCGCCGGCCACCAGCCGGCCTGCCAGGTGCACCGAGCCACCCTCGACCGGGTGGAACCCGGCGATGGCCCGCAGCAGGGTCGTCTTGCCGCAGCCGGAGCCACCGAGCACGGCGGCGAGCGCGCCCGCAGGTACCTCGAGGTCCACCCCGTGCAGGACCTGCGTCCCCGGGTAACCGGCGGTCAGCCCGGTGACGCGCAGCGCGGCCTCGGTTCCGGTCACTGGTCCTCCTTCTCCTGCGCCCGCAGGCCGCGGTCGTGCTCCCGGAAGACGCGGTTGAGCGCCAGCGTCGGGATGGCGGCGAGCAGCACCAGCAGCACGGCGTAGGGCGCCGCCGCCGCGTACTGCCCCACTCCGGTGTAGGTCCACAGCCGCACGGCGAGCGTGTCGGATCCGGTCGGTCGCAGCATCAGCGTCGCCGGCAGTTCCTTGGCGATGGTGAGGAACACCAGCGCGGCGCCGGCCCCGACCCCGGGCGCGGCCAGCGGCAGTGTGACGCGGGCGAGGGTGGCGCAGCGGCTGTGTCCCAGCGATCGGGACACCTCCTCCAGCCGGGGCGGTGCGGCGGCGACGGCGGTGCGCACGGCGCCGACGGCCAGCGGCAGGAACAGCACCGCGTAGCCGAGCACCAGCAGCGGCAACTGCTGGTAGATGCCCGGCAGCACACGGACGCCGAGGAAGACCAGCGCGAGCCCCACGGTGATGCCGGGCAACGCGTGCCCGGCGTAGGTCACGGCCCCCAGCGTGGCCGTGGCGCGCCCCCGGTAGCGGGCGGCGAGCACCCCGACGGGGATCGCGAGCACCGTGGTCACGATCGCGCCGGCAGCGGCGGCCTGCAAGGTCACCAGGCCCGCAGCTCCGAGGTCGGACAGGTCCACCCCGAGCGAGGAGCCGACCACCATCCAGTGCATCAGGCTGTAGGCAGGCACCCCGAGCGAGACGGCGACGACGAGCCCTGCGAACCCGGTCCACGCCGGCCGCCACCGTCCCAGCCGGGTCGTCGCCGCCTGCCGGGGCACGCCGCGGCCGACGAGTTGCGCCGCCCGGCCGCGGGCCCGCGCCTCACCCCAGGTGATCAGCGCGGCCAGTACGACGAGGACGCAGCCGAGCACCGCGGCGGGAGTCCGGTTGAACGTCCCGCGGTAGCTGGTGTAGATGCCCAGGGTGAAGGTGTCGTAGCGCATCAGCGAGACCGCGCCGAAGTCGCTGAGCACGTAGAGCGCGACGAGCAGCCCACCGGCCGTCGCGGCAGGCCACACCTGGCGCAGGGTGACACCGAGCAGCACCCGCGCCTGTCCGTGGCCCAGCGACCGGGCCACCTCCTCGAGTCCGCTGTCCGTCCCGCGCAGCGCCCCGACCACCGGCAGGAACACGTACGGGAAGCTGACCGAGACCAGCACGCCGAAAGCGCCCCAGAACCCGGCCAGCCCCGGCGCCTCGGAGATCCAGGTGAACCCGGCGACGTAGGACGGAACGGCCAGCGGCAGCGCTAGCAGCACACCGAACGCGCGGCGACCGGGCAGGTCGGTACGGACCACCAGCCAGGCGCCGAGGAACCCGATCACCATGCACGCGGCGGTCACGGACCCGGCCAGGGCCAGGCTGCGCATGATCAGCTCACCGGTGCGCGGGCGGCCCAGGACCTCGAGGAACGCGCCGGGGCCGGAGTCGAGCGCGCGCACCACGAGGTAGACCAGCGGGACGAGCGCGACCAGGCCCGCGATGGCGCCCCAGCCCACAAGGAACGGCGGCGCGCCGGTCGTCCGGCGGCGCCGCGGGCGGGCCCGGACGGGCGGCGATGTGGTGGTGGGCAACGCTCACTCCTCGGGAACGGCATGACTCGCGGCGGGAGGCGCCCCGGCACGGGAACACCACCCGCCGCGATCGGCGGCCCGGCGGGGCCGCCGGAGGCGTCAGAGCAGGCCGACCTGCTGCAACAGCGCCTCGGTCTGCTCCAGCGACGACAGGTCCGCGAGGTTCACGTCGGGCGGGGACAGCGAGTCCAGCGGGGCCAGGTCGTAGTCGCGCGTCGGGGTGATCCCCTCGACGACCGGGTACTCGCCGGTCTCGTCGACCAGGTACTGCTGGGCCTCGGCGGAGAGCAGGAAGGCCACCGCGCGCTGCGCGGCCTCCTTGTTGTCGCTGGCGGCCACCACGCCCGCTCCCGCGACGTTGACCAGGCCCAGCGGGTCGTTCGGCACGTAGTGGTTGCGCGCCTTGTAGCCGGCCGGGTCGACCTCGGCGGTCTTCTCGTAGAGGTAGTAGTGGTTGACCAGGCCCGCGGGCACGGTTCCGGCCGCGACGGCGTCCAGGATCGCGCCGTTGCCGTCGAAGCGCTGCGGGTTCTGCGCGGCGAAGGCGGTCAGCCACTGCCGGGCCCCGTCCTCACCGCGGATGAGCCGCAGCCCGGTGACGAAGGACAGCCAGGACGCGTTGGACGGCGCGTAGGCGATGCGGCCCTTCCACTTCGGGTCGAGCAGGTCGTCGAGGGAGCGCGGCAGGTCCGCCTCGGGCACCAGGTCCGGGTTGTAGGTGATGACCCGGGCCCGCGCCGACGTCGCGACCCAGGTGGAGTCGCTCGCCCGGTACCGCGGCAGCGCCGGCTCGATCACGTCGGCGGGCAGCGGGGCGAGCAGACCGGCGCCGCCGAGCGCGCCGAGCGCACCCGCGTCCTGACCGAAGAACACGTCGGCCGGGGAGTTGGCTCCCTCCTCGAGCAACTGCGCGGCCATCTCACCGGTGCTGCCGTAGCGGACCTCGACGTTGCCCCCGACCGCCGTCTCCAGCCGGTCGAGCAGCGGCCCCACGAGGTCCTCGTTGCGCCCGGAGTAGATCGTGAGGGTTCCCGCGTCCGCGGGTGCCGCCCCGGGGTCGTTCGCGGTGGCACCGCCAGCACAGCCCGCCACGACGGCGAGAGACGCCGTGGCGGCCACTGCGCCGATCCACCGCAGCAGCGCCGCGTGAGTCCGATTTGACACTGTTCGCTCTCCTTGTCCTGAGTTCAAGGAAGCCTAGCCTCAACAAACTAGCGGTCAAGACATGACGAGTCACGAGAAACATGCATCTCTGCGCATCCGTGACCCGGACGGCGCCGGCCGCCTGCGATGGGCTAGGCATGGTCGATGTGACCGATGCGACCGAGAACCCGGCGGGCGACACCGCCCCACGCACCCCGTTCCACGACCTGCAGGACTACGTCGCGCTCCCCCGCCTGGGCGGGCTGGCCCTGTCGCCCGACGGATCCCGGCTGGTCACCGCGGTGTCGACGCTGAACCCGGAGCGCACCCGCTACCTGACGGCGCTCTGGGAGGTCGACCCGACCGGTGACCGCCCGGCCCGCCGGTTGACCCGCGGCGCGACGGGTGAACAGGGCGCGGCGTTCACCCCGGACGGCGATCTGCTGTTCGTCTCGGCCCGGCCCGATCCCGACGAGAAGCCGAAGGACCCGGCCCCGGCCGCACTCTGGCTGCTGCCCGCCGGCGGCGGCGAGGCGCGCGTCGTGGGGAGCCGGCCCGGCGGGGTCGGCGCCCCGGTCGTCGCCGAGCAGGCCGGCACCGTCGTGGTGACCTCGATGACGCTGCCCGGCGCGGTCACCGGCGAGGACGACCACCAGCGGCGCACCGCGCGCACGGACAAGGAGGTCTCGGCGATCCTGCACAGCGGCTATCCGGTGCGGTTCTGGGACCACGACCTCGGCCCGGACCGCCCGCGGCTGCTGGCGGGCTCGGTGCCGGCGGACGAGGGCGTGGTGGAGTGGGCCGACCTCACCCCGGACCCCGGCGCGGCGCTGCTGGAGACCTCGGCCGACATCACCCCGGACGGGACGACGGTCGTCGCCGGCTGGCGGGTCGCCGAACCGCACGGTTCGTCGCGCGGCACGCTGGTGGCGATCGACGTGGCCCTCGGCGAGCGCCGGACTCTGGCCGACGACCCGGATTTCGAGTTCAGCGGGGCCCGGATCAGCCCTGACGGGCGCACCGCCGCCGTCATCCGGGAGCGCCGATCCGCCCCGACCGAGGCGCCGCGGATCGACCTGGTGCTGGTGCCGCTCGCCGGAGGCGAGACCCGGGAGCTCGCCCCGGGCTGGGACCGCTGGCCGGCCGCCATGCGCTGGACCCCCGACGGCAGCGCACTGATCGTCGTCGCGGACGACAACGGCCGCTCGCCGCTGTTCCGGGTCACCGTGGCCGACGGCACCGTCACGCGCCTGACCGGCGACGACGGGGCCTACACCGATCTCCAGGTCTCCCCCGACGGCCGATACGTCTACGCACTGCGCGGCGCGGTGGACGCCCCGCCGGCCCCGGTCCGGCTGGACGCACACGCCCCCGACCAGCAGCCGCGGCCCCTGCCCGGGCCGACACAGCGACCCGCCCTGCCCGGCACCCTGGCCGAGGTCACCGCCACCGCCGAGGACGACGCCCCGCTGCGGGCGTGGCTCGCGTTGCCCGAGAACGCCGCCGACGAACCGGCGCCGCTGCTGCTGTGGGTCCACGGCGGTCCGCTGGGCAGCTGGAACACCTGGCAGTGGCGGTGGAACCCGTGGCTGATGGTGGCCCGCGGGTACGCCGTGCTGCTGCCCGACCCGGCGCTGTCCACCGGCTACGGCCAGGCCTTCATCGACCGGGGCTGGGGCGAGTGGGGCCGGGCGCCCTACACCGACCTGATGGCGCTCACCGATGCGGCGCAGGCCCGGCCGGACGTCGACGTGACCCGCACGGCGGCCATGGGCGGGTCGTTCGGCGGCTACATGGCCAACTGGGTCGCCGGGCACACCGACCGGTTCGCCGCGATCGTCACGCACGCCGGCCTGTGGGCACTCGACCAGTTCGGGCCCACGACCGATGCCGCGTACTACTGGCTGCGCGAGATGACCGCGGAGATGACCGCCGCGAACAGCCCGCATGCGCACGCCGACGCGATCACCACGCCCATGCTGGTGATCCACGGTGACAAGGACTACCGGGTGCCGATCGGCGAGGCCTTGCGGCTGTGGTGGGACCTGGTCTCACGCCAGCAGGACCCCGAGGACCAGCCGCACCGGTTCCTCTACTTCCCCGACGAGAACCACTGGATCCTCGCCCCGCAGCACGCCGTCGTCTGGTACGAGACCGTCACCGCGTTCCTCGACCACCACCTGCTGGGCAAGGACTTCGTGGTCCCGGACCTGCTGCGCTGAGCCGGCCGCTGAGCCCGGTCCCGGATCAATCCGGCCGGGCCGGGACCCGCGAGTCCTAGAAGGGCCGGCCCAGCACGGGCAGCCCGATGGCGGCGTCGACCGCGATCGCGGCGAACAGCCCGCACAGGTAAATGTTCGACAGGTGGAACAGCCGCATCGGCACCACCTCACGCCCGGCCCGCACGCCGGCGTGCAGCCGGTGCGCCTTGAAGACGAACCAGCCACCGCCCGCCACGGCGACCAGGGCGTAGATCCAGGACGTGGCCGGGAGCAGCAGCAGCGTCCACAGCCCCATCACCCAGGAGTAGGCGACGATGCGCGCCGAGACCCGCACCGGGGTCGCCACGACCGGCAGCATCGGCACGCCCGCTGCCGCGTAGTCCTCCTTGTAGCGCATCGCGAGGGCCCAGAAATGCGGCGGCGTCCAGAAGAAGATGACACCGAACATGACCAGCGCCGGCCACTCGACGGTCCCGGTCACCGCGGCCCAGCCGATCACCACGGGCATGCATCCCGCGGCCCCGCCCCACACGATGTTCTGGGAGGTGCGGCGCTTGAGCAGCAGCGTGTAGACCAGCACGTAGAAGGCGATCGCGGCGACGGAGAGCGCGGCCGCCAGCCAGTTCGTGGTCAGACCGAGCCACAGCGAGCTCAGCGCCCCGAGGACCAGACCGAAGATCAGCGCGTGGCGCGCCGGCACCTGGCCCTTTGCCAGCGGCCGGCGGGCGGTGCGCTTCATCACCGCGTCGATGTCGGCGTCGACCACGCAGTTCAACGCGTGGGCGCTGGCCGCGGCCATCGCGCCGCCCACCAGCGTGGCGATGATCAGCCACACCGACGGGATGCCGCGTTCGGCGAGGACCATCGCGGGAACCGTGACCACGAGCAACTGCTCGATGATCCGCGTCTTGGTGAGCCCGAGGTAGGCCCGGACGACGTCACCGGCCCGCTGCAATCGGGCCCGGATGCGCGGCCCGTGCTGGCGGTGCGGTGGCGACTCCGTGGATCCCGGGTGGGACACGGGCGCGCTCACCAGTTACTACCTCGCTCGGGGGATGTGGTGGTGATCGGAAGGTCGTACACAGGAACAGCTTCTACAGCCCGTCGATGGTAGCCCGGGGCATGCCGAGGCAAGCCGTGGGGTAGGCCCCTGGTGACCGAGCGGGCGGTGATCACCCCGGGGGCGGCCGGGACGACTAGGCTGGTCCGTGAGCCGGATGCGCCGAGGCGTACCGCCCGCGCCCCCACCACTGACCCAGGAGTACAGCCGTGTCCGTATCCACGCCGACCGACGTCTCCAGCCTCACCCGTGCCGACGTGCCCGAGGACTGGACGGAGCTCGACCACAGAGCGGTCGACACCGTGCGGATCCTCGCCGCGGACGCGGTGCAGAAGGTCGGTAGCGGCCACCCCGGCACCGCGATGAGCCTCGCCCCGCTGGCCTACGCGCTGTTCCAGCGGGTGCTGCGGCACGACCCGAACGACCCGGACTGGATCGGCCGCGACCGCTTCGTGCTGTCGGCCGGGCACTCCAGCCTGACGCTCTACATCCAGTTGTTCCTCTCCGGCTACGGCCTGGAGCTCGACGACCTGAAGGCGCTGCGCACGTGGGGCTCGAAGACGCCGGGCCACCCCGAGTACCGCCACACCCGCGGCGTCGAGATGACCACCGGCCCGCTGGGCCAGGGGCTCGCGTCCGCGGTCGGGATGGCGATGGCCGCCCGCCGCGAGCGCGGCCTGTTCGACCCGGACACCCCGCAGGGTGAGAGCCCGTTCGACCACGACATCTACGTGATCGCCTCCGACGGCGACATCCAGGAGGGCGTCACCTCCGAGGCGTCGTCGCTGGCCGGCACCCAGCAGCTGGGCAACCTCACGGTCATCTACGACGACAACGAGATCTCCATCGAGGACGACACGGCGATCGCGCTGTCCGAGGACACCGCGAAGCGCTACGAGGCCTACGGCTGGCACGTTCAGGTCGTCGAGGGCGGCGAGAACGTCACGGCCATCCTCGACGCCCTCGAGGCGGCCAGGGCCGAGACCACCCGGCCGTCGTTCATCCTGCTGCGCACGATCATCGGGTTCCCCGCGCCGACGAAGATGAACACCGGCAAGGCGCACGGTGCCGCGCTGGGCGACGACGAGGTGGCCGAGGTCAAGAAGATCCTGGGCTTCGACCCGGAGCAGAGCTTCCAGGTCGACCCGGAGGTCCTCGCCCACGCCCGCGAGATCCGCGAGCGCGGGGCAGCGCTGCACCACGAGTGGCAGCAGCGCTTCGACGAGTGGGCCGCCCGCGAGCCCGAGCGCAAGGAGCTGCTCGACCGGTTGCTGGCGCGCAAGCTGCCGCAGGGCTGGGACGAGACGCTGCCGACGTGGGAGCCGGGGAAGGAGATCGCCACCCGTAAGGCCTCCGGCGAGGTGCTCAAGGCGCTGTCGCCGGTGCTGCCCGAGCTGTGGGGCGGTTCGGCCGACCTGGCGGAGAGCAACAACACCACGATGGAGGGCGCCGAGTCGTTCGGACCGGAGTCCATCTCCACGAAGATGTGGAACGCCACCCCGTACGGCCGCACGCTGCACTTCGGGGTCCGCGAGCACGCGATGGGCGCGGCGCTGAACGGCATCGCGCTGCACGGCCCGACCCGGCCCTACGGCGGCACCTTCCTCGTCTTCAGCGACTACATGCGCCCGGCGGTGCGGCTGGCGGCGATCATGCAGACCGCCGTCACCTACGTGTGGACGCACGACTCGATCGGCCTGGGCGAGGACGGCCCCACCCACCAGCCGATCGAGCACCTGGCCGCGCTGCGCGCGATCCCGGAGCTGGCCGTGGTCCGCCCCGGTGACGCCAACGAGACCGCTGCCGCCTGGAAGGCGATCCTCGAGCAGCACGGCCCCGTCGGTCTCGCGCTGACGCGGCAGAACCTGCCGGTCCTGGAGGGGACCTCCGCCGAGGGCGTGGCCCGCGGCGGCTACGTCCTGGCCCCCGCATCGACCGAGGCGTCGGGCGGCGAGCCGCGGGTGATCCTGGTCGCCACCGGGTCGGAGCTGCAGCTCGCGGTGTCCGCGCGCGAGGTCCTGGAGGCCGACGGCGTGCCGACCCGGGTGGTGTCGATGCCGTGCGTCGAGTGGTTCGACGCGCAGGACGCGGCCTACCGCGATTCCGTGCTGCCCTCGGCGGTGCGCGCCCGGGTCGTGGTCGAGGCCGGCATCCCGCAGCCGTGGTACCGGCTCGTCGGTGACGCCGGCGAGATCGTCGGTATCGACCACTTCGGCGCCAGCGCCGACTACAAGACCCTGTTCCGGGAGTTCGGCTTCACCACCGACGCGGTCGTCGACGCCGCCCGCCGCAGCATCGCCGCCGCCTGACACCTCACCGAAGGAGCTCTGACATGAGCACGAACGAAAGGCTCGCCGCCCTGGCCGCGGCGGGCGTGTCCATCTGGCTCGACGACCTGTCCCGCGAGCGGCTGCGCAGCGGGAACCTGCTGGAGCTGATCCGCGACTGGTATGTCGTCGGCGTCACGACCAACCCGACGATCTTCGCCGCAGCGCTCGCCCAGGGCGACGCCTACGACGAGCAGATCCGCGAGCTCGCCGCCCGCGGGGCGTCGGTGGAGGACGCGGTCCGCGAGATCACCGTGGCCGACGTGCAGCAGGCCTGCGACGTGTTCTCCGGTACCTGGGAGTCCACGAACGGGCTGGACGGCCGGGTCTCGCTGGAGGTCGACCCGGGCCTGGCCCACGACACCGATGCCACCGTCGCCCAGGCGCTGGACCTGTGGAAGGCCGTCGACCGGCCCAACCTTCTGGTCAAGATCCCGGCCACCGAGGCCGGGATCCCCGCGATCACCCGCGCGCTCGCTGAGGGCGTCAGCGTCAACGTCACCCTCATCTTCTCGGTCGAGCGCTACCGCGCCGTGATGGAGGCCTACCTCGCCGGTCTGGAGCAGGCCGCCGCCAACGGGCACCAGCTCCCGTCGATCGAGTCGGTCGCGTCGTTCTTCGTGTCCCGGGTGGACACCGAGGTCGACAAGCGGCTCGAGGCCATCGGCACGCCGGAGGCCCTCGAGCTGCGCGGGAAGGCCGCCGTCGCGAACTCGCGGCTCGCCTACGCCGCGTACCAGGAGGTCTTCTCCGGGCAGCGCTGGGAGGCGCTGGCCGCGCAGGGTGCCCGGGTGCAGCGGCCGCTGTGGGCCTCGACCGGGGTGAAGAACCCGGACTACCCGGACACCCTGTACGTCACCGAACTGGTCGTCGCCGGCACCGTGAACACGATGCCGGAGGCCACGTTGAAGGCGTTCGCCGACCACGGCGAGGTGCTGGGTGACCGGGTCACCGGCCGGGCCGCCGAGGCGCAGGCCGTGTTCGACGCCCTCGAGCGGGTGGGCGTCGACATCACCGCCGTCTTCCTCACCCTGGAGCGCGAGGGTGTGGAGAAGTTCGAGAAGTCCTGGCAGGAGCTGGGCGAGACCGTCCGGGCCAAGCTCGATCAGGCGCAGTGACCTCTCGCGCAGGACAGGACCGGTGATCGACCCGTGACCCAGCCGTCCGTCGACCTGGCCGACGGGTCGCTCGCCGAGGAGGTGGAGCGACTCGCCGGTGAACTGGCGGCCGACACCGTGGCGTCCCGGATCGCCGACGGCGACCCGAGCCCGTGGGGTCAGGGCAGCACGGCGGCCGACGGGCTGGGCTGGGTCGATCTGCCGCTGGCGTCGCGCCCGCTGCTCGGACAGATCAGCGCGCTGCGGGAGAGCTTCCGGGTGGCCGGGGCGACCCGGGTGGTGCTCGTCGGCACGCCCGGGGTGACGGCGGCCGCCGAGGCGATCGCCCGTGACGGCGGCGTCGGGCTCACCGTGCTCGACACCGCCGACCCCGGGCAGGTCGGCGACGCGCTGGCCGGCGACCTGACGGCGACCGTGCTGGTCGTCGCGGACCGGACCGGGGACGTCCCGATCGGCCCGCCCGACGGCTCGGCCGGCTCCACGGTCGACGCCGTCGCCCGGGTGCTGAGCGACGCGCTCGCCGCCGAGGGCGTCGATCCCGCGCAGCGCACCGTGGTGATCACCGAACCCGGGTCGGTTCTCGACGAACGCGCCCGGAGCGCGGGCGCGACCGTCATCACCGCCGACCGCGACGTCCCCGACCGGTTCTCCGCGCTGGGCCCGTTCGGCCTGGTCCCCGCGGGGCTGGCCGGGGCCGACGTCGCCCGGGTCCTCGCCGATGCCGCCGCGGCGGCGGAGGAACTCGGCCGTGACGACCCGGAGAACCCGGCGCTGCGACTCGCCGCCGCCCTCGCGACGAGCACCGGTGCGCTGCCGCTCGACCTCACGCGCGGCCCCGCCGGGCTGGCCGAATGGGTCGAACAACTGGTCACCGGGTCGTTCGCCGGGCGCGGACCACTCCCCGTGCTGGTCGAGGGCCCGGACGCGCCCGGCTGGTCCGGCGCCGGCACCACCGTCGCCCTCGGGAGCGCCACGGCGCGCCGCCCCGCCGAGCCGGCCGGTCTCACCACTGCCGGGCCGGTCGGGGCGCAGTTCGTTCTCTGGGAGCGTGCGGTCGCGGCGGCCGGGCGGCTGCTCGACGTCGACCCGTTCACCGCGGAGAGGGCTCCCGGCCCTGCGGACGCCGGTGACCCCGCCGGCCCTGCCGACGATGCCGAGCCCGCGTTCGTCGACGGCTCGGTCGCCGTGCACGCCGGGCCGTGGCTCCCCACCCGGACCGGGACCGTCACCGACGCCCTGCGCGCCCTGGTCGATCTCGCCGGCGCGGACGGTCACCTCGCCGTCGCGGCCTGGCTCGACCGGCTCGAGGACGCCTCGGCCGCGGTGCTGCGCGCCGAGCTGGCCCGCCGCACCGGGCTGACGACGAGGTTCGGCTGGGCCCCACGCTGGCGCGCCGATGGTGGCCGCCGCCTCCCGGACCCGCCGACGGGCGGGGTGTTCTGTCTGCTCACCGGGGACGCCGAGGAGGATGTGCCCGTGCCGGGCCAGCCGTACGGGCTGGCGGCGGTCCAGCGCGCGCAGGCCCGCGCGGAGGCGGCCGCGCTCGCCGGGAGCGGCCGGCCGGTGCTGCGGTTGCACCTGCACGACCGGGTGGCCGGACTGGTCACCGTGGCCAAGGCCATCCAGGAACTGTGACGCTCGACGGGACGAGGACAGAGGTGAGGGCCGAGGTGAAGGCCGAGGTGGGAGCGACGTCCCAGAGCGCCACCGCTTCACGACGCGACTGGACGAATCCACTGCGCGACCCGCGGGACAAGCGGCTACCGCGCATCGCCGGGCCGTGCGGGCTGGTGATCTTCGGGGTGACCGGTGATCTCTCCCGCAAGAAGCTGATGCCCGCGATCTACGATCTGGCGAACCGCGGGCTGCTGCCGCCCGGCTTCGCCCTCACCGGCTTCGCCCGCCGGGACTGGGGGAACGAGGACTTCGGCCAGGTCGTCCACGAGGCCGTCAAACAGCACGCCCGCACCCCGTTCCGCCAGGAGGTCTGGGACCGGCTCGCCGAGGGTTTCCGGTTCGTGCAGGGCAGCTTCGACGACGACGACGCGTTCGACCGCCTCGAGCAGACCGCCACCGACCTCGACCGGGTGCGCGGCACCGGGGGCAACCACGCGTTCTACCTGTCCATCCCGCCGTCGGCCTTCCCGGTGGTGTGCAAGCAGCTGGCCCGCTCCGGACTGTCGGCCCAGGACGGCGAGCAGTGGCGCCGGGTCGTCATCGAGAAGCCGTTCGGCCACGACCTGCGCTCGGCCCGCGAGCTGAACGGGATCGTCAACGAGGTCTTCCCCGAGGACTCGGTGTTCCGCATCGACCACTACCTCGGGAAGGAGACCGTTCAGAACATCCTGGCGCTGCGCTTCGCCAACCAGCTGTTCGAGCCGATCTGGAACAGCCACTACGTCGACCACGTGCAGATCACGATGGCCGAGGACATCGGCCTCGGCGGGCGCGCCGGTTACTACGACGGCATCGGCGCGGCCCGTGACGTCATCCAGAACCATCTGCTCCAGCTGCTCGCGTTCACGGCGATGGAGGAGCCCACGTCGTTCTCCTCCGACGAGCTGCGCGCCGAGAAGATCAAGGTGCTGAACGCGACCCGGCTGGTCGGCCCGCTCGAGGAGACCACCGCGCGGGGGCAGTACACCGGTGGCTGGCAGGGCGGCGAGCTCGTCCGCGGGCTGAAGGAGGAGGAGGGCTTCGACCCGGACTCCGACACCGAGACGTTCGCCGCGATCACCTGCGAGGTGAACAGCCGGCGCTGGGCGGGCGTCCCGTTCTACCTGCGCACCGGCAAGCGGTTGGGCCGCCGGGTCACGGAGATCGCGGTGGTGTTCAAGCGGGCCCCGCACCTGCCGTTCGACGCGACGATGACCGAGGAGCTCGGGCAGAACGCGTTCGTCATCCGGGTCCAGCCCGACGAGGGTGTGACCATGCGGTTCGGGTCCAAGGTGCCGGGCAGCCAGATGGAGGTCCGCGACGTCACGATGGACTTCGGCTACGGCACCGCGTTCACCGAGGCCTCCCCGGAGGCCTACGAGCGGCTGATCCTCGACGTGCTGCTCGGTGAGCCGTCGCTGTTCCCGGTGAACCAGGAGGTCGAGCGCTCCTGGGAGATCCTCGACCCGGTGATCGAGCACTGGGTGGCGCAGGAGAAGGGACCCGACCCGTACCCGGCCGGAAGCTGGGGTCCGGAGTCGGCGCAGCAGATGCTGGCCCGGACCGGGCGCACCTGGCGGCGGCCGTGAACCCCCGGCCCTCGATTCGGAACCGGAGCCGAGCATGATCGTCGACCTGCCGTCGAGCACCACCTCGACGGTCAACAAGAAGCTCGTCGAGCTGCGCGAGACCGGCGGGGTCCTCGCCCTCGGCCGGGTGCTCACCCTCGTGGTCGTGACCGACGACGGCGCCGGCATCGAGAGCGCGATCGCGGCGGCGAACGCCGCGAGCCGCGAGCACCCGTGCCGGGTGATAGTGCTGGCTCGCGGGCAGCGCCGGGCCGCCGCACGGCTCGACGCCCAGATCCGCGTCGGCGGCGACGCCGGGGCCAGCGAGGTCATCGTGCTGCGTGGCTACGGACAGCTGGCCGCCGACGAGCCGGGGGCCGGCATGGTCGCGCCACTGCTGCTGCCCGACGCGCCCGTCGTCGCGTGGTGGCCCGGGGAGGCACCCGCGGTGCCGTCGGAGGACGCGATCGGCAGGCTGGCCCAGCGCCGGATCACCGACGCGCTGTCGGCGAAGAACCCGATGCGGGCGTTCGAGCAGCGCCGCGCCCACCATGTCGCGGGCGACACCGACCTCACCTGGACCCGGCTCACCCAGTGGCGCGCACTGCTCGCCGCCGCGCTCGACCACCCGCCGCACGAGGAGATCACCAGCGCCGTCGTCGCCGGCGAGATCGTGTCGCCGTCCACCGACCTGCTGGCCGGCTGGCTGGCGAACCGGCTCGGGGTCAAGGTCAAGCGCTCCCCGTCGGGCAGTGGGGCGGGCATGTCGTCGGTGCGGCTCAACCGGCCGTCCGGCCCCATCGAGCTGATCCGTCCGGACGGCAAGACCGGGACCCTCCGCCAGCCCGGCCAGCCGGACCGGATGATCGCGCTGTCCCGGCGCGGGGTACCCGACTGCCTGGCCGAGGAGTTGCGCCGGTTGGACCCCGACGAGATCTACGGCGCGGCGTTGGCCGGCGTCGCCGACATCGCCCGGGGCCGGACCCCCGTCAAGATAGAGGTGTGATGACTGACATGGCAGCCCAACCGGACATCGTCGTCCACATGTCCCCCGAGGTCCTGGCCGCCGCGGTCGCGGCCCGGCTGGTGACCAAGCTCGTCGACCTGCAGGCCGCGGGCACCACCCCCAAGCTGGTGCTGACCGGCGGCAGGATCGGTATCGCCGTGCTCGAGGAGCTGCGCCGCACCCCGGCCCGGGACGCCGTCGACTGGGCGCGCGTCGAGTTCTACTGGGGCGACGAGCGCTTCCTGCCCCCGGGCGATCCGGAGCGCAACGAGACCCAGGCCCGCCACGCGCTGCTCGACCACGTGCCGGTCAACCCGGAGCTGGTCTACCCGATGGGCGCGGACACCGGCACCGGACCAGCCGGCGCGGAGGTCGCCGCCCAGGAGTACGCCGACCTGCTGGCCCGCAAGGCGGCCCCGGAGGACCACGGTCCGGTGCCGACGTTCGACGTCCTGCTGCTCGGGATGGGCGCCGAGGGGCACACGGCGTCGATCTTCCCGCACTCCCCCGCGGTCTACGAGACCGAGCGCACCGTCGTGGCCGTCTACAACTGCCCGAAGCCGCCACCCACCCGCATCACCATGACGTTGCCGACCATCCGCTCCGCGGCCGAGGTGTGGATCATGGCCACGGGCGAGGAGAAGGCCGCGGCGGTGTCGATGGCGCTGAGCGGGGCGGGCGAGGTGGCCATCCCGGTGGCCGGGGCCCGGGGCAGGCGCCGGACCCGCTGGTTGCTCGACCGGGGCGCCGCGTCGAAACTCCCCCGCGACCTGGTGCCGCATATCGCCTGAAGGCTTGTGAGTGCGTAACACCGTTCCGGCGCTACTTTCCACTCACGAGCACCGGAGGTACCCGTGACGTACGTGGTGGTGGACGGGGCCAACGTGGTCGGCTCCCGGCCGGACGGCTGGTGGCGCGACCGGGCCGGGGCGGCGCGACGGCTGGCCGAGCAGCTCGACACGACGCTGCGCACCGATCCGGACGCGCTGGCCGCCGCGATCGGCGTGCCGCCGGAGGACCTGCATGTGCCGCTCGTCCTGGAAGGCGCGGCGCGCCGCGCCGAACCGGAGATCGCCGACCCGCGACTGGAGATCGTGCGGGCCCCGGCCGACGGTGACGGCACCATCGCCGAGCTGGCCCGCGAGCTGACGCGCCACGGTGACGACGTCGTCGTGGTCACCGCCGACCGTGGGTTGCGGGACCGGGTGCGCGCCGCGGGCGCCCGGTCCGTGGGCCCCGGCGCGCTGCTGTCCGTACTGGACCGGGCCGGCGGCTGATCCGGCCGATACCGATCGTCCTTCCGACGGAGGCGGGTACGCGAGCGCCTGTTCGCCGACGCCGCCGCGGCCCGCTCGTCGCGGCCAGCAGCGCGGTACGGCCAGAGAAGGCACTCATGCGGGAACGTTAGTGGGGAGTGCTATGTGGAGCGACAACAAGGACAGTGCAGCGGCGCCACGAAGATCATGGTTGGATGAGGTAGGTCGTTCAGTTTCGGTGTTCGTGTAATGCACGCCCGCGGAACAAGTTGGTGCACGAGGGCCCAGCGTCACAAGGATGTTGGTCAGCGCCACCAGGGGTCGGCCGGGCCCCGCACGGTGCGGGTCCCAACCACCTGTGAGGAGCAGAAACATGGCACAGGGAACTGTGAAGTGGTTCAACGGCGAGAAGGGCTTCGGCTTCATCTCCGTCGACGGGGGCGGCGCTGACGTCTTCGTGCACTACTCCGAGATCGACGCCGGGGGCTTCCGCAGCCTCGACGAGGGGCAGCGCGTGGAGTTCGAGATCGGCCAGGGCAACAAGGGCCCGCAGGCCACCGGGGTCCGCGTCGTCTGATCCACCCGCTCAACCAGGAGCCCGCTTCCTCAGGGAGGCGGGCTCCTGCCATGTCCAGGCCAACGACCCGGTGTCGGCGCCGGGCCTACGGTAGGTCCCACCCGTGACCGGCACCCGGAGGCGCTGGCGGACGCCCTGACCTCGGCGGGCTACCAGCGGGCGATCCCGCTGCTCGGAGGCCGGACGGGGTCACCTGGCCTGCATTCAATGATCTGCGATCAGCCGTGCATACCCGCTCGGGCGAACCTCCGGCTGGCCGAGGCCTCGGATGGCCGGTTGGCGGCTTTCGTCCCTGGTGGCACGCACGGTGCGCGTGTGCCGATGTCGATCTGGCGCACGTGGCCGGTGCCGGGCGCGTTGCGTGCGGTCAGTTACTAAGGAGATCGTAAGTAAGTCGACTTCGGGTGCTATGCGCTGATGTAGCGCAGGTGTGGATCGCGGAAGAAGCCGCGGACGAGGGCGGGCAGTTTCTGCAGGCGTCGGAGCGCGGAGATGACCTTGCTTTTGAGGTCGTCCTGGCTGGTGACGCCGGTCTTTCCGATGCGGTCGTGCTTGACGTTCTTCCAGACCCACTCGTCGGGGTTGAGTTCGGGGGAGTAGCCGGGCAGGAAGAACAGCGTGAGCCGGCCGTCGGTGGAGGCGACGAACTCGGTGGTGGCCTTGGCCCGGTGGGCCGGATGGCCATCGACGACGAGGTAGACGGGCCCACCTCCGGTCCTCTCGGCGTCGTGCAGCAGGCGCTTGCAGAACTCGATGAAGACCGCGGCGTTGACGGTGCCGTCGTGCACGGTGAACCGCAGCGCACCCTGGGCGCTGACCGCAGACAGCATGTTGACCGAGAACCGGGCCCCGGTGGCGCGCACGACCGGGGTTCGACCGACCGGCGCCCAGGTGGTGCCGGCGTGGTAGTCCGAGCGGACCCCGGCCTCGTCGGCGAAGTAGATCGTGGCGCCCTCGGCCTTGGCGGCCGCCCGGATGGCCGGGAACTGCTCATCAGTCCACCGCGCCACGGCCTCGGGGTTCTGCTGGTAGGCCCGGTACAGCGGG
>NZ_JAHDTG010000069.1 GCF_018531475.1 Pseudonocardia mahuensis
CGGGCCTCCGCCCTGGCGGCGGCGATGATCTCGGCGGTGTACGCGACGGCCTCCGCGTGCATCGAGCCGAACTCGTCGCGGGCCAGCCGCTGCATCAACTGCAGTCGCTCACTCATGCTCTCGATGCTCTCCGGCGGGAGGCTCAGTCGGGGGAGCTGAAAGCTCAGCCGCTCGATCTCCCGGCGTGCTGCGTTGAGCTCGCGGAGGAACTGGGCGGCCTGCTCCAGGGCAGCGTCGCGATCAGCGACCAGGATCGCGAACTCGACCTCGATCCGGCGCAGATGTGCGGTGACCTGCCCCGGGTCGTAACCCCGGCGGACGGTGGCGAAGGAATGGACCCACCGCGGCGTTTCCTGCCCGACGACGACCATGGATGTCACCATATCGAGTGACAACAATCACGTCTCAGCGTTGAACGTTCAGTCACCGACTTCACTCTATCGCCGTCTTTGTGGACCCCTCTCGGATCAACGGATCGCCATCGCAGGAGCACCGGGAGCGACGGCCATGCGCGCTCTCGTACTGGTCGAGGGCCTCACTTGGTGCCCGCGATCCCCTGCTCGATCGCATAGCGGACCAGCTGCGAGCGGTTGTGCAGCTGCAGCTTGCGCAGCGTGTTCTGCACATGGCTCTCCACGGTGCGGTGCGACAGCACCAGCCGCTCCCCGATCTGCTTCGCGGTCAACCCCTTGGCCACCAGCCGGAGGACCTCGATCTCCCGTTCGGTGAGCACCGGCACGGCCGGCGAGTCCCGGCGCGGCGGCTCCCCCGCCAGCCGCCGATACTCCCCCAGCACCAGCCCGGCCAGCCCCGGGGTGAAGACCGGGAACCCGTCGGCGGTGCGGTGCACGGCGTCGAGGAGCTCCTCGGCGCTCGCGGACTTCACCAGGTAACCGCTCGCCCCCGCCTTGACCGCGTCCAGCACGTCGGCGTGCTCACCGCTGGCCGAGAGCACCAGCACCTTCGTCTCGGGCAGCTTCTCCAGGATCCCGGCTATCGCGGCCACGCCGGAGGTGGCGCCGAGGTTGAGGTCCATGAGCACCACCCGGGGCCGCGCGGCGGGCGCGATCCGGGCCGCGGCATCGGCGTCCGGGGCGGTGGCCACCACTCGGCACCCGCGCTCGGTGAGGTCACGGGCGACCCCTTCGCGCCAGATCGGGTGGTCGTCCACGACCATCACGGTCACCGGCGTCTCCTCGATCATGTGCGCACCCCCGCCGTCGGCACCCGGATGATCCACTCTGTGCCCCGGCCGGGCCCGGTGTCACAGTCGATCGTGCCACCCAGCTCGTGCACCCGGCCGCGCATCGAACGGGCGACCCCCAGCCGGCCCTGCTCCTCGGCCTCCGCGAGCCGGCCTGCCGGGATGCCGGGCCCGTCATCGCGGACGCTGATCTCCACGGTGGCCCCGGCGTCCTCGACGAGCACCCAGGCCTGGGCGTCCGCGCCGACATGCACCGCGGCGTTGGTCAACGCAGCGCGCACCACCGCGACCAGCTCGTCGACGGTCGCCGCGGGCAGCTCGACCGGGTGCGCGGGCGCGGACACCGTGACCAGCGACGACGTGAGCGCCCTCAGCGCGGCCCCCAGATCCCGGCGGCCCGCGGCGTCGGCGGCGACGGACCCGCCGGTCAACAGGGTGCGCAGGGCGACCTCCTGCTCCCCGGCCAGCACCCCCAGCCGGCCGGCGCCACCACCCAGCTCGGCCCCGCGGCGCCGGACGTGGGCGAGCACCTGCAGCACGCCGTCGTGGATCGAGCGGGCCAACCGTTCCCGCTCCGCCGCGGCGGCCTGCGCGGCCACCGCACCCCGCAACCGCTCGGCCCAGCGTCGCAGCACGGTGGAGGCGAAGCCGATCGTGAGCCCGGCCAGCACCAGCAGCTGGACGTCGCCCAGCTCGGCCGTCCCGAGGCGTCCCTTCGAGAGCAGCAGCGCCGCGGAGGTCACCAGCGCCCCTGCCACGCCGCCGCGGAGCCCGAAGGCGATCGCGCACGCCAGGGCCGCACCCGGGGTCCAGATCGAACCCATACCGGGGATGCCGGCATCGAGCTGGGCCGGGGTCAGAACGAACGGGGTGGTGGCCATGACACCGGTGGTGACCACGAGATCGGCGACGGCCAGCCGGCCGCGGCGCCCGGACGGCCCGCTGAGGTAGCCGTGGGCCGTGAGGGCCGTCCACACCGTCATCACCGCGAGGACCGCGAGGGCACCGGCCGGTGCCGCGTAGTCGTCGAGGCGGACGAGCACGAGCACCGAGACGCTGATCAGCGTCAGCACCCGGTAGACCAGCAGCCCGCGCCAGAGGGGTTCGAGCGGGCGGTCCATGTCGGACAGTGTGCCTGGCACCCGGCCATCGTGCGGCGCGCTGGGCACCGCCCGGATCCGTAGGACTACCGAGTCGGCTTCGTCCCGGTGACCAGCGCGTTGTAGAACCAGGCCCGCGGCACCACCCGGGACAGAACGCATCGGTCGAGCCAGGACAGCCGCTGCCAGCTGCGGTAGGCGAACATCGCCCAGCCCATCCCGAGCTTACCGGGGGGCACCGCGGCCTCGAACGTACGCACCGGCCAGCCCAGCATGGCCGCGGCGAACTCCTCGGAGGTCGCCCGCGCGTCCGCCGCCCCGGCACGGCGGGCCATCGCCTCGAGCGCCGCCGGGTCGAAGGTGTGGATGTCGACGAGCGCCTCGAGCGCCGCCGCCCGCGACGACTCGTCGAGCTCGGTCTGCGGGCGCCGCCAGCCCCGCAGCGGGGGCAGCTTGGTGATCGTCGTCGTGGCCTTCCAGGTCAGCGCACCGAGCCGGCGGGCGTAGGCGTCGCCGATCGTGGTCGGCTCACCGGCGAAGACGAAGCGGCCACCGGGCTTGAGCACCCGCAGCACCTCGCGCAGCGAGGCCTCGACGTCGGGGATGTGGTGCAGCACGGCGTGCCCGACGACGAGGTCGAAGGAGTCGTCGTCGTAGGGAATGCGCTCGGCGTCGGCGACCCGGCCGTCGACGTCGAGCCCGAGGCCCTTCGCGTTGCGCAGCGCGGCCTGCACCATGCCCGGCGACAGGTCGGTCACCGAACCCTTCGTCGCCACCCCGGCCTGCATGAGGTTGAGTAGGAAGAACCCGGTTCCGCAGCCCAGCTCCAGTGCCCGCTCGTACGGCCAGCCGGTGTCCCCCGCGACGAGCCGGAAGCGGTCCGCCGCATAGGAGATGCAGCGCTCGTCGTACGAGATCGACCACTTGTCGTCGTAGGAGCCGGCCTCCCAGTCGTGGTAGAGGACGTTGGCCAGCTTCGGGTCGTGCCGGGCCGCCTCGACCTGCTCGGCGGTGGCATGCGGGTTGGGCGCCGGGTCCGTACTCATGAGTAGGAAGCGTAGCCAGCCGCCGCGGCCCGGCCCACGGCCGCTGCCCGACGGCCGCCGGGTGGCGGACGCGAACCCGCCGCCGGGAGCAACGCGCGGTGCGGAGTCCGGCGACGGGCCGGGCGCGTCGTCTCAGCGCCCGGTGAACTTCGCCTTGCCCGGGCCGTTCTCGACGAACGACTCCATGCCGATGGTGCGGTCCTCGCTCGCGAAGAGCCCCGCGAAGCCGTCGGACTCGATGTCCAGACCGGTGCGCAGGTCGGTGTCCAGGCCGCCGTCGATGGCCCGCTTGGCCGCGGCGTAGGCCAGGGCCGGGCCGTTGGCGAACTGGCTCGCGTAGGCCACCGCGCGGGTGTAGACCTCGTCGGGCGCGACGACCTCGTCGACCAGCCCGATGGCCAGTGCCTCCTCGGCACCGACGAACCGGCCGGTGTACACCATGTCCTTGGCCCGGGACGGGCCGATCAGCCGGGCCAGGCGCTGGGTGCCGCCACCGCCGGGGATCACGCCGAGCAGGATCTCCGGGACGCCGAGCTTGGCGTTGTCGCCGACGATGCGCCGGTCGCAGCTCAGCGCGACCTCCAGGCCGCCGCCCAGCGCGTAACCGGTGACGGCGGCGATCGTCGGCTTCGGGATCGACGCGACCGCGCCGAGCCCGGCGGAGAGCCGCCGCGCGATCGGGGCCATGTCGGAGTACGACATGGTGGCCATCTCCTTGACGTCCGCGCCGGCCGCGAACACCTTCTCCCCGCCGTACACGATCACCGCGCGGATGTCGTCGCGCCGCGTCGCCTCGTCGGCGAGGGCGAGCAGTTCCTCCTGCACCTGGCGGTTCAGCGCATTCATCGGCGGCCGGTTCAGCCGGATCGTGCCCACACCGTTGTCGACCTCGAGGCTCACGAACTCAGTCACGCCATGGACCCTAACGTCCCCGCCCCGCCCGCCGTGTTGTCACGAACGGCACTTTCGATCAATAGGTTTGAACGAAGGTGCCGTTCGTGGGGCGCCGGGTGCGTGGTCAGCGGAGCCAGGCGGTGTAGCGGCCGCGGCGGCGCTGCACCGCCAGCGGGAGGCCGAAGGTGGTGCTCAGGTTCTCGTCGGTCAGCACGTCGTCGAGCAGCCCGGCGGCGACCACCCGGCCCTCGCGCAGCAGCAGCCCGTGGGTGTACCCGGGCGGGATCTCCTCGACGTGGTGGGTGACCAGCACCGAGGCCGGGGCGTTGGCGTCCAGCGCGAGCGCGGACAGCCGGCCGACCAGATCCTCGCGCCCGCCGAGGTCGAGACCGGCCGCGGGCTCGTCGAGCAGCAGCAGCTCCGGGTCGGTCATCAGCGCGCGGGCGATCAGGGTCCGCTTGCGCTCACCCTCGGAGAGGGTGCCGAACGCCCGCCCGGCCAGGTGGTCGACGCCCAGCGCCCCGAGCAGGAAGCGGGCGCGGTCGGTGTCGGTGTCGTCGTAGCGCTCCCGCCAGCGGCCCAGCACCCCGTAGCCGGCGCTGACGACGACGTCGCTGACGGTCTCGTCACCGGGGACGCGCAGGCCCAGGTTGGCCGACGACAGCCCGATCCGGGTGCGCAGCTCGAAGACGTCGACCCGGCCCAGCCGCTCGCCGAGCACGTGCACCGCGCCCGCGGACGGGTGCAGCTCGGCGGCGGCGAGCCGCAGCAGGGTCGTCTTGCCGGCGCCGTTCGGGCCGAGGACGACCCAGCGCTCGTCCAGCTCGACGGCCCAGTCGACGTCGGCGAGCAGGCTGGTGACGCCACGGCGCACCGCGACACCGTCCATGCGGACGACGAGGTCGGTGAGATCGGGTTCGGCACCGCCACTCGAGGGGTCGGTGACGATGGACTCAGGGAACGATCCGGGCGAGGCCACGAGCCCTATCCTGGCCGATCGTGCCGGTCTTCCCGTTGGGTGCCCATGTCGACGGCGACGGGGCCCGCTTCGCAGTCGCCTCGACCAGCGCGGACGCCGTCGAGGTGTGTCTCGTGGACGGTCCGGACGGTGATCTGACCGAGCGCCGCGTCGAGCTGACCGAGCACACCTTCGGGGTGTGGCACGGCACGGTCCCGGGGGTGCGCGCGGGCCAGCGCTACGGCTACCGGGTGCACGGGCCGTACCGGCCGTGGGACGGCGTGCGCACCAACCCGGCCAAGATCCTCGTCGACCCGTACGCCCGGCAGATCACCGGACGGGTCACCGACCTCGCCGCCGCCCGCGGCTGGTGCGACGACCCGATGACCGGCCCTCCGAGCACCGTCGACTCGCTGGGGTCGGTGCCGCTGTCGGTGGTGACCGCCCCGCTCGCGGTGCCGCCCGGCGCCCGTCCGGACGTGCCGTGGTCGGAGACGGTGATCCAGGAACTGCACGTGCGCGGCTACACGATGCGGCACCCGGAGGTCCCGCCGCAGCACCGCGGCACCTACCTGGGTCTGGCCCACCCGGCCGTCATCGAGCACCTGCGCCGGATCGGGGTCACCGCGGTCGAACTGCTCCCGGTGGCCTCGATCGCCGACGAACCCCCGCTGCTGGAGCGCGGCAAGCCGAACTACTGGGGCTACTCGACGCTGGGCTTCATGGCCCCGCATGCCGGGTACGTGAGCGTCCCGGGAGCGGAGCTGACCGAGTTCCGGACCATGGTCGACGCGCTGCACGCGGCCGGCATCGAGGTCATCCTCGACATGGTGCCCAACCACACCGCGGAGGGCGGCGTCGGCGGGACCACGCTGTCCTACCGCGGCCTGGACGCGCGGGCGTACTACTCGCTGGGCGGCAGCGGCCACGACGCCGACATCACCGGCTGCGGCAACACCCTCGACTCCGGCTCCCCCACCGTGATCCGGCTGGTCTGCGACGCGCTGCGGCACTGGGTGACCGCGTTCGGCGTGGACGGCTTCCGGATCGACCTGGCCAGTGTGCTCGGCCGGCCGCGTTCCGGCGCGTTCGACCCGAACGCCTCACTGCTCACCGCGATCGCCGTCGACCCGGTGCTCTCGACGGTCAAACTGATCGCCGAGCCGTGGGACGCGACCGGCGAGGGCTACCGGGTCGGCGGGTTCGGCGTCGCCTGGTCGGAGTGGAACGGGCGCTACCGCGACGCCGTGCGCGACTTCTGGCGCGGGCACGGCCGGATCGGCGAGCTGGCGTCGCGGGTGACGGGCAGTTCCGACATCTACGCGCTGTCCGGGCGCCGGCCGTGGGCGTCGGTCAACTTCGTCACCGCGCACGACGGGTTCACGCTGCGCGACCTCGTCTCCTACGAGCGCAAACACAACGAGGCCAACGGTGAGGACAACCGGGACGGCACCGACGACAACCGCTCCCAGAACTTCGGCGTCGAGGGCGAGACGACGTCACCGGTGATCCGCGCCCGGCGGCTGGCGACGGCACGGGCGATGCTGGCGACGCTCCTGCTGTCCACCGGCACGCCGATGCTGGTCGCGGGCGACGAGCGGTGGCGCACCCAGGGCGGCAACAACAACGCCTACTGCCTCGACGACGAGACCTCGTGGATGGACTGGTCGCAATCCCCCGAGGCGGCCGAACTGACGGCGTTCACCGCGCGGGTGGCGGAGCTGCGCCGCTCGCACCCGGACCTGCACCGCGACCGGTTCTTCGCCGGCACCGAGGCATCCTGGTGGCACCCGTCGGGGCGCCTGATGGCGGGCGGCGACTGGCACGACGGCGGGGCTCGCACCGTGGGGCTGCTGGTCAACGACGGGTTGCTGCTGCTGCATGCCGGCGACACGGCGACGCCGTACACGTTGCCGCCCGGCGGGCGGTTCCGGCCGGTGCTCGACTCGAGTGTCGGCGACGGGAACCCGGTCTCGACCCGGACGCTGCCCAGCGGCAGCACGATCACGCTGCCCCCGCACTCGGTGATCCTGATGCGGCTCCGCCGCCCGTGAGCGGATGACACTGTTCCGGCGACCATCGCCGCGCACGGCGGGTTACGCTGCGGGCGTGCCTCGCTACGAGTTCCGCTGCCGGGAATGCTCGACAACCTTCGAGGTCAACCGCCCGATGAGCGCCTCGGGCGATCCGGCGGCCTGCCCCACCGGTCACACCGACACAGTCAAGCTCCTCACCACGGTCGGGCTCGCCGGCGACGGCTCCGGATCGCGCGGCACGCCGCGCGCGGCGGCTCCCGCCGCCGCCGGCGGCGGCTGCTGCGGTGGCGGCTGCTGCGGGGGCTGACCGCCCCCGGCCTCGTCCGTCCACATCGGAATCGGGACAAGCCACGCAGCTGTGTACCGCCGGTTGCTCCGTCCGGCGTCCCCCCTATCCTCCTGCCGCCCAGCCGCTGGGTCCCCGACCGTCGGTGGGCCGCACCGGCGCTGCGGCATGATCGATCTGGAGACGGAGCAAGCGTGGACACGTTGACGAGCGGCGCTTCCCTGGGCGACGGGCAGCAGCTCACCTCGCCCAACGGCAGGCACACCCTGACACTCACGGGTGGCAATCTCGAGCTGACCAGCGCCGGCACGGCGGTCTGGGCCACCGGCACGGCCGGTTCCGGCGCGGCCCGGGCCGACATGCAGGCCGACGGCAACCTGGTGCTCCACACGGAGTCCGACGACGTCGTCTGGGCGTCGAACACCGCCGACAACCCGGGTGCCGCCCTGGTCCTGCAGGACGACCGCAACATCGTCGTCTACGCCGCGGACCGGCGCGTGCTGTGGTCGCCGAACGTGTACCTCACCGAGGACGAGCTGATGACCCAGAAGCAGGCCGAGGAGGCCGCGGCGGCACCGGCCACCGCGCCGCAGCCGCGGACTTACGTCGTCGAGCCCGGTGACTCGCTGTCGGCGATCGCCCTGCGCTTCTACGGCGACGCCGGCCGGTACCGGCAGATCGCCGAGGCCAACGGGATCGCCGACCCCGACCTGATCCGCGTGGGCCAGCAGCTGACCATCCCCGCCTGAGCGGGAGGTGCGCGGTGAGTGGCGCCGCGGCGCCACTCACCGCGCAGGTCGTCAGTCCGCCAGCACGACCTTGCCCAGCTCCGCCGGCGTGGCCAGCAGCGGGTGCGACGGCAGCACCCGCACCGTGTACCCGGTCAGGCCCGCGTGCGGCAGCGGCACGACGACCTCGAAGCGGGCGATGCCGTCGCCGCCGTCGGTCGCACCGACGTGCTTCATCGGCACGCTGACCGAGTCGTCGAGCTCGTCGCTGTCGTCCACCCGGCCGACCACGGCCTCCACACACACGTCGTCCGGGTCCAGCCCGGCCAGGTCGACCGCGGCACGCACCGTCATCGGGGCGCCCACGACCGGGGTGTCGGGCAGCCCGGAGGCGTCCACACCGGCCACCTTGACCAGCGACCACGCGGAGTTGAGCCGGGCCCGGTAGCCGGCGAGCTCCTTCGCGGCGGCGAACCCGTCCTCGGAGATGCCGGCCGCAGCGCGCGCGGCCGGGGCGTACCAGTCCTGGACGTACTCGCGCACCATCCGGGTGGCCTGGACCTGCGGGCGCAGCGTGTCCAGCGTGTGCCGGACCAGCTCGACCCAGCGGGTCGGCACGCCCTCGTCGCGCTCGTAGAACGCGGGCGCGACCTGGGTGGCCAGCAGCTCGTAGAGCGCGTTCGCCTCGAGGTCGTCACGCCGCGTGGGGTCATCGATGCCGTCGGCGGTCGGGATCGCCCAGCCGTTGGCGCCGTCGTAGAGCTCGTCCCACCAGCCGTCGCGGATCGACAGGTTCAGCCCGCCGTTGAGCGCCGACTTCATACCCGACGTGCCGCACGCCTCGAGCGGGCGCAGCGGGTTGTTCAGCCAGACGTCGCAGCCCCAGTACAGGTACCGGGCCATCGACATGTCGTAGTCGGGCAGGAACACGATCCGGTGCCGCACCGCCGGGTCGTCGGCGAACCGCACGATCTGCTGGATCAGCGCCTTGCCGCCGTCGTCGGCCGGGTGCGACTTGCCCGCGACGATCAGCTGCACCGGACGGTGCGGGTCGAGCAACAGGTCCCGCAGCCGGTCGGGGTCGCGCAGCATGAGGGTGAGCCGCTTGTATGTGGGCACCCGGCGGGCGAACCCGACGGTGAGCACCTCGGGGTCGAAGACGTGGTCGGTCCAGCCCAGCTCCGGAGCCGACGCCCCCCGCTCCAGCCACGCCGCGCGGACCCGGCGGCGGACCTCGTCGACCAGCCGGGACCGCAGTGCCCCGCGCAGCGCCCAGAGCGTCGAGTCCGACACCGGCTCGGTGGTCGGCGCCTGCGAGCCCGGCGTCGGGTCGCCGAGCAGCTCGGTGACCTCGCG
Source organism: Pseudonocardia mahuensis (assembly GCF_018531475.1). Lineage (GTDB taxonomy): Bacteria > Actinomycetota > Actinomycetes > Mycobacteriales > Pseudonocardiaceae > Pseudonocardia. The sequence goes on from NZ_JAHDTG010000069.1 coordinate 9,609, forward strand.
CGCCTCCCAGGTGTGGCCGTGCACGCCGTTGGTGACCGAGCCGATCGGCACCTCGTCGGCGTCGAACCCGTTCCACAGCCCGCCGAACATGCCGCGCGACACCGCGCCGTGCAGCTTCGACACCCCGTTGGCGCGCTGGGCCAGCCGCAGCCCCATGTGCGCCATGTTGAACGTGTGCGGGTTCTCCTCGGCGCCGAGTGCCAGCACCCGGTCGATCGGCACGCCGGGCACGAGGGTGTCGGAGAAGTGGTGCCGCACCAGGTCGGACGGGAACCGGTCGATGCCCGCGGGCACCGGGGTGTGCGTGGTGAACACCGTGCCGGCGCGCACGGCGGCGACGGCCTCGTCGAAGCTCAGGCCCTCGGCGGCGGAGAGCTCGCGGATGCGCTCCAGGGACAGGAAGCCCGCATGGCCCTCGTTGGTGTGGAAGACCTCCGGCTCCGGGTGGCCGGTGGCCGCGCAGAACGCGCGCACCGCACGCACCCCGCCGATGCCGACGAGGATCTCCTGCTTGATCCGGTGGTCCTGGTCCCCGCCGTAGAGCCGGTCGGTGACGCCGCGCAGGTCGGGGTCGTTGTCCTCGATGTCGGAATCGAGCAGCAGCAGCGGCACGCGGCCGACCGCGGCCTGCCAGACCCGGGCGGTGAGCGTCCGGCCCTCGGGCATGCTGATCTCGATCAGCACGGGCGCACCGGACCGATCGGTGAGCAGCTGCAGCGGGAGCCCCTGCGGATCGAGGACCGGATAGTGCTCGAGCTGCCAGCCGTCCAGCGACAGCGACTGGCGGAAGTAGCCGGAGCGGTACAGCAGCCCGACACCGATCAGCGGGACACCGAGGTCGGACGCGGCCTTGAGGTGGTCACCGGCGAGCACGCCGAGGCCGCCGGAGTAGTTCGGCAGCACCTCGCTGACGCCGAACTCCATCGAGAAGTAGCCGACCGCGGCGGGCAGCGACGGGTCGTCCTCCCGCTCGCCCTGGTACCAGCGGGGCTCGCTCAGATAGGCGGCCAGGTCGTCGGCCAGCTCGCGGACCGTCACGACGGTCTCGGCGTCGGCGGCGAGCTCGGCCAGCCGCGGGCCGGGGATCTCCCCCAGCAGCCGGACGGGGTCGTGACCGGCCCGTTCCCAGGCGTCGGGGTCGAGACGGGCGAACAGGTCCTGGGTCGGCGGATGCCAGCTCCAGCGCAGGTTGGTGGCCAGCGCATGCAGCGGGGCGAGCTGCTCCGGGAGCTGGGCGCGGACGGTGAAGCGGCGCAGGGCTCTCACGCGGCAGCAGCGTACGTGAATCGGTGCCGAGATCGTTCCAGTCCCGGCCTCGCTGCACGGTGCACACTGCCCACGCGGGCATCGTGTGCGCGATGCGCGCGTCCGGGCGCGTGCGTGGTGGCCACACCGCGCGCGCCGGCGGGAACCGTGGGCGGGGCGGCGGGGCGTCGCGGCTACCGCTCGACGCACGCTCCCGGCCGTGGCGGCGGGGGCCCCCGGGAATTGCCGGGCGCCGTTTCCGCGTTGCACTTCCAGAGTGCGGAAGCCGACGTGCGAGATGGAGCACGATCGGGTGTGATCGGCACACCGCTCGATGCCCTCGAAAGGCACCGCAGCGGCCGCTGAACGACGAACGGTCGGCGCCGATCGATGAACTGCACGTAAACGTGCTGTGGAGAGCAGCACCCGTTATGAGCAGCGACGAAGCGGGTAGGTACCGTCATGACCGACGCGACGGGCGGGCAGTGCCGGATCTGGGGGTGGCGCCGATGACCGGTCGGCTCGGAATCGATGATGTGAGCCCGGCAATCGGAAGCGGTCGTCATCCGAGCAAGGCCGTGGTCGGCGAGGTGGTTCCGATTCGGGCCACCGTGTGGCGCGAGGGGCACGATGCCGTCGCGGCCAATGTGGTCTGGAAGAAGCTCGGCAGCCGGGGGGCCGGCGAGCACATCCGGATGGTCCCCGACGGTGTCGGCACCGATCGTTTCCTGGCCACCGTCACCCCGGACGAACCGGGGCTGTGGACTTTCCGGGTCGACGCCTGGAGCGACCCGTGGGCGACCTGGCGGCACGCCGTGCAGGCCAAGCTCGACGCCGGGCAGACCGCGGAGGAACTCGCCAACGACCTGGAGACGGGTGCCCGGCTGCTGCAGCGCGTCGGCCGCCGCCCCGCCGAGCGCGCCAACCGCGACCTGCTGTTCGGCGCCGCCAACGCGCTGCGCGACCCGGCCCTGCCGCTGCACGCCCGCGTCGCCCCGGCGTTGTTCCCCGCCGTCGACGCGATCATGACCGAGCGCCCGGTCCGTGAGCTGATCACCCGCGGCCGCGCGTACCAGGTCTACGTCGACCGCCCCCGCGCCCTGTACGGCTCCTGGTACGAGTTCTTCCCGCGCTCCACCGGCGGTCGCGACGAGACCGGCCGGGCCGTGCACGGGTCCTTCGTGACCGCCGCCAAGGAGCTCGACCGGATCGCGTCGATGGGCTTCGACGTCGTCTACCTGCCACCGATCCACCCGATCGGCACGGTGCACCGCAAGGGCCGCAACAACTCCGTGCACGCCGAGCCCGGCGACGTCGGGTCGCCGTGGGCGATCGGCTCGGCCGAGGGCGGGCACGACGCCATCGACCCGGAGCTGGGCACCCTCGAGGACTTCGACGCGTTCGTCGCCCGCGCCCAGGACCTGGGCATGGAGGTCGCGCTCGACCTGGCGCTGCAGTGCGCGCCCGACCACCCGTGGGTCACCGAGCACCCGGAGTGGTTCACGGTGCGGCCCGACGGGACGATCGCGTACGCGGAGAACCCGCCGAAGAAGTACCAGGACATCTACCCGATCAACTTCGACAACGATCCGGCCGGCCTGTACGCCGAGGTGCTGCGCGTGGTGCTGCACTGGGTCGAGCACGGGGTACGCATCTTCCGGGTCGACAACCCGCACACCAAGCCGCCGAACTTCTGGCACTGGCTGATCTGGCAGGTCAAGGCCCGCTACCCCGACGTGCTGTTCCTGGCCGAGGCGTTCACCCGCCCGGCGCGGCTGTTCGGGCTGGCCCGCCTCGGGTTCACCCAGTCCTACACCTACTTCACCTGGCGTACGACGAAGGCGGAGCTGACCGAGTTCGCGCTGATGCACGCCCAGCGCGCCGACGAGGCCCGGCCCAACCTGTTCGTCAACACTCCGGACATCCTGCACGAGTCGCTGCAGACCGGCGGTCCCGGAATGTTCGCCATCCGGGCCACCCTGGCCGCGACGATGTCGCCGACCTGGGGTGTCTATTCCGGATTCGAGCTGTTCGAGTGGGAGCCGGTGAAGCCGGGCAGCGAGGAGTACCGGGATTCCGAGAAGTACGAGCTACGCCCGCGGGACTTCCACGCCGCCCTGAACCGGGGCGAGTCGCTGGAGCCGTGGATCACCCGGCTCAACGAGATCCGGCGTGCGCACCCGGCGCTGCAGCAGTTGCGCGAGATCCACTTCCACGACGTCGACAACGACCGGTTGATGGCGTACTCGCGGACCGACCCCGCGACCGGCGACACCGTGCTCGTGGTCGTCACGCTGGACTCGTACAACGCGGCGGAGGGCACGCTCTCGCTCGACCTGCCCGCGCTCGGACTGAACTGGGGCGACCCGGTCGAGGTCCACGACGAGGTCAGCGGTGCGACGTTCCACTGGGGTGAGCGGAACTACGTCCGCCTCGAGCCCTGGAACGCCGTCGCCCACATCCTGCGCGTCGACCGGGCCGCGGTGCCCGCCCCGGCCTGAAACCCACAGCGGGCCGCCTGACCAGCGCGAACGGTCGGCGGCCCGCGATGTGCAACCGCCGGTGCCGGCCGAGACGGCCGTACCCGTCGCGGGTGAGCACAGCCGTACCGACCGGCGTTCGTCCGGATACCCTCGATACGAGCCCCGCTCACGTTTTGACCGGGGGCACCGGGAGCGGTACGACTGCCCGATGCCCCCTCCGCCCTTCATCCCCGTTCTGTAGGACGCGATACCTCCATGTCGATCGACACCTCCGCCGTCCCCGCCCCGGACTCGACCAGGGACCCTGCCAGCCAGGACCCGGCCGAGCACATGCTGGCCGTGCACTCCTCCGAGGAGTACTCGCATGCCCGCACCCTGGAGGTCGACCACGACTGGTTCAAACGCGCGGTCTTCTACGAGGTGCTGGTCCGCGCGTTCTCCGATTCGAACCGGGACGGCACCGGTGACCTGCGGGGCCTCACCGACAAGCTCGACTACCTGCACTGGCTCGGGGTCGACTGTCTCTGGCTGCCACCGTTCTACGACTCCCCGCTGCGCGACGGCGGTTACGACATCCGCGACTTCCGCGCGGTGCTGCCGGAGTTCGGCACGGTCGAGGACTTCGTGACGTTCCTGGACGAGGCGCACAAGCGCGGCATCCGGGTCATCACCGACCTGGTCATGAACCACACCTCCGACCAGCACCCCTGGTTCGAGGAGTCCCGGCGCAACCCCGACGGCCCCTACGGCGACTACTACGTGTGGGCCGACGACGACTCCGGCTATCCCGACGCCCGGATCATCTTCGTCGACACCGAACAGTCCAACTGGACCTACGACCCGGTGCGGGGGCAGTTCTACTGGCACCGGTTCTTCTCCCACCAGCCGGACCTGAACTACGACAACCCGGCCGTGCAGGAGGAGATGCTCGAGGTCCTGCGCTTCTGGCTGGACCTCGGGATCGACGGGTTCCGGCTCGACGCGGTGCCGTACCTGTTCGAGCGTGAGGGCACCAACTGCGAGAACCTCCCCGAGTCGCACGCGTTCCTCAAGCGCTGCCGCAAGGTGATGGAGGACGAGTACCCGGGCCGGGTCATGCTCGCCGAGGCCAACCAGTGGCCGTCGGACGTCGTCGAGTACTTCGGCGACCCCGAGACCGGTGGCGACGAGTGCCAGATGGCGTTCCACTTCCCGCTGATGCCGCGGATCTTCATGGCGGTGCGCCGGGAGAACCGCTTCCCGATCTCGGAGATCCTGGCCCAGACGCCGGCCATCCCGTCGGGCGCCCAGTGGGGCATCTTCCTGCGCAACCACGACGAGCTGACCCTCGAGATGGTCACCGACGAAGAGCGCGACTACATGTACGCGGAGTACGCCAAGGACCCGCGCATGAAGGCCAACATCGGCATCCGCCGCCGGTTGGCCCCGCTGCTCGACAACGACCGCAACCAGCTGGAGCTGTTCACCGCGCTGCTGCTGTCGCTGCCCGGCTCGCCGGTGCTGTACTACGGCGACGAGATCGGCATGGGCGACAACATCTGGCTCGGCGACCGCGACGCCGTGCGCAGCCCGATGCAGTGGACCCCGGACCGCAACGCCGGGTTCTCCACGGCCGACCCCGGGCGGCTGTACCTGCCGGTCATCATGGACCCGCTCTACGGCTACCAGGCCGTCAACGTCGAGGCGCAGGTCAACTCCACGACGTCGCTGCTGCACTGGACCCGGCACATGATCGAGATCCGCAAGCGGCACCCGTCGTTCGGGATGGGCGAGTATCACGAGCTGGGTGGCTCGAACCCGTCGGTGCTCGCCTACGTGCGCTCCTACGGTGACGACACCGTGCTGTGCGTGAACAACATGTCCAGGTTCCCGCAGCCGGTGGAGCTGGACCTGTCGGCCTGGCAGGGTAGTTCTCCACGCGAGCTGACCGGCAGCGTGCCGTTCCCGAGGATCGGCGAGCTGCCCTACCTGCTCACGCTGCCCGGGCACGGGTTCTACTGGTTCTCGATCACCCCTCCGGAGGAGACCACGTGAGTCTGGCTCTGCCGTCCTCGGAGCTCTCCGCGCTGCTACCCGACTGGCTGCCCCGGCAACGGTGGTTCGCCGCCAAGGGCCGGGAGGTGCGCTCGGTCGAGGTGGCGGCGAGCACGCCGCTCATCGGCGGCGGCGATGGCGACGGTGGCAGGGACGACCTGCTGCTCGACCACACCGTGCTCGCCGTCGAGTTCACCGACGGCGGGCCGGTGCAGCACTACCAGCTGCTCGTGGCCCGGCGTCCCGACGGCCGAACCGAGCTGGACCACGTGACCATCGGATGGATCGACGGCCGGATCGCCTATGACGGGCTGTGGGACCACCAGGTCAGCGACTGGCTGCTCGACGCCATCCGCGCCGGGCTGACGGTCAGCGGCGAGCACGGCGACGTGCGTTTCGTGCCCGAGCCCGGCGCGGAGATCCCCGAAGGGGTCAGCGGGCGGGTGCTCGGGGTCGAGCAGTCGAACACCTCGGTCGCCTACGGCGAGAAGGCCATCTTCAAGCTGTTCCGCCGGATCGCGCCGGGCATCAACCCGGACCTGGAGCTGCACCGGGCCCTGCGTTCGGTCGGCAGCGACCAGGTGGCCGCGCTGCAGGGTGCCGTCGAGGGCACCCTGGACGGCGAGCCGGTCAGCCTCGGCATGCTGCAGGACTTCGCCGCCAACTCCGCCAACGGTTGGTCGATGGCCCTGGCCAGCGTGCGGGACCTGCTCGCCGAGGCCGACCTGCGCGCCGACGAGGTCGGCGGCGACCTCGCCGGTGAGTCGTTCCGGCTCGGCGAGACCGTCGCGCTGGTGCACGACGAGCTCGCCCGCGCCCTCGGCACGTCCGAGTGTGACCCGGCCGAGCTGGCCGCGGGGATGACGGCCCGGCTCGTCTCCGCAGGCGCGGAGGTCCCCCAGCTCGCCGACTACATCGACCGGATCCGGGTCACCTACGACGCGCTTGCGGCATCGGGCACGCCGGTGCCCGCCCAGCGCATCCACGGTGACCTGCATCTTGGGCAGACCCTGCGGACGCCGCTGGGCTGGCTGCTCATCGATTTCGAGGGCGAGCCGGCCAAGCCGCTGGAGCAGCGGGTGCAGCCGGACTCGGCGCTGCGCGACGTCGCGGGAATGCTGCGCTCGTTCGACTACGCGGCGTTCCACCAGGTGTCGGGCTGGGAGCCGGGCGACTTCTCGGATCCCGATCAGGAGTCCCAGCTGGCCTGGCGGGCCAACGAGTGGTCGGCCCGCAACCGGTCGGCGTTCTGCGACGGCTACGCCAAGCGGGCCGGTACCGACCCCCGGGCGCACGGCGTCGTGCTGCGTGCGTTCGAGCTGGACAAGGCCGTCTACGAGGTGCTCTACGAGACCCGCAGCCGGCCCTCGTGGGTACCGATCCCGCTGGCCTCGATCGCGCGCATCACCGCCGACACCGACGCCGGTGACTGACCCGGCGCGGCGGGTACACGCGCGGCGTGACCGGATCCGGGGCCGGACCAGAACGGCGCGCCCGCGCTAACAACGCCCATCCGGGTCCGAACGGCTGACCGGGGTCGGCGGGGCGGGCCCGGTCACAATAGGGTTCACGGGTGGATCGCGAGGAGAACCAGACCCAGACGATCAACCCTCGCCCGGTCGAGGTGAGTCCGCCGGATCCGGCGACCGTCGACCGGGTGCTGGGCGGCGCCCACCACAACCCCCACGGTGTGCTCGGCGCACACCCACACCCGGACGGCACCGTGATCCGGACGCTTCGCCCGCACGCCGACGAGGTGCACGTGCTGCTCGGTGGCGACCCGGAGAATGCGCACCCGCTGGTCAAGGTGCACGATGCCGGGCTGTGGTCGGGGGTGGTGCCGGGCCCGCCCGGGGACTACAAGCTGTCGGTGCGCTACGGCGACCGCATTGAGGTCGCCGACGACCCGTACCGGTGGCTGCCCACCCTCGGCGAGGTCGACCTGCACCTGATCGGTGAGGGCCGCCACGAGCGGCTGTGGGACGTCCTCGGGGCGCATGTCCGCCGCTACGACACCGCGTCCGGCCCCGTCACCGGTACGAGCTTCGCCGTCTGGGCGCCCACCGCGCAGGGTGTGCGGGTCACCGGCGACTTCGACGGCTGGGCCGGCTGGACGCACCCGATGCGCTCGCTGGGTGGCTCCGGCGTATGGGAGATCTTCGTGCCGGACGTCGAGCCGGGCACCCGCTACAAGTTCCGCATCCTCGGCGCCGACGGCCGCTGGCGCGACAAGGCCGACCCGCTCGCGTTCGCCACCGAGATCCCGCCGGCCACCGCGTCGGTCGTCGACGACTCGAACTACGAGTGGGGCGACGCCGAGTGGATGGCGGCCCGCGCCCAGCGGCAGCCGCACGCCGAGCCGATGAGCGTCTACGAGATGCACCTCGGCTCCTGGCGGCAGGGCCTGGGCTACCGCGAGCTCGCCGACGAGCTCATCGAGTACCTGGACGAGACCGGTTTCACCCACGTCGAGCTGCTGCCGGTGGCCGAGCACCCGTTCGGCGGCTCCTGGGGGTACCAGGTCACCTCCTACTACGCGCCGAGCGCGCGGTTCGGCAGTCCCGACGACTTCCGGTACTTCGTCGACCGGCTGCACCAGGCCGGGTACGGCGTGATCATCGACTGGGTGCCCGCGCATTTCCCGCGTGACGAGTGGGCGCTCGCCCGCTTCGACGGCACCCCGCTCTACGAGCACGCCGATCCGCGCCGCGGCGAGCAGCCCGACTGGGGCACCCTGGTGTTCGACTTCGGCCGCCCCGAGGTGCGCAACTTCCTGGTCGCCAACGCGCTGTACTGGCTCGAGGAGTTCCACATCGACGGGCTGCGCGTCGACGCCGTCGCCTCGATGCTCTACCTCGACTACTCCCGACCCGAAGGCCAGTGGCTGCCCAACATCCACGGCGGCCGGGAGAACCTCGACGCCGTCTCGTTCCTGCAGGAGATGAACGCGACCGTCTACCGTGACCACCCCGGCGTGGTGACGATCGCCGAGGAGTCCACCGCGTGGCCCGGCGTCACCCGCCCGACCCACCTCGGCGGCCTGGGCTTCGGGTTCAAATGGAACATGGGGTGGATGCACGACACGCTCGGCTACACCCGGCACGATCCCATCCATCGCAGCTACCACCACAACCAGATGACGTTCTCGCTGATGTACGCGTTCAGCGAGAACTACGTGCTGCCGCTCAGCCACGACGAGGTCGTGCACGGCAAGGGTTCCCTGTGGACCCGGATGCCCGGGGACGACTGGAACAAGGCCGCGGGCGTGCGCGCGCTGCTGGCCTTCATGTGGGCACACCCCGGCAAACAGCTGCTGTTCATGGGCGGTGAGTTCGGGCAGGTGCGCGAGTGGTCCGAGCAGCGCTCGCTCGACTGGGAGCTGCTCGACGACCCGCTGCACGGCGGGCTGCGCCGGCTCGTCGGCGACCTCAACCGCGCCTACCGGGAGAGTCCGGCGCTGTGGACCCGGGACACCACACCGGAGGGCTTCTCCTGGATCGACGCCAACGACGCCTCGGGCAACGTGCTGAGCTTCCTGCGCCACGGCGTCGACGCCGAGGGGCGGTCGACGGTGCTGGCCTGCATCGCGAACTTCTCCGGCACCCCGAACGAGAACTACCGGGTGGGGCTGCCGTTCGCCGGGCGATGGCGCGAGGTGCTCAACACCGACGCCGAGAGCTACGGCGGGTCGGGCGTGGGCAACCTCGGGGTCGTCGAGGCGGACCAGACCATGTGGCACGGCCTGCCGGCGTCGGCGGTGTTGCGGCTGCCCCCGTCGGGCGTGCTGTGGCTCGCGCCCGACGACACCGGCGGCCCGGTGCGGCGGCGGGGCCTGGCTGCGCCTGCCGCGACCGCACCGTCACCGACCGCCCCCGCGGGCGAGGCAACGGCAGACCAGCCCACGACAGGCCAGGCCGCGGCCGCCGAGGCCGCGGCGATCGCGGGTCAGGAGCCGGCCGACCGGACGTCGGCAGGCACGGAGCCGTCCCGGCCCGGATCCGCCGCGCCGACCTCGGAAGCCGCCGACGAGCCGGGCGCCACCGCGTCCCCGGAGATGGCGGCCCCCGAGGCGGCGGCCCCCGAGGCGGCGGCCCGGCCGCCCGCGGCCCCTGCGGTGGCTGCTGAACCGTCGCGCGACGTGGACGCCGACAGCAGCAGCGCCACCCAGTAGCTCATCAGGATCGCGCAGTAGAGCGACCGGCCGAGCGGCGACCACGGGTCGTCCGGTGTCCACAGGCCCCCCCAGGACACCGGGATCACCGGCAGCGCGAGCATGACCGCGGCCATCGCCCGGCGGCGGGGGTCGTGCGCGCCCTGGGCGAGGAGCACGAGCACGCCCGGCAGGAGCAGCAGCAGGTAGTTGTGCCAGGCGATCGGGGCGGTGAGCAGGCCGGCCGCGAGGACCGTCCACGGCGCCGTCCCGGCCGGGTCGGCTGTGGCCCCGCGCCGGGCCTGCGCCGCGAACCAGGCGAGGGCGCCCAGCAGGACGAGTGCGCCGACCGCCGAACCGACCGCCGAGGGCAGGCCCAGCCGCAGGGCGAGCCCGGGCAGCGCGGCGTTGTCGATCACGTCGGGCACCGGCTCGGCCAGCGCGATCCGCAGCCACTCCAGGCCGCTGCTCGGCCCGGCGACCAGCACGCCGAGCACCGTGGCACCCGCCGCGGAGGCGAGCCCCGCCCACAGCGAGGGCCACCGCCGCTGCACGAGCGGGAGCAGCAGCAACGGCGCCAGCGACGGCTTCAGAGCCACCGCGACGCCGTAGAGCACGGCGGCCGCGACCGGCCGTCCGCGGTGCTCGGCGATGAAGCCCGCGGCCAGTGCCACCAGAAGGAGCCCGTAGATCTGCCCCAGCACCAGCGTGCCGTGCAGTGGGGAGGACGCCAGTAGCGCGAGTGTCGCGGCAGCCGTCCAGCCGGGGGGCAGCCGCAGCTCGCGCGCCACGGCCAGCAGCGCGGCGACGACCATGAGCGCGGTGAGCACGGCGAACAGCCGGTAGGCGGACAGCGGATCGAGCAGCGCCAGCGGCGTCATCAGCACCGTGAGCAGCGGCGGGTTGAGGTTGGTCAGCTTCGCCGAGGTCTCGTAGATGTCGGCACCCCGGGTGAGCGCGACCGTCGAGTGCCAGAAGGTGTCGAAGTCGACGTGCAGCTCGCGCATGTCCGTCGAGGGCAGCAGCGTGACCAGCGCGTCGGGATGCAGCCAGGTGAGCCGGGCCGTGAGGGCGAGCGTGGCGAGCACGAGCAGCCCCGCGACGAGCTGCGAGGGCGTCACCCGACGGGGAACCGGCCGTCCGGCCTGCGGGGGCGGCGCGGTGGGGGCAGGCGACGGGTGCGACACGACTCCCGACGGTAGCCCGCGGTGCCGGGCCGTCATGAACCACTCCCCCGGCTACCCGGTGCAGGTCAGAATGGACGGCGTGCGGGTCGCCCGGGGGAGATCGCCGCGCGGCGCCCGCGTCGCGGCCCGGCTCGTCGCGCCCCTCGTCGTCACGGTGCTGGTCGTCGTGGCCGGCTGCGCCCAGGTGCTTCCCGGACGGACGGCTGCGGTGCCCGCTACGTCCTCCTCGGCCGGGCCGGACCGGGGCGGCCCCGGGCCCGTCCCGCCCGGTGAGCCGCCCGCCGCACCCGGGCCGACCGGCCCGCTGCTCACCGCCCGGTCGACCGACGAGGTGGCGGCCCTGACCGCCGAGGTGCTGCAGGATTACTGGAGGGCCAGGTTCCCCGCCGACTTCGGCCGCCCATGGACGGACATCGGTGAGTTCGCACCCGTCCGCCCCGGCGATCCCGGCGCCGGCGCACCACCGTGCGTCAGCCGGGCCGCCGACCTGACCGGACAGGCGTTCTACTGCCCGGCCGCCGACGCGGTGGTCTGGGACGCCGAGGGCCTGCTGCCGGCCCTGCGGGACCGGTTCGGCCCCGTCGGTCCGGTGGTGGTGCTCGCCCACGAGATCGGCCACGCCGTGTCGACCCGGCTCGGCGTCGACGCGGCCCAGCGCCGGGAACCGGCGAGCTACCCGACGATCTTGCTGGAGGCGATGGCCGACTGCCATGCGGGCGCGGCGATCCGCCATCTCGTCGACACGACGACAGGCGGGTCGGCGCAGCTGTCGGTCGGGCTCTCCGAGCGGGACGCCGCGCTGCTGGCGCTCATCGGCTTCCGCGATCCGCTGGGCATCGAGGCCGGTGACCGGAGCGCGCACGGCAACGGGTTCGACCGCGTCTCGGCGTTCCAGGACGGCTACGCCGACGGGCCCGCCCGGTGCGCCGCCATGACCCTCGAAAACCGCGAGTTCACCCAGCGCCGGTTCGGCTCGGCCGCCGACCGCGCACGCGACGGGAACCTGCCGCTGGGCCGGCTGCTGGCGGCCGTCGGCGGGGACGCCCCGGCGTGGTACGGCGAGGTGGTGGCACACCGCGCGCCCGGCAGCGGCTGGCGGGCACCGGAACCGGCGGCCGATCCCGCCCGGTCAGCGTGCGACCCGACCGAACTCGCCGCACAGGGTGCCGCCCGGTTCTGCACGGCCGACGGATCTGTGTCGGTCGACCGCGTCCTGCTCTCACCCCTGCAGGAGCAGTTCGGCGACTACGCCGGGGCGACCTTGATCGCGAGCCGCTACGGGCTGGCCGCGCTGCAGGCCCTGGGGAGGCCGACGCAGGGCCCGGCCGCGGGCCGTGTGGCGGTGTGCCTGGCCGGCGCGTACACCGGGCGGCTGATCGACCCGGCCGGTGGCTTCGGCCTGTCCCCGGGTGACCTCGACGAGGCGGTCCAGGTGCTGCTGGCCGGCGACTGGGCCGAACGCGACGCCCGCGGACAGGCCGAGACCACCGAGCACGGCTACGAGCGCGTGCAGCGGTTCCGCACCGGGTTGCTGAGCGGGCCCGGTGCCTGCGGCCTCACAACGGCCGTCGGCCGATGACCCGGGTCAGAACAGCACGCGGGCCAGGGCTCGCCGGGCCGCGCTGACGCGCTGGTCGTCGGGCGGGAACAGCTCGAACAGGCCCACCAGGTGCTCGCGGGCGCGGTCACGGTCCTCACCGGAGGTCCGGCCGGCGACCGAGACGAGCCGGGAGAACGCCTCCTCCACCCGGTCGCCCGCCAACTCCGCGTCGGCCGCGGCGAGCTGCGCGTCCACGTCGTCGGGGTCGGCGTCGGCCCGGGCGATCGCCGAGGGGTCGACGTTCTCCGCGCGGGACAGGAACCGGACCTGGGCCAGGGCCGCGGCGGCCTGCTCGTTGCCCGGTTCGGCGTCGAGGATCTGCTGGTAGGCGGCCTCGGCGCCGGCGTAGTCACCGCGCTCCAGGGCGTCCTCCGCGGCGGTGAAGCGTGGGTCCTCGGGCTCCTCCACCTCCTCATCGCCCTGCCCCGCGGCGCGCTCCTCGGCCTCCCGGATGGCCGGCATCTGCTCGCGCAGGGCGTCGAGCAGCGAGGAGATCCACTGCCGGACCTGCGGTTCGGGCAGGGCGCCGTTGAACGCGTCGACCGGCTGGCCACCCACCACGGCCACCACCATCGGGATGGACTGCACGCCGAACGCCTGGGCGATGCGCGGGTTGGCATCGATGTCGACCTTGGCGAGCACCCAGGCACCGTTGCCAGCCTCGGCTAGCCGCTCGAGGACCGGGGACAACTGCTTGCACGGCTGGCACCAGGTGGCCCACAGGTCGACGACCACCGGGACCTGCATCGACCGTTCCAGCACGTCGGACTGGAAGGTCTGCTCGGTGACGTCGATGACCCACTGGTCACCGCTGGACGCGTTGCCGCCGGCTGCGGCGGGCTGCGGGCGGGCCGGCGCCTCCGAACGGGCCTTGAGCGCCGAGAGATCGACGGCTCCGGCCATCGCGGAGGACAGCGCGGCCGTCTGGGCCGCCTGACGAGGATCGGGTCGGGACACGCTTTTCATCCTGGCACGGTCCGGCTCCGGTTGACGGACTCCCCCGGCACATCCTGGGACCTCACGTGCGCTCCTGATCGCCGACCGGATCTTCCGCTCGACGATCGACCCCCGCGGCTGTCCCGCCGGCACGTGAGGTTCACCCGGACGGCCGGGCCACCAGCGGCCGCAGGTCCATCGGGTTGGTCAGCAGCAATCCGTCGCCGGCCAGGATCGCTGAGACCACGGGAGCCGCCAGTTCGGTGAGCCGCTCGGCCCGCGCCTCGCCCAGAACCGTCCACGGGGCGTCGGCCAGTACGTCGGTGTGCGCCTCGACCTCGCGGCGCAGGTCCTCCCCGGCCGGGGTCAGCGACCCGGCCGGGTCGAGTAGGCCGCGCTCGACGAGCCGGGCAGCCGCGTCCACCCATTCCTGCTCGGACCAGCCACGGCGTTCGCGCAGCCACTGGGCGTCGAGCCCGGTCCCCGCCGCGAAGACGACGAGCGTCTCGACGGGATCGAGCCCGGCGGTGAGCAGGGCGGCGACGTGCCCGTCCCCCCGGTGCTCACGCAGGATCGTCTGCGCGTGCCACAGCACGAGGTGCGGCGCCTCCGGCCAGTCCAGGGCGGCGTTGGCCGCGGCCAGGGCCCGGCCGGCGGTCGGTGCCGCCAACGCCGCCTCCCGCGCGAGCTCGGCAGCCTCGGCGACCTCCGGCGAGGCGAGGAAGTCGGGGGCGAGCAGCCGGTGCAGTGCCGCGTCCACCGTCTCGAGGCGGAGCGCGCGGAAGCGCTCCGCCGAGGCCACCTGCCAGGCAGCCGGCAACGCCCGCGCGATCAGGCCGGGAGCGAAGTTGTAGAACAGAGCGGTCACGACCTCCGGGGGCGCCTCCCCGAGCGGCGCGCCCCGCAACGCGCAGTAGCTCATCCAGTAGCCCTTGGTGCCCAGCTCGTCGCAGGCCGCCTTCGACTCGGGCGCGAAGTAGGTCACCGCGTGGACAGGCTCCAGGGCACGCCACATCCGTCGCGCCCGGTGGTCGTCCTGATCGCTCATCGCGCTCCTCCGTCCGTCTCCCCGGGGCGGCCGACACCCACCCTCGGGCTCCCGCAAATAGTAGGACGTCCAACTAAATTGGACCAGCCCCCCGCCTCCGGGCCACGTCGGCTCGGGCGCACCTCCGCGGAACCGACGAACGGGGTGCGGCGAGTACTCGATCACCGGTCTGGCGGAGCACCACACGTCGTCCCCGCTCGTTGAAGATCAGGGAGCGACGCCGAACCTGAGCAGGCGTCACTCCGCGTAACGACCGACAGGCCGCGCACCGCGGCCGCCCCCGACCGGAGGACCTGCATGAGCACGGAGAACACCGTCGCCGACCGCCTGCTTGAAGACGCCCGCAAGAAGACCGCGAAGCAGGAGAGCCCGGCGCTGGGCAAGGCGGCCCTCATCGTGGGCATCATCGCGGTGATCGCCAGCCCGGTCTCGATCGCGGGCTGGATCCTGGGTGTGGCAGCCCTCGCCCTGGGCGGGGTGTCCGTCAGCCGTCCGGCCGCCGCCAAGCAGGCCAAGATCGCCATGGGGCTGGGCTTCGCGGCCCTCGTGGTGGCGACGTTCTTCTTCACCCTGAACATCGCCAACATGTGACCTGACGCCACAACGGCGACGGCGACGGCCGGTGCGGCCCGGACGTGAGTCCGGATCGCACCGGCCGTCGTCGTTTCCAGGCCCCGGCTGTCGTTCCCGGACCGCTCCGGTCGTCGTCGTTCCCGGCCGCTCCGGGCCGCGAGGTCGCGCGCTCAGCCGCTGCCCGCGGCGACCAGCACATCGGCCAGCTCGGCGGGCCGGGTGAGCATCGGGAAGTGTCCACCCGCCAGCTCGACCACCTCGGCGCCGATGTCGGCCGCCGTCCGCCGCGACCAGCCAGGGTCGACCACCCTGTCCTCGGTGCAGACCACCGACACCGTGCGGACCGCTGGCCACGCGGTCAGCGGCGTGACCTCCCTGCCGATCTGCCAGGCCTGCGGGCGCATCCGCCCGATCGCAGCGGCCACCACACCGGCCGGGACCTCGACATCGACGCCCCGGTAGAGCCCGGACAGGGCGGCCGCCGCCGGCCAGGAGGTCGTGCCGTCCTCGTGCCGCTCCTGCCCCACCCCGAAACCCGGCGCCATGATCGAACTGTCGGCCCGGAGCTGGTCGTTGTAGGACAACCCGGGCCGGGGCACCAGAGCGGCGACGAGTACGAGCGCCCGCACCCGTTCCTGGCCGAGCCGCTGCGCGACCACCGGAACGGTGAGCCCGCCCAGCGAGTGCCCGACCAGCACCAGCCGCTCCACGTCCGGCAGGGCGCCCAGCGCGTCGAGCACCGTGTCGGCGTAGGCGTCGGCGCCCAGGCCCGGCTTGTCGGCGGGCAGGTCCACCGCGAGGGCCGGGTGCCCCCGAGCGGTGAGCTCCGCCGCCACTCCCGCCCAGCAGGACCCGTCGTGCCAGGCTCCGTGGACCAGGACGATGCCGGTCACGGAGCATCCTCGCCGGCGCTCGGTCCCGAACCCTCGCCGAGGGCCCGCTCCACGCGCTCCACCTTGGCCTGCAGCTGACCGCTGAATCCCGGGCGGATATCGGCCTTGAGCACCAGGCTCACCCGCGGGGCACGGGCCTGCACGGCTTCCACCGCCCGCTTCACCACGTCCATGGCCTCGTCCCACGTCTCGGCCTCGATCGTGGTGAACATGGAAGTGGTCTCGTTGGGCAGCCCGGATTCCCGGACGACCCGCACGGCCTCCGCCACCACGTCCCCGACGCTGTCCGACCCACCGCCCGAAGGCGCGATACTGAAGGCAACGAGCATGGAGGCAGCCTGCCGCACCGTCGGCCGGGAGCGCGACCCGGCGTGGATCACCACCGAGCCCTCCCCATGGCAGGACACACCCGCCGCACCCGGCCTGGTCACCGGACACACTGCTAGCGTCCCGTGCCATGGCGTCCCGCGACCCACTGCCGTTCGACCCGATCTCCCGGGCCGCGCAGCTGTGGTCCGAGCGCATCGGACCGAGCGGCACGATGGCCGCGGTGACCAGCGTGATGCGGGTGCAGCAGATCCTGCTGTCCGCCGTTGACGGGGCGCTGAAGCCGCACGGACTGACCTTCGCCCGGTATGAGGCGCTGGTCCTGCTCAACTTCTCCCGGAACGGCCGGTTGCCGATGCGCGTGATGGGCGAGCGACTGCAACTGCACCCGACCAGCGTCACCAACATCGTCGACCGGCTGCAGGCCGACGGCCTGGTGCGCCGCGTCCCGCACCCGACGGATCGTCGCGCCACGCTGGTGGAGATCACCGAGGACGGCGTCAACCTGCTGGAGGACGCGACGAAGTCGGTGACCGACGTGAGCTTCGGACTGCACGGGCTCACCCCCGCCCAGGAAGGCCAGCTCACCGACCTGCTGGGCAAGGTCCGCCGGGCCGCGGGGGACTTCGGCTGACCCGCGCCGGTCACCTCCGGCCCCGGGGGTGACCCTGGGTGCCGCCACCCGGCCAGGACCGCATCGTCTGCCCCGGACCGGGCCGCCGGCCCGCCCGCCGTCTGCGACGCCGGGCCACTCGTCGCCGGCCCACGCAGTAGACCGCGAGCCCGGCTCCTGCCGAGCCCGCCACCGCGCACACCGAACACATCACCGGATCCATTCACACCCCCGCACCTCGGTGTTGACGCGGTATTGCGTCAACACCGTTGACGGTAGGACGAGGGACCGACAACATGGCCGCATGAACACCGAGCAGGACGCAGGCCCGGGCGCGGCACTGCGCGCGGCCCGCCGCGAGAAGGGCTGGTCGCAAGCCGAGGCGGCCCGGGAGCTGGCCGTCCTCGGCCGGGCCCGCGGAGCGCCGACGGCGGCGCCGACCAGCCTCAAGACCCAGCTCTCCCGCTGGGAGAACGGCCACGCGCTGCCCGAACCGCCGTACCGGGTGCTGCTCGCCGAGCTGTACGGCCGCGACGACCTGCCGTTCGAACCTGCACGACTCATGCGTGCCGACGGCGACGCCGGGCGCGCCGATCGGCTCCGCGCGCTGCTGAGCGAGGCGGACGCGGTGGACGACGCGTCCCTGGTCCTGCTGCGCGAACAGCTCGCGGCGACCCGCAGGCTCGACGAACGGCTCGGCGCGGCCGGCACCGCCGACACGGTGCACGCCCAGGTCGAGCAGCTGGATCGGCTGCTGGTCCACACCACGGCGGCCCGCCGGCGACGGGCGGTCGCCGCGATGCTCGCCGAGGCGGCCCTGCTCGCCGGGTGGCAGGCCATCGACCGGGACCGGCCCGACGAGGCGTGGGCCCAGCACGACCACGCCCGCGCCGCGGCCCGGGAGGCGGGTGAGCCCGATCTACTGGCGCAGTCCCACGCCGGCCTCGCGGCGGTGCTCGTCGAGCTGGGCCGGACCGCCGCCGCAGCAGAGCTCCTCGACACCGCACGGGACGAGCCCGCCACCGCGTGGACGGCCGCGGCGCTGGGCGCGGCCCGTGCCGCCGCCGGCGACCTGGCCGGCTCCCGCCGCGCCTTCGACGCCGCCGAACGGGCGGTGCACACCCCCGGCAGCGCCGCGCCGGACGTGGTCCGGCCCGGTTTCGCACTCGACTACGACGGCGTGCACCGGAGGCGCTGCGCCGCTCTGGCCACCCAGGGCGACACCGAGGCGATCACGCAGCTGGACGAGGTGGTGGCGGGCGGCGCCGGCCCGGTCCGGGAGCGCGCCGCTCTGCAGGCCGAGCTGGCCATCGCGCTGGCCACCCACGGCGGGACGGCCGACGCTGCGAAGCACGCCCGGTCCGCGCGACTGCTGGCCGAACGGATCGGCTCGTCCCGCGTGCGGAGCCGGCTCGACCGGGCTGCGCCCGGCCGGGGCTGACCACGTCGGGGACCGGCCGGGCGGAGCGGATCAGCCGGAGCCGGCGGCGGCGATCAGTTCGTCGGCCGCGCGGTACGGGTCGAGCTCCCCCGCCACCACGCGTTTCGCGAGCTCGGGCAGCGCCGCCGAGCCGCCGACGTCACCCAGCCGGGCCCGCACCTGCTCGAGGGTGATGGCCTGGATCTCCGATTCGGCCCGCTGCAGCCGGCGGCGTTCCCGCTCGCCGGTGCGGTCGATCCAGTCGCGGTGCGCGTCGATCGCGGCCACGACGTCCTCGACCCCCTCACCCCGCGCGGCGACGGTCTTGAGGATCGGTGGTGTCCACGCGGTTCCGTCGCGCGAGCGCCGGTCGCCGAGCGAGATCATGTACTTCAGGTCCCGCACCGTCTGGTCGGCACCCTCCCGGTCGGCCTTGTTGACGACGAAGATGTCGGCGATCTCGAGGATGCCCGCCTTGGCCGCCTGGACGCCGTCGCCCATGCCCGGGGCCATCAGCACGATGGTCGTGTCGGCCAGCGACACGATGTCGATCTCCGACTGGCCGACACCGACCGTCTCGATGAGGATGACATCGCACCCGGCCGCGTCGAGCACCCGCAGCGCCTGCGGGGTCGACCGGGCCAGCCCGCCCAGGTGCCCGCGGGTGGCCATCGACCGGATGAAGACACCGTCGTCGGTGGCGTGCTCCTGCATCCGCACGCGGTCACCGAGCAGGGCGCCGCCGGAGAACGGCGAGGACGGGTCGACCGCCAGCACGCCGACCCGCTTGCCCCGCCTGCGAAGTTCGCTGACCAGGGCGGAGGTCGAGGTCGACTTGCCGACACCCGGAGACCCGGTCAGCCCCACGACCTGTGCCCGGCCGGTGTGCGGGGCGAGCGCCGCGGCGATGTCGCGCAGTTGCGGGCCGGCGTTCTCGACCAGTGAGATCAACCGCGCGACGGCCCGGGGCTCACCGCGCTGGGCCCGGGCGACGAGGTCGCCCGGGTCGAGCTGCGGTGCCATGTCGAACGCTCCTCCGCCGGCGTCAGCTCGCCGACGCGGGGACCCGCAGCACCAGCGCGTCGCCCTGGCCACCGCCGCCGCACAGCGCGGCCGCACCCACGCCGCCGCCGCGCCGACGCAGCTCGAGGGCCAGGTGGAGCGCGATCCGCGCGCCGGACATGCCGATCGGGTGGCCCAGCGCGATGGCGCCGCCGTTGACGTTGACCTTGTCCTCGTCGATGCCGAGCTTGCGCGCCGATACCACGCCGACGGCGGCGAACGCCTCGTTGATCTCGACGAGGTCGAGGTCAGACGGGCTGATGCCTTCCTTGCCGCAGGCGGCCTCGATCGCGTTCGCCGGCTGCTCGTGCAGGCTCGCATCCGGACCGGCGACGACGCCGTGTGCACCGATCTCGGCCAGCCAGCTCAGTCCGAGCTCCTCGGCCTTGGCCTTGCTCATGACGACGACGGCCGCTGCCCCGTCGGAGATCTGCGACGCCGAACCGGCGGTGATGGTGCCGTCCGAGGAGAAGGCGGGGCGCAGCTTGCCCAGGCTCTCGGCGGTGGTGTCGCCGCGGACGCCCTCGTCGGTGTCGAAGACGATCGGGTCGCCCTTGCGCTGCGGGATCTCCACCGGCGCGATCTCCTCGGCGAACACGCCGTTCTTCGCCGCGGCGGCCGCACGCTGGTGCGAACGCGCCGAGAACTCGTCCTGCTCGGCGCGGGTCAGCTCGTAGCGGGCGTTGTGCTTCTCGGTGGACGCACCCATGGCGACCTGGTCGAACGCGCAGAACAGACCGTCGTAGGACATGTGGTCCTGCATCGAGACGTCGCCGAACTTGAAGCCCTCGCGCGACTTGGCGAGCAGGTGCGGCGCCTGGGTCATCGATTCCTGGCCACCCGCGACGACGATGTCGAACTCGCCGGCGCGGATCAGCTGGTCGGCCAGCGCGATCGCGTCGATACCGGACAGGCAGACCTTGTTGATGGTGAGCGCGGGGACGTTCATCGGGATGCCGGCCGCGACCGCGGCCTGGCGGGCGGGGATCTGACCGGCCCCGGCGGTCAGGACCTGACCCATGATGACGTACTGGACCTGCTCGGGCGCGACACCGGCGCGTTCCAGAGCGGCCTTGATGGCGACCCCACCCAGCTGCGCTCCGGAGAAACCCTTGAGCGAGCCGAGCAGTCGTCCCATGGGAGTACGGGCACCGGCGACGATGACGGATCCGGACACTGCGACCTCCAGCGACTGCGACGGCGAGACGCGGTGACCATACCCGCGCGCGCAGCGCGGACGCGCCGTCGGAGCGCAGAGGTGGAGTGAGACCACGCACACGCTCCGCCGCGGCTACATTTCCCGGTTATGACGGACACGACAGCTGATCGGAACGCACTGACTTCGCTGGTCACGGGGGTGGACCACGTCGGCATCGCGGTGGCGGACCTGGATGAGGCCATCGCCTGGTACGCCGACACCCTCGGCCTGGTGGCCACGCACACCGAGACGAACGAGGAGCAGGGCGTCCGCGAGGCGATGCTCTCGGCGCCGGGCGACGCCGGAGCCGCCGTGCAACTGCTGGCGCCATTGCGGCCCGACTCGCCGATCGGCAAGTTCCTCGACCGCAACGGCCCGGGCATCCAGCAGATGGCCTATCGGGTGACCGACATCGACGCCGCGTGCGCCGCCCTGCGGGACAAGGGGCTGCGGCTCCTCTACGACGAGCCGCGCCGGGGCACCGCCGACTCGCGCATCAACTTCCTGCACCCGAAGGACGCCGGTGGCGTCCTCGTCGAGCTGGTCGAGCCGGCGGCAGCCGGGTCGCACTGAGGTGCCGTTCGTCCCCGGCCGGCGGCCGGCCGGGGACGGGCTCCGACCCGCCGGCGCGATCACCCCCGATGCGGTGAACTGCGGAATCACCCTGATCGAGCGGGGTGCCCTGTGGTGGCATCGGTCACGATGACCTGGCCGCTGTCCGTCCGCTAAGACTTCACGGATACCATACTGAGCAGTAGGGTTTGGTATATCACGCAGTGGGACACCACGACTTCAGCCATCGGAGGCCAGCCGTGCAGGAGATCCTCGACGCCATCCTCGCCGAGCAGTACGACGCGATCGGCGAGCTCAGCGTCCCTGAGCACTACCAGGGCGTCACCGTCCACGCCGACGAGGCGACCATGTTCGAGGGGCTGGCCTCGCGGGACAAGGACCCGCGCAAGAGCCTGCACCTCGACGAGGTGGCGACGCCCGAGCTCGGCCCCGGTGAGGCGCTCGTCGCCGTGATGGCCAGTGCCATCAACTACAACACCGTGTGGACCTCGATCTTCGAGCCGCTGCCGACCTTCGGCTTCCTCAAGCGCTACGGCCGCACCTCGCCGCTGGCCACCCGGCACGACCTGCCGTACCACGTCGTGGGCTCCGACCTCGCCGGCGTCGTCGTGCGCACCGGGCCGGGCGTCAACGCGTGGAAGCCCGGCGACCGCGTCGTCGCGCACTGCCTGTCGGTCGAGCTGGAGAGCCCCGACGGCCACTCCGACACGATGATGGACCCGGAACAGCGCATCTGGGGCTTCGAGACCAACTTCGGCGGGCTCGCCGAACTGGCGCTGGTCAAGTCCAACCAGCTCATGCCCAAGCCCGAGCACCTCACCTGGGAGGAGGCCGCCAGCCCCGGGCTGGTCAACTCCACCGCCTACCGCCAGCTGGTCTCCCGCAACGGCGCCGGCATGAAGCAGGGCGACACCATCCTGATCTGGGGCGCCTCGGGTGGCCTGGGCTCCTACGCGACACAGTTCGCACTGAACGGGGGCGCTACCCCGGTGTGCATCGTCTCCTCCCCGGAGAAGGCGGAGATCTGCCACAAGATGGGTGCGGAGCTGGTCATCGACCGCAACGCCGAGGGTTACCGGTTCTGGAAGGACGAGCACACCCAGGACCCCAAGGAGTGGAAGCGCTTCGGGGCCAAGATCCGTGAGCTGACCGGTGGCGACGACCCCGACATCGTCTTCGAGCACCCGGGGCGCGAGACCTTCGGCGCCAGCGTCTACGTCACCCGCAAGGGCGGCACGATCGTCACCTGCGCCTCGACCTCGGGCTACGAGCACCAGTACGACAACCGCTACCTGTGGATGAACCTCAAGCGGATCGTCGGCTCGCACTTCGCGAACTACCGCGAGGCCTGGGAGGCCAACCGACTGATCTCCAAGGGCCTCATCCACCCCACGCTGTCGCGGGTCTACCCGCTGGCCGAGACCGGCCAGGCCGCGCTCGACGTCCACACCAACGCTCACCAGGGCAAGGTGGGCGTGCTGTGCCTCGCCCCGCAGGAGGGTCTGGGCGTCGTCGACACCGAGAAGCGTGAGCAGCACCTCGAGGCGATCAACCGCTTCCGCGGAGTCTGAGCAACGCCGAGGGGGCGGACGACAGAGGCGTCCGCCCCCTCCTGTTCGGGTACCTCGCCCACACGAACAGGTGACGAGAGCCACCACGCACAGTGCCGGGGCGACTGCTCCGGACCCGAACGGTACGGTGACGCCATGGCCCGGAATCTGGACATATCCACGTCCGACGCCGGTTTCGCGATCGCCCGGCGGGGCTATGACCAGGCTCAGGTCGACGGGCACCTCAGCCGTCTCGACGCCCAGATCCGGATCCTCGCCGCCGATCGGGACGCCGCGGTCGCCCAGGCCGCCCAGCTCAACCGCGAGCTCGACGACTCCCGGGTCCGTGCCGAGAGTTTGCGCCTGCAGGTGCGCAAGCTGTCCGCTCCCCCGCATAACGTCCAGGGGATGAGCGAGCGGCTCCGCTCGATGCTGCGGCTGGCCGAGGAAGAAGTCGCCGAGATGCGCAGCCGCGCCACCGCGGAAGTCGCCGAGCGGCTGCGCGAAGCGGAGCAGCGGGCCGCGGAGATCACCGCCGCCGCGGTCGCACGCGCCCAGCAGATGGACGCGCGCACCGAGGCCCAGCGCGCCGAACTCGACGCGCAGCGCGCCGCTGCTCAGCAGGCCATCGCCCGGCAACGGGCCGAGGTCGAGGACGAGCTGGCCCGCGCGGCCCGCGAGGCACAGCAGGAACGCACGCGGCTGCAGGCGGAGACCGAGGCCAGGTGCGCACTGGTCGAAGAGGACTTCACCATCGCCATGGACGCCCGGCGGACGGACGCCCTTGCCGAGCTGACGGCCCAGCGCGACGAGGCCCGCCGGCAGAGCAGGCAGACCCTCGACGACGCCGCCGAGCAGGCCCGGCGCCAGATCGCAGCCGCCGAGGCCACGGCGCAGCGGGTCGTGGCCGACGCGGAGCGGCGCGTCGCCGAACTCACCGCCGTGCGCAATCGGATCCTCGAGCAGCTCAGCACCACGCGGTCCGTGCTGGACCGCAGCATCGGCCGGCTGCTGGCCGACCCTGGGGAGGCCGTCACCCCGCAGACCACCGAGCAGGTGGGCACCACGGCGGAGGCGACGTCCGCGCGGTCGGCCGCGCCGCCCCCGGCCCCGTCTCCTGAGCCTGCCCGCCGCGAGCAGGCCGGGCCCGAACCCGCCCCGTCCCCTGCGCCCGTCACATCCACGGCAGGAGTCGAGCCCACCGAAGCGGCCGAGGCCGCCGAGCTCACCGAGCCCGCCAAGCCGGCCGAACCCATCGCGCCCACCGAGCCGGCCACTCCCACCGCGCCCGGCGCGGCCCGGCCGAACACCGGCGGCGCGCGCGGGAACCGCGGGGCCGAGGCAACGAGGACCGACGACCCGACGGACGAGAGCTCCACCCCACAGGACACCCCCGCTCGCGCCGTGACCGATGCGACGGCGACCCCGGACAGCTCCGGCACCGAGACCTCGGGCCCGGCGGACGCCCGCGCCGACACCGGCCCGGACGGCGCGGCGGCGCGGACCGGTTCGACGAACCGGCGCCGCACCCGCCGTCGTCCCGCGTCCGCCCGCCGCTGACCCGATCGGTACCACCGACCCGGATGACCCCGCCTCAGCGGCAGCGACCACCCGGTCGGCTCCGGTCCCGGGCGTTCAGCACGGCACGTGCCAGCGCCGCCGGTCGGCCACCGACCCGCACTCACCCGCGGGCCGCGTGACCAGGTGCCCGATCCCGGCCTGGATCAGATGCTCACAACCCGGACAGCGGTAGTTCTTGGTCGAGGACGAGCCGGGGAACACCGCGCACCGTCCACTCGCCGTCCGCGACGCTCGCCGCCCGCGTGAGGACAGCCGACCGCAGCGGCACGTGTTCGTCCGCCGCGGCCGGTTTGACCTGGCATTGTGTGCGGTCAGCTCACCGCGCGTAGTCGCGGAACTCATAACTCCGGCTCGCGGCCCACGCGACAGCGGGAGTGCGACGAAGACGGCGACCGTGACGATCCCGGTGATGTGGCTCGGACGCTCGGCACCCGCTACCAGCGCCGCCCCCCCGGTCGCCGCCGCGCTCGCGCGTTCCAGCACGGCAGGTGCCAGTGCCGGCGCTCCTCCACCGACCCGTACTCCTCCGCAGGCCAGGTCACCACGTGCGGCCTCCCGGCCGGGATGAGCTGATCGCAGCCCGGGCAGCGATAGTCCTTCACCGACGAGCCGCCGGGCACGTGGCGGACGTGCCACTCGCCGTCCGGCCCGCTCTCGGTGCGGCTGAGCACGGCCGACCGCAGCGGCACGTGCTCAGCGCGCGTCCTTGACCGGCCCCGCCGCGAACCGTCCGGCAACCGAGCCTGTGATCGGCGGGTGTGGTTCGAGCGGGGCATCAGTCAGATCGCGTGATCGCCGACGTCAGGACGGCGCCGCTCAGCGCGCGGCGTAGTCGCGGAAGCCGTGGCCGGTCTTGCGACCCAGCCGGCCCGCGGTCACCAGGTGCTCGAGCAGCGGCGCGGGTGCGAACCCGGACTCCCGGAACTCCTGGTAGAGCGAGCGCTCGATGGCCAGCGACACGTCCAGCCCGACGACGTCGAGCAGCTCGAACGGGCCCATGGGCAGCGCGCAGCCGGTCTTCATCGCGGCGTCGATGTCGTCCGAGGTCGCGTAGTGCGCCTCGAGCATCTTCACCGCGTCGTTGAGGTACGGGAACAGGAGCGCGTTGACGATGAACCCGGCCCGGTCCCCGCAGGACACCGGCACCTTGCCCAGCCGCTGGCACAGGGACAGGACGGTGGCCGCGACGTCGGGGGCGGTGGTGATCGTCGAGACCACCTCGACCAGCTTCATCACCGGGGCCGGGTTGAAGAAGTGCATCCCGATGACGTCGGCAGGGCGGTTGGTGGCCGCGGCGCACTCGACGACCGGCAGCGAGGAGGTCGTCGTCGCCAGGATCGCGCCCGGCTTGCAGATCTCGTCCAACGCGGCGAACACCGCGCGCTTGACGTCGAGCTCCTCGGCGATCGCCTCGATCACGAGGTCGACGTCGCCGAAGTCCTCGAGCCGGGTGGTGCCGGTGATCCGGCCCAGGGTGGCGTCCCGGTCCTCCTCGGTCAGCCGGCCCCGGACCACGGCCTTGTTCAGCGACTTGCGGATCCCGGCGATCGAGCCCTCGACCTTGCTGTCGCTGCGGCCCCGCACGATGACGTCGAGCCCGGACTTCGCGAGCACCTCGACGATGCCGCTGGCCATGGTCCCGGTGCCGACGACGCCGACGCGCTGCACGTCGCGCACGGCCACGTCCTCGGGGACGGTGCCGGCCGGGGTCATGGCGTCGGGCACGACCTTCGAGGAATGCGGCTTCTCGTAGGTGTAGAAGCCGCGCCCGCTCTTCCGGCCGAGCAGCCCGGCGGTGATCATCTGCTTGAGCACCGGGGTCGGCGCGTGCAGCTGGTTGCGCGACTGCCGGTACATCGTGTTGAGGATCTCGTAGGCGGTGTCCAGCCCGATCAGGTCGAGCAGCGCCAGCGGGCCCATCGGGTAGCCGCAGCCGTAGCGCATGGCGGCGTCGAGGTCCTCGCGGCTCGCGTAGTGCGACTCGTACATCCGCGCGGCGTGGTTGAGGTAACCGAACAGCAGTGCGTTCGCGATGAACCCGGCGCGGTCGCCGATGACCACCGGCACCTTGTCCAGCGTCGCGGCGAAGGCCTTGAGGTCGTCGATGACGTCGGGCTCGGTCACCACGGTGCGCACCAGCTCGACGAGCTTCTGCACCGGCGCCGGGTTGAAGAAGTGCATCCCGACGACCTTGCCCGGCCGCCCGGTCCGCACCGACAGCTCGGTGACCGAGAGCGATGAGGTGTTCGACGCCAGGATGACCTCGGGCCGGACCACCTTGTCGAGCTCGGCGAAGACGGCGGCCTTGAGGTCCAGGCTCTCGGGAACGGCCTCGATGACGAGGTCGGCGTCGGCCATGTCGGACAGCGACGTCGTGGTGGTGATCCGGGCCAGCAGCTCGCCGGCGGCCTCCTCGGTCAGCTTGCCGC
This sequence comes from Pseudonocardia mahuensis, assembly GCF_018531475.1. Taxonomy (GTDB): domain Bacteria; phylum Actinomycetota; class Actinomycetes; order Mycobacteriales; family Pseudonocardiaceae; genus Pseudonocardia. Next base: position 36,511 of record NZ_JAHDTG010000069.1, read on the forward strand.
GCTCGATCGCGCGCCGGGTCGATGTCTCGAGGTGCGTCCGCCCGCGGGCCACGGCCTCCTCGTCGACCTCGGCGGCGATCACCTGCAGGCCGTTGCGCGCGAACACCTCCACGATGCCGGCGCCCATCGTGCCCAGGCCGACCACGCCGACCGTCCGGAACTCCCGTGCCACGCGAATACCTCCCGCTACCCCGAGGGACAAGTTCGGGACAGATACTCCCATTCCCGGTCGCTCGGTAAACCACGCATGTCGTCGGGAACACCCTCCCCGGACGGGTGGGCTCAGAACAACCGCAGGTCGTCCGACTCCACGCCGCGTAGCGCGTTGTAGTCGACGACGACGCAGCGGATCCCGCGGTCCTCGGCGAGCGTGCGCGCCTGCGGCTTGATCTGCTGTGCTGCGAACACGCCCGTGACAGGCCGCAGCAGCGGGTCGCGGTCCATCAGTTCCAGGTACCGGGTCAGCTGCTCGACGCCGTCGATCTCCCCCCGCCGCTTGACCTCGACCGCCACACTGCACCCCTCGGCGTCGCGGCAGAGCAGGTCCACCGGGCCGATCGCCGTCATGTACTCGCGGCGGACCAGCGTGTAGCCCTCGCCGAGTACGGCGGGGTGCGCGGCCAGCAGTTCCTGCAGGTGCGCTTCGACGCCGTCCTTCACCAGCCCCGGGTCGACGCCGAGGGTGTGGCTGCTGTCGTGCAGCACCTCGTCGATGGTGATGACCAGCGACTCGTCGGACTTGTTGCGCACCGTCCACACGCCCGGCTGCTCCTCGAGCCAGCACGGCGGGCTCATCCAGTTCAGCGGTTTGTAGGCGCGGTCGTCGGCGTGCACACTGACCGATCCGTCGGCCTTGACGAGCAGCAGCCGGGGTGCCATCGGCAGGTGCGCGGTGAGGCGTCCGACGTAGTCCACCTGGCAACGGGCGATGACGAGGCGCACGGTCGGAGAGCTTAGGGGGCGGCCGGGGCGGAACCGGAGTTGCGGGCCGCCAGCGCGGCGCCCGCCTCCGCGAGCGCGGCGCGCAGCTGCGGCGGGCCGAGCACCTCGACCTGCCCGGCGAGCGCGGTGAGCTGCCCCGCCGCGACCTCGATGTTCTCCACCTCCAGGCTCAGCTCCCGCCAGCCCTCCTCGTCGGCCGGACCGGCCAGGGCGATCGCCTGGATCGCGGCATCGGCGTCGGTGACGTGCGGCAGTGTCCGCAACCCACGCGGTCCGACGCGCAGCCGGACCTTCTCGCGCAGCAGCGAGCCGGCGAACCGGGCGGCGGCGTCGGCCCACCAGTCGGTCAGCACGAAACCCGGCGGCCGCGCGAAGCCCTCCCCGGTCGGCTCCGCGGCGAGGATCCGGGAGACCCGGTACGTGCGGATCGCCCCCGGCTCGCCGGCCACCCCGGCGACGAGATACCAGACCCCCGCCTTGAGCACGAGCCCGAGCGGCTCGAGGACCCGCTCGACCGACCCGTCGCCGTGCCGGTAGTCGATGCGCAACCGGCGCTGCTCCCACACCGCCTCGGCCACCGCCGTGAGCTGGCCGGCCTCCTGCGGGGACTGGAACCAGCCCGGCGCATCGAGATGGAACCTTTCGCCGACGGCACGGGCGTGCTCGCGCAGGCCGGCTGGGAGGGTGGCGAGCAACTTGGCCTGGCCGGCGCTCAGCGCCGAGCTCATCCCCAGGTCGGCGAGCACGTGCGGCGCGCCGATCGCCAGGATCGCAGCCGCCTCGCGCGAGGTCAGGCCGTCGAGCCGGGTGCGCCAGCCGTCGAGCAGCCGGATCCCGCCGCCGCGGCCGGACTCCGCCCACAGCGGCACCCCGGCCTCCTGCAGCGCGGCGACGTCGCGATAGATCGTGCGTTCGGAGACCTCCAGCTCCGCGGCGAGCTCGGCCGCCGTGGCACTACGGCGGCGCTGCAGGGTGAACAGCAGGGCCACCAGCCGGGACGCGCGCATCCGGTGATCGTGCCGCCCGCGACCCTTTCCCGGGAACACGGTGCCTGCTCACGATCTTGGTCGTGATCGGCAGTGGGGGTGCCGGGTGACGGCCGATCGGCGATCGCCGCGCCGGCCGCATCATGACCCATCCGAGCCGGGCCACCCACGCGAGCACCGCCTACCTCGATGGCTACTCCACACGTCTCGATCTCCCCCCTGCGCACAGCAGCAGCCGCGGCTATGGCTACTTCCCACCCCCACCCGAGGACCGCGAAACCGTGCTCTACGTCGGAGCCACCCCCGACGAGATGCGCCCGTACTTCTCCGAGGTAGGTCTGCTCGCCCCGGGCGGGAACGACCCCCGGGCGTCGGGCGTCTGGCTGTGCACCGGCAGGAACGAACCCTGGGTGACCTTCCGGCCGAAGCTGCGCCACCTCGACGTGGCCCAATAGTCGTCAGAGCAACGTCGAGCCGCAGGAGGCGGTCGTCGTGACGGTGCGCCGCCTGGCAGACGGATCGCCATCGGTCGCCGCGATGCTGCGCGAGCACGAGGACGACAACGACGGCGAGGTGCTGCCCTACCTCCTGCTGGCCGGCATCGCACGCTGGTACGTGGCGGGCGTCGACGAGCGGGACGCCGGTCCGTCGACCCTGCCCCACGGCTCGGACGTGCTCCCGGCCTACGTGAAGGAGATGCCCGAGGCGCTGCGCAACGAGGTACTGCGGATGCAGGAATGGCGGCCCTCGCCGCCGCAGGAGTAGACCGACCGTGCCAGCACGATGATCGCTGGTCGTTGGAGTGCCCGCGGACATCAGGCAGGTCGGTTTCGACTGGGCGGTCACGCTGATCGTCGGCGGACCGGACGCACACCTCGTCGTCAGGATCGAAGAACCACTCCTGCTGGTCAGTGGGGGTGTCGAGCACCGGCTCGACCCGGAGGGCGATCCGGCCGCCCTGGCCCCTGCGCTCGGACTGGTCCGGGGCACCGGCACGGAACTCCATGCGCTCGGGAGCGGACAGTTGGAGATCCGAACGGGCGACGGCACCTCCGGTGGCTGCGGGACGACGCGACGGCGGTGGAACTGTTCCGGGAGGGCGCCGCCCGCATGCAGGTGGCGTTCCGCGACGGGACGGCGCGCATCACGGTGACCTTCGAGATGCCCGATCTCACCGGGCAGTTGGAGATCACGCTCTATCGGACGATCGGAATCCGCGACTCGATGCGCATCTCCTGACCACCGGGCTCACGCGACTCGCACGCGGACTCACCGCGACTCGCGCTCGGAAATGGCGCGACTCGCGGGTGTGAGGTGGTTCACCCTCGGGTGGCTGGGGCGGGGCGCGGTCCACCCGGCACCGTGTTCGCCGTGGAGACGCTCAGTAGCCGCCGGGTGTACGCCAATCGGTGGATGACAGTTCGGGAGGACGCGATCCGGCGGCCCGACGGCAGCGACGGCATCTACGGCGTCGTCGACAAACCGACCTACGCCCTGATCATTCCGCGCGACGGCGACCGCCTGCACCTCGTCGAGCAGTACCGCTACCCCGTGGGGCGCCGCCGCTGGGAGTTCCCGGCCGGCACTGCACCCGATCGCGCGGAGGTCGATCCGGCGGAGCTGGCTGTCCGGGAGCTCCTGGAGGAGACCGGGCTGGTGGCCGGCCGGATGGACATGATCGGCGAGCTGGAGGTGGCGCCCGGCATGTCGAGCCAGCGGGGCCTGGTCTTCCTCGCCACCGAGCTGACACCCGGTCCGGCCCAGCGCGAGCACACCGAGCAGGACATGCGGGCAGGCTGGTTCAGCACGGCCGAGTTCGAGTCCATGATCAAGAACGGCGAGATCGCCGACGCGCAGAGCGTGGCGGCCTACACGCTGCTGAGGTTGCACGACGGGGAGTGACCCAGGAAACAAGCAGGCTTGCTTGTTTGTTTGTGGCCGGGCACACTGCCCTCCCGTGCCGACCCGCCAGCAGAAGCGCAGCGAGCAGACCCGCGCGCGACTCATGGAGGCCACCGTCGCCGCCCTCGTCGAGCACGGTTGGGCCGGGACGACGACGACCGCGGTCGCCCGGCGCGCCGGTGTCTCCCGGGGTGCGCAGCTGCACCACTACCCCACCCGCGCCGAGCTGGTCATCGCCGCCGTGCAGCACATCGGTGCCGCCCGGATCGCCGAGATCCGCGAGCAGGCGGCGAGCCTGCCCACGGGACCGGGCCGCACCGAGGCGGTGCTCGACATGCTCGCCCGGCTGTGCACCGGCCCGCTGTTCCACGCCGCCCTGGAGCTGTGGACGGCTGCTCGCACCGATCCCGAGGTCCGGGCCGCGGTGGTCCCGCTCGAGGCGGTCATCGGGCGCGAGTCGCACCGGTTGACCGTCGAACTGCTCGGCGCCGACGAGTCGCGGCCGGGCGTGCGCGAGGCGATCCAGCAGACCCTGGGCCTCATCCGCGGCCTCGGCCTCGCCGACCTGCTCACCGACGACGGCCCGCGTCGCCGGGCCCTGCTCGCCGACTGGGCCCGATACCTCGATGAAAGGCTCCGCACGAGATGACGCCTGACCCGTGGGACACCTCTGAGCGCCGCGAGCTGCGCGCGACCGTCCGCCGGTTCACCGAGAACGAGATCGTGCCTCACCTCGACGGCTGGGAACGGGCCGGCGAGCTGCCCCGCGAACTGCACGCCAAGGCCGCGAAGCTCGGCCTGCTCGGCGTCGCGTTCGCCGAGGAGGTCGGCGGCGCCGGCGGCGACCTACTCGACTCGATCGTCGTCACCGAGGAGCTGGTCCAGGCCGGCGGCTCCGGCGGTATCGTGGCCGGGCTGCTCACCCACGGCATCGCGCTGCCGCACATCGTCGCGGCCGGTGACCCGTCGCAGATCGACCGGTTCGTCCGCCCCACACTCGCCGGCGAGACGATCGGCGCCCTCGGCGTCACCGAGCCCGATGCGGGCTCCGACGTCGCGGCGCTGCGGACCCGCGCGGTGCGCGACGGCGACCACTACATCGTGAACGGGTCGAAGACCTACATCACCTCCGGCGTGCGCGCCGACTTCGTGACCACGGCCGTGCGCGCCGGCGGCGAGGGCTACGGCGGGATCAGCCTGCTGGTGATCGAGAAGGGCACGCCCGGCTTCACCGTCACGCGGCGGCTGGAGAAGATGGGCTGGCACTGCAGCGACACCGCCGAGTTGTCCTTCGTCGACGCGCGCGTACCCGCGGCCAACCTCGTCGGGCCGGAGAACGGCGCGTTCGCGCTGGTCATGCAGCAGTTCCAGACCGAGCGGATCGGCCTGGCCGTGCAGGCCTACGCCACCGCGCAGCGCGCCCTGGACCTCACGCTGGACTGGGTGCGCAACCGCAGCACGTTCGGTCGCCCGCTCATCGCCCGGCAGGTGATCCGGCACCGGCTCGTCGAGATGGCCCAGCGCATCGAGCTGGCCCGCACCTACACCCGCGACGTCGCGACGCGGATCGCCGCGGGCCAGGAGGTCGTGGCCCAGGTGTGCATGGCCAAGAACGCGGCCGTCGCGGCCTGCAGCGCGACCGTCGACGACGCGGTGCAGCTGCACGGTGGCGCCGGTTACATGCGGGACTCGGAGATCGAGCGGCACTACCGCGACGCCCGGATCCTCGGCATCGGCGGCGGCGCCGACGAGGTCCTCACCGAGCTGGCGGCGCGGCGGTTGGGCTTCGCCTCGTGAGTGCGTAACACCGTTCCCACGATCATTCCCACTCACGAGCCCGACGAAGGAGGGCACATGGACCTGCGCGAGACCGACGAGCAGCAACTGCTGCGGAAGTCCGTGGCCGACATGGCCGCGAAGTACGGCCACGACTACCTGATCGCCAAGGCGAAGGCCGGCGAGAAGACCACGGAGCTGTGGGCCGAGGCCGGTGAGGCCGGTTACCTCGGGGTCGCGGTACCCGCCGAGTACGGCGGCGGTGGGGCCGGGCTGGTCGAACTGTCGATCGTGGCCGAGGAGATCGCGGCGGCCGGCTGCCCGTTGCTGCTGATCGTCGTCTCCCCCGCCATCGCGGCGTCGGTGATCGCGACGTCCGGTACGGCCGAGCAGCGCGAGCGCTGGTTGCCCGGGTTCGCGACCGGCCGCACCCGGATGTCGTTCGCCATCACCGAACCCGACGCCGGCTCGAACTCCCACAAGATCACGACCACCGCGCGCCGCGACCCCGACGGCAAGGGCTGGCGGCTCTCGGGCCGCAAGTACTACATCTCCGGGGTCGACGAGACCGATGCGACACTCGTCGTCGCCCGGCTCGAGGACGCGGCGTCAGGCACCCTGCGCCCGGCGATGTTCATCGTGCCCACCGACACCCCGGGCATGACCTACCAGCCGATCGACATGGCGATCACCTCGCCGGAGCGCCAGTTCACCGTCTTCTTCGACGACGCCCTGCTGCCCGACGACGCGCTCGTCGGCGGTGAGGAGTCCGGGCTCGCGGCGCTGTTCGCCGGGCTCAACCCGGAGCGGATCACCGTCGCCGCGTACTCCAACGGCCTGGCGCGCTACGCATTGCGCAAGGGCACGGACTACGCGAAGGAGCGCAGCGTGTGGGGCGCGCCGATCGGCAGCCACCAGGCCATCGCGCACCCGCTGGCCAAGGCGCACGTGGAGGTCGAACTGGCGCGGATGGCCACCACCCGGGCGGCCTGGCTCTACGATGCCGGTGACCACTCCGCCGCCGGTGAGGCCGCCAACATCGCGAAGTACGCCGCGGCCGAGGCCGCGATCAACGCCGTCGACGCCGCGGTGCAGGCCCACGGCGGCAACGGGATGTCGGTCGAGTACGGCGTCGGCACGCTGATCGGCGCGGTGCGCACCGCCAGGATCGCTCCGGTGAGCCGGGAGATGATCCTCAACTACATCGCCCAGCACACCCTTGGGCTGCCCAGGTCGTACTAGGCCGTGTTTAGGAAGTGGTGCTGGAGAGGGCACGGAGCCAGATGTTGATCGTGGCGACGTGCACGGTGGCCTGGTAGCGGACGGCGAGTTTGTCGTAACGGGTCGCGACCGCACGGTGCTGTTTGAGCAGGTTGATGCCGCATTCCACGGCA
>NZ_JAHDTG010000070.1 GCF_018531475.1 Pseudonocardia mahuensis
GCCTGCTGGGCGGGATCAACGCGGTGATCGTCGGGAACTACCTGACCACGCTGGGCCGCCCCGCGGAGTCCGACATCGACCTGCTCGGCGAGCTGCAGATGCCGATCAAGGCCCTCAACGACACGCTATGAGCAGCCATGGGCCGGCACACCGAGGCATGCGTCAGCATGCGCGACTCGCCCGAGGCTGGCATCGATGCTGTTATCGCTGGTAGAGGCCCAGGAATGGGCGTGCGGGTCGCGGACGGGCGTGTGTCCACGTCTCGCCGGTCGGTTGGCGTGGGTGTTTGCGCAGCTCAGGCGGGCTCGAGGGTGGTGATCCGGGGTGGCGGGGTGAGCCCGCAGGCCCGGAGAATGCCCAGTTGCGCGGTGGTGGGCTCGGTGGTCTGCACGACCGTCCCGGCCGGTCCGGACAGGGAGATCGCGTGCAGTCGGCCCAGCGCGCGGTTGATGTGGCGTCAGGGCATCCCGGTGCGCCGCTCGGCGACGCGGATGAGCAGCAGCGCGAGCCGGCAGAGCAGGACGTGGGCGCGGATGCGGGGTTCGAGGCGGTCGAACACCGGGCGGCGCGCGATCGTGCTCTTGAGGTCGCGGAACCCGTGCTCGGTTTCCAGCAGGTTCTTGTAGCCCAGCGCGACGTCCTCGGCGGACAGGTCCGGATCGGAGGTGGAGAGCAGGTACTTCCCGTCCAATCTCGCTTCGGCGGGTGATCTTTGCCCGGTCCAGGACGAGACGCCCCGAGGGGGCCTGGCGCAGCCACCGTCCGAGGGCGGGGTGCTCGTGCGATGCGCACTCGGCCTTGACGTGCGCGGCCTCCTCGCGCTCTGCGGCGTGCTCGGCCTTGCGCCGCACCGGCGCGCTCATGGCGGTGGTGGCGCGGCGGGTGCGGGCCTGTTCGCGGGCTCGGGCGTGGGCGGCGGTGATCCGGTCGAGTTCGGCGGTGATCCGTGCGATTGCGGCCTCGCGTTGCGCGGCGTCGCGGTCAGCCTCGTGGGGTTGTGGCAGATGATCCACCGGATCCCGGGTGCGGACTCGAGCCGGACTTCCTTGACCCGGGGGTTGTCGCGGCGGATGAGTGCCTGTGCCGCGATGCGGAACATCCACTGTGGATGGGCAGGTCAACGCCCGGAGACGTCATAGTGACGACGAGAAGGCGAAACGAGAGCGCCCCACCATCCGCAACTGTGATGCTAGCATTCCTGAACTGGCATCTGGTTTGTCGATACGCGCGCTGAAGGCAACGAGGCAGGGTGATCGCGTGGACGTGAAGAGCGAGTCGGTCGCCGCCGGGTCGTCGGTCGAGCTGAGCGTCTCCGACAATGATTTCGGCTCGGAGTCCGGCGCGCCGACACGCACCGCCGTCGACAAGGCCCTCGAGGTCCTGGCTGCGTTCCCGCCCGGCCACACCTCGGTGGGAGTCAGCGAGCTTGCCCGGGACCTTGGGCTAACCAAGTCGACGGTGTTCCGGCTGGTCGCGGCGTTGGAGCGCAACGGCTTCGTCGAACGTCAGGGGAATCGCTACCGGCTGGGCCGCAGGCTGCACGATCTCGGCGGTCAGGTGTACGAGCCGCTGCCAGGCAGCCTGCACGAGGTGCTCGCACCGTTCATGGCCTACCTCTACGAGCTCACCCGCGAGACGGTGCACCTGGGTGTGCTCTACGACAACGAGGTCGCATTGCTCGGGCGGCTGCACGGCCAGCGTCCTGCGCCTAGGACGCTGCGGATCGGGTCGAGGTTCCCGGCGCACTGCAGTGCGCTGGGCAAGGCGATCCTGGCGCACGACCCGACCGCGGCCGAGTTTGTCCTGGCCAGCGGCCTGCGCCCCCGGACTCGGGACTCAATCGTGAGTGACCGCCGCTTCCGCGGCGAGCTGGAGGCGACCCGCGAGCGCGGGGTCGCCTTCTGCGTCGGTGAGTCGCGACCGCAGCTGGTCTGCGTCGCGACAGCCCTACTCGACGACGTCGGGCGTCCGATCGCTGCGCTGTCCATCGGAGGTGTCGCCGGCCGTTTCGACACACGGCAGAGCGCGGAGCTGCTGCGGCGGGTGGCCGCGGACGCCACCCGGGCCCTTCACCGATTCCACCGGGCTGCCCCGCTGGACGCGGCATCGTGACGACGGCGCGCTGCTCGCATCGCGTGGTGAGCAGCCGTACAGCATGAGGAAGGGGCGGCCACCGGATCGGTGGCCGCCCCTCCGCATGAACTTGTCAGACCCTGCTGGGCTCCTGCTCGATCTCGAGGATGTCGACGCCACGGGACTCCGGGATCAGCGTGACCGCGATGAGGGAGATCAGCGCCATCGCGGCGACATAGGCGGCGATCGCGTAGCCGGATCCGGTGGCCTCGAGCAGTGCCACGGCGATGATCGGGCCGAGCGCGGCCCCGAACACGCCGGCGAGCTGGTAGCCCACTGAGGCCCCGGTGTAGCGGACGCGGGTGCCGAACATCTCCGAGAACATCGCGGCGGTCGGGCCGCCGGCCAGGCTCAGCGCGAGACCGAAGATCATCACATGCGCGACCAGCATCAGTCCGAAGTTTCCGGTGTTGAACAGCGCGAACGCGGGGAAGATCAGCACACCCATGGCGACGACGCCGGCGAGGTAGACGGGCTTACGGCCGAGACGGTCGGACAACGCGCCGAATGCGATGTGCAGCACGGTGCTGACCACCGCGGACAGCAGGATGACTGCGAGCACGCTGGTCCGGGAGGCCCCGACCACGGTGGTGCCATAGGTGGCCAGATAGGCGATGAAGATGTAGGAGACGGTGCTCTGCACCAGAAACGCGCCGGCGACGAGTAGGACCTGCTTCGGGTGCTTGCGGAAGACCTCGACGATCGGCGTGCGCGATTCGGCCTGACGGTTGCGCACGAGCTGGAAGGCCGGGCTTTCGGTCACTCGAAGTCGAACGAACAGCCCGACGATGATCAGAATGGCGCTGGCCAGGAAGGGGATGCGCCAGCCGATGCTGAGGAACTGGTCGGCGGGCATCAGCGAGACGAGGAAGAACGCGCCGGTGGCCAGCAGTGTGCCCAGCGGGGCCCCGGCCTGAGGCCAGCTGCCGTAGAAGCCGCGCTTGTCCGGGGCGGAGTGCTCGACGGCCATCAGTACCGCGCCGCCCCATTCGCCGCCCACCGCCACGCCCTGGACGAGGCGTAGCAGGACCAGCAGCGCGGGGGCGAGCGCACCTGCGGTGGCATAGGTGGGCAGCAACCCGATCGCCACGGTGGACAGGCCCATGATGAGCAGGGAGATGACCAGCATCGTCTTGCGGCCGACGCGGTCGCCGAAGTGGCCGAAGATGGCGCCGCCGAGCGGGCGGGCCACGAAGCCCACGCCGAAGCTGGCGAAGGCGAGCAGGGTTCCGATGAACGGTGTGGTCTCGGGGAAGAACAGCTTCGGGAACACGAGCGCGGCTGCGGTTCCGTAGATGAAGAAGTCGTAGAACTCGATGGTCGTGCCGACGAGGCAGGCCCCGGCGACCTTTCTGATTGGTGTCTCGGCCACGTCGACCGAACCGGGGGTCTGGCTCACCGGCTGCGCTCCTCGGCGTTGGGGGACGGCGCTCAGACCGGTCCCGGCCGGCGAGCGCGATGGAAGGACTGCCCAGGCCGGTCAGGATGAGAGTGCAGAGGACTTGAAGTCGTTGCGACGCATCCGGCGGGCAGGTCGCTGCGCACTGTGCGTGAGCGACTGAACGAAGGCCAGCGACCGTGCCGCGATTCGGCACAGGCGGACTCCAGCAGGGAGCGCTCCGCTCGAATGGCGCAATCCGACCGCGACACGCACGGGCATCAGACCTGCAAGGACCTGCTGGTCACGGTGCGTTCTCGGCCGTAAAGATCAGTTGCTGTGCCGCGCCGCGGACTCGGATTCGGCGTGGATGACCGCGACGGTGCCCACGATGTGACGCTCCATCTCCGCGCGCGCCAGCGCCTGATCGCCGGCGTGCAGCGCGTCGCGGATGCGCTCGTGGTCGTCGTGGCGCTCGTCGAGGGCCGAGCTGAGCGGCTGCGGGACACCGGTGGTGTTGATGAGGAAGTCCGAGAGGTCCCACATCTTGCGGCTGGTGTCGGCCATGACGCGCGAGTGCGCCATGAGGTGGATGGCCTCGTGGAAGCGCCGGTTCCAGATGCGGTAGCCGCGGGCGCGGACCTCGGAGTCCTTCTCGGCCCGGAGTGTGCCGATCCGCTGGGAGATCGTGTCGAGGTCGGCGAGTTGCTCGGCGGTGCGCCGGATCGCGGCGACGCCGGCGATGGAGCCCTCGAATCCCCCGAACATGAGGTAGAAGTCCTCCACCTCGCGGAGGCTGTAGGTCGCGACACGCGAGCCGACTTGGGGAAGGACCTCGACCAGCCCGTCGCCGGACAGGCGACGCAACGCCTCCATCACCGGCTGCTTGCTGACCCCGAACTCGATGCGCAGCTCCTCGGTCGAGAGGCGCTCGCCCGCGGAGTGGCGACCCTCGAGGAGGCGCTCCTTGAGCTGGTCGTACACCGCGTGGTTGAGCCTGCTCGGCCCCCGGTGCAGGGCTGCGGGCTGCGGATCGGTCACTCGGGAAGCGTAGCCGGGCCCGCGGGGTCGCCTCGCTGCTGCGCTGTCCGGCTCATCTCGTCCGCCCCCTTGTGCGCCCCGCTCCAGGCCGCTTACTGTAATGCTAGCACTTTAGCATGTCAGCGATCACGGCGGTTCGACGACGTTGCGCCTCAGACGGCTGCTGTTCGCGCCCTGGTGACGACGCGCTCAGTGATGAGCTGGAAAGGAGGGCCATGACCCTCGCCCTGTGCACGCTGTCCCATTCGCCGCTGATGGGCGCCAACCACCCCGCGGAGGATGTTGCGGCCGCCGTTGAGGGCGCCTTCACCGCAGCTCGCCGGTTCATCGGCGAGTTCGATCCCGAGCTGGTGCTGCTGTTCGGGCCGGACCACTACAACGGCTTCTTCTACGACATGATGCCGCCGTTCTGCCTGGGCACCGGGGCGAACTCGGTGGGTGACTACGGGACGGCGACCGGTCGGCTGCCGGTGGACCGCGACGCCGCGTACGCGCTGGCCCGCGGGGTGCTGGCCGAGGGCATCGACCTCGCCTATTCCGAGCGGATGCACGTCGACCACGGGTTCGCGCAGCCGCTGGAGATCCTCTTCGGCCGTATCGACACCGTGCCCGTCGTGCCGGTGTTCATCAACTCGGTCGCCGAACCGCTGGGTCCGGTGTCGCGGCCGCGGCTGCTCGGCGAGGCTCTGGGCCGGGCCGCCAGCGGACTCGGGCGCCGGGTGCTGGTCATCGGATCGGGTGGGCTGTCGCACGACCCGCCGGTGCCGCAGTTCGAGGGCGCCCCGCCGGAGGTGGCCGAGCGGCTGATCGCCGGCCGCAACCCCACCCCGGAGCAGCGGCTGGCCCGCGAGCAGCGGGTCTACGCCACCGGCCGGGACTTCGCCGCCGGTACGGCCACGATCGCCCCGCTCAACCCGCAGTGGGACCAGCGACTGATGGCGCTGCTCGCCGCGGCCGACTGGGCCGAGATCGATTCCTGGAGCAACGAGCAGTTCGTCGAGCAGGCTGGGCACTCCAGCCACGAGGTCCGGACCTGGATCGCCGCGTACGCCGCACTCGGAGCGGCCGGGCCCTACCGGGTCGACACCTCCTTCTACCACCCGATCCCGGAGTGGATCGCCGGCTTCGGCGTCACCACCGCCGCACCAGCCGCCTGACCTCATCACATCCGGTTCCCGAGAGAACCCTGCCGCAAGGGAGCAGTCATGGAGTTCTGCATCGGCACCTGCGCCAAGATCGACCAAGTCGGCCTGGCCAAGCAGGCCGAGGACGTCGGCGCCAGCCATTTCGGCGTCGGTGAAGGGCCGCTGCTGTTCAGCGACCCCTACCAGTACCTCGCGCTCGCCGCCCGCGAGACCAGCACCATCAAGCTCGGCACCTGGGTGACCAACCCGCTGACCCGGATCGCCCCGGTCACCGCCAACTCAATCGCCACCCTCAACGCGCTGGCCCCGGGCCGCACGTTTCTCGGGATCGGCACCGCGAACAATGCGCTGCGCTCGATGGGCAACCGGCCCGCGACGCTGGGCGAGCTGGACAAGACCCTGACCATCGCCCGCGGGCTACTGGCCGGGCAGCGGGTGAACCACACGTGGCTGGGCCAGGACCGCGAGATCGAGTTCCTGGACAAGAACGGCCACTGGTACAACCTCGAGGACCCGGTCGAGGTGTGGATGTCCGCGGGCGGCCCCAAGGGCCTGGCGATCGCCGCCAAGCACGCCGACTACATGACCTACTGCCTGGGCCCGAACCCGGACATGATCGGGGCGGTCCGCCGCGAGCTGGACAAGGCCGTCGCCGCGGCCGGGCGCCCGCCGGGCTCGGTCAAGCTCGTGGCGCTGTCCTGGTTCTACCAGCTGCGCCCGGGCGAGACCTGGGAGGACGGGATCGACAAGGGCTTCGGCTCGGGCCCGATCAGCTCCTGCATCACCAACTCCGGCTTCATGAACGCCCACGTCGACGAGCTCGGTGGGGGCATCGTGAAGGCCTCCACCGAGGCCGCGATGGCCTACCTCGGGGACCCCTCCGCGCCGGACGCGCCGCACTACCTCGAGGTGTGGGCCAAGTACCTGCGTGGACTCGACCCGGTGCACCGGCCGCTGATCACCAAGCAGCTCGTCGACTACTGGTGCCTCTACGGCACCCCCGACGAGCTGCTGGAGAAGACCCAGCTGATGCGCGAGGCCGGCTGCGACATGGTCAGCGTCTTCCTGTCCAACCCCTTCACCGCCGAGCGCGACATCGCCGACATCGGCTCGTCGATCCTCGCCCGCGCCTGACTTCAGCGGCTCCCAGAAAGGACTGATCGACATCAGCAGCTTCGACCCGAAGCGCACCGGTGTCCTCGGCACCATCTCCCGGCTCCTCGACGGCGCCCGCAGCGCCGGGGCCAAGGTCGTCCACACCCGGGTGGCCTGGCAGCCCGGCTATCCCGATCTGGTCGCCAACTCGCCGCTGCTGGGCATGGTTGCCCAGAGCAAGTGCTTCGAGGACGGCAGTATCGGCGCGGTCATCATTGACGAGCTGGCCCCGCAAGCCGGTGACGCGATGGTCACTCACCAGCGCGTCGGCGGCTTCCATGGCAGTGAGCTGGACACCATCCTGCGCGGCGCCGGCATCGACACCGTCGTCGTCTCCGACGCCTGCTCGGCCGGCTCGGAGGCCGCCCGCACCGCGTCGCTGGAGTCCCTGGGCCTGCTCGCCGAGATCACCACCGACGAGCTGTTCTCCGCGCTCGCGCCGCAGCCGGCGGGGGTGGGCGCATGAGAGCCATCAGCACCGAGATCAAGCAGGACACCCCGGTCTGGGTCGCGCTCGGCGCCACCGAGCACCGCATCCACTACATCGACGTCGGCCCGTGGCGCACCCGCGTGCTCGAGGCCGGGCAGGGCGAGCCACTGGTCCTGATGCCCGGAACCGGTGGGCACCTGGAGGCCTACGCCCACAACGTGGCCGCCCTCGCCGAGCACTTCCACGTCATCGCCTACGACTATCCCGGGCACGGCTACACCACCCACGCCAAGGCCGACCTGGAGCTCGACACCTACGTCGGGCACCTCTCCGGCCTCATGGACGCACTCGGCGTCGACAAGGCCCACCTCAACGGCGAATCCCTCGGCGGGTGGGTCGCGGTGAAGTTCGCCGCCGCGCACCCCGAACGGGTCGGCAAGCTGGTGCTCAACACCCCGGGCGGCACGATGGCCCGCCCGGAGGTGATGGAGAAGATCCGCAGCCTGTCCCAGGCCGCCGCGGACGACCCCACCGAGGAGCGCATCCGGGCGCGGCTGGAGTGGCTGATGGCCGACCCGGCCACCGTCACCGACGAGCTCGTCGCGATCCGCCGGACCATCTACGCCCGCCCCGGGTTCGCCGACTCGATGCGCCACATCCTCTGCCTGCAGGACCCCGAGATCCGCCGCCGCAACCTCGTCACCGACGCCGACCTGGCCGCGGTGCCCGGGCCGGCGCTGGTCGTCTGGACCAGCGACGACCCCTCGGGTCCGGCTGGGGCGGGCCTCGAGATGGCCGACAAGATCACCGGCGGGCGGTTCGAGCTCATCACCGGAGCTGGCCACTGGCCGCAGTGGGAGCAGCGCGACGAGTTCAACCAGCTGGTCCTGGCCTTCCTCACCGAGCAGTGAGCCACCACCCGGATCCGGGATCCGGGGAGGGCTGATGCTGTCCCCGGGGCCGGGGCCCGATCGGAGAACCCGGACATGACCGACACCGCCGCCCACGCCGCGACCCGCGTCGTCGCCACACAGCTCATCGCCGCGCAGCGCACCGGCACGCCGTGCCCACCCGTGCGTGACCTACTGCCCGACACCACGCCATCCACCGGCTACGCCGTGCAGAGCCTGCTCACCCAGGCCCGTCTCGACGAGGGCCACCGCATCGTCGGACGCAAGATCGGCCTGACCTCACCCGCCGTACAGGCCCAGCTCGGAGTCGACCAACCCGACTTCGGGGTGCTGTTCGACGACATGGCCTGCCCTCAGGACCAGGTCGTCGACATCACCCGGCTGCTGCAGCCCAAGATCGAGGCCGAGATCGCCTTCGTGCTCGCCGCCGACCTCGACACCGACGACATCACCGCCACCACCGCGCGCGCCGTGGTCGGGCAGGCCGTCGCGGCGCTGGAGATCGTCGACAGCCGCATCGCGGGCTGGGACATCTCGCTGGTCGACACCGTCGCCGACAACGCTTCCAGCGGCCTCTACGTCCTCGGCGACGAGCCCGTCGCGCTCGGCGCGCAGGACCTGCGGACCGTCGAGATGACCATGACCGATCACACCGGCCACACGGTGAGCAGCGGCTGCGGCGCCGCCTGCCTGGGCGATCCAATCGCCGCGCTGGTCTGGCTCGCGCGCACCGCCCGGGCGTTCGGCGCCTCGCTGCGGGCCGGCGACGTCGTGCTGTCTGGCGCCCTGGGGCCGATGGTGCCCGTCGTCGCCGGCGGCACCTATACCGCGGACCTGTCCGGCCTGGGCACCGTCCGCGCCACCTTCTCCACCGCCACCGGGGCGGATGAGACCGCACCACACCGGATCACCGCCGACTCCGGACGGGATTGATGAACACCATGACAACCGACTTCGACACCGACGTCCTCATCGTCGGCACTGGCCCGACTGGAGCTGCCGCCGCCCTGGCCCTGGCCACCTACGGGATACGGGTGCACTCGGTGACCCGTTGGAACTGGCTGGCCAACACCCCACGGGCGCACATCACCAACCAGCGCACCGTCGAGGTCCTGCGCGACCTCGGCGTCGAAGCGGAGGCGACGAAGTACGCCACCCCGTGGGAGCTGATGGGCGACACACTGTTCACTACCAGCCTCGCCGGCGACGAGATCGCCCGCGTCCGCACCTGGGGCACCGGCGACGACCGGATCGGCGACTACATCAAGGGCAGTCCCTGCCCGCTGCTGGACATCCCGCAGCTCTACATGGAGCCGGTCCTGCTCAAGAACGCCGCCGAGCGCGGCGCCTCGTTCTCCTTCAACACCGAGTACCTGTCCCATTCCCAGGACGACACCGGCGTGATGGTGAACCTGCAGGACCGCCTGTCCGGCCGCGAGTACGCGGTCCGGGCCCGTTATCTCATCGGCGCCGACGGCGCCCGCTCCCAGATCGTCGAGGAGCTCGGGCTGCAGCTCGACGGCCATCTGGCCCGCGCTGCCACCGCCTACGTGCTCTTCCATGCCGACCTGCGCCGCTACGTCGAGCACCGGCCCAGCATCCTGCACTGGATCATGACCCCGAGCGCCAACTTCGGCGAGATCGGCATGGGCCTGCTGCGCGCGATCCGTCCCTGGAACACCTGGATCGCCGGCTGGGGCTACGACATGGCCGACGGCGAGCCGGACTTCGACGAGGCAGGCGTCAAAGCCAAGATCCGCAGCCTGGTCGGCGACCCGGACCTCGAGATCGACATCGAGGCCACCTCCACCTGGCACGTCAACCAGGCCTGCGCCACCACCTACTCCTCCGGGCGGGTCTTCTGTGGTGGCGACGCCGTGCACCGGCACCCGCCGTCGAGCGGGCTGGGATCGAACACCTCCATCCAGGACGCGTTCAACCTCGCCTGGAAGCTGGCGTTCGTGATCAGGGGCCACGCCGAGGAATCACTTCTCGATTCCTACTCCCTCGAACGCGTCCCCGTCGGCCAGCAGGTCGTCGCCCGGGCCAACCAGTCCCGCATCGACTACGGCCCCCTCAACGAGTGCTTCCGCACCACCGGAGAAGCCGATCCCGTCGCCGCCGGTCTGGCGAAACTGCGCGACCCCAGCCCTGCCGGGGTGGAGGTCCGCGAGGCGCTGCGCGAGGCGGTGCAGCTGAAGAACTACGAGTTCAACGCCCAGGGCGTCGAGCTCAACCAGCGCTACCACTCCGGCGCCGTCATCGCCGACCCCGGCGCCGGCGAGGAGCAGTGGCTGCGCGACAAGCAGCTCTACCTGCAGGCCACCACCCGGCCCGGGGCGAAGATCCCGCACACCTGGCTGGTCGACGCCGACGGCCAGCGGGTTTCGACGCTCGACGTCACCGGTAAAGGACGGTTCTCCCTCGTCACCGGTCTCGCCGGCCGCGCGTGGGTGCACGCGGCGCAGAAGCTCGACCTGCCGTTCCTGCGCACCGTCGTGGTGGGGGCGAAGGGAACCGAGGACCCCTACTGCTCGTGGGCGCAGATCCGGGAGATCCACGAAGCCGGAGCGCTGCTCGTCCGGCCCGACGGCTACATCGCTTGGCGGCAGAGCACCGCGACCTGGGACGACGACGAGGCCGTCCGACAGCTGCAGGGCGCGCTCAGCGTGATCCTCGGCAAGAACTACTGAGGAGAGATCGTGAGGAAGACCAAGGTCGCCGTCATCGGATCGGGCAACATCGGCTCCGATCTGATGATCAAGGTGATCCGGCTGTCGGAGACCCTGGAGATGGGCGCGATGGTCGGCATCGACCCCGACTCCGACGGGCTGGCCCGGGCGCGTCGGCTCGGCATCCCACCACCGCCGAGGGCGTGGACGGGCTGCTCGCGCTGCCGAACTTCGACGAGATCGGCGTCGTCTTCGACGCCACCTCGGCCAAGGCACACGTCGCCAACGCCGCGAAGCTCGAACCGCACGGCAAGATCCTGGTCGACCTCACCCCGGCCGCGATCGGCCCGTTCGTCGTGCCCGCGGTGAACCTCGCCGAGCACCGCAGCGCGCGCAACGTGAACATGGTGACGTGCGGCGGGCAGGCCACCATCCCGGTGGTCGCCGCGGTGTCTCGGTCGCGCCGGTCCACTACGCCGAGATCGTCGCCTCCATCGCCTCGAAGTCCGCCGGGCCGGGCACCCGGGCGAACATCGACGAGTTCACCGAAACCACGGCCAAGGCCATCGAGGCCGTCGGCGGTGCCACCCGTGGCAAGGCGATCATCGTGCTCAACCCCGCCGACCCGCCGATGATCATGCGTAACACGGCGCTGTGCCTGGTCGACGACGCTGATCCGGACCGGATCCGCGCCAGCGTCGAGGCCATGGCCGCCGACGTCGCACGCTACGTCCCCGGCTACCGGCTCAAGCAGGCCGTGCAGATCGCCCCGATCCTCGACGACGAGCCGCTGCACACCCTGATCGGGCCGGACACGCCCCGACCCCGGTGGAAGGTGTCGGTGTTCCTCAAGGTCGAGGGCGCCGCGCACTACCTGCCCGCCTACGCCGGGAACCTCGACATCATGACCTCGGCCGCGCTGCGCACCGGCGAACAGCTCGCCGCCCACGCCGCCGCCTCGGAGCCCGCGGAGGCCGCCCGATGAACCAGCCCTCCCTCTACATCCAGGACGTGACCCTGCGCGACGGTATGCACGCCGTGCGCCACCGGCTCACCTCGGACCAGGTCCGCGCCATCGCCTCCGCCGTCGACGCCGCCGGCGTCGACGCGATCGAGGTCGCCCACGGCGACGGCCTCGCGGGCGCAAGCCTCACCTACGGGCCCGGCAGCAACACCGACTGGGAATGGATCACCGCCGCGGCTGAGGTCGTCAACAACGCGGTGCTCACCACGCTGCTGCTCCCCGGCATCGGCACCATCGCCGAACTGGAGAAGGCCTACGACCTCGGCGTCCGGTCGGCGCGGGTGGCCACCCACGCCACCGAGGCCGACATCGCCATCCAGCACATCGGCAAGGCCCGCGAGCTCGGCATGGACGTCTCCGGGTTCCTCATGATGTCGCACATGGCCCCTGCCACCGAGTTGGCGAATCAGGCCAAGCAGATGGAATCCGCCGGCGCGCACTGCGTCTACGTCACCGACTCCGGCGGCCGGCTGACCATGAACGACGTCCGCGACCGGGTCCGCGCCTACCGCGATGTCCTCGACCCGGGTACTCAGATCGGCATCCACGCCCACGAGAACCTGTCGCTGTCGGTGGCGAACTCCGTTGTGGCGGTCGAGGAGGGCGTCACCCGCGTCGACGCCTCGCTTGCCGGGCACGGTGCCGGCGCCGGGAACTGCCCCATCGAGGCATTCATCGCCGTCGCGAACATCCACGACTGGAAGCACAACTGCGACCTGTTCGCTCTGCAGGACGCCGCCGACGACATCGTCCGCCCGCTGCAGGACCGCGCCGTCCGCGTCGACCGCGAAACCCTCACCCTCGGCTACGCCGGGGTGTACTCCAGCTTCCTGCGTCACGCCGAGAAAGCCGCCCTCGACCACAGGCTCGACACCCGCGACATCCTCGTCGAGGTCGGCCGTCGCGGCCTGGTCGGCGGACAGGAGGACATGATCGTCGACATCGCACTCGACCTCGCCGCGGCCCGCGGCTGACCGGTCTCTGCCCTCCGAATGACTGGTCTCTCTGGGACCACTACCTCGACGAGTCGGACCATCGGGCTGTCGTGGCAGCCCGCCCGGCTGCGTAGAGCATGGGATCATTCGTGGTGCGAAACGGAGTGAACGAGGGTGGCTGCATCTCGCTGGTGGTCGAGATCTTCGCGGACTCCGACGAGACCTACGGCTACCGGCGGGTGCACGCCGAGTTGGGCCGTCGCGGCGTGCCGGCCGGACCCGAGCTCGTCCGCGCCATTATGCGTGACCAGGGCCTACAGCCCTGCCAGCCGCGGCCCCGGCGGGCAGGACTCACGGACAACGGCGGCCGCGCTCTGCCCATCCCCGGCCTGGTTTGCCAAGACTTCACCACCGAGGCGCCCGGCCAGAAACTGGTCGGCGACATCACCTACATCCCGACCTGGGAAGGATCGCTCTATCTCGCCACTGTGATCGACTGCCACACCAAAGCTGTCATCGGATACGGGCTCCGAGGCGGGCACGTCCAGGACGGGTGCGGTCCGCGACGGCCTCAGCCCGAAGTCGGAACAGGCCGGCGATGGGGTCGGCCCTCCGGCTCGGTGGGCGGCGGAACGGCGCGAAGGACGACAAGCCGCAATTGCTGTACCTGCCTGGCCTCGCGTCCGGGGACGTCGAGCCCGCGCTCGGACAGTTCCTCGGCAGCTCGACCGGTCTGCCCGCGGCGGTGATCTCGGCTGACCGAGACCCGGAAGACCGAGCAGCGCGCCTTCGCCGCCCGTGATCCGTCCGGCGTGGATTAGTACTGCAACGGCGCTTCGGCGTGTCGTGAGAGGCTGAGCCCGGTTCGGCGGTGATGATCACCGCGTGGTTGATCTTGCCGGGTGGGTGGCCTCGTTGGACACGGTGGTGGAGCTGATCTCCGGCCGGTTCGCGCGAGTGGAGCCGCGTCGGCGGGTCGGAACGTATCTGCGTGGGCTGTTGGCAGGTCTGGAGCGCAAGAACGGTTGGACGCTGGCCGAGCATGCCGGGGCGGTGTCGCCGGACGGGATGCAGCGGCTGCTGCGTACCGCGGACTGGGACGTCGACGGCGTCCGCGACGACCTGCGCGGCTACGTCCTGGCCGAACTCGGTGATGCCGCCACGGGCGTGTTCGTGGTCGACGAGACCGGGTTCATCAAGAAGGGCGTGCGCTCGGCCGGGGTGCAGCGCCAGTACACCGGCACGACCGGGAAGATCGACAACTGTCAGCTCGGGGTGTTCCTGGCCTACGCGAGTTCGCGGGGTCGGGCGTTGATCGACCGGGAGCTCTACCTGCCGACCTCGTGGACCGAGGACCGTGACCGGTGCGCTCGGGCCGGGGTCCCGGCCGAGGTGGGGTTCGCGACGAAACCGCAGCTCGGGATCGCCATGCTCGCCCGCGCTCACGCCGCCGGCGCGTTCACCGGCGGGTCGTGGGTGACCGCGGACGAGGCCTACGGGCAGAACCCGACCTTCCGCGCCTGGTTGACCGAGCGACAGATCCGGTTCGTGCTCGCCACCCGCAACGACGACATGCTGACCAGCCCCGACGGGCACCGCCGCCAAGCCAAGGTCCTCGCCACGATCGCCGGAGCGCGTGACCCCGACACCGGGCGGCCGGGGTGGGAGCGGCGCTCGATCGGAGCGGGCGCGCACGGTGAGCGGGTCTACGACTGGACCGCGATCGCCCTCGACACCACCGGGCTTCCCGAGGGCTGGGGACACTGGCTGCTCGTTCGCCGCCAGACCGAGGCGCCCGCCGGGAAGACGGTGCGTGAGCTGGCGTTCTATCGCTGCGCCGCGCCCACGGACACTCCGTTGCGGGAGCTGGTCCGGGTCGCCGGGGCGCGGTGGGCGATCGAGGAGTGTTTCCAGACCGCGAAGAACGAGGCCGGGCTCGATCACTACCAAGTCCGCTCCTGGCGCGCCTGGCACGCCCACATCACCCTGGCCATGCTCGCCGCCGCCTACCTCGCCGCCACCCGCGCCCAAGAGGCGGAAAAGATGACATGTAGCGGGACCCCCTCAGCTTGAGCGCACGATGTGTGCGTGTGAGTTCGAGGGAACGTGAGGAGGCCCCTGATGAGCATCGTAGGCGGGCTGGACGTGCACCGGCGGCAGATCACCTTCGATTACCTGGATGAGGGCACCGGGCAGGTGCGGCGAGGCCGGGCACCGGCCAACCGGGAGTTGCTGCGTCGCTGGCTGGCCACCGAGGTGACCGGGCGGCCGGCGCGGTTCGCGGTGGAGGCCTGCACCGGTTGGCGGTTCGTGGCGGAGGAGCTCGCTGCAGCGGGGATCGAGGCGCATCTGGCCGAGCCGGCGGACACCGCGGCCGCCCGCGGCCCGAAGCACCGGGCCAAGACCGACCGGGCCGATGCGCGGCATCTGCGCCAGTTGCTCGCCGGCGGCAGGTTGCCGGAGTCGTGGATCCCCCCTGAGCACGTGGCCGAGATGCGGGCCCTGCTGGAGCTGTTCAAGGACTTGCGCGATGAGCACACCGGCTGGGTGCAGCGGCTGCACGCCACCCTGTTCCACCACGGCGCGCCGGCCGCGGAGGGCGACCTGCTCGCCGCGGCGGCTCGCCGGCGTCTCGAGCAGGGCACCGGGCTGTCCCCGGCCGCGCGCCAGGCGGTGCTCACTGCGCTGCGCGTTCTGGACGCGCTGGAGGCCGAGCTGGCCCCGCTGCGCCGCCAGATCGCCGCCTTCGCCCACCGCCAGCCAGGCTGCCGGGCATTGCAGGCCCGCTACGGCGTCGGACCGATCACCGCCGCCGTCATCTGGGCCGAGCTGAGCGACACCCGCCGGTTCTCCGCCTCCCGCAAGGCGGTCCGGCACACCGGACTCGACATCACCGTGCACTCCTCGGACGACAAACGCGCCGCCGGCAGGTTGTCGCGCCAGGGCTCGCCGCTGCTGCGCTGGGCGCTGTTCGAGGCCGCCAAGTGCGCCGCCCGTCCCGGCTCACCCGACCACGCCTACTACAGCCGGGTTCGGGAACGAGCCGGCGGCAACCGGGCCGCCCTCTCGGTCGCCCGCAAGATCACCCGCTGGGCGCACCACACCCTGCGCGCCCTGGGCGACGAGGCCTTCGCCCCGGTGTGAGCGGTGGTCCCGGTGCGCGCATCAGCCCACCCATCGATGTCTGCGGCCCGCTCCTGCCAGCCCCCTGCCGCCGCGGTAACCCCGCGGCACGTCCTCAAAAGACCGAGCGGCCGCACCCCGCGAGGGGCACCCCCATCAATCATCATGTCGCCGGAGACACGCAGTTCTCCGCGGACCGAGATAAGGCTGGGCGCCCGCGCACCACGACCCGCATCACCCGGCGCCCGACAGCCCGGGAGCGCGCCATGAGTTGACCTACCCCTACCGGCCCTCTCGGCCGTGGCAGCCTGCACCGGCCCTTCGCCGCGGTCAAGGTCATTCGTCCACCGGGCGCTCCACCTTGACCGCGGCTGCGGGCCGGCGCCGCCCAAGGCCGCCGAAATGACGCGAGACGAAGAATGATCACACCAAGACCCGTTGACACCGGGGGTCCCGCTACAGATAAGGGGGCTCTCCAGCTCACAACACAGGGCTGATCCCGCTGAGCGGCAACGAAATCCGCCGCCTCCTCGCCGCCCTCGCGTTCACCCCGCTGACCTGCATCGACCACGTCATGCACTGGTCGAGATGGCGCCGCCGGCGCCAGCACGAGGCCCGCACCTGCCACTACCGGCGACGCGGAGAACGACCACCCGAATGATCAAACCGCCGTTGCAGTATTAGGTGTATATGTGGGCCGACGGGATCCACGTCAACATGCATCGGCGATGCGCCCAACTCTGCGCCGGCGCACCCCACCGATGCCGCCACCACCGCGGCCTACACCCTGGCGCTGCTGGCCCGCCGGGTCCTCGAGCTGACCAACGAGATCAACGACTGGAAGCGCTGGATCGCCACAGCGCTCGCAGCCCCCGCCCCGCAGTTCCTCGACCGCAGCGGGGCCGGCCCGACACCGCCGCCGCGCTGCTGATCACCGCGGGTGATGACCTGACCGGTGCGGAAGTACGCGTACGGCCGCCGCAATCACTGGCAGTAGTGATCAGACCACATGCCTGTACGACGTCAGTGTCGGCCCGCGGCGCGCGCCCGCCGTTCGAGCGTGAACCACCGGGAGACCGCCTCCGCCCGGTTCGCCGCACCGAGTTTCCGTAGAATGTGCTTCACGTGCGACTTGACTGTTCCCTCGGAGATGAACAGACGGTTGGCGACCCCGGCATTCGTCTCACCGGCCGCCATCAGGCGCAGCACGTCCCGTTCTCGACGGGTCAGCGGTAGTTCCGGCGATTCCGCCGAATGGGCGGCTGCCCCGTCGGAGGCGACTTCCGGCCATTCCGGGCGGGCCCCGGTGTATTCCAGCCCGCAGCCGGAGAAATCGTCGACCAGTGACGAGACACCGTTCGCGAGACTGTTGACGGCAGCCTTCATACTGCCCAGGCGGTCCAGCAGCGACGCTCGCTGGAGTGCGTACCCGAAGCCATCGGTGAACATCGACAGCATCTCGAGGTCGAACTGGTCCATATTGCGCCGCTGGTAGTAGCAGTCCGCGTGGAGGAACCCGATGACGCGGCCCTCCGGCATGATCGGTGAGACGGCGTACGAGCGGGAGAGTGTGGCGTCGGCGATCTGGCGATGCACGTGCGGGCTCCGCAGGACGTCCAGGACGACAAGCGGCACCTTGCGCCGCACGACCTCGGACTCGACGAGTCCCGGGTTCAGTCTCTGCGGGTTCTCGCGGCCGATATCGCAGACTTCCGTGGCCCATTCCGGATCGCCTTCGAAGTGGAGGTTTTCCGTGATCCAGAACGAGTCGTCGATGCGGGAGAGGATCGCCCGGTCGAAACCGAGCCGGCAGATGGCCGTGGGAGCGTGCTCGATCAACTGTTCCACGGAGCTGGCCCCGTGCAGTTGCGCGAGTGCCTCGCGAACCACCTTGAAGGCCGCCGTACGACGCGCGAGT
Organism: Pseudonocardia mahuensis; assembly: GCF_018531475.1. Classification (GTDB taxonomy): domain Bacteria; phylum Actinomycetota; class Actinomycetes; order Mycobacteriales; family Pseudonocardiaceae; genus Pseudonocardia. Next base: position 17,866 of record NZ_JAHDTG010000070.1, read on the forward strand.
TCGGCTTCGTGCAGGCGATCGCCCACCGTCTTGACCCTGACGAGCAACTCGGTGAGGCTGTTGCTCGTCGCCAGATTCTCCGCGGCCCGGGAATCTCCCCGCAACGCCTCGTTCGTCAGGGCCGTGATGGTGGACAGCATGTCCCCGGCGGACTTGAAGTCGCCGACTTCCTCGAACGGCGGCAGCTCCTCCCAGGCGACCAATGCTTGAGCTGTCGTGATCACCTCGCGCAGTTCGCTCAGATTCGCACTCGGCAACACGACTCCAGAGGTGTCCCACAGATCGCCTGGATCCTGGGCCTTCATGAGGTCGACGCGATGGACAGCAGATTGCATGACACCTCCTTGAGTGACCGCATCATTGCGGGTACTACCGAGAGCATTGCCATCGTCGCACTCTGTGATGAACGTAACGCTGGGTGACCGTAGCACACGGAGCGAGGACCGTCGCCCGCTGCGGGAGCGGTCGAGGCGCCGGGCCACCGCTCGCGGCGCACGATTGAGATCGCCGCTATGGGTTGCCGAGACTGCCGGACCGGCGAACTCGGTGGGGTTCCCACGGCCGGTGCCGGTCCGCCCAAGTGCTGTCACCTCCCGTACGGAGGATCTAGATCCCCCGGCGGGAAGACGAAGTCCCGGCGCGCGGCGCGGCAATATCCCCCGAGCGGCGAATCCGATGCCCGGAAATCGCTGCTGCTCGTGACGTCGCGAGTCCACGACGGCAGGCGCGGGAGCGGCATCCCTTTGCGAGACGCCACTCATCAACTTGTTCCAGGGGATCTGATCGAGGGAGTTCGATTGGCTGGTCATCGCCACTGCGCGGGGTCCGCATCCTGCGCCCGGGCGACCGCGGCCGGGGCGACGCCCGTGGCCGGCGGCGCGCATTCCTCCCTGGGGCGTCGGTCATGACGGACACCGGAACGAGGCCGGCCGGTGCGGCGGTCCGCGAGCCGCGGCCACTCCGCCTGTGCCCGAGGTGGGCCCGGGAGACGCTCGTCCAGGCGGGGGAGATGGCGCAGCTCATGGGCGCGGTCCTCTACAGCGCGGTGCGCCACCCGGTCGGTTACTGGGGCGACGTGCGGGACGAGGCCTACGCCTTGCTCAAGCTGTGTTGGTTCCCCATGGCCCTCGCGACGTTCGCGCTCGGCCTCGGTGCTCCCGGCCTGACCGGCGGCAGCATCTACGCCCTGTTCGGGGTTCCGGAGCGGCTGGGCTCGTTCTTCATCATGGCGAGCATCCGGGAGTTCGCCCCCTGGATCACGGCCATGGTCGTCGCCGGAGTCGTGGGGACCGCGCTCACCGCTGATCTCGGCGCGAAGAAGATCCGCGAAGAACTCGACGCCATGGCGGTGCTCGGCGTGGACCCGATCCGCACGTTCGTGCTGCCCCGGGTCATCGCCGTCACGCTGCTCACCGGGCTGCTGGATCTCGTCGCACTCAGCTTCGGTGTGATCGGCGGCTATGTCGCGGCTCTCGTCCTCGGTGCCTCCAGCGATGCGTTCATCGCGAACTTCTTCGCCAACGCCACGACCACCGACATGTGGGGCAGCATCGTCAAGACGACGCTGTTCGGCCTGATCATCGGGGTCGTCTGCTGTTACAAGGGGCTTCGTACCGAGGGTGGCCCGATCGGCGTCGGCCGAGCGGTCAACCAGGCCGTGGTCATTGCCTTCGTTGCGATCTGGATCTTCAATTACGTGTTCACTGCGACCCTGCTCGGGCTGAACCCCGAGATGCAGGTATTCCGGTAGGGGCTCCCCAACATGTCAGTCGACCGCGTGAACAACCGTCCACCGCTACCGCCGCCAGGCCGCCCGGATCTGGATGTCGGTCTGCGTTCGATCATCGGCAGGATCCGGAACTTCCTCGAGGAGTTCGGGCGGATCGTGCGCATGTCCGCGGATGCCGTCGCCATCCTGCCGTCCACCGTGCGGCTGTACCCGTCCGAGGTGCTTCGCCAGGCCGGGATCCTCATCATCGCCAGCGCCCCGATCATCTGGGCGATGCAGTTCGTCGTCGGAACGATGTGCGGCACCGAGGCGAACTACACGCTCAAGCAGGTCGGCGCCCCCCTCTACACCGGCATCTTCACGTCCTGGTGTTCGCTGCGGGAGATGGCGCCCTACATGTGGGCGTACATCCTGGCCGCGAAGGTCGGCTGCGGGCTCGTCGCCGAGATCGGATCCATGCGGATATCCGAGGAGGTCGACGCCATGGAGGTCATGGGCATCCGATCGAAGGCCTACCTCGTCGGTACCCGGCTTCTGGCTGCGTGGATCGCCATGCCGTTCCTCTACGTCGTCGGCCTCGGGGTCATGTACGTCTCCATGTACCTCGTGGTCGTCGTTCAGTACGGGGGCGTTTCGTCGGGCGGTTACCTCTTCACGTTCTGGCTCTTCCAGAATCCTCTCGACATGATTTTCTCGGTCGCCAAGGTGATGGCGATGGGAACGACCGTGGTGCTCGTCGGTTGTTATTACGGATACACAGCGGGTGGCGGCCCGGTAGGGGTCGGCCGTAACACCGCCAAGTCGATGATGGTCAACATGGTGCTCGTCCACGTCATCGGACTGATCGGCACACAAGTGTTCTGGGGGTTGAATCCCAATGCTCCGATCGCCAACTAGTCGACCGAAAAAAGCGATCCGCATGGATCGCGCACCGATTTTCATGCCCTGGAGGAACTGTGTGGCACCAAGATTCCCCCGTCGCTCCCGGCGTGGGGGCCAGTGGCGCGGGAACCGAGCTCGCACACACGATCAGGGTGCGCGACGTCTACAAGGCCTTCGGCTCCTTCGAGGTGCTCAAAGGCCTGAGCATCGACTTCGCCGACAACGCCATCACGACCGTTCTCGGTCCGTCCGGAACGGGCAAGAGCGTTCTGCTCAAGCACCTCGTCGGACTCCTGGAGCCGGACGCCGGTGAGGTGGTCGTGTTCGGGCAGAACATCGCCGACCTCACCGAGAGCGAGCGGTACGAGTTCCGCAAGAGATTCGGGGTCCTCTTCCAGGACGGGGCGCTGTTCGGCTCGCTCAACCTCTTCGACAACGTGGCGTTCCCACTGCGGAAGCACACGGACAAGGACGAGGCCGAGATCGGCGAGATCGTCATGACGCGCCTCCGCGAGGTCGGGCTCGAGAACGCAGCCACGCGTCTGCCCAACGAGGTCTCCGGTGGGATGCGGAAGCGGGCAGGGTTCGCCCGGGCACTGGTGCTCAATCCGGCGATCGTGATGTTCGACGAACCGGACTCGGGGCTCGACCCGGTCCGGACCAGCCTGCTCAACGACCTCATCCTGGAGATGCACCGCGAGCACGGCGGCACGTACCTTCTCGTCACCCACGACATCTCCACCGCCCGCAAGGTGAGTGACTACATCGGTCTCATCTGGGGCGGCCGGCTCGTGCACTACGGCGAGACGGAGGCGGCGTTCGCGTCCTCCCACCCGTTCGTCCGCCAGTTCCTCGCCGGTGCCTCCGCCGGTCCCCTGGGGATGGACTGAGATGCGCCATCTGCGCCGACTCGCCGCGGCCGCGGTCGCGCTCGTGTTCGCCGGGGGCGTGTACGCGATGTCCCGTTCCGGCGACGGCTACGAGGTCGCCCTCGTGCTCCCGGCGGCCGGAGGCCTGGTGACGGGCACACCCGTCCAGATCGCCGGCAGCGACGCCGGGACGATCACCGACGTCACGACGCGCGACGGCAAGGCCGTGGTGCGGGTCGAGATGGCTGAGCGGTACACCCCGCTGCACGACGGCACCGCAGCCCGGATCGCGTGGAAGGCGGTGCTGGGTGAGCGACTGCTCGAGATCACCCCGGGACCTGAGCAGAACCCGGCGCTCCCCGACGGAGCGCTGGTGCCGGGGACGATCGCCCCGGTCGAGTTCGACACCGTGCTCGCGGCGCTCGACCCGGACACCCGCGAACGGCTGACGTCCCTCCTGTCGGAAACGACCGGAACGCTGGACGGGCGCGAGCCCGATCTCAACCGGACGATCCAGACGGCCGGTCCGGCGCTGGACTCGCTGGGCCACGTGCTCCAGGCCGTCGGCCAGGACGGCCCGGCGATCCAGTCGCTCGTCACGCGGCTGCGCGAGCTCACCGGTGTCCTCGCCGCCCGCCACGGCGACGTGAGCGGCACGGTGGAACACCTGAGCCGGTTCACCGAGGTCACGGCTGCGCGACAGGAGGCGCTGCGCGCCGCACTCCGCGAGCTGCCCTCGACACTGTCGACCGCGCGACAGACCCTCGACCGGGTTCCTGCCGCCGCGGACGCCGCCACCCCGCTGCTGACCGACCTGGGGTCGGCCACCGAGCGGCTCCCCGCGGTGGCCCGCAACCTCGAACCCCTGCTGGCCGATCTCCGCCCCGCCGTCGCCGACCTGCGGCCCACGCTCGCTGCGGCGGAGACGTTGCTCGGCCGCACCCCGGCCCTGCTGGACAGCGCGCACGCCACCTTGCCGCCGCTCACCGCGGCGGCCGTATCGGGTGCGCCCGCGCTGGAGTTCCTCCGCCCGTACACGCCGGAGATCGCGGGCTGGATGGCGAACTGGGGTTCGGCCACCGCCAACTACGACAGCCATGGCCACTACCACCGGTTCCTGGTGCAGGGCGGCATGCAGTCGGCCAACGTCAATCCCGGTGTCATGCCGCCGGGCGTCCGTCAGAACCTGACTCCCGCTCCGGGCACGTCGGAGGGGCAGCCGTGGACCGACGCGACCGGAAGTGGAATGCGATGAGAAGGATCGGAAGACGGCGGGCCCGGGTGGCGACGGTGATTGTCGCCGCGGTGCTCGGACTCACCGCCACGGTGGCCGCTGCCACCTCGGATCGCGGCGGGCCGGACGAGGACGTGGTGCGCGCGGAGTTCGCCGATGCGAGCCCGCTGATCGTCGGCAACATGGTGAAGTCGAGCGGCGTCAAGATCGGCGAGGTCACCTCCATCTCGATCCGGGACGGCAGGGCGCTGGTGGCGATGGGGCTCGAGCCCGGGACCGGGCTCCCCCTGCATGCCGACGCGACCGCCAGCATCCGGCTCGTCAGTCTGCTCGGGGAGCGCTACATCGACCTCGACCGCGGCTCCCCGTCCGCACCGGTCCTGCCGGCGGACCAGCCGATCCCGGTCGGCCAGACCCGCAGCTCCGTCGATCTGCAGGACGTCCTCGACACCCTGGACCAGCCGACCGGTACCGCACTGGCGGCGATGATCACCACCCTCGGCGAGGGTGTGGACGGGCAGGGCCGCAACATCGACGGCGCGATCCAGGCGCTGGCCCCGGCCCTCGAACGCACCGACCAGCTGGTGGCGATCCTCAACGAGCAGAACACGCTGCTCACCTCGCTGATCGATCGCGTCCACCCGGTCGCGGGTGCGCTCGCGACCGACGGCGGCGCGAACCTCGACCGGCTGCTCGAATCGGCCGATCTGCTGCTGCGCACCACAGCCGCCAACCGGTCGGCGATGGAGGCATCGCTGCAGCAGCTGCCCGCGACCCTGAGCCGGGCCCGCAGCACGCTCGCGCAGGTGGCGGGAGTGGCCGAGGCCACCACCCCCACACTGGAGTCGATCAGGCCGGTGACGGACGACCTCACCGAACTCAGCTCCGAGCTCCAGCACCTCAGCGCTGCCGCCGATCCCGCGCTGGCGAGCCTCGAACCGGTTCTCGCCGAGGCCCGGCGGCTGCTCGACGAGGCGGCGCCGCTGGTCCACGCCCTCCGCCCGGCCGGCCAGGACCTGAGAGCCGTCGCCGCCTCGACACGTCCCGTCGTCGAGCACCTGACCGAGCACCTCGGCGGCCTCCTGGACTTCATCCGGTTCTGGGCGCTGACGACCAACGGCCACGACGGGCTCAGCCACTACTTCCGGGCCTTCGTCGTGCTCACGCCCAACAGCCTGACCGGGCCGATCCCCGGTGGCGGTGACCTGCTCGAGCCGTTACCGCAGAGCGTCGAGGTGCCGGACGTGCCAGGACTGCCGGACGCCCCGGTGCTGGGACGGCCCGAGTCGGGGAACGCGACCGGCCTGAGCCCCGAGCAGGAGCAGGGCCTCGTGGGTCAACTCTTGGGAGGTCGCTGAGATGGCAACCCGTCGTGCGAGAGCGGCCGAGGCCCGGTCGATGCTCGTGGGCGCCGTGGTGCTGGCCGTGTTCGGGGCCTGCCTCTACGTCGCGATCTTCGCGTTCAAGGGCCTGCCCGGTCAGACGTACACCTACGCCAAGATGGCCTTCGACGAGGTCGGAGCACTGCTGCCGGGTGACGACGTCCGGATCAACAGCCTGCGGGCCGGCCAGGTGCACGGCATCGAACTCGTGGACGGCGCCGCGGTCGTCGAGGTGCAGCTCGACGGCGATCGCCCGCTCTACCGGGACGCGCGGGCGGGGATCCAGGCCCGCTCGGGCCTCGGGCAGAAGTTCCTCGAACTGACCCCGGGCACCGCGGGAGCCGGGCCGCTCGGCTCGGCCGTCCTCCCCGCGGCGCAGACCGTGGACTCCAACGAGCTCGACGACCTGCTCGACGTGTTCGACGGACCCACCCGGGACGCGGCGGCGAGCACGCTTCGCGAGGTCGGCGGCGGGCTGACCGGGCGCAGCGAGGACCTCGCCGACGCGCTGACGGCGGCGCCGCACCTGCTGCACGACCTCGGCGAGATCTCGGCGGCGGCGTCGTCGGACCAGACCGACCTGGTCGGCCTGATGCGCAGCGGTGAACGTCTCGCCGCGCGGTTCAGCGGGAAGGAGCAGCACATCGCCCAGCTGGTCGATCAGCTGGACAGCACCCTGCGGGCGGTCGCGGTGGACGGCGGCGTCCCGCTGCAGGACACCCTCCGGGCGGCGCCCGGAACGCTGACGGAGGCGAGGCGCGCCTTCGAAGCGCTGGAGGCTCCGCTGGCCGACACGCAGTCGGCGATGGCCGCGTTGCAGCCGGGCGCGGCCGCCCTCGGCGAGGCCACGCCGGACCTGCGCGGTGTGCTCCGCGAGGGCGTCGACCCGCTGCAACAGGTACCCGGGGTCGCCGAGGCCGCGGAGCCGGCGGTCCGGGATTTCACGCAGACCGTCGCCGACGCCCGGCCACTGGCGCCTGAGTTCGCGACCACGCTGGGGAGGGCGCGAACCCCGCTCGAGGTGCTCGCGCCGTACTCGCCCGAGATCGGCCTGTGGTTCACCTACACCGCGCAGGCCCTCTCCTACGGCGACGAGTCCGGTCACTACCTGCGCATCGCGCCGCTGCTCGCCCCCGAGACGGTCAGCGGGAGCGCCCTGGTGGAGGACCCGACCGTCCATCGCAACCCCTACCCCGCCCCCGGGGAGGCCCAGACCGAGAAGGCGGGAGTGCCGCGATGAAGCTGCTCCGCGGATTCAGGCAGGCCTCGCCGCTGAAGCTCGGCATCGTGCTGGTGGTCCTGTGCCTGGTCGTGGGCGCCGCCGCGTTCCAGAAGAACCGCATCCTCACGATGCTGAGCTTCGGGGAGACGATCACGGCGAAGTTCGCCCAGGACCACCACCTGCGGCCGTACGTCACCGAGGTGAAGATCGCCGGCGTGCCCGTCGGTGTGGTCCGCGGCGTGGCGCTGGACGACAACGGCGGCGTCGAGGTGTCGATGAAGCTCGACTCCGACGCGGTGGACAAGCTCGGCACCGCGCCGTCGGCGGCCATCCGCGCCACCACCGTGCTCGGCGGGAACTACTACATGGAGCTCGCGCCGGGCGGCGACCGGGGGAGGTTCTCCGGGACGATCCCGGCCGAGCGCACCCGGGTCCCGGTGGAGCTCGGCGACGTGGCAGAGACCCTTCAGCCCGACGCCAGGGTGGGGATGCAACGCGCCGTCGACCGCCTCGACGCGACCCTGCGCGAGGGCGGGCGGGACGCGGCCCGCGACCTGCTGCGGGACGCCCCGGACGCGCTCGAGCCGGCCGGGGAGGTGCTCGCCGCCCTCCGGGGCGCCACCGGAGACGACATGGACCTGACGCGGACCGTGAGCGGGCTGGAGAACACGGCGCGGACGCTGAACCGCCAGCAGGGCCAACTCGACGCGATCGTCGGTTCGATGCGGGACGTGACGGCCGTGCTCGACCAGCGGCGGGACGACGTCGCGGCCACCCTGGACGGGCTGCCCGTCGACCTGGCGACCGCGCGGGCCGGCCTGGCCGACCTCGACGGGACCCTGCAGCGGGTCGTCACGACCGCCGACGCCGCCCGTCCCGCGGTCCATGAGCTCGGGCCGCTGCTCGACGACGCCGATCCTGTCCTCGCCGAGGCCCGGACGTTCGTCGCCGACCTGCGCCCGGTGCTCGCCGACACTCGGCCGCTGGTGGAGAGCCTGGTGCCCACCGCGAGCGACGCGACCGCCGTGCTCGACGACCTCTCCGGCCCGGTCCTCGACCGCGTCAACGGACCGATCCTGCACACCGTGCTCTCGCCGTACGTGGGCAGCGGGCCGTACGAGGGCAGCGGGGCCGCCGATCGGCTGTTCTACCAGGAGTTCGCCTACATGGCCGCCAACATCGGCAACGCCTCGAAGAGCACCGACCCCGGCGGGGCGATGCTCCCGTTCAACCCCGGGTTCGGACCCGGCAGCGTCTACGGGACGGACCTCAGCTTCGAACAGTTGCTCCGCCGGCTTGCCGCCCCGCAGGAGGAGCAGCGATGACCGACACACCGAGCGCGCCCCACACCCGCGTCGACGGCTGGCGCCGCACCTGGCAGCGGGTCCGGACGGTGCCCGGCCTGGCCCGGGACGTCACGGCGCTCGTCGCGTTGCTCGTCCTGGGTGCCGCCGTGGGCGGCTACATCCTGTCCCAGCAGCGGGCGAACTGGCCGTGGCAGCAGGAGTTCCACTTCACCGCCGAGTTCGACGCGGTCCCGGCCATCAGCCCCGGCAACGGTCAGGAGGTGCGCATCGCCGGCGTGCCGGTGGGCGACATCCGTGACGCCGAGGTCACCGAGGCCGGCAGCGCCCTGCTCCACCTGTCCATCGACGGGGATGAGCCCACGGTCTACGACAACGCGAAGCTCGTGCTGCGCCCCAAGAGCCCGCTCAACGAGATGTACGTCGAGATCGATCCGGGCGGCCCGCCGGGTGCCCCGATCACCGAGGGCCAGGTGATCCCGAAGGCCCAGAGCCGTTATCCGATCCAGGTCGACGCGGTGCTCACCCATCTCGACGACCGCAGCCGCGACGCGCTGACCAGCCTGCTCGCAACGGCCGACACGGCCCTGGCCAACGCTCCGGCACATCTGCCGGACGGCCTGCGCGCCACCGACGACACCCTCACCGGGCTGGCGCCCGTGGCCGAGGCGCTGAGCACCCGGCGGGAGAGGATCGCCACCCTGGTGGCCTCCCTCGGCCGGATCATGGAGGCGACCGGCGAGAAGGACGTCCGGCTCGCCCAGCTCGCCGACTCGATGCAACAGACGCTGGGCGTGCTCGCCGACCGGGACGACGAGCTCGCGGCCACGCTGGAGGAGCTGCCGGGGGTGACGGGAGAGCTGCGCCGGGCCACGTCTGCCACCCAGGACCTGACCGAGCAGCTCGACCCGACGCTGGACAACGTCGCCAGGGCGTCCGAGGAACTGCCCGAGGCCCTGTCCGCGCTCCGCGGCACCGTCGGACAGGTGGACGAGACCCTGGACGTCGCGCAACCGGTGGTCGACCGGGCCGGGCCGGTGGTGGCGGACCTGCGCCCGCTGGTCGTCGACGTCCACGGCGCGCTGCAGGACCTCGAACCGACGACGACCCGGCTCGAGCCGATCACAGCGGGCTTCCTGCCGTACCTGACCGACCTGCAGGCCTTCGTCTACAACACGAACTCGGCCTTCAGCCTCTCCGACGCGAACGGGGGGCTCTTCCGCGGCCTCACCGGTGTGACACCCGAGACCGCGTCCTTCCTGAAGCTGCCGTCGATCGTCCAGGAGCCGCCCCGATGAAGATCCCGCAGAGCGCGTTGCCCCCGCTCCGGCTGCTCACCCTGGCGGCCTTCACCAGCGCGTGCGCGGGGTTGTTCGGCTACCTGTGGGTCAACAGCGGTGGCGACATCCCCGGGATCACCGGGGGCGAGTACCGCGTGACCGTGCACGTCGCCGACGTCGACAACCTCGTCTACTTCTCCGATGTCCGGATGGCGGGCGTCCGGGTCGGCAAGGTGCAGGAGATCGAGAACACCGACGGCGGCACCGCGCGGGTCGTCCTGGCCCTGGACCGCGAGGTCGCGCCGCTGCACGAGGGCGTCACGATGCGAATGGGCGCGAAGACGCTGATCGAGGAGACCTACGTCGACGTGCGCGACGGGAACGGCCCGCCACTGCCCGACGGCTCCATGCTGGCGGACTCCACCGTCACCCCCGGTGTGCAGCTCGACGACGTGCTGGGCAGCCTCGACCCGGAGGCCCGGGAGGCGCTGGGCTCCGCGCTGCGATCGTTCGGCGCGGGGACCGAGGGACGCCGGGAGGACGTCACCGGGGTGGTGCAGGGGCTCGGCGCGCTGGGCCGTGAGGGCCGGACCGCGCTGGACGCGCTCGCCGCCCAGTCGGAGGACCTCAAGGCGCTGAGCGCGAACACCACGGAACTGCTGCAGGCGCTGGACACCCGGCAGGGACAGGTCGCGACGATGGTGGTCGACGCACAGCGGATCACCGACGTGACGGCCGGGGGCAACGCGGACATCGAGGCGACGATGCGCGAGCTCCCCGGGGTGCTCGGCAGCGCGGGGACGGCCTCCACCCGGCTGACCGAACTGTCCGGTGCGCTGGGCCCGGTGGCCGCGAACCTCGACGCGGCCGCGCCGTTCCTCAGCACGGCGCTGGATCAGCTCCCTGCCGTCAGCAGCGACCTGCGGGGTCTGCTGCCGCCGCTGGCCGGCACCCTCGATGCGGCGCCGTCCACGCTCGATCGGGTGCCGACGTTCGGTCAGGACGCTCGGGCGCTGATTCCGCCGGCCCGGGTCGCGCTGTCGGACCTCAACCCGATGCTGGGCTACCTGCAACCGTATGGTCCCGACCTGGCCGCGTTCTTCACCAACTGGTCGGCCGGCCTCGCGAACTCGGTGGACGTGCACGGGCGCTACGCGCGGCCCATGTTCATCTTCAGCGAGCAGTCGCTCCGCAGCTCCCCGGTGCCCACCGACGGCGTGGTGGACAGGTCGAATGCGTACCCGACACCGGGCCAGTCGAACGACCCCGCGCCGTTCGACGGCCCGTACCCGCGGGTGGAGCGGGACGGCGGGTGAGGCTCCGCGGCTTCCGGCTGCCCGACCCACGGCGACTGCCGACCCGGCTCCTCCGCCCGGTTCCGCTCCCCAGGGCGCGCCGGCCCGGCCAGCGCACGATCGCGGCATCGCTCGCCGTGCTCGCGGTGGCCGGGCTGGCCGTGGGTGGCATCGCCCGGGTGGAGATCAACACGAGTGTCGAGTCGTTCCTCCCCGCCGGCGACCCGACGGTGGCGGACCTGCGGGAGCGGGCGGAGTCGTTCGGCGGGGATCCGATCGTGGTGCTGGTCGAGTCCGCCGAACCCGGGTTGCTGCTCGGTCCCGATCGGCTGCCGCGGCTGCTGAGCCTCGAAGGCGAGCTCGCGCGGTTGCCGGACGTGGCCGTGGTCTACGGCCCGGCGACCGTGCTCAACCAGGTCGCCATCCAGGCCCAGAACCTGCTCGCGCAGATCACCGGCCGGCGTGACGGCCTTCGCGCCGCCGCCGAGCAGCAGGCGCGCGAGGCGGGCGCGGGGCCGGCGGCCGTCGCCAGAGCCGGCGACGAGGCCGTCGTCGAGTTCGACCAGCGGTACGGCAGCCTGCTGGTGCAGGGTCTCCCGGCCGGCCTGCCCACTCTGCACAATCCGAGCTTTGTCCGGTCGGTGATCTACGACGCCGAAGGTGCACCCAAACCGCAGTGGCGCTTCGTCGTCCCCTCGGACCGCGCGGTCACCGTGCTGGTGAGACCGCGCGAGAACCTCGACCAGGCCGGGACCGAGCGGCTCGTCGACGCCGTGCGCGCGGCGGCGGGCCGGCCCGATCTCGGGTCCGCCCGGCTCACGGTCACCGGCGTCCCCAGCGTGACCGCGGCGCTCGGCGAGCAGGTGCGGCGGGAGGTTCCGATACTCGGCGCGATCGCCGCGCCCGCGGTCGGACTCTGCTTCCTGGCCATCCCATGGCTCGGCGGCCGGGGTCGGCGCCTCGTGCCGTTGTTCGTCGCTCTCGCGGGCACCGCGCTCACCTATGCGGCCTTCGGGTGGGCCGGCCGCGGCCTGTCGCTCGGCGTCGTGGCGTTCCTACCCGTGCTGCTGGGCATCGGCAGCTACTACGCCCTCTACGTCGCCAACCGAGCCCGGGTCCGCGGCGTCCTCGTCGTGGCCCTGGCCAGCGCCGCGAGCTTCGCCTCACTCGCCGTCTCCCCGGTCCCTTTCGTCCGGGAGTTCGGCGTGGCGCTCGCGATCGGCGTGCTGGTCTCCGCCGCACTCGCGCTGCTGGTCCTGCGATCCCGGCCCGGTGCGGCCCCTCTCCCGGCCGAGCGCGAGCAGCGTTCTGCCGTGGTGTCGGCGCCACCGCCGCGGGGGGTTCGGATGGCCGTCCTGGCCGCGCTGATCGCCCTGTCCGCCGGCGGCTGGGCCGCGCTGCCGGGCCTGCGGGTCGAGACCGACCCGCAGCTGCTGGCGGCCGGACTGGGAGCGCTGAACGACGCCGGGCATGCGGAGCGGGTGCTGGGCTCCTCCGGCGAGGTCGCCGTGGTCCTCGACGGGGACGACGTGCTCCGTCCGGAGGCGCTGGAGTGGAGCCGCCGTGCGCAGGAGGCACTGATCGTGGAGTACGGGGACCGGTTGCGTCCGATCCTGTCGGCACCGGACCTGCTGCAGTTCCTCGGTGGCTCTCCGACCGCCGAACAGATCACCGCCGCGATGCGCTTGCTGCCTCCGTACCTGAGCAGCGCGGTCGTCCGGAACGACCGGCGTGCCTCGGTGAGCTCGTTCGGGGTCCAGCTGCAGAATCTGGATGCGCAGAACCGGTTGCTGGACGACGTCCGGCGCGCACTCCCGCCACCACCGCAGGGATACCGGGCGAGGGTGGTGGGCCTGCCCGTGGTGGCGGCCCGCGGTTACGAACTGGTCTCCGACGGCCGGTACGCGGGCAACATGCTGGGCATCGTCGCCGCGGGCGTCGTGCTCGTGGCTGGGCTCGGGCGGCGGCCGGATGCACTGCGCGCCACGCTGGCCGCCGCGCTGGCCACCGGCTGGGGGCTGTTGGTGGTCTGGACGGCCGGCCTGTCGCTGTCCCCCCTGACCGTGACACTCGGATCCCTGACGGCCGCGACAGGCTGTGAGTTCGCCGTGCTCCTCGCGCAGGCGGGTCGCCGCGCGGACCGATGGCTGGGCCGATCGGTGTTGGTGGCGGCCTTGGCATCGGCGATCGGCTACGCCGTGCTGGCCCTGTCCGGTCTCTCCATGATCCGTCAGTTCGGGCTGGCCCTCGCCGGCTCGGTGGCCCTGTCCTACCTCGCGGCGCTCGTGGTGCTGCGGTTGCTGCCTCAACGAACTCGCACCGCACCCGCCGATGCCGCGACCTCACCACGCACACGACTGTCCGGAGTGGGCACATGATTTCACTCGTCAGACGTTGGCCACGGCACCTCGGGGACCACCTGCGGGGCTTGCGCCGGCCGACCGGCCGCAAGGCGCGGATCCTCGTCGTCGCGGCCGCAGCGGTTGCTGTCCTGGCCGGGGGAGCGGGGGCTGCGATCGCGTGGACGAGTGGCCTTCCGGGAGATGCTGCGCTGAAAGTGGGTGATCGACTCATCACCGAGCGGGAGTTGGAGAAGCGAACGGAGACGTTGCGAGCCCTGTATGGCATCCAGCCCCCCTCCGACGACGCGGGGCTGGACCGGTTTCGACGGGACGTCGCCAAGTCGATTGCGGTGAGCGTGGTTCTCGATCAGGCCGCGCGCCGGGACGGGGTCGTGACCTCCGACAAGTCCGCTCGCGACATCCTCACCAAGTTCATCGAGCAGCAGTTCCCCGACGGCGGCCGCGAGGCGTTCATCCGGGCGCTCGGTACCTTCGGGGCCTCCGAACGCGACGTCCTCGACGAGATCAAGCTCCAGAGTGCCGTCGGCACGCTGTTCGAGCAGGTCACCAAGGACGTCAACGTCACCGACGGCGATGTCCGCACCGCCTACGAGCAGCGCAGGAACGAACTCGTCGACCCGGAACGGCGCGGCCTGCGCAACATCGTCGTGTCCAGCCGAGCCGAAGCGGACCAGGTCGCCGAGCTGGCACGTGGCGGGAGGGACTTCGCCACGGTGGCACGGCAGCACTCGCTGGACGGCAGCACTCGGAACGCAGGCGGCGATCTCGGGCTCGTCACCGCGGGCATGCTCGAGAAGCCCTACGCAGACCTGGCATTCTCGGTGGGACCAGGTGAGGTCTTCGGCCCGGTCGAGACCCGCAACGGCTGGAACGTCGGCCAGGTCGCCGAGGTCGTGGCCGCCGAACCACTGAGCTTCGAGGCGGCGCAGGGCCCGCTGCGTCAGGAACTGCTCACCGAATCGGCGAGCCGGATCTGGCGGCTGTGGGTCGAGGAGCAGATCAGGAACGCCGGCGTCGAGTACGCGCCCCGATATCTTCCGGCGAATCCCGAGGCGGTGCCCGACGCGTGGCGGGCCGACGGGCTGCCCGCACCGGGTGCCGCCGTGCCGGACGGTTCGACGTCGGCATCCCCGGGCGACGGGCCGGTGCCCGCGGGCGTTCTGCCGCAGGGGGCGCTCGCGGTGATGCTGCTCGTGCTGGGGCACTGGGGATATCTCCACCTCCACCGGCGCCGCGTGGACCCGCTGCTCTCCGGCCGGCGGGCACGCAGTGAGCGGATCTACCGCCGCTCCGCCCTGGCCTGCCAGTTCGTCGCTGTCGCCTTCGTGCTCGCGGCGGCGACGCCGGGGCTCCCCGTGTCCGCTTGATCGGCCCGCCCGGTCTCGCCGGCGAGGCCGGGTCGTACCGGCTACCCACCCGGATGACGCCACGCACGAAATGCCTCTCGCTCGGAGGATGCGGACCCCCCCGTAGAGAGATGTGCGGCGGACCGGGGTGAAGCATCATTCCAGATGCGGCACCGTCCGCTGACAAATGCCGAAAAGCCGAGCGAGCCCTGAATCGACGGCAGCGTGCCGGTGTGGCCCCGGACGACACGGCTCACGTGAGGGAGAGATTCATGGGCTGGCTTGAGGGACGTGCCGCGCTCGTCACGGGAGGCGCCTCGGGAATCGGCCGCGCCGTTGTGGAGCGTTTCCTGGCGGAGGGTGCGCGGGTCGCCGTCCTCGATTCCTCCGGGATGAACATCGCGGCGATGCAGGGTCATTTTCCGGACCTCGTCATGGTCGAAGGCGACGTCTCCTCGCTCGAGGACAACGAACGGGCGGTAGCGGCGACGGTCGAAGCCCACGGCGGCCTGGACACGTTCATCGGGAACGCCGGGATCTTCGACTATTTCGCACCGGTCGCGACCACGCCGGGCGCGACGTTGGCGAGCTCGTTCGACGAGATCTTCGCGGTCAACGTCAAGGGCTATCTGCTGGGTGTGAAGGCAGCGCTTCCGGCGCTGTTGGAGAGCACCTCGCCGTCGATCGTCTTCACACTGTCCAACGGGGCGTTCCTGCCGGCCGGTGGGGGAACGGTCTACACGGCGTCGAAGCACGCCGCGGTCGGGCTCATCCGCCAGCTGGCCTATGAACTGGCGCCGCGGGTCCGGGTGAACGGGGTCGCTCCCGGCGGCACGTTGACCGATCTCCGGGGCGCGAGCTCGCTCGGCCACGCCGAGACCTCCCTGCTCGACGTCCCGGACTTCCCGGATCTCGTGCGGGCGACGAACCCGCTCGGGATCGTCCAGCAGCCCGCCGATCACACGGGTCCGTACGTCCTGCTCGCCTCGCCGGAGAACGCGGCTGCGGTCACCGGCGTGGTGATCAACAGCGATGGCGGGATGCAAGTCCGCGGGCTGGCGCAGTCGGCGGGCGGGACCGATCTCTGATAACGACCAACGAAGGGATACCGCAGGTGGTCAAGTCACTGGCGTACGTCGGAGTCGCCTCGCCGGCGCTCGCCGAGTGGGAGGCCTTCGGCCCCGAGGTGTTGGGGATGGAGGTCCGCGAGCGCGAGCACGAGCACGACGACGTCCTGCAGTTGCGGATGGACGACCGCCACCACCGGCTGGCAATCCACCGGGGCGATCGCAACTCGCTGCTCTACCTGGGCTGGGACGCGGGCGACGAGGACACGCTCGGCGCGTGCTTCGAGGTCCTGCAGCGGAACGGTCTGCCCAGCCGCTGGGGCACCGAGGAGGAGTGCCAGGAACGGCGGGTCCTGTCCATGGTGGTGGCCGACGGGCCGGGTGGGATCAGGCACGAGATCGTCTCCGGCCAGAAGGTGGAGCCGAAGACCTTCCGGCCTGGACGCCCGATCTCCGGTTTCGTCACCGGCGAGCAGGGCATGGGGCATGTGGTGCTCGCCGTGCCGGATCTCAAGGAGGCGCACGCGTTCTACACCAGCGGCCTCGGGCTGAAGAAGAGCGATGAGATCTCCACGTTCATCGACCTCGTCTTCTACCACTGTAACCCCCGCCATCACAGCCTGGCGCTCACCCAGATCCCCGGAGTGCGCGGACTGCACCACGTGATGCTCGAGGTGGCCGACATCGACGACGTCGGCCTGGCCTACGACCTGTGCATGGAACGCTCCATTCCGATCTCCATGACCCTGGGGCGCCACGTGAACGATCAGATGGTCTCGTTCTACGTCCGTTCGCCCTCCGGTTTCGACATCGAATACGGCTGGGGCGCGATCTCGGTCGGTGCCGACTGGTCCGTGGCGCAGTACGACCGGCCCAGCATCTGGGGGCACAAGATGACCGCCCAAACGCCCCCCGGCGCTTTCGAGGAAGTGCCGCGCTGACCTATTCATGGCTCGATACACAAGGAGTTCCCTTGCCGGTTCAATTTCTCTCCGATGACTGGGCGAAGACTCTGACGGCTGCCGCGAACGAGCACGCCGCATTCACCGCCGCGGCGGCCGGACAGCGCGCGATATTCGAGCTCTCCGTCGCCGACAGCCCGGCTGTGGACGTCTATCACATGGAATTCTCCGGCGACTCGTTCGCGGTCCGGACCGGCGCCCCGACGGGCGACGCCGACATCAAGGCGAAGCTGGACTACGCCACGAACGTGACGATTTCACGTGGGCAGCTCACCGGCCAGGCGGCGGCCATGACGGGCCGTATGCAGGTGACCGGAAACATCGAGAAGATGATGTCGCTCGGAAAGGCGCTGGACCTCCTGGCACGCATCGAAGAGAACCTCGACATCACCTACTGACCCGAGCTTTTTCATCGAAAGGAGCTCCGCCATGACAGTGGGCTCACACCTGGCCGACCTGGTCGGTGCAGTTCAGTACGACAAGGGCCTGGTCAGCCGTTCGATCTTCGTGGACCAGGAGGTCTACGCGCTCGAACTCGACCGCATCTTCGCCAACAACTGGCTGTTCCTCGGTCACGAGAGCCAGGTCGCCGAGCCCGGCGACTTCATCACCACGTACATGGGTGAGGACCCCATCATCGTCTCCCGGGGTCACGACGGGCGCGTGCGCGCGCTGCTGAACGCCTGCCGGCACCGCGGCATGCGGGTCTGCCGTTCCGACGAGGGCAACACGAGCTTCTTCCAGTGCCCCTACCACGCGTGGACCTACTCCAGTGCGGGTGAGCTGGAGGGCGTCCCGAAGTTCCGGCTGGGCTATGCCGGTGTGCTCGACAAGAAGGAGTGGGGCCTTCGCGAGGTCACCCGCGTCGAGTCCTACCGCGGGTTCCTCTTCGGTAACTGGGCGGCGGAGGGCCCCTCGCTGGAGGAGTGGCTCGGCGACTTCACGACGTACTTCGACCTGACCTTCGCGCGCGATCCCGCCGGCATCGAGGTGGTCCCTGGGGCGCACCGCTGGACCGTCGACACGAACTGGAAGATCGCCAGCGAGAACTTCGCGGCCGACATGTACCACGTCGAGCACTCGCACGCCCGCCCCGCGGAGCTCGGGCTCATGCAGGCGATGCCGGACGAGGGCTATCAGATCTCGGCGGGCATGGGATTCGTCGGCCACGCGTTCACCCGGCCCGTCTCGGAGGACGCCGGCGGCGAGGAGCCGCTGCACTCCTACTGGACGTTGCCGAACATCCAGACCGAGTATCTCGCGGAGGCTCGCAAGCGGGTGGCCGAGGAGAAGGGCGCGGCGCTCGCGCGGCTCATCCCGCTCGGCCACGGCGCCCTGTTCCCGACGTTTGCGTTCCTGGATCTGGAGCAGTTCCGCCTGATGCGGGTGCACCACCCTCAGGGGCCCGACCGGACCCTCATCCACCAGTGGTGCGTGCTCGACCGGAGCCTGCCCGCGGACGTCAAGGATGCCGTCCGCCGGCAGTACGAGCTCACGTTCGGTCCTGCCGGGCTGCTGGAGCAGGACGACGGCGAGAACTGGCGCGAGTGCCAGAACGGCATGCGCGGCTTCATCGGCCGCCAGCTGGACAGCAACATGATGCTCGGTCTGGGGCTGGAGAAGTCCGCCTCGGAGATCGTCGGGGACGACAACGCCCCCGGTGTGGCCGGCGGCATCTGGTCGGAGGGGAACCAGCGCCGGTTCTACGAGCACTGGCAGCAGTTCATGCAGGCGGCGCCGGCGTCGGACCCCGAACTCCCCCCGGCGCACAGCTGACTTCCGCGCCCGAGCTCTCCGACTCAACGACCAGATTGGCGATCGCATGACACTGCTTGACGAGGCGCGGCCGTCCGACCTCGCGATGCTCTCCCTGGAGGTGGCGCAGTTCTATTATCACGAGGCGCGCCTGCTGGATGAACGCCGGTTCGACGAGTGGATCGAGCTCTTCACCAGCGAGAGCACCTACTGGGCGCCGGTGCGGGTGACCCGCGAGGGCGACCCGGACCGGATGCAGCGGGGCGAGCTCGCGCTGTTCGACGACGACTTCGGCACGCTGGAGCTGCGCGTCGCGAGCCTGTCGGCCAAGAGCGCCTGGGCGGAGATCCCCCCGTCGCGGACCCGCCACCTCATCACGAACGTGACCGCGACCGAGTCCGACGTCGAGGGCCAGGTGTCGGCGAGGTCCAACTTCGTGATCTTCCGCTCCCGCCTGGAGGCCACCGAGCACACGTTCTTCGGGTCGCGGGAGGACATCCTGATGCGGGAGGGCGGGTCCTGGCGCATCCTGGAGCGCAAGATCCTCCTGGACCACAACGTCTACACCTCCGACAACATCAGCGTGCTGTTCTGATGGCGGGTCGACCGGGACGCAACGGTGCCGCGCCGGCCGGCTCCGCAGGGCCGGAGTTGCTCGTGGAGAACGAGTACGCCGGTGTGCGGTTGGTGGTGGACACCACCGCGAACGGCTCCCGCCTGCGGGTGACCTCGCAGCGGTCGCACCGGGAGATCTTCCTGGACCCGACGGCACTGGATCTGCTCTGCCATGCACGGCAGGAGTTCTGGGCCTTTCTCGCGGACGCGGCACGTGATTCCGACGCCTGGAACACGTTGCGTCCCGAGTACCGCAGCCACTTTTCTTCTTTCAAGGAGTAGTCGTGTATCCCCTGCTGAGCGAGGACTGGATCCGGCAGTACGCCGAGGTCTGGAAGGACAACACGAAGGCGATCGAGGGGACGAAGGGCCTCGACATGATCGTGGAGATGTCCGTCTCGGACCGCGATCGGGCGCCCGTCCACATCCACGTCAACAACGACGGGATCATCGACTACGCCGGGCCGAAGCTGGACGGGAAGGATCCGAAGTTCAACCTGGCCGCGCCCGCGGAGACCTGGCGGAAGGTGGCCACGAAGGAGATGGGCGTCCGGCGGGCCGTGACCGGGCCGATCAAATTCAAGGGCAGCCTGGCCACCGCGCTACGGCACTTCCAGGGCCTGGAGGCGGCGCTGCACCAGTTCGCCGACGTGCCGACGGACTGGGATGCATGAGCGCGTCGAAGGAGATCGCCCGCTGCCCACTCGGCGAGTTGCGCAGCGGTGAGGGAGTGCGGGTCCCCAGCGAGGCCGGCCCGATCGCGGTGTTCCTCGTGAACGGCGAGGTTCTCGCCGTGCAGGACACGTGTACGCACGAGGACGCGTCGCTGGTGGACGGGTTCCTGGAGGGTCACGTCATCGAGTGCCCGCTGCACGGCGGCCAGTTCGATCTCCGGTCGGGCGCTGCGGTCTGCCTTCCGGCACAGCACCCCCTCCGGCGCTTTGAGACGCACTCCGACGGCGAGTTCGTCCACGTCACGACATGAGCGCCGGTGAGGCCATCGCCATCGCCATCGTCGGCGCCGGCCTGGCCGGCGCGCGGGCGGCGGAGTCGCTGCGCGGCCAGGGCTTCACCGGGTCGATCGTGATGTTCGGCGAGGAGCCCACGGCTCCGTACCACCGGCCGCCGCTCTCGAAGTCCGTCCTCACCGAGGAGCCGGATCTCGCGACGCTGCTGGTGCACCCGGAGAGCTGGTACCGCGACCACGGCGTGGAGCTCCGGCTCGGGTGCCGGATCACCGGCGTCGACCTGCACGACCGTCGCGTGCAGGACGCGCGGGGGAACCGGCACCCGTTCGGGAAGCTGATCCTGACCACCGGGGCGGCGGCCCGCGGGCTCGACGGGTGCCGGGACGATCCGGAGTCGCGCGTGCTCGTGCTCCGCACGCTCGCCGACGCATCCCGGCTGCGTGCACGCCTGGCCACGGCCCGGTCCGTGCTCGTCGTCGGGGGCGGGTTCATCGGGGCCGAGGTCGCGTCGGGCGCCGTGGGCCTGGGCTGCTCGGTGACGATGCTCGAGGCCGCCGAGGCCCCGTTGTCGAGGCCACTGGGCGCTGTCACCTCGAAGATCCTCGCGGACTTCTACCGGGGCCATGGGGTCGACCTCGTGACGTCGGTCCACGTCGCGAGCGTGCGCGAGTCCGGGGCCGGTGTCACCGTCACCGCGGAGGACGGGCGGCGCTGGGAGGCCGATCTCGTCGTGGCCGGCGTCGGCGCCGTGCCGGCTGACGATCTCGCCTCGAGCGGCGGGCTCGCGACCGGGAACGGGGTGCTCGTCGATGCGCGCGGGTGCACGAGCGTCCCGTTCGTCTTCGCGGCCGGTGACGTCGCCAACCGGTTCGAACCCGCGCTGGGCCGTCACATCCGCCCGGAGCACTGGCAGAACGCGCAGAACCACGCCATCGCCGTCGCCCGGAACATGCTCGGCGCGGACGAGCCGTTCTCGGAGATCCCGTGGTTCTGGTCGGACCAGTTCTCGGTGAACCTGCAGATGGTCGGCTCGTCCCAGGACGCGGACGACGTCGTGCTGCGCGGGGCCCCGGACGACCGCCGGTTCTCGGTCTTCTATCTGCGCCGGTCCCGGGTCGTGGCGGCGTTCAGCATGGACAGTGCGCGGGACATCGCTGTCGCGAAACGCCTGATCGGCCGCCGCATCGTGGTCGATGCCGCGTCTATCGCGGATGAGGGTACCAACTTGAAATCGTTGTTGTGAGCCTGCGGGTTCCGGAGATGGTGGAAATGAAATGACCAACGACATTGCAGCCGGTTCGGCGAACGTGACAACGCGGACGGTCGCGGTCCAGGGAACGAAACTGCATGTCCACGAGGCCGGTGCGGGGGAGACGCTCGTCCTGCTGCACGGCGGCGGCCCAGGCGCGTCCGGGTGGAGCAACTTCGGCGGCAACGTGGCGGCGCTCGCCGAGCACTTCCGCGTGATCGTTCCGGACCAGCCCGGATACGGGCAGTCGGACAAGCCGGACTTCGACGGTGACTACTGGACGTTCGCCGCCCGGTGCATCGCCGACCTCCTCGGCGCCCTGGGAGTGGAGAAGGCGCACTTCGTCGGCAACTCGTTGGGCGGCGGAACGACGGTGCGCCTGGCGCTGGACCATCCCGACCGCGTCGACCGCATGATCCTGATGGGCCCCGCCGGTGTGTCGGTGAACATCCTGACGCCGCATCCGAGCGAGGGACTGAAGATTCTGTCCTCGTTCTACGACGCGCCCGGCCCGTCCCGCGACCGCATGGCGGCCTTCATCCGGATGATGGTCTTCGACCCCGCGATGGTCACCGACGAGCTGATCGCGGAGCGACTGGAAGCGGCCCTCGACCCGGACGCCCGGGCAGGCGCGCAGCGAGCGGTGAAGTCGATCATGTCCTCACCGGACGCCCAGCTGTGGCGGCATCTCCACGAGGTGCACCACGAGACCCTGCTGGTGTGGGGGCGCGACGACCGGGTGGTTCCGATGGACGGCGGTCTCCTCGCGCTGCAGCGCATGCCGAACGCGGACCTTCACGTCTTCTCCCGCTGCGGTCACTGGGCCCAGGCGGAGCGACGTGAGGAGTTCAACCGGCTGGCCGTCGACTTCTTCGGCCGGCCAGCATGATGTGACCGCTGGAGGTGCGGCAGCCGTGCGCGGGTGGCCGGTGATCTCCAGCCCGCGCGGTGACCTGCTTCGTCGTGCGGCGTGGTTGGTAGCGGCGGCCCCGGTGAGTGGGCCGACCGCGATCGGGCCGAGGGGAACCATCCGCGGGGTGGCGGAGTCGGTTACTCAGGTTGTGCTCCTCGGCAGAGCCACGTGAAGGGGCTCTTCGATCTTGACCGGGCAACCTGAGGTTGAGCCCGTCCGGCGCGCCTGAACGAGGGCGGCCCGCGGCTCGGTGATCCTCGCTGTGTTCAGGAGCAGCGGGAGGAGAGCCACGGGCCGTGGTTGACCGTAGCGAGGATGCGTTGCGTCTGTTGGGACTCGAGGGTCTGGCGGTGGAGCGTGTCGTGCGCACCGGGCTTGGGGTCAAGATCGTGCAGCTGGTCACCGACGATCCGGACGCGGCGGGCTGTCCCGTCGTGTCCGGTGCCGCACGGCCGACGGTGCGCGGCGGACGTTCACCGAGCAGGCCGGGCAGGTGCCGGCCCGGATGCGGACCACCACCCGGCTGCGGACCGCACTCGCGGTGGTGGTCGAGGACGGCCGGGACCAGTCCGGGGTCCCCGCCGCGCATCAGGTGTCGTGGCCCACGGTCCAGCGGGCGGTGGTCGTCCACGCGGCGGCCGAGCTCGTCGAGCCCGAGCCCACGACGGTGCTGGGCATGGACGAGACCCGGTTCGGCCGGCCGCGGTGGCGACCCGACGGCGTCCACGACGACGGCCGGATCCGCTGGGCCCGCACCGACCCGTGGGAGACCGGATTCGTCGACATCATCGGTGATCAGGCCCTGTTGGGGCAGGTCGACGGCCGGACCAGCGCCGCGGTGCAGGCCTGGCTGGCCGCCCGCCCCGAGGCGTCCGGAACTCGGTCGAGGTGGTGGTGATCGACCCGCACGCCGGCTATGCCGCCGCCGTCCGCGCCGCCCTGCCCGGCGCCGCAATCGCGGTTGACCACTTCCACCTGATCATGCTCGCGAACAGGGCAGTGACCGCGGTGCGCCAGCGCGTCACCCGGGATGTGCTGGGCCGGCGCGGCCGGAAGGTCGACCCGGCCTGGGCCAACCGGCGGCTGTTGCTGCGCGGCCGCGAGCGACTCTCACAGGCGGCGCTGGGCGCGGATGTGGAACGGCTGCGTCGACCACGACCCCTCGGGCCAGATCCTGTCGGCGTGGATCGCGAAGGAGGAACTCCGCGCGCTGTGCGCCGCCGCCACCGGCGGGGGGCATCCCGGCGAGATCCGCGACCGGCTATGGGCCTTCTACCGCTGGTGCGCCGACGCCGAGATCCCCGAACTGACCACGCTCGCGGAGACGATCGAGACCTGGTGGCCGGCGGTCGAGGTGTTCCTCACGACCGGGCTGACGAACGCCCGGACCGAGGGCACCAACCGGTTGATCAAGCAGGTGAAACGCGCCGCGTGCGGGTTCCGCAACCGGGACAACTACCGCCGCCGGGTGCGGTTGCACTGCACCCGGCGAACCCGCCGATTGTCAGCAAGGAAACCGACGGTGCCCGCCTAATGACAGTTGTCGATCTTCCCGGTGGTGCCGGTGTACTGGCGCTGTACCCCGGCCGATCTGACACGCCCCTGGGCGCGCTGACCGCAGACAGCATGTTGACCGAGAACATGCCCCGGTGGCGCGCGACCGGGGTTCGACCGACCGGCGCCCAGGTGGTGCCGGCGTGGTAGTCCGAGCGGATCCCGGCCTCGTCGGCGAAGTAGATCGTGGCGCCCTCGGCCTTGGCGGCCGCCCGGATGGCCGGGAACTGCTCATCAGTCCACCGCGCCACGGCCTCGGGGTTCTGCTGGTAGGCCCGGTACAGCGGG
>NZ_JAHDTG010000071.1 GCF_018531475.1 Pseudonocardia mahuensis
GCATCCCCCGCCAGACCGGCTTCGACATCACCGCCGCCTCCGAGGTCATGGCCATCCTCGCCCTGGCCCGCTCGCTACCCGAGATGCGCGAACGGCTCGGCCGCATCGTCATCGGCTACACCACCGAACATCGCCCACGGCAACTCCTCCGTCGTCGCCGACCTGATCGGCATCCACGCCGGCGACTACCTGATCACCGAGGCCGGCTTCGGCGCCGACATGGGCGCCGAACGCTTCTTCACCATCAAATGCCGGACGTCGCGGCTCACCCCGGACGCCGCCGTCGTCGTCGCCACCGTGCGCGCGCTCAAGGTGCATTCGGGCCGGCACGACATCGTGGCCGGGAAACCCCTGCCCGAGGCGCTGTTCACGGAGAATCCCGACGAGGTGCACGCCGGTGCGGCCAACCTGCGCAAGCAGATCGAGAACATCCGACTGCACGGGGTGACCCCGGTGGTCGCGATCAACGCCTTCCCCGGCGACCACCCGTCGGAACACCGGGCCATCGCCGAGATCGCCGAGTCCACGGGCACCCGGGCCGCGGTGTGCACCCACTTCACCAACGGCGGCGCCGGAGCCACCGAACTCGCCGAAGCCGTCACCGAGGCCGCCGCGGAGCCGTCACGGTTCCACTACCTCTACCCCGACTCCGCACCCCTACGGCAGAAGATCGAGACCGTCGCCCGGCAGGTCTACGGCGCCGACGGCGTCGACTACGACCTGGCCGCGGCCCGCCGGCTCGACACCTACGAACGCAACAGCCCGCCGCCCACCGCATCGACATCGACGGCAACATCGTCAACCTCTCCTGAAGCGTTCCGGGCCCGGTGTCCCGGACTGGGACTCCCCCGGCCCCACCGGCGATCTACGGTGACCGAGCGACCCACCGACCCCGGCGATCGGAGCCCCCGTGTCCAGCGAGACCAAGATCGGCAACGTGCTGCACCCCGTCAGCGACGTCGGCGCCGCCGTCACGTTCTACAACGAGGCGTTCGGGCTGGGCCTGAAGTTCGCCGACGGGGACCGTTACGCCGCGCTCGACGCCGGCAGCACGACCCTCGCACTGGCCGGCCCGGAGGAGGACGTCACCGGTGGGACGCCGGCCGCGTCGTTCAAGGTTCCCGACGTGGCCACGGCGCTGACGGCGATCACGGAGGCAGGGGGGTCCGTGGTGACCGCTGCCGAGCAGGGCCCCCACGAGGTCCGGGCCGTGGCCAGGGACCCGTGGGGCAACACGTTCGTCGTCTACGGGCCGCGCTGATCAGGGGCTGAGCCGTGCCCTACGCGACCACCGACGATCGCGTGGCCCTGCACTGGGAGGAGACCGGCGGCGGCGAGCCGCTGCTGCTGATCCACGAGTTCGGCGGGGACTCCCGCTCGTGGCGCCCGCAGGTCGCGCACTTCGCGCGGCGCTACCGCTGCCTGGTCTACGACGCCCGCGGCTATCCGCCCTCCGACGTCCCCACCGATCCCGGCGCCTACAGCCAGGAACGCGCGGTGGCCGACGCCGTCGCGGTACTCGACGCGGCCGGTGTCGACACCGCCCACGTGATCGGCAACTCGATGGGTGGTTTCTGCGCGCTGCACCTGGGGCTGCGTCATCCGGACCGGGTGCGCTCGCTGGTCGTCGCGGGCTGCGGGTACGGCGCGCACCCCGACGCCGCCGATGCGTTCCGCGCGACGTCGGAGGACCTGGCCTCCCGCTACGACACCCACGGCGCGGCCGAGGTGGCCCGCAGCTACGGCGCGAGCCCGGCCCGGCAGCAGCTGCGGGCCAAGGACCCGGCCGGGTACGCCGAGCACCTGCGGATCCTCGCCGCGCACGATGCGACCGGAGCGGCGCTGACCATGCGCGGGGTGCAGGCGGCCCGGCCCTCGCTGTACGCGCTGCGCGACGAGCTCGCCGCGATGGAGGTCCCGACGTTGGTCGTGGCCGGTGACTGCGATGACGACGTGCTCGACGCCGACCTGATGCTCAAGCGCACCCTGCCCCGGGCCGGGCTGGCGGTGCTCCCCCGCTCCGGACACCTCACCAACCTCGAGGAACCGGCCCTGTTCAACGGCCTGGTCGAGCAGTTCCACGCGCAGGTGGCCGCCGGCCGCTGGACGTAGGAAGACCGGCGCGGGCCCGCTCAGCGGCGGCGCGGGCGCGACGCACACGCGATGCAGGTGGTGGCGGCGGGCAGCGCCTCCAGCCGGGCGTCGGCGATCTCGGCCCCGCACTGCTCGCAGCGGCCGTAGGCCCCGGCCCGCAGCCGCTCCTCGGCCCGGTCGAGCGCCTCCAGCTCGTGCCGGGCGCCGTCGAGCAGGCCCTGTACCGAGGCCCGCTCGAAGGCGATCGTCGTGCCTTCCGGGTCGTGCTCGTCGTCGTGGGTCGTGAACGCCGATGCCTCGACGATCGCGTCGAACTGGCGCGTGAGCGACTCCCGCCGGGCCAGCACGTCGGCACGTGCCGCCGCCAGCTGCTCGTGCGCGCTCCGCTCGTCCACACCTGTCTGAACGGGGCACGCCGGTCGGCTGTTCCCGCAGATCAGAGCGGGGTTCATCGGACATCCCGGCCCGCGCGGGTTGCACCGGGATCACCTCGCGCCCCGAGCTCGGCGAGGCGCCTCACCGCGCGGTGCCCACAACAGCTGTCCCCACGCCGGGTGTTGACGTTCGGTCAGGTGCCCGGCCGACAGGACGCACAATGCAGTCGGCTGACCGACGCGACCGGGGCACAACTGTTCTAACGTCGTCGGATGCCGTTCGCCGCCCGCGCCGACCGCACAGTCGCCCGAGGTGCTCGCTGATGGAGCTCTTCCCGCCGTTGCCGTACGTCTCCTGGGCGGAGACGATGGCGACACTGCACCGCTTCGCCCAGGTGGTCGGGAAGGTCCGGCTGGCCGCGAGCACCCGCCGCAACCACTGGTGGAACGTGCCGTTTCACCTCACCGGCCGTGGCATCACGACCCGCCCGATGGGGCTGGACCCGACCTTCACCGTCGACTTCGACTTCCTCGACCACCGGTTGGCGGTCAACACCCTCGATGGCCGGTCGATGTCGTTCCCACTCGCGGGACACTCGGTGGCGAGCTTTCACGCCGAGGTCCAGCACGCGCTGCGGGCGGTCGGTGTCGACGCCGGCACCGTTGACATCAGCGCCGCCCGCCCGTTCGACCTGCCCGACGCGGAACGCCCGTTCGCCGAGGACACCGAGCACGCCTCCTACGACCGGGCCGCGGTGACCCGGTACTGGCAGGTGCTCAGCCAGGTCAATCTGGTCCTCGAGGAGTTCGCGGGCCGGTTCTCGGGCAAGACCAGCCCGGTGCACCATTTCTGGCACAGCTTCGACATCGCGCTGACCCGCTTCGCCGACACCCCCGTCGACCAGCCCTCGTCCCACGATCCGGTCACCCGTGAGGCCTATTCGCGGGAGCTGGTGAGCTTCGGGTTGTGGTTCGGCGACCCGACGTTCCCCGTGGCCGCGTTCTACTCCTACACCGCGCCCGAACCCGGCGGCCTGACCGACCAGCCGCTGCCGCCCGGCGCCGAGTGGATCGAACGCAACGGCAGCCACCTGGCGGTCCTGCGCTATGACGACGTCCGCGCCGCGCCCGACCGCCGGGCCGCGGTGCTCGACTTCTACGAGTCGGCCTACCGCGCCGGAGCATCACGCGCCGGCTGGGACATCGCCCGGTTTTCCTCCGTCGACGGGATCACCGACCCGCAGTTCTACCGACGGCTCCCACCTGAGCGACTCGAGAAG
This sequence comes from Pseudonocardia mahuensis, assembly GCF_018531475.1. GTDB lineage: Bacteria > Actinomycetota > Actinomycetes > Mycobacteriales > Pseudonocardiaceae > Pseudonocardia. The sequence goes on from NZ_JAHDTG010000071.1 coordinate 3,749, forward strand.
CAGTAGCGCTGCTACCCGAACACCGGCTCGGCCACTCGACGGGTGTGCACGGTGATCCCGCCGCGTGGGCGACCGCCGGACAGCCGGGCCACCCGCAACAACACGTGCGTCCACATGTTGAGCTGCACCTCCTTGGCCACCCGGAGCCGGTTGTACAGCAGGTGCGAGAGCCGCTCTCCCGGGCGGGCCCAGGACTCGATCTCGAACCGCAGCGCGTCCCCGTCCGGGCGCAGCCGGAACTCGATCTGCCCCGCCTCCAGGTGCCCGCCCAGGGTGGCGAAGCGGAACCCGGTCGCGTCCGCGTCGACCACCCGGACCGGTCCGTCCCACGGACCGGGCAGCCGGATCAGGAACTCGTCGCCGACGGCGATCCGCCCCGGCTCTCCACGGGTCTGTCTGAACACGGCGAACTCCGAGGGCGACCAGCGGTTCGGGTCGGCGGCGATCCGCCGCATCAGCTCCTCGGCGTCGCACCGGGCACCCGCGATGCGCACGTGGTAGCGGCGGTGCAGCAGCGGCCCGTGGCCGTCGGCGATCCGCTGCACCCGCTCGTCGGTGTGCCCGGCGGGCAGGTCCGGTGGCAGATCCTCGGCCCCTCCCTCCTCCTCGCAGCGGTGGATCGGCGTGGTCCGCCACAGGTAGCGCCACGACACCAGGGCGAGCCCGAGGGGCCAACGCACCAGTGCGGCCACCCGGCGCTCGCGGCGGGTCCCGGTCGCCGCTGCGCGGCGTAGCAGAGACATCCAGGCATGAAAGCACGGCCCAGGGGGAACGTGCCGGACGTGACGGTCGGAAAGCTCCTGCATCGCGGCGGCGTGCGCGCGGTCCACCTGCAGGCCACATCGGTGGCCTCCATCGGCCTGTGCGTCGGACTCTGGATCCGGGCGAAGACCGTGGACCAGGACGAGCGTGGCAACGCCGAGCGCCGGGCCCTGTTCGTGGGGCTGTGGCCGCCGATGTTCTGGCTGATCGGGCAGTCGGTCCGGGAGTACGAGCAGGGACGGTCCTGCTGAGGGCCGCCGGTCTCGTCGCCGAGCTGGCCGGCCTCCGCGAACGAGAAGTCAACTACGACGAGTCCGATGCCCCCCGGCATGCCCGCGACCCGCGCTGGCACGTCGACTCCGGCTACGCCCTGCTGGGCACCGAGCCTCCCGGCCCGCCGGTGGCCGGCGGGGTATGGGAGACCGCCTGCGCCCTGGTCCGGCGCTACGAGTTCACCGACCACCGGTTGCTGCGCGGCGTCTTCCGCCCCGGGGACCCGCTGCTCGGTCGGGACATGCTGCTCGAGGGGCGCTACCTCGCCCTGCGGTTCTACCTCGGCGTCCGCGTCACCGACGTCGTCGACGCCGAGCATGCGAACCCGGGCGGCCGGGAACGGGTGTGGGGGTGGACCTACCGTACCCTGCAGGGGCACCTGGAGCAGGGCGAGCTCAGCTACGAGGTGGTGAAGGACCTCGAGACGGGCGCCGTGACGTTCTGGATCCACGCCTACTCGCGGCGCGGCCCCATCCCCAACCCGATCATCCGGCTGGGCTTCCGGCTGTTCGGCCGCGACACCCAGCTGCGCTTCTACCGCCGGGTGGGCCGGCGGATGCACCGGCTCGTGAAGGACCACCGGCAGGGGGCGCCGCTCCCGGGCCCCGTCCCGCTCGAGGACGGGAGCGCGATCGCGCCGTCGACCACACGGATGCGCTGGTGGGATCCGATCGCGCTACCGCTACGTCACCCGGGACGGTGACGCTCCAGCGCGCCGCACGGCGTCGGAACAAGTAGCGTCGCAAGCTGTGCCCGACATCACCCAGCTGATCCTCGACGATCACGAGTGGTTCCGGCGGGAGTTCGCCGCCCTCGACGACCTGCGGGCTCGCACCCCGATGGACGCGGACGCGCTCCGGACGGTCTGGGAGCCCCTCGCCGCCCGCCTGGACGTGCACGCGATCGCCGAGGAGGAGATCTTCTACCCGCAGTTGCTGCGCCACGGCGACGACGCCGAGGACGAGACCCTCGACGCGATCGGCGACCACAACGACATCCGCGACGGCGTGCACGACGCGGCGCGGCACCCGATCGGCAGCCGCCCGTGGTGGGAGTCCGTCGGACGGGCCCGCGTGGCCAACGACGAGCACATGGGCGAGGAGGAGAACGAGGGCCTCGCCGACTTCCGGCGCAACGCGCCCGGCGGGTTGCGCGAATCGCTGGGCAAGCGGTTCGCCGAGTTCATGGCGCAGCACGAGACCACCCGGGCGCTGGACACCGGGGACAAGGACCCGGAGCGCTACGTGCGCGACATCGACCATGAGATCGACCCGCCGGACGACCGCACGACCGACGGATCGCTGGGCATCGGCAGCCTGAAGGGGCGATGAGCGTGACACCTGTGGACCACCTGCTGCGCGACCTCGCGCCGATCCCGGCCGCCGCCTGGAAGGAGATCGACGACGAGGCCCGCGAGCGGCTCAGCCCGCTGCTGGCCGCGCGCCGGCTCGCCGAGTGGGTCGGCCCCGGCGGCTGGAAGCACTCGTCGGCCGGCCTGGGCCGCACCGCCCCGCTCGACGGCCCGCCGCCCGGTACCTCGGGTGCGGGCGTGGTGACCCGGCAGCGCCGGGTGCTGCCGCTGGCGGAGTTCCGGGTGCCGTTCACGGTGGACCGCCGGGAGATCGAGGACGTGCAGCGCGGCGCCGCCGACCCCGAGTTCGACGACCTGGCCCGGGCCGCCCGGCAGGCCGCCGAGATCGAGAACCGGGCCGTTCTCCACGGCTGGCCGGCGGCCGGCATCGAGGGCATCGCCGCGGTGTCGCCGTACCCCGCGGTCGCCCTGGGCACCGACGCGCAGGCCTACCCCGGCATCGTCGCCCGCGCCGTCGAGACGCTGCGCCTCGCCGGGATCGAGGGCCCGTACGCGCTCGCGATCGGCCCGGACGGTTACACCCGCATCGTGGAGACCACCGAGCACGGCGGCCATCTGCTGTTCGACCACCTGAAGCGGATCCTCGGCGGTGCGATCGTCTGGGCACCCGGGGTGGACGGCGCGGTCGTGGCGAGCCAGCGCGGTGGCGACTTCCTGCTCGACGTCGGGCAGGACCTGTCGATCGGCTACAGCCACCACGACGCCGACACCGTGCACCTCTACCTGGAGGAGAGCTTCACGTTCCGGGCCGTCGAGCCGGACGCGGCGATCGCGCTCACCTGAGCGCCCGTGACCCCGGCGCCGGGATCACGGCGCCGATCACTGCCGAACCCTGCCGGTCGCTGCCGATTGCTACAGACGGCCGTCGACGGCCGACCGGCGCGTCGGTGAGCATTGCTGACCGCCCGGCGGGCGGACGGACAGGCAGGCAGGTGGTCGCATGGGGTTCCGTCGTTCAGGTCGGTCGGCCCGGTCAACCGTCCCCCGCGCGGGGTGCGCGCTGCTGCTGGCCCTGGCGCTGGCCGGCTGCGGCACTCCCCCGGACGAGCGTCCGTCCACGCTCCCGTCGCCCGGTCCGCTGGCCCCGCCGTCTTTCGTGCCGGCGCCCGTCCCGGCGTTCGCCACGACGTTGCGGCCGGCGCTCGAGACCCGGCTCCGCGAGCTGCGCGCGCCCGGCGCCGTCGTGCTCGTCGACGTGCCCGGTCAGGGCACCTGGCTGACCGGGCTGGGCGTCGGCGACCTCGACACCGGCGCACGCATGCGGGTCGACGACCACGTGCGGACAGCCAGCGTCACCAAGACCTTCACCGCGACGGTGGTGCTGCAACTGGTCGACGAGGGCAGGGTCCGCCTCGACGACCCCGTCGCGACGTACGTGGCGGACGTGCCGAACGGCGCGACGATCACGGTCCGGGACCTGCTCAGCCACCGCAGCGGGCTGTACAACACCACCGACGACCCCGGCCTGAACGCGACGCTCGACGCCCAGCCCGGAAAGGTCTGGAACGACCAGGAGCTGCTCGCGATCGCCTTCTCCCACCCGCCGGTGTTCGCCCCGGGGCAGGCGTTCCAGTACACGAACACCAACTACCTGCTGCTCGGCCTGATCGCCGAACAGGCCGGCGGCGCGCCACTGCGCGACCTCATGGCCCAGCGCATCTTCACCCCGCTGGCGATGCGCGACACCACGCTGCCCGCACGGGACGACAGCTCGATCCCCGGCCCGCACCAGCGCGGGTACATCTTCGGCACCAACACCGAAGGCATCGCGGCCTACACCGCGGCCCTGGCCGGTGACGCGGCGGCCGCCCAGGTCACGGTCGCCCCGGGTGTCGCGCCCACCGACGCCACCGACTGGAGCCCGTCGTACACCTACGCCGACGGCGCGGCGATCTCGACGGTGCGCGACCTGCAGGTCTGGGCCCGGGCGCTGGCCACCGGGGCGCTCCTGAGCCCCGCGACGCAGGCCCAGCGCCTCCAGTTCAGCGCCGACGGCAACTACGGCCTGGGCATCGAACGGTCCTTCGGCGGTCTCATCGGGCACAACGGCGCGATCCCGGGTTTCCAGACCTTCGTCGGCTACCAGCCCACCACGGGCGCCACGGTCATCGTCGCGGCCAACCTGCTGCTGGCGCCCAACACCTACCTCGGCTCCGGCCTGCCCGCCGACGAGCTAGCGCGGATCATCGCGCAGCAACTGCTCCCGACATGACGACCGCCGCACTCCACGCCGAGTGCGGCGGTCGTCCGGCGGCCGGTCAGAACGACAGCAGCCGGTCGAAGAAGCTGCGGTAGCGGCCGAGCGCGAGCCGAAGGTCCTCCGTGGACGCCTGGTCGTCGTTCAGGTCGCGCTCCAACTCGCCGCGCTGGCGGCGGAAGAGGTCCTCGACCTCGTCGAGCACCTGGCCGACGAGCTGGTCGGCGCCCTGGACCGCGGCGCGTGGCTCGTCGACGAACTCGGCCTTCAGTGCCTCCCACCGGGCCCGGTAGTCGGCCGAGCGATCATGTGGGATGAGGGTGGCCAGACCGTCGTCGTGACGCCCCGCCGGCGCGGTGTCGCTGTGGCCGCCGTGGCCGCTGTGCTCGTCGACGACGTGGTCCCCGTCGGTCCGGTGACCTGGGGTGCGGTCGCCGGCGACCACGTCACGGTCACCGACGAGCCCGTCGTCGAAGTCCGGGTCACCAGCGGTCCGGCCGGCGCCACGGTGCCCGGTGCCGGCTTCACCGGGCCCTGCGGCCGCGAGCCGGTCGTCCAGCGTCAGCCGCTCCCCCGGTGCGGCCCGGCCGGGTTCATCGTCGCGAGGCCTGCCGTGACCGGTCGCGGCACCGTCGCGAGGGTCTGCGTGGCCGATGGCGTCGTGTCCCTGCGGGTCGTCGTCCGCGAAGCGGCGTCGCTCGCCCGTCGGTCGCGGGCCGGGCTCGTCGATGCTGCTCATACCTGCGTCTCCTCGTTCGTCGGGCGGGCCTGGCCGTTGCGCGGCTCCTCGTGCGACTGACGGTGTCCGTCGTCGTCCAGCAGCGCCTCGACGAGCGCCCGGTAGGACGTCACTGCCCGGCGTAGCCCTTCGGTGTCGACACCGCCACGGGCGTTCGCAGCGGAGATGCGCTGCGCTTCGCGGTAGTGCTGCACGACGACGGGATGCTCCACCGAGATGTCGGCCGCCCGCTGCTCGAACTCGGTGACCGGATAGCCACGGGCCGACATCACCTCGACGATCAGGGCGTCGGCCCGCTCGACGGCGCGGTCGGGGTCGTCGACGAAGTCCCGCTGCACCGCGATCCACCGGTCCTGGAACTCGGCGCGCTCGCGATCGTCGAGGGAGCGCAGGTTCAGCTTGCGGTACCGCTTCTCCCGCTCGCCCAGCTGTTGCTCGGTCTTCCGCCGGTCGTCGGTCTCGGCGAGGCTGCGCTCGTACTCGGGTCCGAATTGCTCCTTGAGCCGCTCGCTGCGCCGTCGGCCCCCGAGGAGATAGACCGCCGCACCGATCGCGGCCAGCACGACGACCGCCACGATGATCACTACGATGACTGCGGAGCTGTTCATGGAACGGTCTGCCCGGCCGGTTGACCTCACAATCGGTATCGGACAAGTCGATCTGTGACGCCAATCACACTGGATCGAGTGAGGATGAACCGGTTCCCCCAGTTGTCCGGTGCGCGATGAGCCGGACGGATCCCGTCGACGCAGCAGCCGACGCCCTGTACGGGCTGCCGCCGGCCGACTTCGTCACGGCGCGGGACGCATGGGTCGCCGCGGCCCGGGAGGACGGCGACCGGACGGCGGCCCGTGCGATCGGCCGATTGCGCCGCCCGACGCAGGCGGCGTGGCTCGCCAACCTGCTCGCGCGGGACCGCGCCGAGCAGCTCGACGGGCTGCTGGGGATCGCCGAGAGCCTGTCCGAGGCCCAGCGCAGCCTCGACGGCGCCGCGCTGCGGATGCTGTCGGCCCAGCGCCACAAGATCGTGGCGGCGATGGCCCGGGAGGCACGCCGGTTGGCCCGGCAGCGCGGCCACTCGGTCACCGAGGCCACCGAGCGCGATCTACGGGGAATTCTCGAGGCGGCGCTCGTGGATCCGGGCGTCGCGGCGGAAGTTCGGTCCGGGCGGCTGACACGAACGGTCAGCTACTCGGGTTTCGGACCCGACGTCGAGCCGGACGCCCTACCACGCCCGCCGGAGCAGCCGCGTGCGGTCGCACCTGCCCGCGAGGAGGGCGACGCCGCGCCCGAGCCGGACGGCGCCGGAGCCGAGGACGAGCACGCCGAGCGGGAGCGCGCCGAACGCGAACGCCGGGCGCGCGAGATCGTAGCCGCCGAGCGTGACCTCGAGCAGGCCCTCGACGCGGCCGCCGAGGCCGAGCAGCAGCACGAGGCGGACCGGGCGGCGAGTGCGGACGCCGAGCGGGAGCACGCCGTGGCCCGCGACCGCGTCGACGAGCTCGCGGCCGCCCTCGAGGACGCGCGCACACAGGAGCGCGCGGCCGCGGAGGCGAAGCGGGCCGCCGCCGACCTGGAGCGCGAGTCGGCCCGAGCGGCCCGCACGGCCGCCACCGCGCTCTCGTTCGCCCGCACCCGGCTCCGCAACCTCAGTGTGGACCGGCTGTGAGCAGCGCCGGCCCGGGCCCGGTGGGGCCGGCGGTGACGGCGGCGGGCGTGCCCTGACCGGCGCGCGTCGTGCGGGCGGGCGCAACGGCGCCGGCCGGGGCGTCTGGCAGGGTCGTGGAGTGGGGGTATGCGCACGGACCGCGGACACTGCGACCAGGGTGAGGTCGGCGCCCTGGGGGCGGTGGGCGCTGCTCGTCGGGTCGACCGTGCCGATCACGCTCGCGATGGACGCGATCGGGGTGCCCTCCCCCGCGCTGTTCGCCGGGTTGCTGGCCGGCACGGTGCTCGCCCTGGCCGGCCGGGCCCCGGCGCGGGTCCCGCGGCCGGCGACGTCGGTCGCTCAGGCCGTCATCGGCGTGGTGATCGGGGTGCTCGCGCAGAGCTCGGCGCTCTCGGCCGTCGCGCAGGACTGGGTGCCGGTGCTGGCGGTCGGCCTGGGGACGCTCGTGGTCAGCATGGCGGCCGGGCTGCTGCTGGGCCTGCAGCGCGGGGTGTCGCCGCTGACCGGGATGCTGGCCCTGACCGCGGGCGGCGCGTCCGGGCTGGTCGCGATCAGCCGGGAGCTGGGCGGGGACGAGCGGCTCGTCGCCGTCGTGCAGTACCTGCGCGTCGGCCTGGTGACCGCGACGATGCCGGTGGTCGCGACCCTCGCCTTCGGCGCCGGGCACTCCGGTGCGGGCGCGACGACCGGGAGCGGCTCCCCCTGGTATCTGGGGATCGCGCTGCTGGTGGTGTGCTGCGCCGTCGGGATCCCACTGGCCCGGCTCACCCGGGTGCCGGCCGCGAGCCTGCTCGGGCCCATGGTCGTCGCGCTGGCGCTGAGCCTGTCGGGCGCGACGTTCGGGGCGACCCCGCCGGATCTCGTCGTCGCCGTCGCGTACGCGGTGATCGGGTGGCAGGCCGGGGTGCGGTTCACCCGGGCGAGCCTGGTGATGGTGGCCCGGGTGCTGCCGGCGGCCACGGGGTTGATCTTCGGGATCGTCGGGGTGTGCGCGGCTCTGGGCCTGCTGCTGTCGCACCTGACCGGGGTCACACCGCTGGAGGGCTACCTCGCGACCACGCCCGGTGGGGTCTACGCGGTGCTCGCGACCGCGATCTCAGCCGGGACGAACGTGACGTTCGTGGTCGCCGTGCAGGTACTGCGGGTGATCGTCATGCTGCTGATCGCCCCGTTCCTGGCCCGCCTGGTGGGCCGCTACCGGCGCTGATTCCACGACGCCGAGGTTCCACAACGCAGCGCGGCGGGCGCTCCGGACAGCGTTATGGTTCTCCACAACGCGGGTCAGACGGGCGTGGCCCGCGGTAGCGGCTGACCTTGATGACCGACTTCATGGCCCACCTGCCAACTTGCGCGCGTTGATCTTGAGGCGCAGCGGTGCGCCGGGCACACAGGGGGACCGTGAACAAGCGGCTGAAGCGACTGCTGGCGACCGTGATGACGGGGGTCGCGGCGGTCGTCACGGGGGTCTTCGTGGCTCCGGCTGCGTCGGCCGCCGAGTGCGGCTTCTACGTCGAGAACATCCGCGCCTACTACAACCACTGCGGCAGCGCGTCGTCCATCACGATCGCGGTGCGCTACGCGTTCTCGACGCGGGGCGAGGACCGCTGCGTCTACCGCGGCAGCACACCGCTGCAACGGCAGGACCGGCCGACCGCATGATCACCAACGCCTGGCACCTCCGCGACGGCTGCTGATCGCCTCCCCCGGCCGGCGCCCGGCAACGGCGGCGGTTCCGCTCTGCTCGTCGGGAGCGCCGGGCGCCCTGCGCTACGGGGCCGGATCGACGCCCGCTCGTGCGGCGTCACGTTGAAAAAGCCGGTAGAGGAAGACCAGCGACGGGACGAGCAGCACCGCCCCGGCGACGACGGACCCCAGCACTGCCCGCAGGGTCGCGGGGCCGGCGGCGCCCTGGTCGATGGTCAGCCCCGGCTCGAGCAGGTAGGGGTACTGCGCCACCGCCCATCCGCAGAGCACCGTCGTCACCGCGGCCGCCGCGGTGACCCGCGCCGCGACGTAGCGCCGGCGCAGCAGCAGCGCGAGCGAGACCAGGCCCGCGACGGCCGAGGCGGCGACGACCGGCAGCGCCCGGCCGCGCAGCTCCGCGAACAACAGGGGCGCGTCCGCTCGCAGCACCGCGATCCCGGTGAGCGCGAGCGCGCCGGCGACGAGTCCGCTGCCCAGCGCCCGGGCCCGGAACCGCTCGGCCAGTTCCGGGTGTCCCTCCCGGCGGGCGTCCTCGCACAGGAAGACCGCCGCGAGGTAACCGCACACCACGACGGCCAGGACCCCACTGAACAGCGAGGTCGGGTTCAGCCAGCTCGTGACGACGTCGCCCGCCGCGATCCCCGGCGGCACCCGGCCGGACGCCACCGCGCCGGCGACCGTGCCCAGGAAGAACGGCGTGCACAGCGACGCGATCGCGAACGCGGCGCCGAGCACCCGCCGCTCGGCGAGCGTCTCGACCCCCGCGCGGAACGCGAAGGCCGCCCCCCGGGTGATCATCCCGAACGCCGCCGCCAGGACGGGGATGTACAGGGTGGACGCGATCGCCGCGAACGCGGGCGGGAACGCGGTCCACAGCACCACCAGGATGAAGATCAGCCAGACGTGGTTGGCCTCCCACACCGGGCCGATCGAGTGCTCGATCAGTGCTCGCTGCCCCGCACCGCGGTGGGACCCACCGGCGAGCAGGTCCCAGATCCCGGCTCCGAAGTCGGCGCCGCCGAACAGGGCGTAGGCGATCACGCCGAGCCACATGGCGGCCAGCACGGCCTCCGCGAGGGTCATCGCTGTCCGTCCACCGGCGCGGGGCCCGGGGTGAGCGCCTCCTGCGGCGCCACCGGGCGGTCGTGCCGGCCGGCCAGCCGGCGCAGCACCACGACGGTCGCCGCGGTCAGCACGACGTAGACGACGAGCACCGCGTAGAAGCCGAAACGCAGGCCCGGAGCCGGGCTCACCGCCTCGGCGGTCCGCACGACCTCGTAGACGATCCACGGCTGGCGCCCCACCTCGGTCGTCACCCAACCGGCCTCCATGGCCAGCACGGCGGCCACGCCGGACACCGCGACGGCCCGCAGGAACCACCGCGACCGGGGGATGCTCCGCCGTCGCCACCAGGTCCACCCCAGCCACGCGGCCAGCAGCAGCAGCGCCGTGCCGATCCCGATCATGAGGTTGTACGCGAGGTGGACGACGTTGACCGGCGGCCACAGCTCCGGCGGGACGCTGTCGAGTCCGGTGACCGTCCCGTCCGGGTCGTGGGTCACCAGCAGCGACAGTCCGTACGGGATGTGCAGCGCGCCCCGCAGCTCGCCGTCGATCCACACCCCGCCGAGTGAGAGCGGCGCCCCGCTCTGCGTCCGCGCGAGGCCCTCCATCGCGGCGAGCTTGACCGGCTGGTGGTCGGCGACGACGTTCGCGATCCAGTCCCCGACGGCCACCTGCAGCGGCGCGGCGGCCGTGGCCACGGTCAGCGGGATCAGCAGGCCCAGCCGGTGGTAGCGGTCGCGGCGCCCGCGCAGCATCCCGATGGCGTAGACCGAGGCGATCGTGAACCCGGTGACCATGTACGCGGCCAGCAGCATGTGCACAACCTGCGGCGCCGTCCCCGCGTTGAACATCGCGTCGACCGGATCGGCGTCGACGACCCGGCCGGTCGCGTCCAGCCGGAAACCCTGCGGGTGGTTCATCCAGGCGTTCGCCGAGACCACGAAGAACGCCCCCGCCGCCCCGGAGGCGATCATCGGCAGGGCGGTCAGCATGTGCACCCGAGGTGACAGCCGGTCCCACCCGTACAGGTAGACCCCGACGAAGATCGCCTCGATGAAGAACGCGAACCCCTCCAGCACGAAGGGGAACCCGAAGACCGCACCGAAGCGGTCCATCAGCCCGGGCCAGAGCACACCCAGCTCGAACGACAGGAGCGTCCCGGACACCGCCCCCGCCGCGAACAGGAGCCCCATCGCCTTCGCCCAGGTGTGCGCGAGGTCGCGCAGCACCGGGTCGCCGTCGCGGTGCGCCCGCCACTCCGCGAACAGGACGAGCGCCGGTAAGGTGATGCCGAAGCACGCGAACACGATGTGCCACCCCAGCGACAACGCCATCTGCATCCGCGCCGGGTACAGGTTGGCCGCAGCGTCGGCGAGCAGGTGTCCGGCCCCGTCCACTCCGCCTCCGCTCCTCGACGGCTTCCGGTCCGCCGCTGGGCGGCTGCCGGGCCCGGGTTCCCGTGTGCACCGGGCTGAACCCACCGGGGCCGTCCGGACCGGCGTTTGCACGACGGGACGGATCGGGCAGGCTGTGGACCACCCGAGGCGGCGGACCGCCGCCCGGGAGATCTGCCGGAGTCAGGAGCAGTGATGGCCACCCACCCGCGCGCCGGAACCCCGGCCCAGCCCGGCGACCTCGTCGACGTCGAGAAGCTGCTCGCCGCCTACCACGACCAGCACCCCGACCCCGCGGTCACCGAGCAGCGGGTGGCCTTCGGAACCTCCGGGCACCGCGGGTCGTCGTTCGCCTCGACCTTCAACGACGACCACATCGCGGCGACCAGCCAGGCGATCTGCGAGTACCGCGCCGCCCAGGGCACCGACGGGCCGCTGTTCCTCGGTCGCGACACCCACGCGCTGTCCGAGCCGGCGTGGGCCACCGCGGTCGAGGTCTTCGCCGCGAACGGGGTCCGGGTGCTCGTGGACGCCGCCGACGGGTTCACCCCGACGCCCGCGGTCTCGCACGCGATCCTGACCTGCAACCGCGGCCGCACGACCGGTCTCGCCGACGGAGTCGTCGTCACCCCGTCGCACAACCCGCCGGCCGACGGCGGCTTCAAGTACAACCCGCCGCACGGCGGACCGGCCGGCACCGATGCGACCGGGTGGATCGCGGGGCGGGCCAACGAACTGCTCGAGGCCGGGCTCGCCGGGGTGCGCCGGATCCCGCTGCGCCGGGCGCGCGCGGGTGAGTACGTCGGCAGCTACGACTTCCTCGGCACCTACGTCGACGACCTGCCGGCCGTGGTCGACCTCGACGCGATCCGCTCGGCCGGGGTCCGGCTGGCCGCCGACCCGCTCGGCGGCGCCGCCGTCGACTACTGGGCGGCGATCGCGGAGCGCCACCGCCTCGGCCTGACCGTGGTCAACCCGCGCACCGACCCCACGTTCGGGTTCATGACGCTGGACTGGGACGGCAAGATCCGGATGGACTGCTCGTCGCCGTACGCGATGGCCTCCCTCGTCGCACGGCGCGCGGACTTCCAGGTCGCCACCGGCAACGACGCCGACGCCGACCGGCACGGCATCGTCACCACCGACGGCGGTCTGATGAACCCGAATCACTACCTCGCCGTCGCGATCGGCTACCTGTTCGCCCACCGGCCCGGGTGGCCGGCGGGTGCGGCGGTCGGCAAGACCGCGGTGAGCTCGTCGATGATCGACCGGGTGACCGCCGACCTGCGCCGCGACCTGCTGGAGGTACCGGTCGGGTTCAAGTGGTTCGTGCCGGGGCTGCGCGACGGGTCGGTCGGGTTCGGCGGCGAGGAGAGCGCGGGCGCGTCCTACCTGCGCAGCGACGGCACGCCGTGGTCGACCGACAAGGACGGGATCATCCTGGCCCTGCTCGCCTCCGAGATCACCGCGGTCACCGGCCGCACCCCCAGCGAGCACTACCGTGACCTGACGGGACGCTTCGGCGACCCCGCCTACGCCCGCATCGACGTGGCGACCACCCGCGAGGCCAAGGCGCGGCTCGCGAGACTGTCCGCCGGCGACGTGACCGCCACCGAACTCGCGGGCGAGCCGATCACGGCGCGGCTGACCACCGCGCCCGGCAACGGCGAGGCCCTGGGCGGGCTCAAGGTCACCACCGGGTCGGGCTGGTTCGCCGCCCGCCCGTCGGGCACCGAGGACGTGTACAAGGTGTACGCGGAGAGCTTTCGGGGACCCGAGCACCTCGCCCGGATCCAGGAGGAGGCCCGCGACGTGGTCGCGGCCGCGCTCGGGGACGACGCCGGCTGACGGCGCCCGGTGACCGCAGAGTGATGTTCGGAGGAGTGACGCAGTGAGCATGAAGCACCGACTGGGCTTCGGTGTCGACATCGGTGGTTCGGGTATCAAGGGCGCACCGGTCGACCTGGAGAACGGCCGGTTGGCCGCGGAACGGCTGCGTATCCCGACCCCGCAGCCGGCGACGCCCGAGGCCGTCGCCGAGGTCGTCGGCCACGTGCTGGACCACTTCGACTGGCGCCACCGGTTCGGCTGCACCTTCCCCGCCGTCGTGCAGCACGGCACCGTGCGGACCGCGGCGAACGTCGACCCGGGCTGGATCGGGGTCGACGCCCACGACCTGATGCGGTCCAAGACCGGCCGCAAGGCCCTGGTCGTCAACGATGCCGACGCGGCGGGGGTCGCCGAAGCGCGCCTCGGCGCCGCGCGGGACCACGACGGCGTCGTCCTGGTGTCGACCCTGGGCACCGGCATCGGATCGGCGCTGCTGACCCGCGGGCAGCTGGTGCCCAACACCGAACTGGGCCACCTGGAGATCGACGGTCACGACGCCGAGACGCGGGCCGCCGACTCCGCCCGCGAGCGCGAGGGGTTGTCCTGGGAGGAGTGGGGCGCCCGGCTGACCCGCTACTACCGCCACGTCGAGGACCTGCTGTCGCCCGATCTGATCGTCGTCGGTGGCGGGGTCAGCAAGAAGGCCGCGAAGTGGCTTCCCCACGTGCATACCCGCACCCCGATCGTCCCCGCCACGCTGCTCAACGAGGCCGGCATCATCGGGGCCGCGCTGCTCGGCGCCGAGGCCGGCTGACCCGGACCGGAGGACCCGGGCCACGCCACGGCGGGTACCGCGACTCCGCCGGCGGGTGCGTCCCGCGGCCGCCGGGGCCACCGGGCAGCCGATACGGTGATGCCCGCTGCCTCACGATCAGTCCACGCACACGGGCGCGGACGCGCTGAACGGCGAGGGGCGTGGCGGCCCGGGGCCCGGCGCGCCTGCCGGATCCGGCGTGGATACCGGACCCGGCGTGGACGTCGGGACCCCGTCGGCGCCCACCGAGGGTGCGCGGCCCGGCACCGCATCCGTGGACGCGGCCGGGGGTGGCGCCACCGCCGGGTCGGAGACGAGATCCCGCACGAACCGTGCCACCTCGGCCTGATCCACCTGCACCGCCACCCCGTCCGCCGGCGTCTGCAGGACCAGGCTCCCCACCGGGATGGTGGTGAACACGATCCCGCCCGCGCCCATCCGGGCGAGATGCCCGGTGAAGGCCGTGAGGTCCCAGCCCTGGTCGACCGTCACCGACCCCTGCACCGCTGCGGTGAGCCGGCGTAGCGCGGCCGGATCGGCCAGCGTCCCGGCGGAGAGCACGGAGCGGACCAACCCCGCGAGGAACGCCTGCTGGCGGCGCACCCGGTCCAGGTCGCCGCGGGGCAGACCGTGCCGCTGACGGACGAAGGCCAGCGCCTGGGCGCCCCGCACGGTCTGCGGCCCGGCCGGGAAGTCGGCACCGGAGTAACTGTCGCGCACCGCTGCGTTCAGGCACACCGGGACCCCGCCGATCGCCTCGCTGATGTCGTGGAAGCCGACCAGATTGAGGGCGACGTAGTGGGTGACCCGGACACCGGTCAGCTGCTCGACCGTCCGGATCGCGGTCCGGGCACCCGCCGCGTCGGCCTGGCTCTCCAGCACGGGTCCGGCCACGCCATCGTCCTCGAGGCGGCCCACGGCGGCGTCGCGGCCGTACGTGAAGGCTGAGTTGATCTTGTGGGTGCCCCAGCCGTCGGCGATGGGGACGTAGGAGTCGCGCGGCAGGGAGATGGCCGTCGCGGAACCACCATCGGCAGGGACGTGCACGAGCAGCATCGTGTCGGTCGTGGTGTCGCCGTCACCACTGCCACCGGCGTGCAACCGGTCCAGGACCTCCCGCGGCAGCGGGCGGCCCTGTGCGTCGGTGCGGCTGTCCACGCCCACGACCAGGATATTCTCCGCCTCACCTCGGTCGCCGCCCCGACCGATGACGTCCGCCACGGTCAGTCCGGAGAGCAGGCCGTGCAGCTGGATCCAGCCGTAGCCCGTGAACCCCAGGACGAGGGCCGACAGCAGCGCGAGCACGGCACGGACGACCCGGTGCAGACGGCCGGGTCCGGAGCGGGCCGGGGCCGCCGCTGCGCCCGCCATCCCACCTCCCGATGCTCGTCCCGGGCAGGTCAGTGCACCCGGGCCGGGCCCACGGTGCAAGGGCCGAACGGCCCACCGGGCTGCCGGAGGCGGGCCCGGCGCCGGGGCTCATTACGCTGGCGACCGTGGCCGTGCTGCTCGTGGTGGAGGACGACCGGACCATCGGGGAGGTGCTCGACTCCAGCCTGCGGGCCCATGGCCACGAGGTCGTGTGGGAGCGTTCGGGCCTGCACGCCCTGCGCCGGGCGGCGGCCCTCGAGTTCGACCTGGTGCTCCTGGACCTGGGTCTCCCCGACCTCGACGGGGTCGAGGTGTGCCGCCGGCTGCGCATCGAGCAGCCCGGGGCCGTGGTCGTGATGCTGACCGCCCGGACCACCGAGATGGACGTAGTGGTCGGACTCGAGGCCGGGGCCGACGACTACCTGACCAAACCGGTGCGGCTCACCGAGCTGCACGCCCGGGTACGCGCCCACCTGCGCCGCGGTGGCCCGAAGCCGGCCGCGACGCCGACCCGGCCGTTGGGCGACCTGCTGGTCGACCCGGTGAGCCGCCGTGTCACGATCGCCGGCCGGGAGCTGCGGTTGCGGGCCAAGGAGTTCGACCTGCTGGCCCGGCTCGCCGCCGAGCCCGACGTGGCCGTCGGACGGGAGACCCTGATGGCCGAGGTGTGGGACGAACACTGGTACGGCTCGACCAAGACCCTCGACGTGCACGTCGCCGCATTGCGCCGCAAGATCGCCGAGCTCGTCGGGACCACCGGCGCCGTCGTGCCGCGGATCGTCACCCTCCGCGGGCACGGCTACCGGCTGGAGATCCCGGCCCCCCGGTAACGACGGACCGCGGGAGAGCCGACGTCGTCTCGGTCCGAACGTAGGTCGGTGAACAGCACGGTCACCATGACGGTCCGAGCCAATGGCCGGTGCACGTCAGGACGTTCGCGGCTGGATCAGAGGATCGGGCGCCGGAGGCTCTTGTCGACGGCGACGATGGCCCACGCCGCCGCGGCGAGCCCGAGGATGCGGAACCAGGCGTCGGCCCCGAGCGGTGCGGTGTGGAACAGGCCGTTCATGACCGGGAGGTAGGTCAGGGCCGCCTGGCCGAGCACCTGGGCGGCGACGCCGCCGACGATCCACGGGTTGCTGAACGGTCCGACCCGCCACGCGGAGCCGATGAGCGTGCGGCAGCTGAACAGGTAGAACAGCTCCACCGCGACGAACAGGTTGACCGCCGCGGTCCGGGCCTCGGCGAGGGTGGCACCGCCGGCGAGTTCCCACTGGAACAGCCACCACGTGCCGCCGACGAGCAAGGCCGACACCAGCAGGATCCGCGACACCAGAGCCCCGGTGAGCAGCGGCCGCGCCGGATCCCGAGGCAGCCGCGCCATGATGCCCGGTTCCTTCGGCTCGAACGCGAGCATCAGCCCGAGCGCGACCGCCGTGGTCATGTTGATCCACAGGATCTGGGTGGGCAGGATCGGCAGTGCGGCGCCGAGCAGGATCGCGACGAGGATGACCAGCCCCTCGCCCATGTTCGTCGGCAGCGTCCAGACGATGAACTTGGTGAGGTTGTCGAACACCCCACGGCCCTCTTCGACGGCGGCCTCGATGGTGCCGAAGTCGTCGTCGGTGAGGACCATGTCCGAGGCCTCCTTGGCCACCTCGGTCCCGCCACGGCCCATCGCGACGCCGATGTCGGCCTGACGCAGGGCCGGCGCGTCGTTGACCCCATCGCCGGTCATCGCCACCACATGCCCGCCGGACTGCAGCGCCTCCACCAGGCGCAGCTTCTGCTCCGGCGAGACCCGGGCGAACACCGACGCGCGCTCGACCGCGCCCGGGTACTCGTGGTCCGGGAGCGCGGCGAGCTCGGCCCCGGTGAGCACCTCTTCGTCGCGGCGACCGCCGAGCAGGCCGAGTTGCGTGCCGATCGCGGTGGCGGTCGCGGCGTGGTCCCCGGTGATCATCTTGACCGCGACGCCGGCCGTGTGGCACGCCCGGACCGCATCGGCGGCCGCGGCCCGCGGCGGGTCGAGCATCGCCTGCAGACCGGTGAACACCAGCGCTCCGTCCAGGGACCGCTCGTCGAGTTCGACGTCCTCGAACATCGGGCACGCCGCCGTGGCCAGCACGCGCAGGCCGTCGGCCGCGAGGCGCTCCGCCGCCCGCAGGGCCGCATCCCGGTCCAGGGGCCGGACCGTGCCATCGGCGCCCATCTCGGTGGCGCACAGACGCAGGATCCGCTCCACCGCTCCCTTGGCCAGCACCACCCTCCACCGCTGCGCGTGGCCGACGTGCAAGGTGGCCATGTACCGGCGTTCGGCGCTGAACGGGACGGTGCCGATCCGCGGCAGGGCCCCCGCAACGTCGGTGTCCAGATCCAGGCCGGTCTTGCGCGCGAGCACGAGCATCGCGCCCTCGGTCGGGTCCCCGGCGATGGCGGGCTGCCCGTCCCGGGTGGTGAGCGCCGCGTCGTTGCAGGCTGCGCCGGCCAGCAGGCACCACCGCAGCGCCCCGTTCGCGCGCACATCCACCGGGAGCCCGGAGCCGTCGCGAAGCTCACCGTCCGCGGCATAGCCGGAGCCGGTCACCTCGTAGCACTCGTCGGGGGTCCACACGGCGCGGACGGTCATCTGGTTCTCGGTGAGTGTGCCGGTCTTGTCCGTGCAGATCACCGTGGTGCTGCCGAGGGTCTCCACCGCGGGGAGCCGGCGGATCACCGCCCGGCGCCGCGCCATCCGGGCCACCCCGATCGCCAGCGTGATCGTGACCGCCGCCGGCAGCCCTTCGGGGATCGCGCCCACCGCCAGCGCCACGGCCGCGGTGAACATCTGCACCGCGCTCTCGCCGCGGACCACTCCCACCGCGAAGGTCACCGCGGCCAGCCCGAGGATGACCCCGGTCAGCACCTTGCTGAACCGGGCCAGCTTGCGGGTCAGCGGGGTCGCGAGGCTCTCGGCGGCGCCGACGAGCCGGTGGATCTCCCCGAGCTCGGTCTCGGCCCCGGTCGCCACGACGACACCGGCGCCCGAGCCGCTGGTGACCAGGGTCCCCGAGTAGAGCATGTTCCGGCGATCCGCGACCGGCGTCGACACCGGCAACGCCACCTCGTCCTTCGCCGCGGGCTGTGACTCTCCGGTGAGCGCCGACTCGTCGACCCGCAGTTCGGACAGCCGGACCAGCCGCACGTCGGCGGGGACCTTGTCACCCGCCTCGATCAGCACGAGATCACCAGGTACCAGCTCCTCCGACGGCACGTCGCGCCTGTGCCCGTCCCGCGCCACACGCGCCTCGGTGCGGACCATCGATCGGAGCGCGTCCAGCGCGGCCTCGGCCTTCGCCTCCTGCAGGTACCCGATCACGGTGTTCACCAGGACCACCCCGAAGATCACCGCGGAGTCGACGGGTTCACCCAGCGCGAGGGTGACCCCGCCGGCGGCCAGGAGGACGAGCACCAGCGGGTGGTTGAGCTGCCGGAGGAGACGGACGATCGGCCGTGTCCGGTCCGCCGCCGATAGCACGTTCGGGCCGAACCGGTCCAGCCGCTCCCGCGCCTGGGCCTCACGAAGCCCCCGGACGGAATCGCTCTCCAACAGGAGGACGACCTCGTGCGCCGCGAGACCGTGATGGTCCTGGGGGCGGGTGAGGGCGGTCGAGTTCACCGCACCAGCCCATAAGATGTCGCTGTTTCCGGCCCAGGGCGCTTCGTCCCGTTTCGGCCCGGTACCCGGCCGCCGGCTAGCAGGCCGATCGACCCCCGGCATCGGACCGGTCTCCTCTGCGGTTCGCATGGTGCAGCTGAGCAGGCTGGACAAGGCACGGCTGCTGGTGCAGCCGCCGCCTGCGACGAGCAAGGGCCCCCGGGGCGGTGCCGCGGAGCGGCGGCGGTCACCAGAAGGCCAGACGGATCTCAGGAAGGTGTCATGTCGTCCACTCTGTACGCAGCGCTCGTCGTCATCGTGTGGGTCAGCACCGGCCTCGGTGCGGCGCTGTTCTTCCTGGGCCGTCAGGGGTATCGGGGCTGGCGCTGGTACCTGCTCGGGGGCACGCTCGGCCTGCTGTTCGTTCCGATCGCCGCCGAGCGCGCCCGGCGGAACGTGATGCTGCTCGAGCGTGCCCAGGCCGCCGGCCCCGCCACCGAGGAAGCCGCTGACGGCCGCGTGACGGTCGTGGTGGGCGTCGACGGCTCGGACGGGTCCGACCAGGCCGTCCGAGACGCCACCCGGCTCTTCGCAGGAGCGAACGCCCGGATCATCCTGATCACCGCCGTCGATCCCGATGTCGGCGAGTTCGCCGACGAAGGCCAACGGCAGCGCTGTCACGACCTGCTCGTCGACCGGGCCGGTTGGCTGCCCCAGGAACCGGTGCCACCGGTCATCGAGATCGGATGTGGCCAACCCGCCCGTGTCCTACAGCAGATCGCCGAGACCGAGAACGCCGACGTCATCGTCCTCGGCCGCCGAGGCAGCGGGTTGTCCCACCGCCTTCTGGGTAGCGTCGCCGAGCACGCGTCACGGCATTCAGCCGTCCCCGTTCTGCTCGCCGAGCCCCCGCACCGGGAGCGGCGAGCGGGTCGCGCGTCGACGCCCGGGGAGCCGGCCGACACGGCCGCGCGATCACGCCCGGGACCGGCATCCGGACATGCCGGCCGGGACGTCACGGCCCACCGCCGGCGGTCCGCGTCCGACGCACCCACCGCCTCCTGACGCTCGCCACCGGCAGCCGCTCGGCCCGCCCCGATCAGACCGTCGCCCGCCCGCACCCTGCCACCGGTGCCGGCATGCGGGAAGCGTGGCCCACGACATGAGGGAGGAACGTGAGGAACGGACGCCGAGCCCGGACGATCGTCGCCGGGGTCGACGGGTCGGACTCCGCGCTGGAGGCCGTGTGCTGGGCAGCACGGCCATGGCGACGCACCACCACGCTCACCGCCCCGTTCTGATCGTTTCCGAACCGTGCCCCATACCCGCATCGCACAGGAGCCCGCTGGAGAACGCGGCCCGGAAGACAAGGTCTGGCGACTGATCAGATTCCTCCGACCCCCACCGTTATTTCTGCGCGCCGCACCATTGCCGATCTACCGTCGCTCACACTCGGCTCATCAGACCCATCCGTTTTCGCCCGGATGTCGGGACTTTCGCCCCTGCCCGCCGCAATCGGCGACCGACAGCCTGACCCGGTGAGTACTGAGGCCGTCCGCCGCCTCGATGCACGGGCCGGCGGCGACGCCCTGCGCCGGGCCGTCGAGCTCGCGCTGCGGGCGCCGTCGGTCCAGAACTCGCAGCCCTGGCGCTGGCGGATCCACCTCGGCTCGGTCGAACTGCACGCCGACGACAGCCGGCACCGGAGCGCCGGGGACCCGGACCGACGCGATCTGGTGATCAGCTGCGGGGCCGCGCTGCACCACCTGCGCGTCGCCCTGGCCGGGACCGGATGGGGATGCCGGGTCACCCGGCTACCCGATCCGGACGACCCGGCACACCTGGCCACCGTCCAGGTCGTTGCCGGTCTCCCGGACCGCGCCGCCGCCCTGCTGCAGCCGATGATCGACCGGCGACGCACCGACCGGCGCCGGTTCGGAACCCGGCCGGTGCGCCGGGCCCTCCTCGACACCCTGGTGACGTGTGCCGCCGCAGAGGGAGCCGGGCTGCGCCCCTTCACCTGCAGTGTCGCACTCGCCCGCCTCGAGGCCGCCCTGACCGAGGCCGCCATCCGACCGCGGCATGTCATCGGGGCGCCCGACGAGCTGACCATGTGGCCCGATCCGGGCAGCACACCGTTCGACGATCCGCCGCCCGGCCACCGGCCGGTCGGGGGCCGTCCGATCGACGGGGCGCCGCCTGGCAAGGATCCCGGAGCAGGCAGCGGCTGCCTGCTCGTGCTCACCACCCCGGCCGACGCCGTCGCCGACCGGCTGACCGCCGGGGAGGCGGCCAGCGCGGTGCTGCTGACGGCGACCGGGCTGGGGCTCGCCAGCACTCTGCTGAGCCAGGCGCTCGCGCGCGCGCCCCACCGGACGCCGGATGGACCACCGGCACAGTCGCAGGTGGTCGTCCGGGTGGGATGGCCGGCCGACGGCGCATCCCGGCTGCCGGCGACGCCCCGCCGGCTGCTGGAGTCGGTGCTGCTGCCGGGCTGACCGGACCGGCGCCCGCGACAGCCCGATCGGCCCTGTCGGCGGGACCCGCCGCGCGCAAGGGTGGGGCCGGTCGGCGGCAGGACGGCCGCCGCAGCGGACCCTGTGGAGGCCGGCCGTGAGCATCTCGGTATTCCTGCTGGACGACCACGAGATCGTGCGGCGCGGCATCGCTCAGCTGCTGGAGACGGAGGACGACATCGAGGTCGTCGGCGAGGCCGGCACCGCGGCCCAGGCGCTGGCGCGGATCCCGGCGCTGCGCCCGGACGTGGCCATCCTGGACGTGCGGCTGCCCGACGGGGAGGGCGTGTCGGTCTGCCGGGAGGTGCGGTCCTCGGTGCATCCGCCCCCGGCGTGCCTGATGCTCACCTCGTACTCCGACGACGAGGCGCTCTTCGGCGCGATCATGGCCGGGGCCGCCGGATACCTGCTCAAGCAGGTGGCCGGCGTGGACCTGATCGGGGCGGTGCGCACGATCGCCGCCGGGGGCTCGCTCCTCGACCCCAAGGCGACCGGGCTGGTCCTGGAACGGCTGCGCAAGGGCGACGACCCCACCGATCCTCGATACGAGTCGCTGTCCCCGCAGGAGCAGCGCATCCTCAACCTGATCGCCGACGGGCTGACCAACCGTCAGATCGGTGCCGAGATGTACCTCGCGGAGAAGACGGTCAAGAACTACGTCTCCTCGCTGCTGCACAAACTGGGGTTCGCGCGGCGCACCGAGGCGGCGGTGTACGCCACGGAGCGGCGCCGCAACACCGGGCGTGCCAAACCGACCTGAGCCGACCTGAGCCGACCGATCCCGGTCCGGCCGTTCACCGCAGCGGTACCCGCCAGACCAGCCGGGTGCCGCCGACGGGTTCGGCCTTCGCGGTGAACGCCCCGCCGCACTCCGCGGCCCGCCGGGCCAGGTTGCGCAGCCCGCTGCGCGCGGCCTCGGGATCGAGCCCGATCCCGTCGTCGACCACCTCGATGACGAGCTCCTCCCCCGCCTGGATGGTGACCAGCAGCGAGTCCGCGGCGGCGTGCCGCACCGCGTTGCTCACCGCCTCGCGGACCACCGCCACCGCGTGCGCGGCGACCGCGGGCGAGACCAGCGTGTCCGCCGGACCGGAGATCTGGACCGACGGCGACAGGCCCGAGTCCGCGGCGGCCTGGGCGATGGTGTCGAGGAGCTGGCGGCGCAACCCCGACTCCACACCGTTCACCGGCGAATGCAGGTCGTAGATCGCGGTGCGGATCTCGCGGACGGTCTGGTCGAGTTCGTCGACGGCCTGCTGGATCCGATCCCGCACGTCGGGACGGCTGGACCGGCGCAGCGTGCTCTGCAGCCGCAGCCCGGTCGCGAACAGCCGCTGGATCACGCGGTCGTGCAGGTCCCGGGCGATCCGGTCGCGGTCGGCGAAGACGTCGAGCTGGCGCTGGGCGCGGTTCTTCTCCCCCAGCTCCAGGGCCAGCGTGGCCTGGTCGGCGAACGAGGCCAGCAACGGGATCTCCGCGGGCTGGAACGGCTCGGTGCCCGCACGACGCAGCGCGACGAGCACTCCGGTGACCTTCTCCACGGACTGCAGCGGCACCGCGACCGTGGGTTCGTACTGCGGCAGCTCGCGACCGATCTCGGGGAACAGGTCCCCGGTGACCTCGGCGAGCACCGGGGTGCGGCTCTCGACCAGTTCGTCCAGCAGTTCTCCGCGCCCGCACAGGCGCCGGCCGAGCAGGTTGGGCTCGTCCGGCCCGCACTGGGCGCTGATCTCGAAATGGCCGTCGCCGGGAAGGGGCCCGAGCACGATCACGGCGGCGTCGGCGCGGGTCAGCTCGAGCGTGCGCTGGGCGATCAGCTGCAGGGCGTCGCCCTCCGTCGCACCGGAGAGCAGCTCGGCCCGGATCTCCCCGGCGGCCTCCAGCCACTGCTGGCGCA
Organism: Pseudonocardia mahuensis; assembly: GCF_018531475.1. GTDB lineage: Bacteria > Actinomycetota > Actinomycetes > Mycobacteriales > Pseudonocardiaceae > Pseudonocardia. Next base: position 26,989 of record NZ_JAHDTG010000071.1, read on the forward strand.
TCAACCCCTGCTCGAACAGGTCCGCGTTCTGCACCGCGATGCCGGCCGCCGCCGCCAGCGCCTCCAGGACCACCTCGTCATCGGCGGTGAACTCGCCGCCGCCCGCCTTCTCGGTCAGGTACAGGTTGCCGAAGACCGAATCGCGCACCCGGATCGGCACCCCCAGGAAGCCATGCATCGGGGGGTGGTTCGGCGGGAAGCCGACCGAGGCGGGATGGGTGCCCAGGTCCGCGAGCCGCAGCGGCCGCGGGTCGATGATGAGCTGACCGAGCAGACCCTTGCCCTCCGGCAGCGAGCCCATCCGTGCCCGGGTGACGTCGTCGATCCCGATGTAGATGAACCGGGAGATGCCACCGCTCGGGGCCAGCACGCCGAGCGCACCGTACCGGGCGTCGACGAGGTCGACCGCCGCCTGCACGATGCGGCGCAGGGTGGTGTCGAGCTCGAGCCCGGCGGCGACGGCGAGCACGGCGTCGAGCAGACCCTGCATCCGGTCCCGGGTGTGGATGATCTCGGTCAGCCGATCCTGCACCCCGAGCAGCAGCTCGTCGAGACGTAACCCGGCCAGCACCTTCGAGGGGGGCTGGGTCGGTTCGCCGGGTAAGTGCTCCTCGTTCACCGTCGCTCCGTCCCCTGCCGCGGTCGTCGTCCCCCCGACGACCGGCTCCACGGTGGCACGGCCCCGGGGGCCGGACAAGCAGGCGCGCGCACCGTGCCACGGGCCCGGTCGGCCCGTCCCGGCAGGTCGTTCGGCCGTGTCGGCCACGGGAGTCCGGCGCGCAGGGTGGCACCGCCCGGGACGGACGTGGCCGGGTTCCTCCTCCTCCTCGATGGAGCGGCGCGATGAACGACATTCCCGCTGCCCTGGGTCTGACCTCAGAGCAGGTCACAGGCCTGCTCGTGGCCGCAGGGCGAGCCCCTTCCCTGCACAACACCCAGCCGTGGCGGTTCCGCGTCCTGCCCCACGCGATCGAACTGCACGTGGACCCGACCCGGCGGTTGCCGGCGGCCGACCCCGACGACCGCGAGCTGCGGCTGGCCTGCGGGGCGGCGCTGTTCAACCTGCGCACGGCGCTGCACGGGCTGGGCATCCGGCCGACCACCACGCTGTTGCCGGACCGCGACCGTCCGGAACTGCTCGCCACGGTGCGCCACGGCGGGCGCAAGACGGCGACACCGGAGATGCACCGGCTGGTACGCGCGCTCCCGTTGCGCCGCACCAACCGCCGGCCCCTCAGCGACACCCCGGTGGCCGCCCCGGAGCAGCACGCGCTGCGCCGCGCGGCGCTGGACGAGAACGCCTGGCTGCACATCGTGGCGGGCCCCGCGGAACGGATCGCGGTGGGCCGCCTCGCCGTTGCCGCCCACGAGGCGCAGATGGGCGATCCGGCGTTCCGGGCCGAGCTCGCCGCGTGGACCGGGGTCGACGGCGGCCGCGGGGACGGTGTCCCGGCGGCCGCGGGCGGACCGCTGCCCGAGGCACAGGACACCTGGGTGCTCCGCGACTTCACCGGCGGTTCCGGCCGGACCCGAGTGACGGGCAAGGAATTCGAGGACGAACCCCTCATCGCCGTGCTCAGCGCACACCTGTCCGGGCCGACGGCCGATCTACAGGCCGGCCAGGCTCTCGAGCACGTGCTGCTCACCGCGACGGCACGCGGGCTGTCGGTGTCGTTCCTGTCTCAGCTCGTCGAGGTGCCCGGCATCCGGGAGAAGCTGCGCCGGCTGATCAGCGGAGCGCATCCCCCGCAGGCCGTGCTGCGGGTCGGCTACGGCTGGCCGATCCCGCCGACGCCCCGGCGCCCGGTCGTCGACCTGCTGGTGCGCGAACCCACCGTCGCCCCCTGAGTCCGGCGCCCGAAGGCATCCAGGCCCCGTCCGGCACGGCCCTCCGACCCTGCCGGACGGGCCGGCGGTCGCGAACGATGAGGCCGGGAGGTGGACCGATGGACATCAGCGAGCTCGTCGGGCGCGCCGACGACCTGATCCGGACCAATCGTGTCTACGCGGACCCGCTCACCGCGGACGGCCTCACCCTGCTGCCGGCGGCCCGGATCCGGGGCGGCGCGGGCGGCGGACCGCAGGCCCAGCCCGACGGTGCCGGCGCGGGCCTGGGCTGGACGGGACGGCCCTCCGGGGCGTTCGTGATCCGCGAGGGACGGGTGCGCTGGCAACCGGCCGTGGACGTGAACCGGCTGATCGCCGCCGTGGCCGCCGTGCTGATCACGGCACTGCTCGCCGCCCGGTCGATCGTGCGGGCGCAGTCGCAGACGGCCGGTCGCCCACCCGACTGAGCAGGACGTTCCGGCGACCGGGCGGGGACGGCCCCGGCGAGCGGGCCACGACCGCAACCGGCCGCGACGCGCGAGGGCTGACCGACCCGAGCCCGGGGTGACCTCCGGCCCTGGGGCCGGCGGTCGCGGGCGGAGGACGCTTCAGCGCACGCACCGAGAGGAGACGCCCATGCGCGCCGCGGTCGGGGACGAGATCGTCATCAACACGGTGACCCTGGATCAGCCCCCGCGCCGGGGGGAGGTCCTGGAGGTCCTCGGGGTCGAGGACATGAGCCACTACCGAGTCCGCTGGCAGGACGGCCACGAGTCGATCCTGTACCCCGGGCCCGACTCGATCGTCGTACCGAGAGCGGAGGCCCGGCGCGGGACCTGAAGCGCCGCAGGCCTTTCGGCCCTGCCGTAGGCCCGTCCACGGCGGGCAGGGTCGGGTGCCGCGGGGCGGTGGACGACGACGGGCGGGATCGATGAGAACGACAGCGGTGGGCAACGTGGTGGTCGGCGTGGACGGATCGCGGTGCTCGTTGCGGGCGGTGGCCACGGCCGCAACGGAGGCCGAGCAGCGGCACGTCCCGTTGCGGTTGGTCTATGCGGTACACGACGACGACACCCCACAGCGCATCGACGCGATCATCGCCGGCGCGGCCCGGGTGGCCCGGTTCAGCACGACCGGCCGGTCCGGGCTCATCATCACGGTGACGATCACCGACGAGCCGGCGGCCGAGGCGCTGCTGGACGAATCCCACGACGCATCGGTACTCGTACTCGGCGCAGGCGCGGCACCGGACCGATTGGGCCCGGTCGCCGCACAGGTGCAGGAGCAGGCCGAGGGCCCGGTCGTCGTGGTGCCGATGGCGGAGAGCCGGGTGTAGTGACCGGGTCCCGGCCGGTGCTCGTCGGCGCCGACGGGGCCGGGAGGGCGGTGCAGGCCGTCGCATGGGCAGCAGAGGAGGCCGGGTTGCGGAGCTGCCCGCTGGTCATCGTGCGTGTCGGGGACGCTCCGGGCGGCGGGGCCCGCGTGCTCGAACGCGCCCGGACCATCGCCCTGGCGACCGCCGACGTCGAGGTGCGGGTCGAACGGTGGACCGGAGATCCGGCGGAGGCCCTGATCGTCCGGTCCCAGGATGCGGACCTGCTGGTCGTCGGGAACGGGACAGGATGGTTCGACGCGTCGGCCGCCGCAACCGTGAGCCGCCGCGCCGGGTGCCCGGTCGTGGTGGTGCGGGCGGCTGCGGGACGGCCGGTTCCCGACCGGGATCGACCGATCGTCGTCGCCGTCGACGGCTCAGCCGACAGCCGGGTCGCCGTGGACGTCGCGACCCGGGTCGCCGACGAGCGAGGCAGCCTGCTCGTGGCGGTGCATGTCTGGTTCGAGAGCCCGGTCGCGGCGGTGCGGCGGCTGCGCCGTCGGGAGTGCGAGCCGGGCCGCGAGGCCGCCGAGCGGCTGCTCGCCGGGTGCCTGGCCGGGCACACGGATCGGCATCCGGGCCTGGCGGTGCGCCGCGAGATCGTGCGCGGGCTCCCCGCCTGGTCGCTGCTGGAGCGCTCTGACAGCGCCCAGCTGATGGTCGTCGGCCGGGGCGGGCACGGCCGGCGGGCCCTCTGCCGCAGCACCCGCACCCTGGTGCGCAACGGTGTGTGCCCGGTCGCGATCGCCCGCGCCGGGTCGCCTCCGGAGAACATCCGGCCCGTCCTCGCCTGCGGTGCCCGGGACGGTTGACCAGCCGCGCCGCCGAAAGGAGACGATCATGAGCGCGCTCGCCAGGCCGGTCGGAGATGACGCGGTACCCGTCGGCGCGGGACCCGGGGGGTACCTGCTCGACGTGGTGTGCGAGCTGGCGCGGCGGGACCTGCTGGTGGACGGGGCGATCCTGCACGGCGAGGAGAGCGCCGTCGTGCTGTTCGACGTCCCTGCCGCCCCTGCCGCCCCTGCCGTCCCCGCGGTCCCTGCGCTCCAGGTGACGGCAGGACCGCTCCGCATCCCCGTCTCGGCGTCGTGGAGCGCCCGGCACGGATGGTCGGTGTGCACCGCGTGCGTCGGCGGTCCGGCTCTCCGGCGGCGTACCCGGCTCACCGGCGGGCCGACGCCGTCCGCCGGGGAGGTCGCCGACTTCGTGGTGCGCGCCACCGACGACCGCCTGGGCTGACCCGTCCGGGATGGGCTCAGCCCGCCTCGGGAATGCGACGCTGCGCGGGTACCCGGGGGTGCCCCGCGTGCGCCACGGCGTCGCGGTAGGCGGCGAAGACCTCCTGCAGCGCCGGCTCCAACCCGATCGAGGCACCCTCGACCAGCAGCCACCCGTCGCCGCCGCGCAACCGGCGGCGCAGCCGCTCGAGGTACCCGATCACGGCCGCCGGGACGTCCGGGCTCTCCGAGAGGTCGACGATGACGTGCCGGGCGCCGTCGGCGACCACGACGTCGAGCACGGCCGGCAGTCGCCGCCCTGCCGTTCCCTCCAGGACGCCGCGCACACCGACGAGCACGTCGGCGCCGCGCAGGGTGACCTGTAGCTCGGTGGTGGCCGACGGGTCGACGGTGGTGGGGCTGGAGCGGTGCGACTGCACGGAGAGGTCCTCCTCGGGGGCGGGGAGCATGGTGTGGCCGGAACAGCGGGCCCGGCGCGGAGTCGTGCCGTCGGTGTGCCTCGTCGCCCCCACCGTCCCCACCCGGTACCGGCTCCGCGCCGGCCTCGGAGTCCACCCCGTGGAACCGCCCACCACCAGGGCCCAAGGTCCCGGGCTCCGCATGCCAGGCATCCCGGAGGCCGAACGGCCCACGGCCCCGGGCCAAGAGTCCCGGGTGCGCCCATGGGTGGCCGCCGAACGGGCCCATCGACCCTGCCGATCGCAGCCCTGGAAGTGGAGACGCTGCAGTTCGGGTCCGGCGGCCGCCGACCCGGGCCCACTCGCTGCGCCGCCGACGGGAGGAGACCATGGATCTCGATCTCGCCGGGCGGCAGGAGGACCTACCGGGGCCCGTCGGTCCGGCACCCACCCGCCGGCTCCCCGCCGCAGGGCGATGACGGCCCGCGACGTGCGGCCCCTCGATCCGCGGCTGCTGCGGCACGCGGCGGCGGCCCGACGGTTCGCCGGGCGCGCGGTGCTCGCCTGGGCCGGTGAGGTCGCGGCCCACCGGGCGTCGGCCGACGCCATCGGTGAGCTCCGCGCCGCGCTGGTGGCGCACGTGCTGCGGCTCGGCCCGCGGCACCGCGACCTGCGCCCCACGGGTGAGCTCGCCACGCTCGCGACCCGCGGACTCGACGGCCTGGACGGTTACTCAGCCGCTACCTGCCGACACTGCTCATCGCCGCGGGTGGTCCCGGCGATGGTGGCCGCGCGGTTCCTGGCCGCCGACTGGCTCTCCGGATCGTCGACGCGCTGACCGGGTCGCTGATTGCGTTGTTCATGGTGCTCATCGGGCGGCAGACCGAGCGGTCCACCCGTCGGCAGTGGCGCACTCTCGCCGTCCTCGGGCACCACGTCCTCGACCTCGTCGCCGGACTCGACACCCTCGTCGCCTTCGGCCGCGCGGGCCGTCAGGCCGGCCGGATGCGCGTGCTCGCCGAGAGCTACCGCGTTTGCGACGATGCGCACGCTGCGGGTGGCGTTCCTGTCCGCGCTGGTCCTGGAGCTGCTGGCCACGCTGTCGGTTGCGCCGATCGCGGTCTCGGTCGGTCTGCGCCTCGTCGACGGGCGGCTGGAGCTGTCGACGGCGTTGCTGGTGCTCGTCCTCGCGCCCGAGGTCCACCTGCCGTTGCGTGCCGTCGGGGCCCGCTTCCACGACGCGGGCGAGGGCCTGGCCGCCGCGGACGAGGTGTTTCGCGTGCTGGAGACACCGGCGCCGCGTCGCGTGGGTCCCGCAGCGGCCGGTGCTGGTGTCCGGGTCGGTGGCCAACGCCGCCGGGTGGCCTGGTCGGCGCGCTGCTCGCCGACCGTCCGCTGCTGCTGCTCGACGAGCCGACCGAGGGAGTGGACTCCGACACCGAGGCTGCGATCGTCGGTGTACTCCCGATATCCGCGACGGGCGTACCGTCGTGCTGGTCACGCACCGCAGCGAGCCGCTGCGGCACTGCGACCGGGTGCTCGAACTGCCCGTCCCGCCCAACCGCCACGATTCGCCTCCACCCCCCGGCCGGCACTGCGCCGGCCCCCGGACCCCGGCCGCGACGCCATCAGCCCCCCGACCGTCGCGGCCGGGCCCACCTCCATCCGCGCCGGCCCACCGCCCCGGGCGGACCTGGCTCCTCGGCGCCGCGCGACCGCAACGGCGCCTGCTCGCGTCCGCGGCGCTGCTCGGCGCGCTCGCGGCGGGAAGCGGTCGCGCTCACCGGCCCGTCGGGTTCGGGCAAGTCCACCGTCGTCGCGGCGCGCTGCGCCGGGCCCGCCTCGGCCGCCGGCTGGACCGGTTGCCCGACGGGCTGGACACACCGGTCGGCGCGCACGGCGGTGCGGTCTCCGGTGGCGAGCGCCAGCGGATCGGGGCGACCCGGGCGCTGCTGGCCGACCGCCCGGTGCTCGTCCTCGACGAACCGACCGCACACCTCGACGGGCCGACCGCTCGTGCGCCCGCACCGCCGATGAGCCGGGATGACCGATGAGCCGGGGGTCCGGGCTCAGCCGTCCACCCACCCGGCCCGCTTCCGCAGCGCGGCCCACGCACCGTCCAGCCCGGCCTCCGCGTGCTCGGACCGGGCCGTCTCGTCGCGGTAGAGCAGTCCGTAGGTGAAGCCGTTCTCCCGGCCGCTGTGCGCGGCGGCCCCGAGTTCGCGCAGCACCGGCCGGGCGACGGCGGAGTCCTGGCGTTCGCCGAGCAGTTCCTGCACGGCCTTCACCTCCTCGACGAACCGGCTCGCCTGCTTCCCGACGACGGGCACGCTCGCCTCCGCGGCGTAGCGCAACCGCTTGGCCGCCTTGCGCATCGTGTGCAGCGCGGTGTCGCGCTGCTCCCCGGGAGGCTGTGCGTCGGCCTCCTGCAGCGCCCGCTCGGCGCGGCGCAGGCTGCGCCCGACCCGGGCCGGCAGCTCGGTGCGGGCCGGGCGGGCGGCCCGCCGGGTCAGCGGGGGGTCGGCCAGCAGGTCGTCGATGCGGTCGAGCAGCGCCAGGTAGCGGTCGCTGTCCAGCGCGGCGGTCGCCGTGGCGGCGGCATCGGCCCTGCGCGGGGCGAAGTAGCGGGTCAGCCGCGCCGACACCGGACCGAGCACCAGCTCCGGGGGCAGCTGCGCGACGGCGGCCTCGAGCCGCTCCTGGAGCACCTCGAGATCCCGGGCCGCGCCAAGCTCCCCCGCCAGCCAGCGCAGCTCGTCGGTGAGCCCCGCGACGGCATCGGTGTCGAACAGCGGTGCGAAGGCCTGCAACGCACTGCGCATCCGTCGGGAGGCGACCCGCATCTGGTGCACCGCATCGGGCAACCCGCGACGGACCGCCGGATCCGTGCGGCGGATCGCGTCGGCCTGCCGGCCCAGGTAGGCCAGCACCGCCTCACCGGCGGTGGCTTTCGGCCGGGCCCGCGGCGGGCGGGGGGCCGGGGGCAGCCGGTCGGCGAGCACCCGCCCCAGCTTCGACGACGCCGCAGACCGTCGGACTCCCACCGCAAGGAGTTCGGCCTCGATCCGGTCGAGCACCGCGGGGTCGGCGCCCTCGGCGAGCTCGACCTCGATCTCGCTCCAGGACGTCGGCTCGGCCCCGTCCGGGGTCGTCGCCGTCACCCTGTCGTCGACGACCTCGGCAAGCGACCGGCCCTCGGCGTCGGTGAGCACCCACTGCCGGCGCCGGTTGTCGAGCTGGGCCACGGGCGCGAGGGCGGCACCGCGGTGCAAGGCCCGCGTCAGCCCGACGAGCTGCGCGGGCGGGCGGGTGGAGCGCCCGAGCGGGAGCCGGACCTCGTCGCGGCTGTCGGATCCGGCGGGGAGCTTGAGGTGCCAGCCCGCGTCGTCGCCCCCGCGGCGCCGGCGCAGGGTCAGCCCGGCCCGGGCCAGCCGCAGGTCGGCGGTGTCGTAGTAGACCGCGGACAGCGAGACCTTCACCGGGTCCGCCGGCGCCGCCCCGTCCGCCGCTGCGGCCAACCGTTCCACCAGCGCCCCCAGGTCGAGCCCCGCGCTGCTCGCCTCGTACTTGCGCTCGGTCTCCCGCACCGTCGTCACCATCCGCAATGCCTACCGGATGCCGGGTCGGCGCGGGAGAGGTTCACGCCGCGGCGGCCCGGTCCCCCCGGCCGGCGCCGGTTCACGGCATGGATGCCGGGGCCGGCGGCCGTGGCGGCACGAAACCGCCGCCCGGCGGGCGGGGTGGCGGGCCGGGCACCGCGACTCCGGCCGGCGGGGAGGCCGACCCATGTCTCGGTCCGGACTCCCCGTCCGGCCCCTGCGTGCTAGCCGGTGGCTTCGGCGGCGGGGGCGATCCCGGCGAGGACCGGTCCCTCGCCCACGCTCCGCGCCCGGATTCCGACGTCGCCGGGAAAGGTGGCCGGCGCAGTGGGGTCGGCCCGGCCGCCCGACAGCACAAGCGGACCGGACCGTACGGCGTACCCGAGCGAGGCGAGAATCCGCGTGTCGGAGGCGCGGAAGCCGACGCCGTCGCGGGCGCTGGTGTCGGTGACGAGCCCGGTGAGGCCCGCCAGCGTCGCTGCGAACACTGCGAGCAACGAGCCCGCCGTCACGATCACGGCGTGGCCCGGTGACGGCCGCGGGGACGTCCCGGTCGCGACCGGCGCCCCCGCCGGCACGGCGGCGGATCCGGTGACGGCCTCGGAGCCCGTGTCCGCCGGCACCGGTACCGGCTCGAACCCGCCCTGGTCGAGCCGGAACGGCGGGTAGGCGTCGGTCATCAGCGCCGCATCCGCCGTCACCCGCAGCACCCACCGGTCCATCCCGACCACGAAGTCGAAGATCCCGCCGGGGTAGCGGCCGGTGAACAGGATCGCGAAGAACGCGACGATCGTGAGCACCCAGAACGCCAGCCACAGGAACGCCAGCACGAACAGGTGCGGGACCAGCAGCAGCCACTTGACCAGCCACAGCCCGCGGGAGAGATCGGGATCCAGGCGGCCCTGCACACCGACGGGAGAGGGCGGGTTCGGCGTCATGGCGGCCAGGATCCGCAAAGCCCCGATCGGGTCGACAGGGACTCCCGGCCCTCGCCGGGCGCCGAACGTCATCTCGACGGTGTCGGCGGCCCGCCGGGGTCGCCCGTCCGGGCCTGCGCCGACGCGGCGCCGGAGACGGGGCGAGCCCCGGTCCCGGCCAGCAGCCGGATGAGCAGCACCGCACCGAGGGTGCCCAGCAGCGCGAACCCGGCCACCGGCGCGGCCATGCGGGCGACGCCGAACGGGACACCCGCGCCGACCTGCAGCACCGTACTGAGCACGAGCGTCGGCAGCAGGGCGACGATGAGCAGCAGTAGCGGTGCCGCGAGCAACAGCCCGAGCGGCCGGCCACACAGCAGCAGGTACCCCGTGAAGCCGGCCGCCGGCGTGACGACGGCGAGGTCCAGGGCGTAGCCGACCAGAGTGGTCGCGCTTCCCAGCAGCACCGGCGGCACTCCGTACAGCAGCGCGGCGACGAGCGGGGCGAGCCACAGCAGGGCGGTCACCGTGCCGCCGGTGAACAGGAACGCCGCCAGCGCGCGGACCGGCACCCTGCCCGACCGCATCGCGGCCACCAACGGGGCCTGATCGGCCCGGATCACGGCGGCGCAGAACCCGAACAGCGACGCGGACAGTACCGCCACGTAGACCAGGAACAGGGGGTTGTAGGCCACCCCGAACGCGGCGTTGGCGTAGACGTAGAGCAGATAGCCCAGTGTCCCGGCGAGCAGCAGGGTCCCCCACGGCGATCCGCGCCGGTACGCCCACAGTGCGACGAGGAGCAACGGCACCCCGAGCACCAACACGACGGTGTCGACCGCGACGTTGCCGGCGGCGGCGGCGACCGTGTCGTACCGGTACAGGCCGTCGCCGGTGAGCTGGACCGCAGCCCCCCGGGCGGAGACGAAGGGCTGCGGTTCACCACGGCCCCGCCACAGCAGGCCGGTCGCCGCCGCGGCGACCGCCAGCAGCGCCACGACGACGGAGAGCACCGTGACCGGGTCGCGCACGGGCAGACGTGCCGGAGCCGGCGCTGTCGGTGCCATGACTCCCCCGGGGCTCTTGCGAACACAGCAGGGGACCACCGCCCCCGACCCAGCAAACGCCCGACCCGTGCCGTTCGCCAGGGCCGGGCGGCCCACGGGCCGCGGGGTCGCCCGGCCCTGGCGACGACCGTGCCGTCCCCCGCGCAGCCCGGCGGCCATCGGCTCAGCCGCGCGGCACCCCGGCGGAACGCACCGGGACCCGCCAGCGGAGCTCGGCTCCGCCGTCGGCGGTCTTGTCGACCACGAGGGTGCCACCCAACCGGTCCGCCCGATCGGTCATGTCCGCCCGGCTGCGCTCGTCGACCGGCGCCGCGATACCGGCGTCCTGGTCGGTGACGACGAGCTCGAGGTCGCGGCCCGCCGTCACCGTCACGGCGACCGCGCGAGCGGCGGTGGAGCGCACCACATCGATCAGGGCCGCGCGCAGCACGGCCAGCAGCGATGTCGTCACGTCGGCCGGGGCCGCCTCGATGTCGCCGTCGATCCGCAGGTCGAGCGGGAAACCCACGGTGTCCCCGGCCAGCGCGACCAGATCCGCCAGCCGGTCGAGGACCCCACCTGTTCCACGCGGCTCACGCAGCGCGAACACCGTGGAGCGGACGTCGTTGATCGCCAGGTCCAGCTGCTCCACCACTGCGGCCAGCCGCACCCCATGCTCCTCGTCGGCCGCCGCGACCGCGGGTTGCAGGTCCAGGCCGGCCGCGAACAGCCGTTGCACCACCCGGTCGTTGAGCTCCAGGGCGATCCGCTCGCGTTCCTCGGCGAGGAGGGCCTCCTCGACGCGGACGAACACGACGACCCAGCGGCTGCCGTCCCGCTCGGGGACCGACCAACGGTAGGTCTCCTCGACCGCCGCCGTCGTGCCGTCGCGGTGGGTGAGGGTCGCCCGCCGGACCACCGGTCGGGCAGGAGCCTCCTCCAGCGCCTCGACGATCCGGTGGTACTGCTCCGCCGTCGTCGTCCGGTCCAGGTGCATCGGGGTCATCCGCAGCAACTGCTCGCGGCCGTAGCCCACCAGGCGTACGGCGCCCTCGTTGACGTAGCGGTAGGTCAGCGTGTCGGGATCCAGCACGAAGATCGCGTCGACGTCGGCGTCGAGAGCGTGCAGCACGCGGCGCAGGTGCGCGTCGCTCATCCCGGGGCCCGCCTCGCGCACGACCGCCACCAGCATGGTCTCCCCGCCCAGGTGCAGCGGGCTGACCGTGGCCTCGATGGCGACCTCGCCGCCGTCGGCGCGCCGGGCCCGCAACCCGCGCCAGGATCCTGTGCCACGAAGGAGCGACCGCAGATCGCAGCGGGTACCCCGTCCGACGCGCGGATCCTCGGTGAGCAGCTCGCCGATCGTGCGATCCACCAGGGCGGACGCCTCGGTGCCGATCAGCGCGGCCGCCGGGCCGGTGGCGACCACAATGCGCCCGGAGCCGTCGATGACCAGCACGCCCTGCGGTGCGGCGTCGAGCACGAGCCGGGAGAGGTCGGCGACGGAACCCAGGCGGGCCGAGCGGGCGATCATCAGCATCGTTCCTTCCGGTGGTCCGCTCGCACCGGACGGGTGGTCGTCCGGAGGGCGGGACCGTCGAGCCTCATCCGCGCGACCGAGGGCGGGCGCCGACGGCTTCGCCGCCCGAGGAGCCACCCGAGGGGCCGTCCTTCGCCGACGTGCTCGCGCGGTGCGCTGCACCGCGACCGATGTCGACGGCCCGACGCCGCGCCGCCTCTTTCGTGCGCCTCGCCGCACGCCGTACCGGCCGGGCCGGCGGAGCGCGAGTCCGAGATCCTCGTGCTACTCGCCAAGGGCGTGCCGGTCAAGGCCATTGCCCACCCAATGGGCATCGACGTGCACATCTGCCCGCCCGCACCGGCCGCCGGCGATCGTGTTCCGGCCGCGGTCGACGACGCCTGCGCGCTGAGGGGCCGAACGGCACTGCCGGGACGAAGCGGCCGCGGTCAGGCTTGCTCCGGACCGGACCGGGAGGTGAACGATGCGGGCAGGTCCACTGCTCCCCGTGGGGGTGTCGCTGGTCCGCAGGACCGCTCCAGGGCTGATCACGGCGCTGGTCGTTGCGGTCGTCACGGTACTGCTGGTCGGGCTGGCAACCGGATGCGGACATCGGGGCACCGCCTCGCTCAGCGCCTCCGGCGCCGCGGTGCCGGAGGCGCAGCCGGTCGTCGACCTCTCCCCCGGCCTGCAGCCGCTGTGGCCGTTCGCCGACGCCGCGGCCGCGCGCGCGTGGCAGGACTCGTACCGCTCCGGTGGCCACCAGCCGTGGCACCTGGACCCCGAGGCCACCGCGCTGTCGTTCGCCCAGGGTTACCTCGGGTTCACCGCCATCGACGAGATCACGAGCAGCGCCGAGACGTCCGGTGGTGCGCTCATCGGCGTCGGGACCGCCCGACCGGACGACCAGATCATGACCGCCGCCCTCGTGCACATGGTCCGGCTCGGGATCGGCGACGACGCGCCGTGGGAGGTCGTCGGCACCCGCGACACGACCCTCAGCGTGGACACCCCCGGCTACGGAAGCACCGTCGGTTCCCCGCTGACCGTCGGGGGCAGGGCCGGCGGGGCCGACGAGAACCTGCGGGTGCAGGTCCGGCGAGTCGGCGCGGCGGCACCGGTCGGCACGACCTGCTGCGTCCCCGCCGGCAGGGAGAACGCCCGCTGGTCGACCACCGTGACCTTCACGGCGCCGGCGGAAACGGTGCTGACCGTCGTGGTGTCCACCGGCGGGCCCGGGGGGGACGTGGAGCGGTTCGCGGTGACCGGCGTGCGGGCGGCGTGAGCGGGCCCCGGCCGGCGGGGCCCGGTCTCACCGGAGGGCCGGCGGAACCCCCGTCGAGGCCGAAACACGGGACGCCTCAGGTGGGGACGAGCACCGCGGCGCCGACGATGCGGTCGGCGGCGAGATCGGCCAGCACCCGGTCGGCCTCGGCGAGCTCGCGCCGGGTCACGGTCGGACGGATCCGCAACGCGGCGGCGAGCCGGAGGAACTCCTCGCCGTCGGCGCGGGTGTTCGCGGTGACGCTGCGCAGCTGCTTCTCCCGGAACAGCTCATCGGCGTAGACCAGCCGCGGGATGTCCGACAGGTGGATCCCGGCCACTGCGAGCGTCCCCCCGGAGTCCAGCGCGCGCATCGCGGGCGGGACGAGTTCGCCGACGGGCGCGAACAGCACCGCGGAGTCCAAGGGCTCCGGGGGAGCCGCGTCCGCCGGGCCCGCCGACGCCGCGCCGAGTTCCAGGGCCAGCGCGCGGGCCGCAGCCGCCCGCGTGAGCACGTGGACCGTGGCGCCCTGCGCGATCGCGACCTGCGCCACGACGTGCGCCGACGCCCCGAACCCGTAGATCCCGAGCCGTCCGCCGGGGGGCAGCGCGGCACGCAGCAGTGCCCGGTACCCGACGATCCCGGCGCACAGCAGCGGCGCGGCCGTGACGTCGTCGAGCATGCCGGGCAGCCGGTACACGAAAGCCTCCGGCGCGACCGCGTACTCGGCGTAACCGCCGTCGGCGTCCCACCCGGTGAAGGTCGCGTCCGGGCACAGGTTCTCCCGGCCGGACCGGCAGAACCGGCAACGGCCGTCGGTGCCCCGTAGCCACGGGATCCCGATCCGGTCGCCGACCGCGAAGCGCTGCGCGCCGGGCCCGAGCGCATCGACGGCTCCGACGACCTCGTGACCGGGGACCGTGCGCGGCCGGCGCGGCGGCAGGTCACCCTCGGCGAGGTGCAGGTCGGTGCGGCACACCCCGCACGCTGATACCCGGATCCGCACCTGTCCGGGGCCGGGCTCGGGTTCGGGGAGCTCCGCTGCCACCAGCGGCTGATCCTTCAGCGGTCCCGGATGGTCCACCACCCACGCACGCATCGGTCCTCCCCGTCACGGTGTGCGGCGCCCCGTCGTCACCGCCTCCAGTATCGGTGGCCGGCGACCAGCCGGTAGGTCGCACACTCTGCTTCGTGCCGAAGGCCGCCTCCGGGCCGTTCGGCGACCATGCGTCGGGGACGCGTTCGACCCAGCGCTGCACGCCGCCCGGGTCGCCCACGGGCGCATGCGGATCGGCGCTCGGGCCGCCCACCCGGACGGGAGCACCCGGCGGCTGCGGTTCTCCAGTGCCCGCAGGCACGCGCTGGTCGCGATGCGGTAGAGCCAGGTCCGCAATGACGACCGGCCCTCGAAACCGTCGTAGGACCGCCAGGCCCGCAGGTAGATCTCCTGGACCAGATCCTCCGCGTCGTGCACCGGCCCGAGCATCCGGTAGCAGTGCGCCATCAGCTCGGGGCGGAAGCGCCCCGTCTGCTCAGCGAAGTCCGCACGAGTCGGCCGGGATTCTCCTCGAACAATCGTGGGGCCTCGGGGCTCGGGACGGCGATGGGGCGGGCACAGCGGGCACCACCCGCCCCATGGCCGACGGGATGCGGTTGATCGACCCCGGCCCGCCCACGCAGCGTCGGAGGTTCTTCGTCTTCTCCACGGCCTCTTCTCCACGGCCTCGAGCACGACGGAGTTCTCCGACCGGAGACCGCCGTTGAGGAAACGTCCTCCGAGGCGTACTCCCGCAGGAAGATCGTAACCATTCAGGTCTTGGGCCGGTGATCTTGCGGCGTGTCGGTGCGTGACCGGCCAGTCGTGGTGTGCTGATCATGTGCGGTGTCCGGGTCGGAGCCGCTGTCGCGTGAGGAGCTCCTCGCGTTG
>NZ_JAHDTG010000072.1 GCF_018531475.1 Pseudonocardia mahuensis
CCGCCGGGGTAGCGCGACGCTGCGCGCCGCGCCGGGTGGCGGAGGCTGTCGCGCGCTGAAGCGCGCTGCTGTCCTGGTCAGCGATAGCGTTTTCACGTTAAGACGAGAAAACGAAAAAAAGTCAAGACGATAAATCAGTAATTCGCTATTTCTTGCCTTGATAGAAATGATTCTCTGCTATATTTGCATTTCAGCCCTGCGTTTTAACGTTACCATGTGATATCAATAACTACGGCCAGCGTTTTAACGTTAACACGTTACTACTTAGCCGCCTGAGTAGACGATGGAGGACCCTTCGGGTGCCTCGGTCTCTCCATCCTGCACGGGCTCACCGTTCAGCCAGACGCGGCCGGCAGCCAACATCTCCTCGAACCGATCGAGGTTCATCCCGTACGCAGCCACTCGCTCACGTACCGTACGAACGGACACTGTCTCGTTCAACGCTTCACCTTCACTTCCCACAGTTCAACCTTAGCGTTTTAACGTCAAGCGCCAAGCGCCTGCTCGTCAGCCGATACCCACACTCCTGCATCGTTCACCGAGCTCAGGTTGGTAGGTGGTGGCGTCGCAAGTGAGGCACGTCCAGGTGCGATGTCCCTTACACCCTCGGCAGGGCGCCCACCCAACGAGCATGCGCCGAGGGCCAAGCTGATGGCCGGCCGGGCAATGACTGGGTGCTTCGACGATCCATCGTCCATCTGGCGTCTGGACGATAGGGCGTGGGTCGTCGGGCATGGCTGTCCCCTTACGGTGGTCCTCGGTGGACCGCGGGGGAAGCGCGGCAGATCTGAGTCTGAGCCCACGGACCGTCTCGATCAAGGCAACGAGCGGCTACGTCGCACTTGTGTCGTCGGTGCGCACGGTCGTCTTGGTCGCCTTCGCACCATCTGTCGATGCTTGCCCGTATGGCCGATCTGTCGGGTGGCGGTGGTTCACTAATTGCGCAGCGTGGTCGGAAACCCCCGCCTCGCGCACCTAGCTCACCTGCGGGAGTTAACCGTGGCGCTCAAGGCAACACACATAGCGACCGGCGAGGAGATCGACCTGGACCGGGCCGACGAGCCCGAGATGGCCGAGCGGATCGCCGAGCTGTACCAGCGCACGACCAACGGGGACCGGCCGCGGCCCGGCCGGGCGGTGCTGGAATGCCGGGAGCACGACGGACCTGACGGCCCGCATCACCGCGCCTGGGTGTACCTCCGCCGCGACCAGTTCGGACGGTGGGTGCTCGCGCATTTCGACCTCAAGTACGCCGACCACACCCCCGCTCGGATGACCGACCAGCACCGGTGGCAACAGGACTACTGGCAGCGAGCCGGCGACGCCGCCGGGTACGAGACGGCCCAGGAGAGGCGCCTCAAGGGCGTTCGCCTCGACGTCGCGATCATCGGCCCGAAGGCGACGATCGGCGTTGAAGTGCAGCACAGCGCCCTGACCCGCCCGGCGGCCATCGCGCGGACCCGCAAGGCACGCGACAACGGCGTCACGTCGCTCTGGTCGGCCGACAGGCCGGACGGCCCGCCGAAATGGGCCTACCGAGTGCCGACGGTCCTCACGAACGAGTTGCCGGACGGATATGCGCCACGGGGATCGTGGACGGTCGTCAACGGCGCGCGAAGACTGGTCCCAACGCGGTGCGCGCGCCCGTGGTTCACCGACAGCAGCGTCGAGGGGTTCGGCGGGATCTGCCCTACGACCGCGCGCCGGCGGCCGTGCGGTGCCTGGCATCCGAGGTTCACGCCAAGGGGTGGACTAACAGTCGATCACGTCGCGGAGCAGGCTCCGGCCGGTGCGCTGATCCCACTCACGGTGCCGGCAAATCGCGGACGGATCCCGGTGGTCTACATCGTGACGGCCGCGGACGCCGACCTCTACGCCGAGCTAGCGAGCGGCACCTACAACGACCCGGAGCAGTCCGCACGCGACGCCACCGAAACCGCGAACGTCGGCAAGATCGGGCCATGCCAGGCAGCCGTGCCGACTAGGCCGACCGCTCCGGGCTCGGGCTACATCTCCGCGCAGCGGCACGCCTCGACCTACGTGCCCCCGGCGCCGATCTACGTGGCGCCCGCTGGGTACTGCCGGTTCTGCGCCGAGCCGCTGTCCGAGGCCCAACGGCGGAGCGGCATCTCCAACCACTTGAGCTGCTGGCAGAACCAAGGCGTACCCGGCAGAGAGCCGCGCCCCACTACATCGTGATCCAGATGGTCTGGCCCAGCCGCATAACCCAGCAACCGACCACCGTTGCGCCAGCAAGCTAAGAGCGTGTTTGAGAAGTTCAGCTGGTGGGCTGGAACACGCGTCGCTGCTGACGGGTAGCGGGTCGGCCGCGGGCGAGGCGTCGGGTGATGGTGTTGATCGCCGCCCAGCGGATCATGGCCTCGGACACGGCGGGGTTGCGTTCGTAGTCACGGGCCAGGCGGCGGTGCGCGGTGAGCCAGGCCAGGGTCCGCTCGACCGCCCACCGGCGCGGGATCACAGCGAACCCGCGCTGCCCGGCCGGTGTGCGCACGATGTGCAGGGTGGTGGCCAGGATGGTCCGGGCCCGGTCGAGCAGGCGCCCGGCGAACGCGCCGTCGGCGAAGACGAACCGCACCGGCGTGGTGAGGTAGGTGGCGAGCAGGACCGACTTCGCGCCGTCACGGTCCTGCCGCCCGGCGGTGCACACCATCACGGTAAGCAGTAGCCCGCGGGTGTCGGTGACGATGAACCGCTTCCGGCCGTTGAGACGGGGCTGGGCGCGGCTGCTCAGCTGCGCATCGGGAGGGCGTTGATGCGGGTCAGGGCGGTGAGGAACGCGTCTGCCCAGGGCCAGTTCTGCGGTAGGCGCAGATGCAGGCGGCGGGCGGTGTGCACGAGCCGGCCGGGGATGGTGAAGAGCCTGCGTCGCAGGGTCGCCGCGGTGGCCCTGCTCATCCCCGCCAAGGCGCCGACGGCACGGCCAGGTTGTGCGCGGTCACCGCCAGGGCGAGTACGGGCGGCCGGCCCTCTCCTGGCTCGACAACTCGAGCAGCGGGTGGACGCTGGGCGGGCAGTTCGGGAAGCTGGTCGCCTCCAGCGAGGTCGCCAGCCCGCCCACCAGCAGACGGGTCTGACCGAGGAGGTCGGCGTGGCCACTCGATCCCGGTGGGCGGAGCGCGACCCGGGAGGGTGCACATGAGCGATCAGGCCACACTTCGAGCGGCAGTTGCTGACGCCATTGCCGGCAACACGTTCTGCGCGCTGGCGACCAGTTCCGCAGACAACCGCCCGCATGTCGCCGGCGTGCTCTACGCGCTCGTCGGCCGCGACCTGTACGTCAACACCGACACCACCAGCCGCAAGGCGCGCAACATCGCCGAGAACCAACGAGTCGCCGTGTGCATTCCTGTCCAGGTCGATCCGCAGGCGCCGCCGTTCACCGCCAGCCTGCAAGGCACCGCCACCGTGCTGCAGAACGACGACCCTGAGATCGTCCGCCTCGTCGCCGACGGCCGCCTCGCCGCCGTCACCTCTCACGGCGAACTGGAACGCCCGGGTACCTGCTTCATCAAGATCTCGCCCGGACGGCGCGTGGCCACCTACGGCATCGGCGTCTCGGAGGAGGAGTTCGCCGCCGACCCGTTGAGTGCCTTCGGAAGCGTCGAGTGGTGACGATCGACCGCGATGGCCCGACCTGACCAGGCGCCCGCTATGACCCCTGGCCGGCGCCCAAGGCCGGGTTCGGCAACGTCCGCCGCTGCGGCCCAGCACAGCAGCTTCGCTGCACGACGACGAAGCTGGAGGAGGCAGATGATGAGCGGCGTGGTGCTCGTGACGGGGGCGACCGGCAACACGGGCAGGCCGCTGGTGGAGTTGCTGCGCCGGCGCGGGGTGCCGGTGCGCGCGATGGTGCGTTCGTCGAGGGACCGCGAGCAGTTCGCCGCAATGCCGGTCGAGACGGCCGTGGCTGACTTCGACGATCCGGAAGGGGTGTCGGCGGCGCTGTCCGGTGTCGAACGCGCGTATCTGGTCACGCCCTCGTCGGAACAGGCGCAGGCCCAGCAGGAGCAGTTCGTCGAGCTCGCCGCGGAGGCGGGCGTGCAGCACCTGGTCAAGCTCTCACAGCTCGCCGCGGACGAGGCCTCGCCCGTGCGGTTCCTGCGCTACCACGCCGCCGTCGAGCGGCGGATCCGCGAACTCGGCATCGGGTTCACGTTCCTGCGACCCAACCTGTACTTCCAGGGCCTGCTCGCCCTGGCCGGTCCCATCCGCGAGCAGAGCAGGTTCTTCGCGCCGATCGGTGACGCCCGGGTAAGCGCGGTCGACGTCCGTGACATCGCGGCGGTCGCCACCACGGCGCTCACCGAGCCAGGACACGTGGGCGCGGCCTACACCATCACAGGTCCGGCCGCGGTCACCCATGCCGAGATCGCCGACGCCGGGGGGACAGCGGGCGACCCGAGCGGACAGCCGCGGGCACGGGCGAGCAGTCGGGCCACTGCCGCAACGGTGAAGGCGTCGAGCGAGGCCAGCCGGTGCAGCACCCACCGGTCGGCGACGTCCGGTTCCATCCCGTCCAGTGCCGCGGTAAGTGCGGCTTGGCACCTTTCGACCTGCTCGGGCGGCGGGATGTCTCCATGGTTGAGCTGCTCCAGCACGACGATCAGCCTTGCCCGCGGGTCTGGTCCCGACGGATGCGGACCGCTTGCCAGTAGCCGGCGCCCCCAGCGCAGGCCACGACCACCAGCACGTACAGCACGAGCAGCCACACCGGAAGCTCGCCGCCGGCGAACCACTGCGCCACTGCGGCCGGCGCGAGCACCCAGCCGACGAAGACTGCGACAAGGGTGGCGACACCAGCAACGAACACGCCCAGGATGGCGCCGAGGGTGGCAACGGTCTGTACCTGCCAGCGCACTCGCGGGCCAGGGGACCTGAGTTGGGCGTCTCGGCGGGCGGCGGCGCGCGGCTCCCACCAACGCAGCGCCCCACCAACGATCAGGCCGGACACTGCGGCGAGCACCATCACGACGGCCAGGACGTCGACAAGCGGGCCAGGCGGGGCGGCGTCGAGCGCCCGGCTTCCGAAGATGACGACACCAGCGCCGAGGAACCCGAGGACCACCGTCAGGCCCGCCACACCGTTGACGTACTCGCTGGTGCGGTTGTCCTGGCGTGGGAGCGAGTTTCGGCGCCACCGGTGACAGAACCACACGGCGAGCGCGGCGAGCGCCAGAGCCACGAGTGCGCTGCCGAGTCGACTCCGCGTCAGGTCCCCCGCCCCGGCCGCGAGTCCGGTCACCACTCCCCCTCGTCATACATCTGTGAGTCGCTGAATCGGAACTCCTGCGGTTCGCTGAACTGCCAGTCCGCGTCGTGGTAGTGCTCGCGCATCGCGTCCCGGAAGGCAGCTTCCGCGGCGGCAGAACCGCCCTCAACGAACGCATCCATGATCGCCGCCGCGGCTTCCGGCGGTAGGTCCGCGGTGATCGAGCGCAGCCGCCGATAGTCCTTACCTGCGGCGACAGGGCCAGCCTGACCAGTGAAATTGACCCTGATCCCCTTGCGGACCAGCCGGGTCATCCGGCGGCGAGGCGCCGTCGCGCGCCGGACGTCGCGGGTGTTGTACTCGGCGACGATCTTGCCGCGGTTGGCCTTGCTCGGGCTGCGTCGCTTCGACCGGTCCGGGTGAACCCACGTGCGCAGGGTCCGAGCCGCGACACCGAGCCGTTCCGCAGCGCCCTTGTCCCCGTAGGCCTTGATCAGGTCTTTGATCTGGCGGTAGGGCGTGACGGTGCGCGGGGTCCGCTGACCCAACACCGCCTTGTTGATCGCCTCGCCCATGTCCATGCCACGGCGGCGGGCCATCAGCGCTCACCCCCGGCAAGCTTGAACCGGTCCATCAGACCGGGCTCGACGATCTGCGCCCCGTCGTAGGTGCTTGCCTTCGGCGTCTCACCGTCGGCGAGTAGGGACGCAACCTCGTCGACCCGGAGCCGGCCGATGTGCTTGACCTGGCCAAGCTGGTCACCCTCAGTCCAGCCCGCGGGGGGCGAGGGCTCAGGGTCGGACGAGGCATAGAGCACCGCGTCCGTTGCGATGGCCAGCGGGTAGCGCCCGGTGTCGGCCGCGGCGACGAGGCGGCGGGTCAGGGCGTAGCGGCCCTGCGCGACGACGTGATGGCGCCAGTCCGGGCGGTGCAGCGCGTAGTCGGTGCCGCGCCAAGTCGAGGCGTCGAGACGGCCGATCCCGGCCCGGTAGGTGGCCTTCACCGCGTCGAGGACGGCGCGGTCATCGGCGCTGGTCCCACCAAGCAGGGCTTTGCGGGCGTTGCGCAGGTCCCGCGCCCACTTGTCGAGCACGCGCACCGAATTGCCCCGCGGCCACACCCATGCCTTGCTGATCTCCGGGTCGAGCCCGTACAGCTCGGTCAGGATCTTCATGGTGGGTGTGGTGACCCACAGGTAGTCCCCGCCGCGGCGGCGGCCAGCGACCTGGAGAGGGTCCGGCAGGCGGGCGTGGTCCCAGGTCAGGGCTGCGATGCGCCAGTAGCCGGGGGTGTTCGGGTCGAACTGCGGGGCCTCGGTGACCTCCTCGGGAGCGCCGATGCCCAGCGGCAGCGACGTCGCTGCGCCGAGGAACAGGCCGTTGACGTCCCAGGCGTCCACGTAGGGCATCGCCAGCTCGTCGGGCTGCATCGGGCGCTGCCAGGCGTAGTCGCCTTCCAGTGTCGGCAGCGTCGAGGGCTTGGGCAGTTCCGGGCGGTCTGCCTTCGCGATGTCCGGGCGGGTCGTGGCGACGAGCGAGACACCGGTGACGCCCGGGGAATACCGGTAGGCCACGCCGGTCGCCGCCGCGTAGGCACCGAGGCGGGAGGCGAGCACCTGCGCTGGCTCGGTCAGCTCCCCGAACGGCGATGGCTCAATCTGCCACTCCGGGATCACCAGGTGCAGGCGGCGGCCACCCTTGCGGTAGACGACGTTCCACCCGGAGATCGAGCGGCTGCCCAGCTCCCACCCGGCGGCCTCGATCGCCTCGCGGACCGTGCGGTGCGCGGCGGGCTCGGTGTCACCGGTGCGCGGGGGAAGCTCCGCCGGGAATCCGAGCTTGTCGCGGGCACCAGACAGCAGCCAGAGCTGGCCGTAGGCGTGCGCGGCGCCGCGGTACTGCCCGCGGCCGTCACGGTGGCCCAGGTTGAGGGCTTCGGCACGGGCGAGCAGGTCCGCCAGGGTGGCGCTGTCCTGGCTCAGGTCGACCGCGGTCGGGCCCCCGTCGGGGCGCGCGAGCCAGCCGACCGCCGAGGCCGCGACGAGCGCGATGCCGCTGTAGCCAGGGCGCGACGTCCCGGCGGCCTCGTCCGAGAGCTGGTGGGCCGCTGACGGGCGCACATCCTCGGCGGGGCCATCGGACGGAGCCGGTCGGATCGGCAGCTCCACGGCGGACTCAGGGCCGGGAGCCGCGGGTTCCGGGGCCTCGGTGGCGGCCTGGTCGAGCGGCTGCGGGGCCGGGGGCGAGGGAACCTCCTCAGCGGGCGGGGGGGTCTGCCTGTCCGGAGCCGAACCCTCCGGACCGCCGTCGCTGTCGGGCAAGGTCGGGTCGCCGTCCTGGTCGTCGTCGCCGTCGGTGGGCCACAACCACGTCCAGGGGGCTTCCCACACGGTCGCCTGCGGGCCGGGGCCACCGCCGAGCTGGCCGAGGCGGATCTTCACGGTGGTGCGGCGGCCGTGGCTGGTCTCTCGGGTGCGCAGGATTCCTGCGTCGGCGAGGGCCGCGCCCAGGCCGTCGCGGGTGAGGTTGAGTGGCATCCCGGCCGCGCGGGAGTGCCGGGTGATCTCGTCAGTCGCCGCGGACGGGTCGAGCCAGACGCGCTCGCCGTCGGTCCAGCCGATCGGGGATCCGACACGGCGCCACGAAGAGTCGAGGCTGCCGGGCAGGGGCTCCCAGCCGCACAGGTGGGCGTGGGCGGGCTGCTGCCCGGTTTGCCGGTCGATCAGCGCGGCGGTCTGGCGCACGAACGACGAGCGCAGCGCCGACGCTGCGATCTCCGTCGGGCGGCGCTCCACAGAGCCAGCCATCATCCGGTCCCTCGCTTCGATCAGGGCCGCCCAGACCCGCGTCCAGCGGTCCCCGGCCTGCTCCTCGGTCAGCGCGCCGCGGGCCACGGCCATGTCCAGCAGGGCCCGCCAGCCGACGGCCAGGTCGGCGACGGCTTCGGAGCGACGGGCCTCCACGCCCGGGTCCGGGGAGTCGGCACGGACCATCACGTCGGTGAACACGGTGCGGGTCTCACGCAGCCACGTCGTTAGGGGCATCCGATCCGCGTAGTGGGCGACCATCGTAGCGATCAGCCGGGCTCGCTGCTCTGGGGCGCCGTCGCGGTCGAGCGGGGCGAATGCCTCGCGCGGGTCCAGCTCGCCGCGGCGCATGTCGAGCGCGACGACGCGGGTCTCCGCGGACTCGATGCCGACCCACTGCTCCGCGGTGACGCCGAGCAGGCCACGAGGCTTGTGCTCGGGACGGATGCCGCCGGTGCGGGCACCCCGGTCCTTGCCTCGCTGCTCGGCCTGCGAGCGGGCCAGGACGTTGAGCCGACGACCCAGCGCCTCCGTACCGCGGTCCGGGGCGCCGTCGTCAACGATCGTCAGCATGTCGCCGACGGTGAACCGGTGCTCCTCGAGGGAGGTGAGCGTGGCGGCGTCCTCGCCCGCACCGAAGGGCAGGTGGTCGTAGCGGGCCGCCGGGCAGTAGTGCTGCTGCCCCACAGCGGCCAGGCCGGTCTTGCCGGAGCTTGGGCCACCGACGGGCAGGATCGTGACGCGGCTGTAGCCGAGGCAGGCCCGGTAGGCGGCGCCGAGCATCGGCACCGCGAGCCGGTCCGGGACTGCATCCATGAGCGCGAAAGAGGCGTCAAGCGCCGCGCGCAGGCCGTCCCGGTCGCCCGCGGGGAAAGGGGCGGGAAGGGTGAAGTCGCGGTACTTCTCCGAGGTTTCGACCCGGACATCGGGACGCTCGCCGGTTGCGTCGAGCGCGCCGCCAGCGTGTACGTACACCCAGCGGTCGCCGATCTTGCGCCACCCGAAAGTGCCGTACAGCGTCTCCACCGGGGTCGGACCGGACACGGCCGTGATCGCGGCGCGGACCTTGGACCGGCCGGACTGTGTGTCGTCGACCGGGCACGGCCACGGCAGGTCCGCGACCCAGGTCAGGTTGCGCCAGTCCTCCTCGCCGATGGCTGGCAGGTCGATGGTCTCCCCGTCGCGGGTCACCGCGAGGTCGTAGTGGGTGACCCGGGGCGGGGCGCCGTCGCCGAGGTCGTAGCGCAGTCGGCGGAGCAGCTGCGGGGCGGCGGGAAGCAGGACCCGGGCGACGGTGCGGCGGTTCTCGCCGCTGCCCTGGGTCTCGATCTTGCACAGCTCCTCGTCGACGATGGCGTACTCGTCGCGGACCTTGACCATGTGCCGCGTCGGGGGCGGCGGGCGGTCGTCGGAGCCGCGGCGGCGCTGGCGCTCACGGGTCAGGTCAACCGGGCCGTCAGAGTCGACCGGGCCAGGGGCGGCGGGGTCGCTCGGGGCGGGGGCGGGCGCGGCGCTGGCCGACTCTGTCCGCTCCTGCGCACCGCTGGCCGCCGGAGCGGCGGTGGAGTCCGTGGTGGTGGGCTCGGTGACCGGCTCGTCGGCGGGGCGTAGGGATGCGGGGTCGATCTGCTCGAACTCGTCGACCCGGCGGCCGGCGACGAGATGGTCCGAGGCGTCCTTGCCGGTCGCCGGGCGCACAACGGTGATCGAGGCGGCCACGGCGGAGAGCTGGTCGAGCAGGTGCGCGGCGTGCTGGCGCCCGGCCTCGTCGAGGTCTTGGACGATGACGACGTGAGCGCCGGTCAGCGCCTCGGTGTACTGCGGGAGCCAGCGGTCGTGCTCAGCGCCCTCGGCGGCGGCGCCGCCGGCATTGCAGGTGGCGGTGACGCCGACCGCGGCGAGCGCGTCGGCGTCCTTCTCGCCCTCGGCGATGTAGACAGGCTCGCCCGTGCGGACCGCGGCGAGGACCGTGGGGAGCCGGTAGAGCACCCGCCGGTCCTTCACCGGCCAACGGGGCTGACGGCGCCCGGCGGAGTCGACCACCCGGACGGTGAACTCCTTCGGGTGCCAGCGACTGACCTCGTAAATCACTCGCCCGTCGGCGTCGCAGTACGGGTAGGTGGCGACGAGGCGTTGGCGCCCCTTCCCGCGGGCGGGCTTCTTGGCCGCCTTGGCAGGACGGGGCTTGCGGGGCGCACGCTCGGGGGTCCATCGAGCCCGGGTCGGGTCCGACGGGCGCGCGGGTGGCTCGTCGTAGAGGTCGGACAGAGTGAGACCGAGGGCGTCCAGGACATCGCGGACGTCGCAGCCGGTGTGGCAACGCACGAAAGTCCGGCCCGCGCCGGTGCGCGAGTCGGTCCGCCAGGTCACCGATAAAGAGGCGTTGCTGTCGTCGTGCGCGGGGCACCGCGCGTAGAGCTGGCTCCCGCGGCTGGTTGACACCCGACCCGCCGCGGTGAGGGCGTCGGCGAGTCGGGCGAATGAGCTGCGATCGGCCGAGGCTGGCTGAGTCATGTCCGCCACCTGCCTGCGTGCAGGGGCGCGTCACGGATTACGGAATCCGCTGCGTGCGGGTACGCTGACACCCGCGACCTCCTCTTAGAGGTGCTACACCGCGAGCCCCCCGCTCCGCCGCCAAGCAAAAGTCGGGGGGTTTTCGCGTATCTAGGGACAGAAATCCAAGTCAGGCCCCCAAGGGCAACTGCTCCTGTTCCTCCACCTGGTCGGAGCGCAAGAGACCGTGCTCCCGGGCCAAGAACCTCACCAGGTACTCGTTCAGGCTGATTCCGAGCCGTGCAGCTTCCTGCTCGTACACCGCCCGGTGCGGAACCGGGAGCTTCACCGACACCTGCTGACGCTCGCCCCATCGGGGCGTCGGCCCCGGCTTGCGTCCGCCCTTCGCGGATCTCTGCATCGCGCCTTCCTAGCAACTCGCATCGCGCATTACGGGTCGACACGCCGCGGCGCACGCGGATTACACCCTGCAAAGCAGGCGCGGCGATCGGCTGCGCGCCCCTCACGAGCCGATCTCCTGGTCGTCGAGCAGGGCCAGAGAGCCCGCGGGGGAAGAGGCGGCGGGGCAGCCGTCGAGTGCGCGGGCGAGGGCATCCCGCTCAGCGGCGGTCACCCAAAGCCGGTAGCGCGCCTTGATCTCCACCTGACGGCCGGCGTAAGTGCACCAGAACTCGCGCCGAGGCGGGAGCCAGGTGGCGGCGTCCCCGTCGCCCTTGGCCGCGTTGGTCGGGCCATCGACCGCGAGCAGGTTGTCCGGGTCGTTCGCCAGCCGCTCGCGGGTCGCGGCGTCGAGCTGCTGCGCGCCCTTCTGCCAGGCATCGGACAGGGCGACCACGTGGTCAATCTGCACCGCCGTGCTGGTCTGCTCCCCGCGGGCGAACTCGATCACCTTTCCGCTGTAGGGATCGACCAGCGTTCCGGACATCACCACGCATTCATCCGTTCCCGGTTTGAACGTCACGTTGGCCAGGTCCCGGGCGAGCACATCGTTTCGCTGGTCGCATCCGTTGCGGTCGATATCTGCCCATCGCTGCCCGAACTCATCTCTGTCGTATCCGGTTTTGGGCGCCCGGCCCTTTACCGGAAGACTCGCAAGAACCTGCTGACCCTCTCCCGGAAACCAGCTCGTGACGGTAATCGGCATAGTCGTCTGCGTTGCGCTGCCGTCCACGCTGCACCCGCCGATCCCGGCCGCGGCAACGAGCACTGCGACGGCGCCCACTGCCCGCCGGCGCACCCCAGGGCCGCGGCGAGACTCATTCACGCGAAAACAGTTCGACAACATGACACCAATACGTTCCCATGCCATCACGTCAGGCCCCGTCCGTCTCGGAATCGCTTGCCAATCCCTCGTTATCGCGCTCATTCGCCAGCCGCCGATTACGAGCCCACTTCCCCAGCGCCTCCGCGTCGTACAGCTTCTCCGGTCCGCGCTTTCCGGCCACCGGAGGGAAGTGCATATCCCGCTGGGTCGCCTTTCGCAGGTTCGCCAGTGACATGCCTTCCACAAGGTCCTCATCAACCGCTTCCCGTAGGCCGACAAGACGCGCGGCATCTACGACAGGCAGGCTTTCCTGCGAATCCGCAGGTAGGGACTCCACCGGCCCCGTCTCTGGGACAGTCTCAGGGGGGTGTCCCAGGTCAGGACGATCTTGGGACACATGGGACGGTGCGACAGCGCCAGCGATGAAATCGTCCCGGAAATTGCTTGAAACGCCGAGCTGCGCCAGGTCTCGCGCCTCTCGCGGAGTAAAGAAAGCCACCTGCGTCTCCGTCGCCTGACCCGCGGTGACAATCTGCCAGCGGCCGAGCTGCCTAGGCTTCTTCGGCATAGGCCAAACTTCGGGGCACAGCATCCGCCATGCATTCATCGTGTATCGCGACAGACAGCGGGTTGCGTAATTCTCGCGTGCTTCCGGGCCGCCCATCGTGCGGGCCGACGCCATCTGCGCGACCGAGACGACATGAATCTTGATCTGTCGCCCCATGAACAGCAGATCAAGCAGCGCCTCTACCGCCGGTGAGGTATTCGGCTCGCCCTTCTCCTTAATCTCTCGCCAATATTTATTGAGCCGATTGATAGTGGCGTTCATTTCCTCGGCCAACACCCAGATACGGGGGCCGACGTCAACATGATCGGTGTTTCCGTCGATATCGGCGTACCGTTCGACCAGGTCGTTTCGACGGTCAACCTCATTGCGCAGGCTGATCAGCCGGTCGTGGATCGCCTCGGCCGTTCGGTGGTACTCGCAGTTCCGAAGGTTGTTCGCCCACATGTGCGATACCTTCTTCACGTCGAAAATGATTCCGTAGCCGCCCTTAGCGAGCCCCTGAGAAAGGATCGTGCGAAGCAGCACGGACTTTCCAGCGCCCGATCCGGCAGACACCAGAACGTGCGGGGAATCAGCTTCCAGATCGACCGTGATCGGCTTGTTTCCGGCGGCCAGGCCGATGATCGGGGCCGTCTCCTTCGCCTTGGTGATCAGGGCCAGGACGTCGGCATAGGTGACCTTCGTGGGCGGGCGGACCGGCTCGCGGAAGACGACGTAAGGCTTGTTTCCCTCGACGTGGAACGTGAACGCGGCGTCCGAAGCCAGGCCGAGCTTGTTCCTCACGACGGTCTTGACGTGGTTGGCCACCCCGTCTGACCCGTCGTAGGCCGCGGGCAGGTCGATCCGCAGGTCAGCGCCCGGGTTGCTCTTGAAGTCCGCCGGAACGTGGATCCACTCCTCCGGCCGGGTCGCGGTCTGCCCGACCGAGCCCCTGAGCGCGTCGTGGAGCGGCCGGAGGTAGCGGGTCCGGTGTCCGTGGGTCTGCGCTGCCCGCCGCGCCCCGTAGGCGCCCCACAGGACCGCCAGACCGGCCAGCACGCAGCCGAGCAGGGTCACCGCCCCCGGCCAGAACAGGTAAGCCAACGACCCGCCGATGGTGCAGCCGCCGAGACGGACCGCGGCACGGCGGTAGCCCGGCGCGTAGGACCACTTCGAGCTCTCCCCTGGGATCTCCAACGGCTGGCGCCGGCCACCGCGCCAGAACGTCGCATCCGTGCGGGGCCCGCCGACGAGGGGCCGGCCGGAGACGAACCGCCCGACCGCCCGGCCGACACGGGGGGCTGGGGCGGTGACGAGGGCAGTCGCGACGGCGCGCGAACTCGCCCGAGCGGCCTTCGCCGTGTGCTCCGCCAGCGACCGGGCCGCGCCCATCGTCCGGGCCGCGGTGGGGGTCGCGGCCAGGCGCGCCAGAGCCCCCTCCGGGCGCACGACCAGTTCGGCGCCGCTGCCCCGCAGCGGCACGATCTCCGTCGACGGAGACGGCACCACGGCCCCGTCGACCTCCTCAATCCACTCGGCTTCGATCGTCATTGCCACTCACCCCTCACGCCGCGTCCTGCTGCTGCGCGGTGTGTTCACGTGAAAACGTGTTGACCACAAAACGTTGCTCTTGACTTGCTGTCGTGTTGTCCATGCAGTCACCGCACAGACGCTCGACACGCGGGACGACGTAACCCGCGTCCCGTCCACAGCCGACGCAGCGACGGCGCGCCGCGAGCGCGGCCCCAACTGCGGCGAGCTGCGCAGCCGTCGGCGTCCGGCGCGGCATTGCGAGGTCGACCCGGTAGAGCCCGGCCCACCGGCGACCACGGCGCCACTTGATCTGCGCCACAGGGTCCTGACCGCCCGGACGCAGACCGAGGGCGCGGAGCTGGCGACGGGTCGCCAGTCCCTCAGGCACCCAGCCCCACCGGAACGTCGGTAGCCCGTCCTCGATGCGGCCGAGCACCCACCGGCCGTCCCACATCTCCACCAGGCCAGCCATCACGCCACCTGCGCTGCCTCATCGGTCACGCCGACTACCGGCGTGCTGCCCTGAGCGCGGCCAGCCAGGGCGTCGAGCCGGCGGCGCACGGCCTGGCTTGACTCCCCCAGCCGGTCACTGATCGCCCAGGGCCCGTGCCCCTGTGCGCGCATCCGCCTGGTGACTTCCCAGCGCTCGGGCTCCCCCAGCGGCAGGGACTCGCCGTCCATGAACCGGGCGACGGCGATCTCGTCGACATAGCTCGGGTCCGGCTTCTCGTCGTCCTTGGTCAGTCCGAACTCGACGACAACCCGCTCATCACAGCGGATCGCGTACTCCCAGCAGCGACCACACGCGACTCCCTGACCGTGCGGGGGTGTGGCGTGGTCGAAAGCCCGGCACGCCTCACCCGCGATCGGGGCAACCGGGTGGCCCGCGGGGAGAAGGGTCAGGGCGGCGTGGAGCAGCTGCACCTCGGCCGGTTGCGGAACGGTCGTCGTCCCCTGTGCGGCGAGTCGGGCGCGCTCGTCCTGCCGCACCAGCCGCTCCGCCTGCGCAACATCCAGCCGGTGCGCCCCGTCATGCGTCCTGATCTCCATCAGATTCTCCCCTCGCGCACGGCCGCCCCGAACTGCTCGATGCACTGACGAAGCTCGGCCAGTGCATCGGCCGCCGCGCCGTAGGTGCTGGCGCTGTACTCACGGTCCGGCAGGTGATTGCCTGTGTTTTCACTGTTTGACGTGTTGACCGCAAAACGCGGTCCGGAGCGATCACTCATCGCCCGCTCCGCTCTCCCGCGCGGCGGCCAGCTCCCGCTCGTAGGACGACACCAACGCATCCATCCGGGACCGCCACCGCTCGCTTACGTCACCGGCGTCAGCCCGTGCTCCGGCCCAGCCCCCTGCGAATCCCGCCAGGGCGCCCAGGACCGCCCCCAGTGCCAGCAGCTCGAACATCACGCACCCACCACCGCGGTCAGGACCGGGCGCGACGACTGCGGCGAACGCTGGTCACGCAGCCGGACCTCCCGGACGTACTTCTCCGTCACCTCGACGCCGTGCTCGGCCAGCAGCCGCACCGCGGGCCGGATGTCGTCGAGCGACGGGTTGCCATCCACCCCGTTCATCCGCCACGCCTCGCGCACCGCCTGTGCCTTGCTGCGTGCGGCCAGCTCCACCAGCGACGTACGGCGCTGCTCGTCTGGCACGACGGGGAAGCCCTGCGGCTCGGTCGCCGCCTCCGCGGTCACCTCGTCCTCGATCTCGGTAGCCCGGACCTGCTCAAGTTCTGCCGCTGGGGGCTGCTCGATCTCAGCCGGGCCGCGCTCGATCTCGGCCTGCTCGCGCTTGGCTCGCTCCGCCTCGACCCTCTGCTGCTCGACTGCGGCCTGCTGCCGCTCGACCGCGGCTAGGGCCTCGTCCGGAGTGGTGAGTCCGAGCAGCACCGACGCGCGGAACGCCTGGAATGTCGAGACCGGGGCGAGCATCCAGCGCAGCGCCCGGAACCGCGGCAACGGACGCTCCAACGCCCCTACCTCACGGAGCTGATCACGCCGCCAGGCCCGCAAGGTCCGGTCCCACAGCAGGGCCGCCGACAGCGATGCGCCACCGAAGAACAGCGCGGCCGCATGCTCGCCGACATGGTGTGCGTGCCACCAGTTGAATCCCGCGCCGGCCGCGGCGTACATCCACGTCAGCATCCGCTCGGTGAGCGCGGAGTCACCGCGCAACACGTAGCGCTGCGCCAGCAGAGCCACGTAGAACGCTGCGGCGCCGAACAGCAGCGGGACCAGGTACTCCCAGCCCCCGGACATCTTGAACGTGTCTCGGCCAAGCGCCAGCAGGCCCTGCCACGCGGCCAGCTCCGGGGCGAACACCACAACCCCGAGCAGCACGCCGCGGCTGCCACCAACGAACTTCTGCCAGTCCCACCGGGCGCGCGGCTGCGCCACCTCGACTCCCGCGGCCAGAGCCGCGGGCCGCGCCTCATGGCGCCTCTTCCCGAACCTCATCACTGTGTCCTCCCGACCTCATCGCGCCTCATCGACAGGTCGGAAAGTACCAACTGAGTTGGTACTCGTCTACCCACTAAGTTGGTAAAAGTCGCGGCGCGTCGGTTCCCCTGCCTCCAACGGGCTCTGCGCTCGGCTACGCACTCAGTTGGTAGAGTCCGGCCCTCTACCAGGGAGGACGCACGTCGGTGACCACGGAGACCCCCAGCCCTGACGCCGAGTGGTGGACCACCTCGGACGTAGCGACTTACCTTCGGGTCGACATCTCGACTATCTCCGGCTACCGCCGACGCAACCAGATGCCAAAGCCGGACACCCGGCTCGGCTCCCGTACCTGGCTCTGGAAGCCGGCCCGCATCATCGAGTGGGACAAGAACCGCCCGCGCAAGCACACCCGCGGGGAAGAGGACACGTCCGCCCCCGACTGACGCGCAGCCGGTTGCCAGCAAATCGGCGTCGCAGTTCATTTGCTCAGGGTGTGGGCTCAGCGGCGGTGCGTGAAGATCCACGGTGTCTCCGCCGCGCACAATGGAGACATGGAGACAGCGCACGAGCCCGCCGTCCGGGTCGCCGCTGCTACCTCGTTGGGTATGACCCCTGACCGTGTCGGACCGCTGCTCAGCAAGCTGCGACGAGCCCGCGGCCTGTCCCTCGCCGACCTGGCCAACGCCACCGGCGGCGGGCGCGGGTGGATCAGCAACGTAGAGCGGGGCCGACGTTGGCCCACTGACCGCCGATGGGTGCTGCTCGCCGACGATGCCCTGCACGCCGGTGGCGAGCTGGTCGCGACGTGGGACCGGGCCAAGGCCGAACGCGATGCTGCCGAGACCGCCCGCCGCCACCTCGCCGCGTCCGCCCAGCAGGCGCGCGAACTGCTCGGGATGCCCGACGCCCACGACCTCGACGAGCTGCACGCCCAGACCGCCCAGCTCGCCGTCGACTACCTGTCGACACCACCGGCCCCGATGCTGGCCGATGCCCTGCGCATACAGCGCGAGGCCGTGCGCCGGCTCCGCGAGCACGCCCACCGCGGCGAGGAACTGGCCGACCTGCACCTGATCGCCGGACGAACCGCCGGTGTGCTCGCCTACGCCGCCCTCGACCTCGGCCAAGACGACGTCGCAGCACTGCACGCGCGCACAGCGTTCACGCTCGGCGAGCGCGCCGGAGACAACTCGCTGCAAGCGTGGGCGCGCGGCACCCAATCCCTCGTCGCCCGGTTCGGTGAGCGCTACGCCGAGGCCGCCGACTACATCACCGACGGCCTGCAATACGCCACGGTTGGGACCTCGGCGATCCGGCTGCTCTGCGGGGGCGCTCAGTGCGCAGCCAACCGCGGCGACGTCACCACCGCGCTCGCGCTGCTCGACAAGGCTGCCGCCGCCCGCGAGGTCGCCGACCCCGATCCGGTTGACGGGCTGCTCGGCTTCTCTCCCGCCAAACAGCACTACTACGGGGCGTCCTCGCTGATGTGGCTGTCGGACCGCTCCGCGCTGAACCGGGCCTGCCGAGACGCCGACACGGCGATCACCACGTGGGAACACGAGCCTGTCGAACAGCGCAGCCTCGACGACGAAGCCTTGGCGCACGTCTACCTCGCCACAGCCCGACTGCGCCTCGGCGAGATCGACGCCGCGATGGCTGCCGTCCGCCCGGTTCTCGAACTGCCCGAGGATCGGCTGATCTCGTGGATCAGGCGCCGGGTCGGCGGCCTGGCCGCGCTGCTCGACACACCCCAGTTCGCCCGGTCCCGAGCAGCCGAGGACGCCCGCGACGAGCTTGTGGCCTTCGGCGCTGGCGGATGACCCCCGGGCCGTCCACCTCGCCGGGAGGAGCTGCCCGGTCATGGCGCCGCCTGCGCCGCGGTCCCTGGCCGGATGGCGTAGGGCAGTAGCTCGCGCTCGTCATAGGCACCGCCGAGCTGCCGGTCACGGACAGGGACGCCGGTCTGCGGGGCCTCCCGGATCTGGTTGTTGCCCAAGTAGAGCGCGACGTGATGCACACCCGATACCGATCCGTTGGACGACCAAAACAGCAGGTCCCCGGGCTGCGCTTGCTCCCGCGGGATTCGCTGGCCAGCACGGGCCTGCTCGCGCGACGTGCGCGGGAGCTGCACACCGGCGCTCTGCCACGCGCGCAACGTCAGACCCGAGCAGTCGAACTTGTCCGGGCCGGTACCG
Organism: Pseudonocardia mahuensis; assembly: GCF_018531475.1. Classification (GTDB taxonomy): domain Bacteria; phylum Actinomycetota; class Actinomycetes; order Mycobacteriales; family Pseudonocardiaceae; genus Pseudonocardia. The sequence goes on from NZ_JAHDTG010000072.1 coordinate 18,537, forward strand.
CCCCACAGGTAGGGCTTACCGAGCTGCGCCTTCGCGAAGTCCAGAGCCGCACCAGCGACACCCGAGGCCAGCTCGGCGCCCTCGCAGAGCAAGGAGCTGACCCCAGCGCCAAGCCGAGACAGAAGGTCGGCCGCGGTCTGCTCCCACTTCGCGTAGGCATCGGGGAACGCGCTGCGCTGCACCGTCTGCGCGGCTTGGGTCAACGGCATGGTCTCCCAGCCCTGGACGTCGAGCAGGTGCGAGTAGAACTGCTGCGCCGCGTACGCCGGGTCCTGTAACTGATCCGGGCTGCCCCAGCCCTGCGACGGCCGCTGTTGGAACAGCCCAACCGAGTCCGCGTGACCATCCGGCAGGTTCTTCAATGTCGATTCCTGCATCGCCGTGGCCAGGGCGATCCACACAGCACGATCCGGGGCGCCCATCCGACGGCCCACATCCGCAATGACCTGTGCGTTCTGCTGCTGCTCCGGACTCCACATCACGCTCCGGCCAGGAGCGTTCTGCTGGCCCGACGGCGCCGGGGGCGCCAGCGCCGACACGCACCCGCCCCCACCGGTCAGCGCTTGTTCGGTCACCATCGCGCCGATGACAGCTGCGAACAGCAGCATCACCCCGACCGCCACAACGACCAGGAAGCCGAGCAGCCGCCGCCCCGGGCGGCTGCTCGCCATGTAAATCAGTGCAGGTCCGGCCATTGCCGATCACGCCGACGTCATGCGTTGCACGTCCGACACCCGCCAGGCGCCGGCGCCCGACACGTCGACGAGATCGATCCGCAGCGTGAAGACGTCGAGCGGCACCGACACCGTGGCCGCACCTTCGGATTCCTCGAGGACCCGTGCCGAGCCAGTCACGGCGGTGGCCGGGATGTTCGCCGGGTCGACCTGCGCGAGGACCACCGCTCCGTACTCCTCGGTGGCAAGCGGCTGTAGCCGGGCCAGCCACTCCGCAGCCGGAACGGTGGGGTCCGCCCACAGCTCGGCGAACTGCACCGCGACGACCCGCGGGGAGGGAGTCGGCGGCGGGGTCTCCGTCGTCGAGTCCGGGACGGGTGGGGGCACCGGGGCCTGCTCAGTCGTGGGGGCCGGCGCGCTAGACGTCGCGGCCGGCGCCGCCGCGACGACGGGTTCGGGGCTGCCGCTCGTGGCCAGGACCCGCGCCACGACGACCGTCGTGAGCAGCAGCCCGATCGTCACGCCGTAGAACCGCCGGCGGGAGTGCAGCAGCCACCGCAGTACCGGACGGATCACCATGGCCGTCCTCCTCGCCGCTCAGGCCGCCGCGCTGGTCCGACAGATGGACTGGCCGACCGGCCCGGGGCCCGTCGCGGCTGTGGGCGGTACAGCCCAGTCGTCTGCCGGAGCGCAGCGGCTGACTGGGTCGCCGGGGCCGCGTGGTTGCGGATCGTGCGGGGGTCCGGACGTGCCGCGGGGCGGCCAGCCCAACCCTCCGGCTCTGCCCACCCCGTGCCCTGGCCGCTTGTTCCGCCGGAAGCGGGGCGCCGAGCCTCGCCGCGCGGTCGCGTCCCATCGGGACTGTTCTGGCCACCAGGACCGCCAGAACCTCCGCCGCCGCCCCTCGGACCGGGGTGAGGCCAGTGCGGGCCGCCCCCTCCGCCACCGCCGCCCCTCGGACGGCCACCGCCACCACCACCGGGGCCGCCACCGCCACCGGGGCCGCCACCGCCACCGGGGCCGCCACCGCCGCCGGGGCCACCACCGCCACCGGGGCCGTTACCGCCGCGGGGGCCGTTACCGCCGCCGGGGCCACCACCGCCACCGGGGCCACCACCGCGGCGGCCGAGGACGCCGAGGACCTGTGCGTGCCGGAGAGCGCCCACGCGGGTGGCTGTCCGATAGCGCTGCTCGCTCTTGATCCACCGCCCCGTCCTGCCAACTCGGGAGCCAAGCCGGCCGCCGGCCGCGCGGGCGGACGAGATGATGCCGGTCAGCGAGACGATCGGCTTCATGACCTTGTAGAGCACCGCGCTACTGACCCAGGCGAACAGGACCGATCCCCAGTTGTTCAGGTCTCCCCGCGCCATGTAAAGGATCACGACAGTGTGCACAAGCGTGCAGATACTCGCGACAATTCCACCGAAGATGACCGACCCGGCAACCTTGACGACCTTTTCCGGGGTATTGGGGCTGACGATGCCGAGGAGCGCAACCAACGGCGCCCCCGCTGGCAGCAATGCCAAAAAGACGTACATCATGTACTGGATGAGCGCACCGAACAGTTGCAGCAGCGAGATCGGGATCAGCTTGAACAGGGCCGCGGCGCCCGCAGCGGTGCGCGAGTCCCCCTTGCCCTGGATGCTTTGGTATTCCGTCGGGCGGGCACCGTCAGCTAGTTCTTGCCACTTTTCACCCTTGGCCTGGAACAGTGCCTTCTGATCATCCATCGAGCCGTTAAGGACGCGCTTCCACTCATCGTGGGTGAGCGCCTGCTGCTCGAACAGCGACCAGGCCAGGTCTTCGCTGCCTGCGGCGCCGACCTGGCCGTCCTTCCAGGCCCGCCACAGCAGCTCGCGGTACACGACGTTGCGCATGCCGTACTCGGGATTGCTCTCCCCCGACGGGAACGCGCGCTGCGCTACTCGTGTCTCGACATCATCGAGGGCCTGGCGGACCGTTCCGCTCAGTTCTTTAGACAGCTGAGCACCAGACCCGAACGACAATGCCGAGATCGTCACCGCGACTAGGACGAGCGCGGTTCTGGTGACGACTTCCCCGATATCCCCCTTGTGGCTGGCCACAATGATGACTGCTGCGGCAATGACGAGCGCGGCGCCGGCCCAGGGAGAGAACAACGCATCGTTGAGCGAAATGCTGGACTGGCCGGCTGCCTCGGTCACCGAATCGCTGATGCTGGTGTCGGCGGCGAGTTTGTCCATTGCCATCTGCGCGGAGAACAGGATTCGAGCGGCCCCGAGAAAGACACTGCCGAAGGTGGTGTCGATCGAGGCGCCCGGGTCCCGGATGGCGCCACCGCAGCCGAGGTCGTAGGTCGACCACTGCAATCCGCCGTAGCCGTAGACGCCGTAGGGGTCGCGGCCCGGCATCGGCGGGGGCGGGTACTGCACGTTGGTATCGAGCGACCCGGGCAGGCCCGAGACCGGATCGGTCGGCATGGGCGGGGCCTTGCAACCGTCGAATGGCCAGGCCAGGGCGGGGCCGGCACTCAGGAGCAGCAGCAGCGCAGCGAGACCGGTCACGACAACCAGGCGCCGGGCCAGCCTGCCGAGCCTCGCCCGCGGGGAGGAGAGGCGCCGCGGGGTGCTCATCGCTCGTCCTGCGAGCGGGCGGCGTTGGTGTCCAGGACCGTGCGCAGCCCCGCCAGGTGTCCGCCGCTCACGTCGAGCCGAACGTCTTCGCAGTAGTCACCCGAGCGCCAGACGAACTCCCGTGGCGCGTCAGCGGCGAGGCCGCTGCCGAACAGGGAGGCCGTGCTCGACAGCTCCCCGAGCCGGGCTTCGTACCCGACGTCCCTCGGAATCCGCAGCAGGCGCAGGGCGTCGCGCTGCGCGGCCTCATCGGTCGTGCGACCCACGAACACGTCGTGGCACAGCGAGGCGAGCCCGGATTCGTCGCCGCCGAGCTTCAGCACGTCCGAGGCGAGCTGACCGGCGACCAGGACCCGGGCACGGTACTTGCGGTTGTCGCGGCTGAACTGCGTGATCAGGGTGCGCCCGGTCGAGGTCATCGACAGCCAGCGCAGCTCATCGAGCCCGACGAGCTTGGGCGCGGAGCGGGGCAGCTCGTAGACGCGCCGGTAGGCGAGCCACGCCGCCAGGTGCATCAGCGGGAGGGAGAGTTGCTCGTCGAGCCCCCAATCTTGCTGGTCGACGCCCTCACGGGGCAGCGTGAGGCCCTTAGTGGACAGGACCAGAAGCCGGTCAGTGTCACTGGCCCACGCTTCGTAGTCCGAGGTCCCGAGCAGGAGCCGGGCCGGGCCGGAGGTCGACAGGATCGGCCCGAGCGAGCCGGCCAGGCGCTCGCCGTCTTCCCCCGCGGTCCGCAGCGCGGAGATGACCTCGCCGAGATCGTGCCGTGGACCCGGCCCGACCTTGTCGACCGCCTGTAGCAAGAGCTGCTGCACATCGCCGCCACGGCGGATCGAGGCGGGGAGCAACTGCGTCACGACGCTGATCACCAGAGTGGAGCGTTGGGCCTGCGCCGCGTCGCGCTCGCGGGCCCACTGCTCGTCCCCCCGCGGGCCGGGCGGGAAGTTCCCCCGCAGCGGTTCGGCGATCATCGAGTAGGGATTGAGAGTGCCCGCCGGGGCGTCCATCAACGACAGACCGCGGGCGTAGCCGCGCAACTCCGGCAGGGTGGTCAGCCGGGTTAGCGGGCCCGACGGGTCGAGCAGGGTCACGTAAGCGCCCAGCGACCGCACGACCTGCGCGGCAAGGGTCCCCATGAGGAACGTCTTGCCCGAGCCCAGACCGCCGATGATCGGGGTCAGGCCGGAGACCTGGCGGGTGTCCATGTCGTGCCAGGGGTCCCACGGGATCACCCGGCCGCTGGCGCGGGAGGTGAACATCAGCGGGCCGTGGTCGTCGCCGATGAGGTCGGTGGTTGTGGGCATCGCCATCGCGACGTGGCGCAGACTCATCCGGCGCCGGTACGCAGTCGTCGCCAGAGGCTCGCCAGGGATGAACTCACGGGCAAGCTCGTACTGCGCCTCGCTGCGCTCAACGGCGATCTTCGGGTGGTAGAGGTGCCGGAGCTGGTCGAAGGTCTCCAATGCTTCGCGCTCGGTATGTCCAGGGATAGCCAGGCGCCACCATCCCTCGCAGCGGGCCGACAGGCCGGTGGGGTCGGTGTCCAGCTCGTCGCGGACCAGGGCCGCCCGGTCGATCTGCCGGGCAAGGATCGGCGGGGCGTCCTTGCCGTGCTCTAGTTCGTAGTGGCGCTGCTGCGCGTCCACCCGGTCAGCAACATGGCGGAGGCTGCGGCTGGCCTGTTCCTGCGGCAGCACGCGCATCCGGGCCGACCACTCGATCGGGAGGGCGATCTCGTCCGGCACCGTCATCCACGGCAGGTCGACCGCCGGGACGTCGATCTCGCCCATGCGCCCCAGCGAGGCAATCAGAACATGTCGGGTGTGCCGCCGGCCTCCGGCCGCCCCGTCGACCCGGACCGTGGGCGCGTAGGGCTCACTCGTCCACTGCGCGAGCTGGTCGACCGCCGCCAGGTCCTCGGTCTCCCATTGGTCATGCGGTGCCGCCGGCATGACAGTCTCCGGTGGCAGGCCCAGGGCGCAGGAGCGGTAGAGCAGATGCAGCATCTCCGCCGCGGTGACCGGTTCACCGCCAAGCGCTGAGGTCGCCATCAGCGAGTCGATCCGCCGGATCTCCTCGTCGAGCGCGGACAGCTCGGCGTCGACCCATCCCGTCGCGAGCCGGCCCAGGAGTCGGCTGGTAGCAAGCTTGTCCCCGAGGCTCCCGAGCTTGCTGCGGCCGTGCCGGATCTCGACGCCGAGGTAGACCTCTTTGAGGCCCTTCGGGGAGGCGAGGGCGCGCTGCTGCTCGGAGATCAGGTGGTCCTCCCAGCTCATCCCGTCGAGCTGGTCCGGCAACGGCATCGCCCACTCGTCGTGGGCTCGGGCCCACTCCGCCGCGGGGTAGGGCCGCCAGGTGACCCGCCAGTGCAGCCACCGCCCGGGGAGTTGCGCGAGGGCCAGGCCGACGGCCTCCATCAGTGCCTCGCGGTCGAGGTCGGCACGCATCGACCACGGACGCGGCGCCAGTGCGTACCAAGCCGTCGTGCCGGTGGCCGTTCGCGCGAGGTGGCCGCTGATGCCCCGTAGCGCGAGGTTCGGGGCGTAGCTCTTGACCTGCGGCTCGGCACCGGTGCGCGGCTGCTCCGCCTTGTCTATGCGGCGCGGGGAACGGCGGGGGCTGCGCGCCTGGCCGCGGGGCCTTGGAGCCCCCAGGTCTTGCCAGTCATCGGCGGTCAGACCCGCGGGGGGAAGGACGGGGGCGGCGGCCTGAGCCTGCGGCGGCGCGAACGGGAAGCTTGACCCGCCCGTCCGAGGCCCGCTGGGGTGGAGGGGAGCGGCGTTCTCCCAGGTCATTGCTATGCCTCCCACGGTCGTGGGCGTGCGGGGGTGACCAGGACGTGACGGGGATCGGAGACCGCGACGACGCTGGTCGTATCTGGTCGTGGCGCCTGGAGCTCCGCGCTGAACATGCGCAGGACTGCCGCAGCGGGGCGTTCCGGGGTGACGACCCGCATCGTGTAGATCGTGGCGGCCACGGCGGCGACCACGACGACGATGTAGCCGAGGAAGCCGGGGAACAGACCGAGCTGCTGGCGGATGATCAGGAAGAGGAAGCCGTAGGCGATCCACACCCCGTAGGCGGTGTATCGGGCCTGCCAGAGCAGGGTCCGGCCCGGGGGCCCGAGGTACCGGTTTTGCAGGGCGTACAGCTCATCGTCGGAGGAGGAGCGCATGAGCGCTCAGCCCCCGATGTTGAGCAGACCCGCGACGAACTTCGCGGTGTTCGCCGCGGCGTTGGGGATCAGCCCCAACCCGAGCACGGCCAGCCCGAACACCAGCCCGATCAGGGTGGTGCCGATCTTGGAGATCTCCTGCTTACCGGCAGCGACGGTCACCACGATGCCGACGAACAGCACCACCAGCGTGATCACATTGTCCTGTAGCCAGGTGCGCGCGTTGTCGGTCGACAGCTGCGCGAGGTAGATGGTCGTCACGATGACTGCCCCCTTCGTTGAGCCCGGCTCTCACAGACGGCGTGTCTGAGCCGGGCGCGATGTGTTGCCGAGGTGCTGCCCGAGGCCATGAGGGGGCTCACGACTCGCTCGGGCAGCACCCCCGGTTGCGGTGAGTGCCGCCGTCACGTCCTCACCGCAGGTCTCGTCGATCGGCAGTCGCAGCCCCCTACGACGCCCGAAAGATTGCCAGCAAATCCGTGACGCAGAGAAATATGCTGGCTACGATCTGCGCTTGTCAACCTGGCGGCTGGCTAACAGCTGGCCGTCGCGAACCGGAAGAAATCACCCATTTGGTGCCCGCAGGTACGGCTCGTCTGACACCGGACAGCGACCATGGACCGAAAGGATCATCCGAATGGAGCAGCGGAGTTACCGGGGTCGAGTTGGTGAACCACGCTCGGACGCGCTTCACTGGTACCGCTTAGCAGGCGAACGAGGGGTGCAGTGTCATGACCAGACACGAAGAGGCAACAGGAAAAACGCTGGCAGAGCGCATCGACCACCTGTTGAAGACCGTGCATCCGGCCGACCGCGGCCCGTACACGTTGGAGGAGGTCTCCGACGGCATCCGAGCCCAGGGCGGCCAGGCGATCTCCGCCGCGTACCTCAACCAGCTTCACCGGGGGAAGCGCGACAACCCGACGAAGATGAACCTGGAGGCCATCGCCCGGTTCTTCAAAGTCCCGGTGGCCTACTTCTTCGACGACACCGAGGCCCAGGCCATCGACGAGGAGATCGCCCTGCTCCAAGCCATCCGGGACAGCGGGATCAAGGACATGGCCCTGCGGACCCTGGGCTTGAGCCCGGAAACCCGACAGTCGGTGGCCCGGATCATCGAGGAGTTGAGCGACCTGGAACACCGGACCAGCCACCCGTCCAGGCGGCGACGGCGTCACGATCCCAGCGACGGCTGATCTACGTGAGATCATCTGCCTTGGGTGATGACGGTGCGCAGCCGGTTCGGCACGTTCTGTGTACCCGTCTGGTGGCCGTCTCGGCGGACACGGCAACGCAGTGGGCGATGGAGGCTTACGACGTGCGGTACTTGGACCTGCGTAAGCGGTGCGCGAGCCTCGTACACCAGCTAGACCGGAACATCGGCGGCATCCCGCGCCCGTTCGACCTGAACGAACTGCTTGACCGGATCGAGGTCGCCCGCCGCCGGCCGATCGAGCTCCACGCCACCTACAGCGACAAGAACAGCCCCTGCGGTCTGCTCGTCCGCGAGGCCAACCAGGACATCATCGTCTACGCGGATAACACGAGCACCGTTCACCAGACCCACATCATCCTGCACGAGATCGGGCACATGGTTTGCGAGCATCGCGGCGACTGCCGTCTCTCGACGGGGTCGCTCGCTGACGTAATTCCCAAGGAACGCGCCCAGCTCGCCGAGCACATGCTTGCGCGTTCGACGTACAGCAACGAGCAAGAGCAGGAAGCTGAGATGGTCGGGACGCTGATCCGGATCGCCGCAGCGAACCCACCCAATCATCTTATCGACACGGCATCTCTCGCCGAGTCAGAATCAGCACTCTACGGTCGAATCGTCGACGTTTTCGGCTGAGCCGATCAGATGGTCACCGTTGTCTTCTACAGCGTTTCGACTCTCTGTCTACTGACGAGCCTGATAAGGCAAGCCTCTTGGCGTGCGGGTGGCCGGGAAGGCTGGACCCCGCTTCTTCCTGTACTGCTGTGCCTCGCCGGGGCATTCGCCTTCCTTGCCCCTGCCACACAGGAAGTTGCCAGCTCGATCGTCCCGAGCCTCGGGCGCCTGCTTTCCAACTGCTGCACCCTCGTGGCCGCTCATGCGTTCTCCGAGCTGCTGCGCTACCTCCACGGGCGGACCGAGGACCCTGGCAGCGGGCCACTAAGCCAGCGCCGGCGCTTCCTCTTCCTCGGGTCCGTGTTGGTCCTCTTGGTCGTGACCTTCTTCCTCGGAGACCGCCCACAGACAGGTCTCGGACTCTTCACTTACACCGACGATCTACCACTCACAATCTATGCAGTCATCTACGCCGCATATCTGAGCTACGCACTGATTCAGATGCTCCGGCTCGCCGTTCGGGCGATCCGCCGTACACGGCGGCACCTGCGAGTCAGCATGGCCACAATCGCGTTGGGCAATGCAATCGGCCTGGCCTATTCGCTCAGCAAGATTCAGCATGTCACCATGTCGTATCTCGGGCTCACCACCGGTAACGACAAGATCTGCGCAGGGCCGTTTAGCCGGATCGACTGTGCTCTGTCTGTCGGCTTTCCAGCCCTCTCCGTTCTCCTCATCCTGCTCGGTTTAGCCGTGCCGTTCCTTTTCAAGGCACCGGGACGGATCGTCGCGTGGCTCGCGGCGGCTCGACTCCTCCGGATGCTGCATCCGCTGTGGCGAGCCATGTATCAAGCCCTGCCACAAATCGCGCTCACCTCCCCGGAGGCAGTCACCGGACGGGTCCCGCTGCACGACGTCCCGGTGCGCCTCTACCGGCGCACCGTCGAGGTCCGCGATGGCGCGCTGCTGTTGCAGCCCTACCGCAGCAGCGCCGACACCTCCGAACACACGAGGCAGGCTCAGAGGCTCGGCCTGGTCGGTGATGACGCCCGGATCGCCGTCGAGGCCGCCGACCTGACCTCGGCGATGAAGCGCTACTTGCACCAGGCTGCGCCCGACACAGCCGCCGTTCACCGCGCAGCTCCGGAGGAGCCTGACGACGTCATGCAAGAGACCCGTTGGCTCGCGCAGGTCTCGGTCGCTTTCGCCCAGCAACGGATCCGGCCCGCCCTCATCGAACGTGAGGAGGCCACGTAGGCGGCGCCGATCAGAGCATGAGCCGTGCTCGCTCCGCCCAACCGCTGGCGGTCAGTTCGACGAGCACCGCGGCCCGGAGCTCCGCCGTCACGGGCAGCAGTGCAGACGCCCAGGCAGCAATCGCATTCGCTTCCTCGGCCGCGGCGCCCAGCGCAGCCGTGGCATGTGCGGCTGGGGTGTCTCCGTAGGCGCCACCGTAGGGCCGGTAGTCCGGCCATTCCTCTACGAATGACCTGGTCAAGCCTTCGATTGGGCCGCTCGGGACCGGGGGCAATCCAACGATGCCTGGAGCGACCTCGCAGCGTTCGAACCGCACTGTCAGCGGGCCCGTACCCGAACACAGCTCCCTGCATCTGCTCACAACCTCTTCGGTGAGCACCGACGCCGGCATGAACGGGTAGAGCACCGTCAGGTGTGCGGGGACCCCTGCGCGCACTCGGCCGGGCCACCGCTCAGCGACGCCGTCAAGCAGGTCGTTCAGCTCCGGGACAGGGATGACCACTGCGGTCTGACCAGGTTTCGGCACCCCTGGTTCGTAGCACTACCGGCCGCGGCGTCCTGATCGGACGCTGCGCTGGAGAGCCAACGGCAGGACACTCCATCCACGACTCAGGTCTAGCTAATTTACATCGAAGGTTTTTTGCTGGTATAACCGTTTGGCCTGCTCGCTAGCCAGTTACGGGACACGCCGCCGTTCCGGCTCCGGGAAGGCCCCTGCAAGCGACTGCCAAGGGGAACCCGCCGATGCCCTCCGCACTCCGAGCACACGACTCCACCGACGCACCTCCGGATGCCTGATGGGCATCCGCCGTAGCCGTAGCCGCGTCAAGCCCGCACCCCATCAGCTCGTCGAGCATCAGCAGGCCCTTACCGCCGGATCGGCCATCTACCGGCCCCGGAAGGCCAGCACGGCTCTGGCGCTGCCTCCCCGCATGCCAGAACCCACCAGACAAGCCCTCGCCCTCCCCCCAGCAGAGCACCACTCCGGCCGGCGCTCAGAGGCACCACCCAGGGCGACCAGCACGCCGCCAGCGGCACCCCCTGAAAGCGCTGTTGAGATCACTGCTCCGATCCCTGTCATTCGGGATCGCCCCGCGTTTGCCCCGCGGGGAAGGGAGTCCGCTGCGGGCCCAGGTCCAGCAAGGCGGCCGGAAACCTCCCGTGCGACCCGGAAGATGCTGGCGACCGGTGGAAGCTCCGGTAAGCACGCGAGACCGGAGCCGGAGCTGGCACCGCACGAGCGGCCCGTCGAGGACAGCGAGGCTGCGGCATTGGCGTGGGCGTTCGCGCTCGATCTCGAAAGCTGGGACGAAGACCACCCGCAGCGGCGGGCAGCGGTCCTCGCGCGCTACCTGCCCCACGTCCAGACCGACCGGCTCGGGTGGGACGGGACAGGGCGGCAACGTGCGGAGACCGCTACCGCAGGCCGGTGTACCCGGATCGACGACACCCACGTCAAGGTCGATGTTCGGGTGCGGATCACGCCCTACGTGCGCGTCCGTGAGGTCGTCTGGCCCTTACACCCCCCGCCCGAGCACGAGCCGGACGGGCGGGCCGTCCCAGCAGCGGCACCCACACCGACAGCGCCGGGATGGGCAGCGTGCGACTCCGAGTGGAAGCGCCTGACCATCCCGATTACTCGGAACCGGGCCGGCGGGCTCGTCGTCGACATGGACCAGAACGCCGACCAGAACGCCCCGCATGACCGCGCTCGGGGCGCCTGCTGAGTCCACCCCCGATCCCCTCTCGCTAGCCCTGTACGGAGGTGCAGACCCGATGTTCACACCGTCGAGCGCAGTTCAAGACCGGTTCAGCCGCGACCACTCTCGACACCCCAGCGGGCGAGGCTGACGTGGGACCCGGGGTAATCACCGCGACCGCAGCCGCGGCGCTGTCCCTGTCGGCCGGGCTCGCCCCGGCCGCCGAGCCGGGAGCTGGCTCGTGCGCGTGGCGGCACTCGGCGCTGCGGCTCGCGGACTCGCTCACCGGCGTCACCGACGCACGCGCCGAGAGCCTGCTCTCCGCGCTGACACGACTGGGCATCCGCCCCGGTGATTCCGCACCCGACGGGTGCCAGCCCGCGGATTCGACCAGGGACGGGGGTGACCGCCCCACGGGTTCGGAGTCGTCGGTGGTCCCCAGCGACACCACGGTGGTCTGGGAAGCCGACTACGAGAGCGGCGATCTGTCCGAGTGGGACACCTGCCAGAACCGGGAGGTCAACGAGTCGTGCTCGAACTACCGCGGCGGCGACAGCGCCTCGGTCGTCTCCGGCGACGTCGTCGGCCAGCTCGGCCAACGGGTCGGGCAGGTCGGCCAGGAGGTCGGGCGGGCCGGCGAACAGGTCGGGCGGGTCGCCCGGTTCGTCGTCGGCCCCGGCGACGTCCCCGACTTCGGCGGCGGTGAGCGCTCCGAGGTCGCCGCGCACAGCGAAGCGGCTCTGACCCGCGAGGGCGACGAACGCTGGTACGAGTTCTCGCTGCGCTTCCCCGAGGACTTCCAGAATCCTGTGGACGGCGACTGGTTCATCGTCATGCAGTGGCACTCCGGCAGTGGCTCCCCGCCGCTGGCCATCGAGATCAGCCCGGAGGGCACCGTCGACATCGCCGGTGACGGGGTCGACCACGACCGCCAGAGCATCGGCCCGGTCCGCCCCGGCGAGTGGGTGGACTACACCCTGCACGCCGGGTTCTCCCAGGACGCCTCGCAGGGGTTCGTGGAGGCGTGGGAGAACGGCGTGCAGACCGTCGAGCGCTACAGCCGCGCCACGATGAGCAGCGACGAGAACTACCTCAAGATGGGCATCTACCGCGGCAACGCCGACTCCAGCACCGCTGAGGTCTGGATCGACGGCCCGCGAGTGAGCGCTCCCTCCGCCGGTTCCCCGTCCTCCGGCTCCCCGTCCAACGGTTCACCCGCCTCACCAGAGGCCGACGGCTGACCCGCTCTCGGCGCCCCCCGATCTACTGAGGAGACCCCTGATGTCCGGGATGACCATCGTTGCCGCTGCTGCGCTGACAGCAGCCCTCACCGCTGGCCCTGCCGTGGGTGCGGCGGCCGACGTCGAGACCGATGCCTCGTCGAACTGCACGCAGACCACCACCAACGGCTCGGTGAGCAGCGGCGGCGGAACGACACAGCAACCAACGGAGGAACAGCTACAGCGCGCCGCCGAACTGATCCAGCAAGCCCGCGAGCTGCTGACCGAGGTCGCCGGGATCGGCGGCGACACCCGGGCCGCCGCGCTCGACCGCCAGCTACGAGCCCATGGGATCACTCCCGCGCTCTCCTCGGGATGGGCTCAGTCCGCTCACGACACATCCGACGTCCTGCTCCGCAGCTCCGACCCGGGGGCGGAGCGCGTCGCGGTGGCCCTGGCCCGCGCTGGGTATGGCCCGACCCCTGCTGACCTACGCGGGACCGGGGACCAACGCCCGGCCGGTGAGGGGGTAGAAGCCACGCCCCCGACACAGGGGCAAGTGCGGCTGGCTCCAGCGCCGGCGGCCGGCGGCGTCATCGCACCGGCCTACACCGCCGAGCCCGTTGCCTCACAGACACGGACAGCGGAGCAGGTGCAGCGCCCCCGTGTGAGCGCGATGGCTGCGCTGCTCCGTTCCGAGACACCGACACCGGCCAGGACCATTGCGCCCGCCGCCGACACGGAGGAGTCCGGGGAGACCTCTCCGGACGTTGATGAGGAGTCGAGCAGCGTGCCGGGCGAGTCCTCGTCCAGCACCGACGACGGCGGGGAGCAGGTCTGCGGTGAATCCAACTCGAGCGTCGGCGACGGCTCCGCGTGGCAGGACCGCGTACGCGATCTCACCGACGAGCTCGCGGCGGCAGCGCAGAGCGACCCCACAGCTCAGAAGCTCATCGACGAGCTGAAAGCCGAGGGGGTCGCCGCCGACCAGGGCAAGGCCAACAGCTCCGAGGCGAGCCCGCGGGGAGAGGGCGCCGACGAGAACAACGTCAGCAGGGACCGGCAGGTCGAGAACAACCGCACCGGAGTGTCCTCGGGCAGCAGCTCGTCGGGTGAGAGCGAGGAACCCTCAGACGACAACGCCGCGAGCAGCGACACCGGCACCAGCAACACCGGCACCAGCGGGTGGGAGGACCAGGCGAGCAGCCTTGTCGACAAGCTCTCTGCGGCCGGAGCCGATGACCCGGCAGCTCAGGCCCTCGCGGAGCAGCTGCACAGCCTCGGCATCACGGGATCGAGGGTTGGCGGCGACGCCAGCGACCAGGGCAACGACGACCGGGACACCAACAGCGCCGACCAGGCTGACGCAGAGCCCGCGAGTACGCCGGTCTCCGGAGATGCCGCCGCTTGGGAAAAGCTCTCCGAATGTGAAAGCGGTGGCGACTGGGAGATCAACACCGGCAACGGATATCAGGGCGGGCTCCAGTTCGATAGGGCTACGTGGCTCGCATACGACGGCGACCAATACGCCCCGACCGCCGATCAGGCGACCAAGGAACAGCAAATCGAGATCGCTCGCAAGGTCCGCGACGATCGGGGCGGGTACAGCGCCTGGCCCGCATGCTCGAAAAAGCTCAATCTGCCGCGCTAGTTCGCACTCCTGAAATCCCGCCGACTTACTACAGGGGGCACAAAGTAATGGCGACCACGGACATGTTTCAGCAAGGTTGGGACGAGGAGGGCACTCCTCCCGCGCCACCCGTCCAGCCGAGGCCGAAGCGGGCCAACTCGACTCCGCCGCAGCCCGGCACCGTCCACCCCATCGGCGGCCGGCCGGCGCTGCGACTGGAGTGGCCACCGTCGGCCGAACCCGACTCACACGAGGCTCCAGACCCGGCCGACGAAGCGCCAGTCGTCGAGCCGCAGGCCAGGGCCGCCCGTGATCGCAGCGCGCCGGCAGATCAGCCCTACACCGACCCAGACGAAGCGAGCGACGACGCGGAGCCTGCACCTGCGCCGCGTCCCGAGCAGCAGTATCGGGCGCGACCGGGCAGGAGCATTCGGTCTTCGAGCGAGGTCGATGAGCGGGACCACGACAGCCGGTATCTCGCGGCTCGCGATCTCAACCACGACACCCTCACTCGGCACCGCGCCGACGTTCCGCGGTACGGATGGCGACTGGCGCTCTACCGGGCTACCGGTGGCCTGGTCAATCCCGGCATCGGAGAGGCCGAGCGCGCCCGCCAGCAGCTCCGCGCCCGGGTCAACCGCCCGCTGCGTGCGCCATACCGAGTCGCGGTCACCAGCATCAAGGGCGGGATCGGAAAGACGACACTGACCGCCTGCCTCGGCTTCGCGATGGCCGATATCCGCGGCGACCAGGTGAGCGTGATCGACGCGAACCCGGATGCCGGGACACTCGCAGATCGACTCACCGGAAATACCGCGGCGACGATTCGCGACCTGCTCCGTGATATTGACAAGGCCGAGACCTTGACCGAGGTCACCTCTTACATGAGTCTGGCCGGCCGATTGAAGGTTCTTGCCTCGGACCAGGACCCCGCGGTCAGCGAAGCACTCACGGCACAGGAGTACGAGAAGGTCACCACTCTACTGTCCAAGTTCTTCAACGTGGTGCTGACCGATTCCGGGACCGGCATTTCCCATCCCACAATGGAGCCGACTCTGCGAATGGCGGACACGCTTGTGGTCGTGGGCAGCCCGACCGTCGACGGTGCAAGCAGGGCCGGCCATACGCTCGATTGGCTCGAAAGCCACGGTCACGGGTCAAAGGCGCGCAACGCCGTCGTCGTGCTCAACTCTGACCGCAGCTCACGCGACGTCGACGGATCTCGGATCGCGCAGCACTTCCGCACCCGGGTCCGTGCGGTCGTCCCCCTCCCCTACGATCCGCACCTCGCCGCAGGCGGCCGGATCGAGTTCGACAAGCTTCGAACCAGGACGCGAGACTCCCTGACCGAGATCGCCGCCCACATCGCCGATCAGTTCCCGGACCGCCATCAGGGCTGATCGTCCAGTACCTCGGTTCCGATCAGGTGGCGGCGCCTGTCCGGGATCGTGCCGGAGGACCGGCCTTGGCCGCGTCGGCGGGACACACGCCGAGGCCGGTCCTCAACCCGCGGCGGTCCTGGACGGCTGGGGCCTGGCTGGTAGAGCCGGGCTGACCGACCGACGACCGATCCGATCAACGAGTTAGCGCCATCCCGTTTTCACGTTAACTCGATAGCGCTAAGCTGCTCGTATGACCCGCTCAGCCCGCCGCACTTCGAGCCGCCCCAAGGTGCTCGGTGTCGGCTCCCCCAAGGGTGGCGTCGGTAAAACGCAGTGCGCGGTGACTCTCTCGGTCCTCGCTGCGTTGGAGAACTACAAGGTTCTCCTCGTCGACGCCGACGAGAACATGTCCGCGCACGACTGGACCATGCGCGCCGGAGACCTGATGGCCTTCGACGTCGCGGTTGAGCAGTCCTCGGTTGCCCTGACCCGCCTGCACGAACTGGACGAGTTCGACGTCGTCATCGTGGACCTACCCGGCGCGAAATCCTCGGAGGCATGGAGCGCCCTGCTGAACGGCTCCAACGGCTCGCCGGTCGTCGACGCGCTGCTGGTCCCGTCCGCTGTCCGCGTCATGGACCTGCGCGCGGTCATCCGCGTGCTGCGCGACGCCGTGATCCCCGCCAAGGTGCCGTACCTGCTCGTCGGAACGCTGGTCAAAACGCCGAGTGTCCCTAATGCACTGCACGACCTGAACGAGATCGCGGGAACCGGGATCGACGTGGCCCGCACGATGATCCGGGACCTGTCCGTGCACGCCGATGCGGTCGCAGCGAACCGCCCGATCACCAGCATGCCGGGGGGCCGTCACTCCACCGCCAGAGCTGGCGAACGTGAGTTCCGAGCGCTGGCGCGCGAGGTGTTCGCCGGAATGCTCGACATGAAGTGGCCCGAGCCGAACCTGACCAGTGACACCAAAGAAGAGGGGACAGCGGAGTGATGGCACGACGGCGATCAATCATGGACTCGCTGGGCGAGGTAGAGGAGACCACCAACGCTCCGACCAGCACGACAGAGACGGCAGCGGCCGCCGAGGCGGCCAAGAGCAGCGAGCAGGCCAGCGACCGGCCGGTGAGGCGCCGGAGCGCTCCACATAAGACGACCCGCGGGGAGGAGAGCAGCGGCACTGCTCGACCGACCTCGCGTGCACGCAAGCCAGCCGCGAAGAAGCCGGCGGCAGCGCGCACCGAACCGGCACCGGAGGCGCCCGCGTCGCCCGCACCGCGCGTTCTGATCCCGACCACGACCGAGGCCAAGCGAGCCGGCCTGTACCTGCACGCAGACGACTACCGCGAGCTTGGCATGGCGAAGCTCAACGACGGGGCGGACCTGAACGCGAGGATCAGAGCAATGATCGCGCTCTGGCGCAGCAACGAGCGGTACCGCAACGCCGTCGACAAGCTGGCGCGCACCTCGCCCCGCGGGCCTGGCCGGGGGTAAGCGAAGCCGCCCCACAAAGCAATAACCCCGGTGATGTAGCTCGCCGAGAAGGCGGCCAGGGATCGCTCCGGGGTCTTCGCGTTCGAGTTTAGAGGAGTCGACGGAGGGTGTCGAGTTCACCGCCGCCGAGCGGCGTCCAGGCAGCCGCGGCGGGCGCACCAGCGGTGCTCATCCAACGGCACCTGTCCGCGCCGAGGGTGACGACCTATCTGCACGCGTGCGGGAGCGACCTAGAACGGGCCCTAGAGCTCTACCGGTGGAACGCGAATGTGTCCGGCGCGTTGTGGGTGGCGCTGGGCCACGTCGAGATCGTGTTGCGCAACGCCATTCACGATGCGCTGACCACCCGTCACCAGCGCAGCAAACGGGCCGGCTACTGGTTCGACGACCCCAGGCGCGAGCTTGACCCCCGGGCCCTCGACGACATCACGACGGCCAAGCGGCGAGCCGGTCAGGTCACCGTTCCCGCAGCCCTACCCGGCAAGGTCGTCGCAGAACTGTCGTTCGGGTTCTGGCGGTACCTGCTCGCTAGGCGCTACAGCTCGACGCTCTGGCCGGCTATCCGGCACTCCTTCCCGCACCTGCCGGGACGGGACCGAGGACGGCTGGAAAGACAGGTCATCCGCCTGCACCAGCTCCGCAACCGGATTGCCCACCATGAGCCGCTGATCCGTGAGGACCTTCCCGCCCGGGTCGCCGACCTCGGAAGCATCCTCGACGCGGTCGACCCGGCGCTACGCCCGTGGGCCCTTGACGACGCCGGCCGGCTCACGACGCTGCTCGCCAACCGGCCCTAGCCGTAGAGCAAATCCTCGAGGTGCGGTTGACATGACGTAGGGCTCCTGACCAGCGCGGTCAGGGGCCCTACGTCGTGTGACCACGGGCGTTGCTGCCAGGCTCCCCGCGAGCCGGACGCTACCTGCAATGGTGGGGCGCTCACTGCCATTTCGCAGAATCCATCCGGGCCGCCCCGGGTGAGCGCTTAGGTCGCCGCCTGCGCCACGGCCAGGACCTTGCCCGCCTTCGTGGGCGAGACCCCGAGGACCCGCGCGAGTTCGCGCGCGCTGACCGCCCGGCCTTCGCTCGCAGCCTCCGCCAACAGCTCCGCCGCACGCTGCTGCATCTGCTCGTCGGTCATGCCGTTGTTCGGTCGCCGGCCGCCGCCGGCGCCGCGGCCCGGTCGGTTCGCCAGCCAGGTGAGCACGGTGTCACGGCGCCAATGCGGCTGCTCGCACACCAGCTCGTCCGCATCAGGGACGAGGCCACCCCGCTCGACGTAGCGCACCCATGTCACCGGTTCAATCCCGCTCAGCTCAGCCGCCTCGGCGGCGTCGAGCAGGTCCGCCGGATCATCGTGCTCGGGCAGGCTCGGCACCGGCTCGCCCGCGACGTACGCACGGACCTGCTCGGCGTCCCATAGGCCGCCCTTGCGACCCCCTGGACGGTTCACCGGCGCCGGGTGGCCCGGCTGCGCCCACGGCCGGCGGCGGGGCGCCTGCGTGGCGCTCAGGCCGTGTACCGCCCCGACCTCGATCCGGTCGAGTGCCTTGCGTCCTGCCCTGATCACGTCTCCCCACCTCACTGCCCTTGGAGTCCACATTCTTAGCGGCTTACCGTGCGGGGGAGAACGGCGGGTCGTGTGCGCCGCCGCTCTCCCCCGGAGTCATCGCGGCCGGCGCTCGTCCATCCACATCTCCAGGTCATCAACTCGATGGCCGTCCTGGTCGATCGGGCCCTTGTAGCCCGATTCCCTCAGGTCGAAGAACCGCTCGTCAGCCTCGGTCTCCGCCTCGCCATCCCAACGCCTGGTCTTCCCCATCGTGTCCACCCCTTCGGTACCTCGGCCTCACGCTCAACGGAGACCGGCGGGCTAGTTGAGTCGTGTCCGCGTCCAGCTAGTGGCAGCGACGTGGGCCGGGTCGACGGGAGCCCGTCACTTCCGCTCCCAGGCGATCTCGTCGAGCCGGTCGCGCACCGCCGAGAGGTCCCGGCCCAGGTCATCGATCGCGGCCACCAAGTCCCGCCCGAGGCTCGTCACGCTCTCGGTGACCTCCTCGCCCGCCTCCCGCACGGCGTCGACGACCTCGGTCTCCACTGCGGGCCGCGGCTTCCGCAGCAGGTCGGTCAAGCAGTCAATCAATTGGACTGTGAGGAAGACCGCGGCCAGGATCACGAGGCCCTGGCCGACGCCGATGTTGTTCCAAATGTCGGCGAGGGTTGCTTCGTTCGAGTTCATGACTGCTGCTCTCCTGTCGTGTGGGTCGAAGTACTGGCGGGCAGTGATGGCGGGCGGGGCCCCTGTTGGCGCCCCGCCCGGGGGGTCGGGTCAGACGGGGTAACGGCCAGCTCGGATCTCGTGCCCGCGCTCCGGGATCACCGTTCCTCGGTGCGCATCCGCGCAGCGCGGGCAGATGTGGTGACCCGTCGGCCGGGCCCGCTCGGTCTCGCCGTCGGTCCAGGTGATCCGCTCTCCCAGGAGCGTGTGCTCGTACGCCATCTCGATCCTCCCCTTGCCGTCTGTCCACAACTTTAGCGGTTTGATGTGAACACGTCAAGTGGTGAACTCGTTTTGACGTTAATCCAAGCGCCCGACCAGTTAGAACAGTGGTGCAGGTGATTCCACAACCTTGCCTCAGGAGCAGCGGACGTCCGACTCCTCGCCCATCGTCGGGTCCCAGGACCGGCCGCAGGCCGGGCAGGTCACGATGCCCGCGCAGGTTCGGCAGTTGACCACCATTCCCCGGCCGGGCCAGCGCCACGGGCCCGCCGCGGCGTCCTCGGCCGCCGTGGACTTCTTGCAGTAGGCGCACAGGTAGCGCTCGGCCGCCGGGCTTACGCGGTGCCCAGTCGCCCCTGGCCAACAGTCGTGCACCTGCGATCCCCGTACGCCCGCGCCGAGTGCAGCGTTGGCCTGGTCGGCGAGGTAGGCCGCCGACTCGCGGGCCTCCTCGCCGGTGACCGCGGCGGAATAGCCGGCGTTCAGATCCAGCAGCCAGCGCATCAGCGTGTTCACGTGCATGGCCTGGGTCTTCGTCATCCCCATCGGATCATCGCTCCCCTGTGTCTGCTTATTAATGACAGTTGTCGTGCAATTCCTCGAGCGCAGCGAGGTTGGCCCCCCGGGGGCCGGGACTCTCTCGGCCCCCGGGGCGGCGTGTTGGGGGGTCAGGCGCCGAGGATTCCGCGCACCGCCGCGCGCAGTTCCGGCCGCAGGGAGACCGTGTCTCCGTTCGCGCTGTGCTCGGCCAGCACGACCGTTCCCGCGTAGATCTGGTGGGTCCAGCCGAACGCATGGGCCACGGCCGTTGCAGGCATGTTGACCGCACTGCCGTTCATGAGGCCGTCGTCGTCGACCCACATGTCGAGCGTGTCCGTCAGTCGGAGCAGATCCACGCAGTGGCACCCGATCGCCGAGTAGAGCCCCTGCAGGACGTTCCCGCTCGGCAGCTCGACATCGGAGAGGTCGCCGTTCGGGGCGATGGTCATGACCTTGATGGTTGCCGTCTCGTTCATGTCCATAACTATAGCGGCTTGTTATGCATCGTGTCCACTACTTCACATCGTTTGTTGTGTCGATCACGGTGTGCTGTGACCGATCCCCGGGCATCGGTCACAGCAGAAACCGCCGATCGGTCACAGCGGGCACAGCTAAACCCGCAGGTCATAGGGGTTTGAGGCTCGCTGTGACCGATGTGACCGCTGTGACCGGTCGTTTCACGACCTGCACTCACCAAGGTCTGACGTCGCGTCGCTCCGTTGAGCTACGTTGCGTCTACTGTGGAACAGGGTGTGACCAGGCGAGATGATGCGTTCACAGCACTCAGTTGCGTCTCGCGTCGCGTCCGGCGCGGTGAACTCGGTCGTGCCCGTGAGCTAGATGCGTCTCATGTAGACATTGCGTCTACCTGCGAAAACATGGGCTATGTGACCGATTTTGCGCGCGCACTACCTCATGCCGCCACCGCGACCCGCGGGGGAAGGGGACGTGGACAGATAGCCAGAGATCAGCGGCTTGACCAGCACAAACAGCGAGCGTGACCGATCAAAGAGGGATGCTGCAAGGCTCCCAGAAGCGTCCTATGTGTGCACAGAAGAATCGGTCACAGCGTCCAGCAGCCCGTCGAGCGCGTCCCGTACGCCCTCGACGTCGGGACCGCCGTCGGCACCAACACCGGGGCGCAGCGCCGCCACCTGGCCGCCGACGGACACCCGATACTCCACTGGCACGGGATGGCGGCCCACGACTGCCTCAGCGGCGCTCAGGGCGGCGGCCCAAGCCTCCGAGCTCGTCGGGGCCTCACCGTCGCGCAGGGACGCCGTGACACCCCGCCCATCAACGATCCCGACCGTCCATCTGCAGCCGCCCATCGCTCCATCCTGGCTGGTGACGAGGGGCGCGCGCCACCAGCTCGGGCCTCTACTCCCCCCGCCGGAGCAGATCGGCCGCGCGGCGCCACCCGGCAGCCAAAGCCTCGTAGGCGTTCCAGTCGCAGACCTGCCACACGATCGGACCGACCTGGATTCGCACGTGCGACGGGACCGGACTGCCCGGCCGCCGCGTGATCGGAGCGGCCAGCACCGTCGGGATCCCGCCCAGACGGACCAGCGTCGAGACCTGCGAGCCCGCGGCCGGGGCCAGACCCGCACGGTGATGCGAGATCGGTCGGGCCGGACCCAGGTGCCGCGCGGCCACCGCGGCCGACTGCCAGCCCTCGACGATGACCCGGACGGTCTGCTGACTCCGCAGGTAGACCAGCACGCTGCCCAGCGTCAGCCCCACCTGCTGCTCCGGCGTCCCGACGTGGGTCGCATCCAGCCGAACGGGGACTGCCCCGGACACACGCACGATGGTCTCCAAGACGGCGGAGTAGCCGGCCGGGTTCGCTTCCTCGATCATGTCCACAACTTTAGCTGGTTGTCATGCAACACGTCAACACGACAAAACCACTAGACCACTTAACGTTAAAACACTAAGACGGAATTAACTAGTGAGGCATTGCACATGAAACGATTAAACGTGTTCTCTTTTTTTCGTTTTAATGTGTTCACGTTAAAACGAACGTTTGACCAGCAGAGTAGCGCGCTTCAGCGCGCGACAGCCTCCGCCACCCGGCGCGGCGCGCAGCGCTGCGCTACC
>NZ_JAHDTG010000073.1 GCF_018531475.1 Pseudonocardia mahuensis
TCCCGACGATCTGCCGTCCCTCGTATGCTTCGCTCACAGGGGCCTCCCACCATCGTTGACGTGAAGCACCTCGAGCATGAGCCGAGGGTCACGAGGAGCGGGAGGCCCCGCTCCTTCATCGCATCAGGCCCCGGGTACCGGAACGGGGGCCGAACGCTGGTGCCTCGCGTACCACCGTCGGCCGTGCCAGCGCTGCTGGTGCCAGGCGAACAGCGGCAACGGCCCGGGCGGGGTCAACCAGTACGAGTCGGGCGGCGGGACCGGAGCCGACCGGCGCAGCGGCAGGTCGGCCACCACCACCTGTGGGTCGGGGCCGGGTGCCACCGCGAGGGCGCCCCCGTCCGCGGTCCAGACACCGGTGGCCGGCACGTAGCGCCCGCGGTAGTGCAGGGGTAGCCCCGGCATCGGGCAGGACACCTCTCCGCTGTGGGAGGCATGCACCACCGGGGCCCCGACGTGCCGCGCGAACCGCGCAGGCGCCTCGGCCGCACGGGTGGTGTTGGCCGCGTCCCACGCGTCGAACACCCGGCGTGGCTGCCACCGCGGCACCGTCCACCAGCCGCTGCCGCCGAGCACCACGTCGACGCGGCCGGCGAGGCGCGTCACCGTCTGCCGGCGCGTCAGCTCCCAGCAGACGGCCAGCCCGACCGCGGTGCCGTCGACACTGACCACGCCGTCGTCGGACCCGCCGACGTACAGGGCGTTCTCCCACATCGTCGGGAGGTCCTTGTCGTGCCGGCCCCGGATGCCGGTGCGGTCCACGAGCAGGACGGCATTGCGCACCTCACCGTCGGCGTCACGCACCAACAGGCTGCCGCTGAGCAGCACGTCGTGAGCGGCGGCCCACTCCTGCATCGCCCGCACGGCAGACCCGTCGACAGGCTGCGCCGCCGCGGCGACCTCCGGCAGGAACGCCACTCCGCTGGTGAAGAACTCCGGCAGGGCGACCCATTCGGCGCCCTCGCGCACCGCCTCGGACACTAAGCGCTCCGCCTGCGCGAGGTTCGCGTCGACGTCGCCCAGCACGGCCTGCATCTGGACGGCGGCGACCCGCCGCACGTCCGGCCGGTCCGTCTTGCCCATGCCTGTCCCCTCTTCCGCCGAAGGCCTGAATCTTCACAGGAGGGGGCTTCTGCACGGCAGCCGGGTGATCGTCTCGTGCAACTCCGGCCGGGAAGGCATCGGGGACACGACGAGTTCCGCGGTGCTGCGGGGTCCAACCACTACGAACCCGAACCAGAACCCATCCGGAGGTCGGAGACGGGTATTCCGCAGGTCGTGTCACGAGACGAGTGGCTGGTCGCTCGCAAGGAGCTGCTCGCCAGGGAGAAGGAGCTCACCCGGCAACGCGACGCGCTGAACGCCGACCGCCGCAGGCTACCGATGGTCGAGGTCGAGAAGGCTACGTCTTCGAGGGCCCGGACGGCATGATCAACCCATCGAGGCGCCTGGCCACAGCTGCTTCCTGCGTGACGGCGACAGCGTCTTCCACACCTACTCCATGTACGCCCGCGGCGCCGAGATGCTCGGCGGTTCGTACTACTTCCTGGACCTCACCGCGCTCGGCCGGCAGGAGGACTGGGAGGAGCCGAAAGGGCGTGCGACCGACACGCGGGGAGCGGTCCCCGACTTCTCGGCCTGACGCGATGAGAAGCAGACGTCGATGATTCTCGACTTCCTCGCCGACGGGTCGCCGATGCGGCTCATCCCGGTCCGCTTCGCGTCGGACCACGACTCGTGATCGTCCGGCCCGAGGCCGTCACCGACCTCATCGGCGGCGCCGGCACGTAGGCGCTGCAGCGCGACGACGAGGGCCGGCTCGCCACCGTCCTCGACTTCCTCCGGACCACACCGCCGGATGCGGCCCTGGCGAGCACGGACAGTTGACATCCGGCATCGTGCGCCGGCATGCACGTCACCTGCGCAACGTCTTCGGCAAGGTCGGGGTGAGCTAGCTGTACGGGCCGGGGACGTTGGTTGAGAACCGCGCCCAGGTGTTCTCTATCGTCGGCAACTGCAACGAAGCTGCGGGATCGAGACTTACGAGGCCAACCGCTCACCTGCGTTGCGACCTGACCTCGCGGGATCGGCAGCGCCGTCCCGTCTGGTTGATCTCCGCCCACACTGCATCAAGGGAAAGGCCGAGAACGTCGGCGATCGCAGCGATGGTCGGGAAGGCAGGGGTGGCTACGCGACCGGACTCGATCTTCCGAAGAGTCTCTGGCGAGACACCTGCGTCCAGCGCGGTGCCGAGCATCGAACGCTCTCCCCTGGCTCGACGCAGGAGGGCGCCGAGGCGCTGCCCGCGCTCGACCTCTGCGGGAGTGAGCGGCAACCTGACCATGACACCGATTGTAGTACCGGGATAATATGGCCGGGATACTTATTGGCTGACCGAGTAAGGCGTCGCATGATCGAGATCCTGAACCCCACCGAACTACCACGAGCCAGGCAGGCAGGCGCCCTGGTCGCCGACATCTTGCAGACGCTGAGGAGTCGCTGCGAGGTGGGCACGAACCTCCTGGACATCAACCTTTGGGCCCAGTCCATGATCACCGAGGCCGGAGCGCAGTCCTGTTACGTCGACTACGAGCCGTCCTTCGGACGCGGGCCGTTCGGCCGCTACATCTGCACGTCAGTCAACGACGCCGTGCTCCATGGACTGCCCTACGACTACACGCTTGCCAACGGCGACCTGCTGACGCTCGACCTCGCCGTCTCCGAAGGCGGAGTTGTCGCTGACTCCGCCATCAGCTTCATTGTGGGCGACTCGAACCCCCCGGAGAGCGTTGCGATGATCAGCGCGACCGAGCGCGCATTGAGCGCAGGGATTGCCGCGGCCGGACCAGGGGCTCGCATCGGTGACATCTCCCATGCCATCGGCTCGGTCCTCAGCGAGGCGGGATATCCGATCAACACTGAGTTTGGAGGTCATGGCGTCGGATCGACGATGCACCAGGACCCGCACGTCCCAAACACCGGGCGGCCCGGCCGCGGATACAGGCTGCGCCCTGGGCTGTTGCTGGCGTTGGAGCCATGGGTCATGGCGGACACCGCCGAGCTCGTCACCGATGCCGATGGCTGGACACTCCGAAGCGCGACAGGCTGCCGGACAGCGCACAGTGAGCACACGATCGCTATCACCAACGACGGATCCGAAGTTCTCACCTTGCCGAAGCAGGCGCAACCATGAGGTGACAGCCATCCGCGTTCCCCGCTCCCAGCAGTTCACCACCCATCGTCGCTGAAATGGAAGGCTGCGATGTCCCACGTCAACGCTGCCCTGACCCCCCGACACCGGCTCATCGTCGCTCGTCTCGTGGTCGACGACGGGTGGCCGATCAACGAAATCGCGGCCCGCTTCCAGGTTTCCTGGCCCACCGTGAAACCGGGGTTCCGCAGCTGTTGTCCGGTGAAAGCCCACGGAAACGGGGTCTGAGCTGGGCAAACGGGCTCTCGCCTGGTGACGGGTCGTGTCACTAGGCGCGGGTGTTGTGCCTGGTCAGCGCGCTGCCGGGTCTCCGGTGTCCAGGTGCAGGATCCGCGGCGGGAGCGCGATGTCGAGTGCCTCGTGCAGGCGGCGGGTCTCGGGGTCGGTGGGGGTGGTCTGGCGGAAGAGGCCGGCGGGACCGGTGAAGGTGCCCACGTGCAGGCGCTGCAGCTGGGTGCGGGCGCGGGTCCAGGTCGTGGTGGCGCGGGTCTGGACGATCCGGCCAGCAGCAGGGCAGGACGTGGGCGCGGATGCGGTCTTCGAGGCGGTGGTAGACCGGGCGCAGGTCCAGGACCTGCTTCATGTCGCGCCAGCCGCGTTCGACCTCGAGCAGCTGCGTGTAGCCCAGCGCGATGTCCTCGGTGCTCAGGTGCGGGTCGCTGGTGCGCAGCAGGTACTTGCCGTCCAGGCGGGCGTCGGCGGCAACCTTGGCGGCGTCGACGCGCAACAGGCCAGACGGGGTGGTGCGCAGGAACCGGTGCAGCCCGGGGCGGGTGGAGATCACCCCGCGCAGCTCGGCCCGCTGGGTCGGCGGCAGCCGGTCGGAGTCGGGGATCATCGCCTCGAGCCGGGCGACGAGGCGGGCGCGGACCGCGGCGTCCCGGTCGGCGGCCTCGGGGTTGTGGCAGACCACGAACCGCTCGTGCTCTGCGATCTTGACTTCCTTGACCCGCACGTTCTCGGCGACCTGCTGGTAGCGGCCCTGGCGGGCCAGCGCGGCGGTGGCCTCGGCCGAGCCGGAGCGTAGCTTCTCCCCGAGGATGTATCCGCTGCCGCCGGCGGCGAGGTGGCGGCGGTTCGCGGCGGAGGTGAACCCGCCCTCGGCCACCCAGATGACCTTGCCGAGGGTCCAGTCCCGTAGATCGTCGCGCACTTGGCGGATCAGTGGGGAGTCGCTGGTGTTGCCCGGCCAGCACCACACTCGCACCGGGATCCCGTCGCGGGTGACGGCCATCCCGACGATGACCTGCGGCAGGTCGTCGCGGGCGTCGGTGGACTTGCCGTGGGTGCAGAACCCGGCCCGACCCGCCGCTCCCGCCGGCGGCGCCTCGCCCTCCGCCTCGCCCTCCGCCTCGCCCTCGGTCCCGGACTCCTCGCTGGGCTCTGCGCCGGCCTCGCGGTCGGGCTCTCCGTCTGGGTCCAGGACGCGGCCGTGCTCGTCGCGCCACATCGCCGGGTCGGGGTCCTCGGTCTCGAAGTAGGTGCTGGTGGTGTCGAAGAAGATCAGGTCCACTTCGAGGTTGAGCAGGTCGGCGACGGCGTCGAACACCCCCCGCGCGACCTTCTCCTCGACCTTGATCAGCCAGTCCATCGCCCGGTAGCAGGCGTCATCGGAGAGCGTGTAGTCGGTGCCGGTCAGCCCGGGGACGTGCACGTCGTGGGCGACCCAGCCGGTGGCGGCCAGCTTCGACGACGGCGCCAACGCCCGGTTGGCGACCAGCGCGAACAGCACCCGCTCCACCACCGGATCCCGGCGGGTCCCGGCGGCGAGGCGGCGCAGCAGCGTGTCGATCCCGAGTCGGCGCCACAGCCCGTCGAGCAGCCACGCCCCGCCCAGCGGTCGGGACTCGACGAACTCCAGCCCGGGCAGCGGCTCCGGCCGCCCCCGGCCGCCCGCCGTCGGGCTGCCGAGCAGCCGGGTCAGCGCCTTGATCAACCGCTCGATCGCGGCCCGGTCCAGCTGGTCGGCGCGGCCGAACGAGTACAGCACCTTCGTCCGGGAGGTCTTCGCCGCCGGATCCCACTCGTTGTGCGCCAACTGCAGGTAGGACACCTTCGACCCGTCGGCGTTCTCCCGGGTCGAGGTGCGCACGAACACGTCACCAGCTCACTGCACCCGGCTCGGCCAAGTCGTGTTACTAGGGATTCTGGCATGCTGGATCATGTGGCACCCCGCTGACCTGCACCAATGCGCACGATCATGCACCAGGTCACACATCAGCTGCGGAACGCCGTGAAACGGTGGGTCGACCGCTATCTCGCCGGCGAACCCATGCACGACCGATCGTCCCGGCCGAAGTCGTCGCCGAACAAGACCAACCGGTCAACGACGAAACGGTGCGTCAGCCTGCGAATGCGTCTGCGGGAAGGACCGGTTCAGCTCGCCGCGCGACTCGGCATCGCCCCGTCCACGGTGCACCGCATCCTGACCTCGGCACGGTTGAACCGGCTCTCGCACGTCGATCGTGCGACCGGTGAACCGATCCGCCGTTACGAGCATCCACACCCCGGGACGCTCATCCACGTGGACGTGAAAAGGGTCGGAAACATCCCTGACGGCGGTGGGTGGCGCTACGTCGGACGGCCCCAGGGCCAGAAGAACCGCGCCGCGACGCCGGGCAAAGCGAAGAACAAGTGGCGCGGCCCGAAGATGGGATACGCCTTCGTGCACACCGTCATCGACGACCACTCCCGCGTCGCCTACGCAGAGATCCACGACAACGAGACCGCCACCACCGCCACCGGCGTCCTGCACCGCGCCGTCGAGTGGTTTTCTGATCGCAGCGTCACCGTCGAGCGAGTCCTCTCGGACAACGGCAGCGCCTACCGGTCTCACCTGTGGCGGGCTACTTGCGAAGCCCTTGCCATCAAGCCGAAGCGGACCCGCCCGTACCGTCCGCAGACCAACGGCAAGATCGAGCGGTTCCACCGCACCATGGCCGACGGATGGGCCTACGCCCGCTGCTATCAGTCCGAGCACGAGCGTCGAGAGGCACTCGCTACCTGACTCCATCACTACAACCACCATCGGCCACACACCGCCTGCGCCAACCAGCCGCCCTTCACGATTGACCAACGTCCCCGGTCAGTACAGCTAGCGCGCCGAACTCGCGGCTGAGCCTCGACCGAACCACCGCGACAGGGACCGGTAACGAGGGGCCAGCTGGCCGGTCAGGCAATGGACGGCGACGAGCCCGGAACGGCCGCGAGCAGCGCGGGAACGTCGACCGTGTCACCGAGGACCATCCGGATCATGGTTTGCGCGACCTGATCCGGATCGTCCCGCTCGGCATCGAACCACTTGTACACCCAGCTGGTCATGCCCAGCAGCGCATGCGCGGCGTGCCGCGGGTCCACGTCCGGCAGGTCACCCGCCGCGACGGCACGCTTGACCACCGCCGCGATCCGGGCCACGTACGTGCGCTCCTTCTGCCGGATCTCCTCCTCGAACGCATCGTCGAGACGAGGCCGCTGATCGAAGAACACCGCGAACAGACTCGGCTCGTCAGCCACCATCCGGACCTGGTGCGCTATCAGGGTGGCCAATTGCTGGCGGGCGTCGGCGATGTGGGACATCTCGTCGAGCCGTTGCAGCGCGAGGGTGATCGCGCGGTCGAAGATGAAGTAGAGCAGCTGGGCCTTGCTGCGCAGGTAGTGGTAGAGGCTGGCCTTCCGCAGGCCCAGTTCGGCCGCGACGTCGTCCAGCGATCCCGAGTCGTAACCGCGGTCGTGGAAGACCCGGGTCCCGGTCTCGATGATCTCCTCGAGGCGTTGCCGGTACTCCGGCGACGGCTCGGTGAGGCGCGGTCGACCCGGACGTCGACGTGGCACCTCTGCCGACTCGCCCCGACGGGCTGGCGGAGTCATCGGTCTTCCCCCTGCGCTGTCGTCGCGAGGCGGATCCCGCGACGACAGCGACCCACTGTAGTCAGTGCGCCCGGAGGCACTGCTCGCGCGTCGAGCGCCTGGTCACGGCCCGGCCGCCGGACCGGGGAGCTCACCGGGGAACAGCTCCTCGGTATGGCCGACGTAACCGAGGGCGAGGAACAGGTAGGCGTCGGCCATCTCCAGGGCGCGGGCCACGGCCGGGCTGAGCGCGCCCGCCTGCTCGGCGAGCAGCTGCCGGCGCAGCGCGAGCAGCCGTTCCCGTTGAGCGTCCGTCTCAGCACCGAGGACCGGCGGCGGCCGCAGCGTCGCGGTCACACTGTCCGTGCTGGTCATGTCCGTCGTGGTCATGCCCGTCCTCCGAGCGTCGCGGTCGGCCGATCGCTCGCGGACCGGCTGTCGAAGATCCGCTTGGTCTTGAGTTCGTAGCGCGGCAGCGCGCCCTCGGTGAGTACCTCGGTCTCCAGCCGTACCCCGATGTTGGCGCGCAGGTGGTCGGCGAGCCGGTCGGCCAGCACACTCGAGTCGGCGGCCGCGCCGGGCGCGGCCTCGACCTTCACCAGCATCCGGTCCATGCCCTCCACCCGGCTGATGTGCAGCTCGTAGTGGTTGGAGAGCCCCGGGACCTCCCCGACCAGGTTCTCCACCGCGGTCGGGTACACGTTCACCCCGCGGATGGTCACCATGAAGTCGGCCCGGCCGAGCACGACACCCAGGAGGTGCTTCCACGTCCAGCCGCAGCCGTGGTCGGGCTCGGAGTCGATGCGCACCAAGTCGTGGGTGCGGTACTTGATGAACGGCTGCGCGAAGTGCGTGTAGCTCGTGATGACGTGTTCCCCGACCTCACCGGAGGCGGTGATCGGGTCGCCGGAGTCGGGATCCACCGAGTAGGAGTGGCAGACGTCCTCGACGGCGTGCACCCCACCCGCCCACTCGGCGCAGGACTGCCCGATGAACAGCGCCTCGCCGACGCCGTAGGCGTCGTAGACGTGCTCGACGCCCCAGGCCTGCTTGAGCTGCTCGCGGGTGGCCGGGATGGAGAAGCCGGCCTCACCGCCGCCGGCGACCATCTTCACGCCGGCATCGCGGATGTCGAGCCCCTCGCGCTGGGCGATCTCGGCCAGGTGCAGCAGATAGGTCGGGGTGCCACAGACGATGGTCGGGCGGCGCTCGAGGATCTGCCGGACGCGTTGGGCGCCGGACGCCCCGCCACCGGAGATGATCGTCAGGCCGAGGTTGCGGGCGCCCCAGTAGTAGCTCCAGAGCCCGATCCACATCCCGAAGTCGAAACAGAAGTAGATCGAGTCCTTCGGCCGGATGCCGTGGTCCCACAGGCCGTAGCAGTACTGGGAGCCGGCCTTGTGCATCTCGTAGTGGGTGAACGCCTCGTTCAGGAACCGGCCGGTGGTGCCGGTGGTGTGGAAGTACTGCTGCCACCGGTCCGTCCCGAGCGCTGTGCCGCCGAAACCGGTGACGCTGTTCTCCTGGTCTGCCACGTAGTCCGGTTTGTCGGTGAAGGGCAACCGGTGGTGGTAGTCGTCCCAGGTCCTGATGTCAGCCGGCTTGACCCCGGCCGCGTCGTAGATCCGGCGGTGCAGCGGCGAGTTCTCGTAGGCCCAGCCCACGAGGTGGCGGATCCGCTCCAGGTGCAGGGCGTCGAGCTGCTCACGGGAGGCGGTCTGGGTCGCGGCGTTCCAGTGGTGGTGGTCGGTGCGGTGCGGGATCACGGGTCCTCCTCCTACCGGCCCTGCCAGTTCGGGGGGCGCTTGTCCAAGAAGGCCTGCGCGCCCTCCCGGTGGTCCTCGGTCGTCTTGAGCACGCTCTGGCCGAGCCGTTCCAGCCGCCGGCCGGTCTCGGCGTCCACGTCGGTGCAGGTGCTGAGCACGAGCTTCGCCATGCCCAGCGCCAGCGGGGCCAGGCCCGCCAGCCGGGCCGCCATGGCCCGGGCCGCGTCCAGCGCACCGCCGTCGGGCACCACCTCGGTGACCAGGCCGAGTTCGCGGGCCTGCGGGGCGCGCAGCGTCCCGCCGAGCATCACGAGCTCCTTGGCCCGGCCAAGCCCGACGTGGCGGACCAGTCGCGAGCACCCCCCGGAACCCGGGATCAGCCCGACCTTCGCCTCCGGCATCACGAACCGCGCGCCCTCCCCGGCCACCCGGAAGTCACAGGACAGCGCCAGCTCGAAGCCCCCGCCCGCGGCGACCCCGTCCACCGCGGCGATCACCGGCAGCTCGATGGCCTCGACGGTGTCGAAGACGTCGTGGATGCGCCGGGCGTGGGCCCGGAATCCCTTGGTGCCCAGTGCGGTCAGGTCGCCCATGCCGCCGACGTCCTCACCGGCCGAGAACGCCTTCCCGGCCCCGGTGATGATCAGTACCCGCAGCGTGGGATCGAAGGCGGCGTCATCGACCGCGACGCGGAGCTCCTGGGCGCATCTCCGCGTTCCAGGAGTTGAGCCGGTCGGGACGGTTCAGGGTGAGGACCCGGACGCCGTTCGGCTCATCGTCGACGGTCAGGTACTGGTAGCCCATCAGGCGCCGCCCCGGGTCAGCGCGACGGTGGCGACCGGGGTGCCGTCGGCCTTGCGCACCTCGACCCCGTCGTCGGTGGGCACCACGGTCAGCTCGTCGCCCGGGAACACCGGAGCGGACAGCCGGGCCTGCGCGGACCGCAGCGCCGCCGGGCCGAGTTGCTCGACGACGGCGTCCAGGGCCAGCGCGACAGTCAGCGGCCCGTGGGCGATGACGGAGGGCAGGCCGGCGTCCTTGGCGAACTCCTCGTCGACGTGCACCGGATTGAAATCGTTGACGGCGCCGGCGTAGCGGGCGATCTGCACCCGGCTGACCGGACCGCGGGTGGCTTCGCGCAGGCGCTCGCTCATCGGTTCCCTCCCCGCTCGATGAAGGTGATGGACTGACGCTGCACGAGCGCGCCGTCGAGATCGGCGAACTCGGCGACGACAATCCCGAACTGGTTGGCGCCCTTGGCGTAGACGTCCTCGACCACGACCCGGACGCGCACCCTTTCGTCAGGGACGAACGGCCGGTGCCACTCGTAACCGATGCCGGCCAGCAGGGCCCGGGACAGGTCCAGGCCCAGCCCGTCTACGACCGTCGACTCGCCTCCGATGACGGCTCCGAAGTAGGGCACCAACGTTGCGGTGTCCCCTGCGCCGGGCGTACCGATCGCCCTGCCGAGGGCCTGCAACGTGGCGGTCGAGACCGTCAGCTCGTCCTCGACCAGCGTCGTGCCCTTGGCGTCTTCGCGCATGTCTGCCTCCGTCGCACAGTTGTGACAGCAACCCGGGCATCACACCACGGATTTATTTGTCCGACTAGTCGGTTGACTTATTCACGGGTGCCTGCTTACCGTCGGATCGCGGACCGGCCCGCCGCCGGGTCTTCGCCAGGGAGGAGTCGCTGATGAGCGTCACGCAGGCAACGCAGCGGGTGTACGGCGAAGGAGACCCGGACATCCCCGAGGAGTTCCGCGACCTGCTGATCCGGATGCTCAGCCATCACCTCGAGAACTCCACGAACCCGCACTACACCGAGCTGCTCAGCTCGCTCTGGAGCAAGTGCATGACGCTCGCGCCCACCGAGCGGCTGAAGACGACCTTCGCCAAGCTCATGGCGCAGGAGGTCGAGCACGGCGTGATCACCGCGCGGATCCTGGAGGGCCTCGGGGTGGGGCCGATCGATGCTCCGATCAAGCAGTACCTGTTCCACCTGCCCATCGACACGTTCTGCGACCTGGCCTACTTCAACGGCCTCGGCGACCGGGTCGGCTGCTACATCGGCGAGACCTGGGAAGGCGTGCCGTACGAGCCCCTGCTCTCGGTCGCCGAGCGACTGCACAAGGACGAGGTCTTCCACGCCACGCTCGGAATGAGCAACCTCAAGCGGGTCTGCTCGACCCCCGAGGGGCTCGAGGAGGCCAACGAGAAGATCAAGATCTGGTGGCCGGCCGCGCTCGACATGTTCGGCCGCTCGGACTCGGACTTCTCCGACGCCTACGTGCGCTGGGGGTTGCGCACCAAGAACAACGAGGACCTGCGCCAGGACTACATCACCGACACCCGGCCGATGCTGGAGGCGCTCGACATCCGCGTCCCGGACGACACCGCCAACCGGCGCTTCCTCTAGACCCATGGATACCGACTCCATATCGGACATCAGCGCGGACCCGGTCGTCGCCCGGCTGGGCCGGGCCCGTGACCGGGGCGGCTGGCAGGTCCGGACCACGCGCCCCGACCCCCGGGTGACGCTGTTCGACGTCGCGCTCTCGGACTACCGCGAGTTCTTCTTCGTCGCCATCGGAGAGCGCTCGGTGTCGATCACGATGTACGACACCAGCGACGAGACCTACCCCGAACCACAGATCTTCACCTTCGCCAAGCCCTACGGCTGGCGCACCGACCTCAGCGACGACGAGGCGCTGCTCCAGGTGTGGCAGGCCGTCGGGGTGCAGCGATGAACGAGCCCGCGAGCGAATCATCGACTCAGCGCAGCTTCACGGTGCGCGGCACCCGCAACGGCAGCCTGGTTCACGTGACCTGGATCGACGGCGAGCTCACCGGCGACCCACCGACGGTGGACCTTCTGCTCACCGAGGCCGAGATCGTCGAGGTGCTGCGCGACGACGACCATGCCTGCCGGGCTTATCCCGAGCTGCGCGACCTCCCCGCCGAACCGCTGACCGACCCACTCAGCGCGCGGCGGCTCATCACCCACGTGCTCGACACGGTCCGCGATACCACCGGGGACGCCCCTGCAGCCGACCCGACCTGACCGATGCCGCGAGGCGGGACGCCGACTGTTCGCATCCCGATCGCCGGGCGCATCCTGGGCCAGTTGTGGGCCAGGGCCCAGGCAAAGTCACGATGAGCGGGCGCTGACCTGCGGCGACACACGGGTGTAGACGCGAGTGCGGGCACGGACTCGACGTGATCATGAGGGTGTCTAAGTCCTTGATCACGTCAGGAAGCCCGTGCCCGCGGTGTCAGTGTCCCCGATCGTTGCTGCCCTGCAACACCTGGAGATCGAACACGATGCGGTGAGGGCCGCACCCACTGCCGAGGCGGCGGTGTTGTCGCTGGTGGAGGCCCTGTCGCAGGTGCCGGACCCGCGGAAGCCGCGCGGGGTCCGCCACGGTGTCCTCGCGGTGCTGCTGCTTGCGGCGTGCGCGGTGTTGACCGGGGCGCGGTCGTTCGCCGCGATCGCCGAGTACGCCCACGACACCGGCCGCACCGTGCTGAAGGTGCTCGGGGTGGGCGCGGTGGCGCCGCACGAGTCGACCATCCGCCGCATCCTGCAGAAGGTCGACCCGGGGGCGTTGGAGGCGGCGTTGCGGTCCTGGGCGCTGACCCAGCTCGACGCCCAACCAGCACCGACGGGCACCCCCCGGCGGGAACTGCGCCGCGTGCTGGCCGTGGACGGCAAGACCCTGCGCGGCGCCCACGTCCGCGCCGCCGACCGCAGCGTCTGTCTCCCGCATCTGGTGTCGGTGCTCGACCAGGCCAGCGGTGTCGTGCTCGGCCAGGTCCAGATCGAGGAGAAGGGCAGCGAGATCACCGCGTTCACCACGCTGCTCGACCGGCTCGACCTGCACGATGTGCTGGTCACCGCGGACGCCCTCCACACACAGCGCGGCCACGCGGACTACCTGCACCAACGCGGCGGCCACTACCTGATGACGATCAAGGCGAATCAGCCCACGCTGCTGGCGCGGGTGCGCGCTCTGCCCTGGACACAGATCGGGATCGCCGCCCGCGAACGCGGCCGCGGCCACGGACGCGTCGAGACCCGCACGATCAGTGTGGTCAGCCTGCACCCGTGCCCCGACCGCGCCGGCGAGTTCTTCCCGCACGCCGCCCAGGCGATCAAGCTGGTGCGTCGCCGCCGCCCACTGCGCCCCGGTGGGCGCCGGAAGACCGAGACCGTCTACGCGATCACCAGCCTGACCGGCGCCGATGCCGACCCGGGCCTGCTCGCGCGCTGGATCCGCGGCCACTGGTCGATAGAAAACCGCCTGCACTGGGTCCGCGATGTGACCTTCGACGAGGACCGCGCCACCGCCCGCACCGGTCACGCCCCGCAGGTCATGTCCGCGTTGCGAAACCTCGCGATCACCGCACTGCGACTCTCCGGCGCCACCAACATCGCCGCCGCGCTACGCCACCACGCCCGCAACCATCTCCGCCCGCTGATCACCTACAAGATCATGTGACAACTTTGCCGGGACCCTGAGTTGTGGGCGGTGCAGAACCAATGAGGACTTCTCCGCCACGTACAGCGAGCGCAAGAACGTCCCCGATCCGTTCAAGGATCTCATCGGCAATCCGAGGCCGGAGTTCTTACTGGCCGACGTCGACCCGTCCGGGAGCCGACGGTCCGTAGGCGACGGCGATGTACGCCGCGACCACCAAATCGAAGCTCAGGCACGGAATCGTATAGCTGATGGGAGCGAACGACTCGCCCGGTCCGACGTAGTGCAGCAAGCTCGCCGGCCACCCAGAAGGCACCCTCACCCGCCAGCACCGCGAATGCGACATACGCCAGAGCGGCGACGAACGTGTCCGGTGTCAGGGGTCAAGCTCAGTTGGGACTCCAAGCCCGCACACCCCACCAGGAGGATGTCCCGCGACTTCAACCGCTCGGGTTGTTACTACGGCGCACGGTGCTCGCACCCGGCCGCCGCGAGGCCGGGGCACGGCTCACCTGATTCGTGCGATGCGGGCCTGCCGCGAGTGCGCTTCGGTGGCTTGCGTTTGCCCGACACGTTCGGAGGCAGGGAGTGTCGACATGGCCAACGGGGCGATCGTCTCATTGTGGCGGTATCCGCTGAAATCGATGCAGGGAGAGGAGCTCAATGCATCGCACACGAATGATCGTGGGCTGCTGGGTGATCGTGCCCTCGCTCTCGTCGATGCCGAGACCGGCAAGGTGGTGAGTGCCAAGAACCCGAGGAAGTGGCCGGCCGTGTTCGACTTCCGGGCGGCGTTCACCGCGTCACCGGAGCCGGGCAGCCCGCTCCCACCGGTCGCGGTGACACTCCCCGACGGCTCGGTGATCAGCTCGGAGGACACCCACTTCGCCGAGGTCGTCTCGGCCGCGCTCGGCAGGCGCGTGATGCTGGCGGCCGCCGGGTCGCCACAACCGACACTGGAGGAGTACTGGCCCGACATGGCGGAGTTGGCCCACCAGGAGACCGTCACCGACGAGGCAATGCCCGCCGGGACGTTCTTCGACCTCGCGAGCGTGCACGTCCTCACCACCAGCACGATCAACCGGCTCCGTGAGCTGTACCCGCGGGGGCGCTTCGAGGTTCGGCGGTTCCGGCCCAACATCGTCGTGCGGGTCACCGAGGACGTCGCCGAGTTCGTGGAGAACAAATGGCTGGGCCAGCAGATGCGCATCGGTAACGAGGTCGTCCTGGATGTCACCGACTACTGCCCGCGGTGCGTCATGACGACCCTTCCGCAGGGCGACCTGCCCAAGGACAGCGACATCCTGCGCACGGCGGCCCGGCACAACGATGTCCACGTCGGGGTCTACGCGGAGATGCGCCGGACCGGGACGATCCGGCGAGGTGACGCTGTCACGCTCGTCTGATCAGCGCACGGCCGGCCGGTGGCTCCAGATCGCGGCGGTCAGCGCAAGGGGGCGTTGGGCGGTGCACGGGAGCGGGCGTACTCGGCTGGGCGAGCAATGCCGGCATCGGCAGCGAGCCTGGCCCTGCTCCCCACCACCCGGCCGCCACTCGCGGGCACCAGTGTGGCGGGCAGCAGGGCGGTCACGTTGTCGGAACTGCCTGACGGTCACCCCTCGACCTCAATGGGCATGAACGGCCTCGTCCGTCTCGGTGCCTACCGTTTCGCGCAAGCGGCGTCGAGTACGTCCACCGCCCCGGACAGCCGCGCCATCGGCCGGCGGCTTCGCGGTGAGGACCGGGCGGTCGAGTTCCGCCTCGAGCGCATCGATGGCACCGACCGCCCGCAAGCCGTTCCCGCCGATCGTGACCGCCTCGGCCATGGTGGGACGTTCTTGCGCACCCACTCGAAGAGATCGCCGGGCGTGATCATCCGCTGGTCGCTCGGCAGCCCCGCCGGCGCGGCGA
The DNA here is from genome assembly GCF_018531475.1 of Pseudonocardia mahuensis. Classification (GTDB taxonomy): domain Bacteria; phylum Actinomycetota; class Actinomycetes; order Mycobacteriales; family Pseudonocardiaceae; genus Pseudonocardia. The sequence goes on from NZ_JAHDTG010000073.1 coordinate 15,215, forward strand.
CCACCACGTCGAACTCCGCGGCCCGGACGTAGTCACGACCCGGCCCGGAGCCCGAGGGCAGGGACAAGGGCGGGTTTGCCCGTCCTCGTCGCGTCGGGCGTACGCCGCTGATCGACGCAATCGATCGGCGCTTCGTCCCCGCCGTTCCACGGCCAGGGCCCGCACGACATAGGTCGGCCACAAGGAACATCTGCGAACGTCACGAACCGGCCGTGAACACCCTCCGTCCCACGTTCACGGCCGCCACGCCGTTAGGACTCACTCCAGGTGCATCCGGGGCCGGCGCCGGTTCGCGGCCGTGCGAGCAGTCGGGCCAGCTCGGTCCGCGACCGGACACCCAGCTTGCGGTAGACACGGGTCAGATGTGCCTCGACGGTCTTGCGCGAGACGAACAGCGCGGCCGCCACCTCGGCATTGTTCAGACCCTCGGAGACGGAACGGGCGATCTGGGCCTCCTGCGGGGTGAGGTTGCGTACGTCGGCGTCATCGCCCGGACCCGGTTCGGTGCGTACACCGGTCGCCGCGAGTTCGGCTTCGGCGCGGGCTGCCCATGGTCGCGCCCCCAGCGCCTCGAAGACGGCGAGCGCCTCCCGCAGCGGCGGGCGTGCCGCCGCGGGGCGCCGCAACCTCCGTAAGGTCTCGCCCTCGCACAGCCGGGTTCGCGCCGACTCGAACGGCACCGGGCATCGCCGGTGCAACGCCGCGGCACGCGCGAAGGCATCGGCCGCCGTGCCCAGGTCCTGCGCCAGCAGGCCGTGGCAGCGCGCGGCGGCGGCCGCCGGGTACACCAGCCCGGTCGCGGCCGCCCGCTCCTCGAGCCACCCCAGAACCTCCCGGGCGCGGTGGAACTCCGACGCCCGGATGCACGCCTCGACCAGGTCCCCACCGAAGGGTACGACGTTGGTCCCGCCGAGGCCGCCGTCGGATGCGGCCCGGCCCGCCCGGACCAGATACTGGACCGCCGCGTCGTGATCACCGGTTCCCAGCGCGCAGAGGCCCAGGACGCTCGGCGCGTGCACCGACACCCAGCTCATCCCGTGTGGCCCCGCTTCCCGGCGAAGGCGGTACATCCGCTGCTGGCAGAGCGCGATGTCGCCTCGGGCGGCGTCGAGCCGCCCGAGCGCAACAAGAGCATGGGCCACCGAGGCCGGCTGCCGCAGATGCTCGGCTCGCGCAAGAGCGTCGAGACCGTCGGCACAGGCGGCCGTCCACAGTCCTGTCCACCAGTCCAGTTCGGAGCGTGCCGCGTACGCCGGCGCGAGGACCGATGCCACCCCGGCCCGGTGGGCGGCATCGAGGACCGATCCCAGCGCCGACCGCGCGGCACCGAACTGCTCCAGCCACACCCGTGCCTGCCCCACCATGGCGAGGGGTTGCAGGTTCCAGAGCGCCTGGTGATCGGTGGCCGGTCGGCCGATCCGGGCGAGGCGCCGTCGCGCGTCGTCGGACCGACCCGCCATCGCCGCGGCGACGGCACCCATCGCAGGAATGCCGACCGGCCGTTCGGCGGCCGCAGGCTGGACCCGCTCGCTGCGGGACACGATCGCCGCCATCTCGTCGACACGCCCCTCCATGCCGCACGGGTGTGCGGCCTCGGCGTACAGCGCCGCTGCCCGCAACACATCGAACGGACGGACGGCGTCGGCGGCCCGGACGAGATCGTCGACCGCCCGCGGCAGGTGGCCGAGCCAGGTCTGTGTGCGTCCCCTGACGAGCTCGACGTCGGCCACGAAGAGCGGATCGGAACGCAGTGTGACGGCGTCGTCGCACCAGCTCAGGGCTGGGTGGTACGCCCCCGCGAGGTGGGCGTCCGTCGCCGCGGCGAGCAGTCGCTCGGCCCGGGCCGACGGCCGGACGGTCAGCTCGGCCGCGCGCGCCCAGGTCCGGGCCGCCACGAGATACCGGCCCTGCCCGCGGGCAGCCGAAGCGGCGGTGGCGAGGCCGTCGGCCACGACGTCGTCCGGGCCCCTCAGGCAGGCGGCCGCGTACCAGGGCCGCAGGTCGCCGTCCGAGTGATCGGCGAGGGCCCGCAACACCCGCCGTCTCACGGCAAGGGGTGTGACCTGCAGGAGGATCGGTCGCAGCAGCGTCGGGCGGAGCCGGACATCGGCATCGGACGTCTCGATCGCTCCGATGCGCTCCGCCGGATCGAGGTCCGCGAGCCCGAGGCCGAGGGCGGTGAGGGCCGGCTCGAGATCCGAGGGCCGCGACGAGCGGCTCGCCGCGACGACACACAGCGCGGTGCGCGTGGGTTCGGGCAGGAGGTCGAGAGCGGCAGACCAGACCCGCTGCAACGACGGACCGATCGACGGCCCGGCGAAGTCGACACCGGACCCCTGCAACACCGCGGGTGATGTCGAACGGACGGTCTCGGTGATGGCCAGCGGGTTGCCCCCGGTCTGCTCGACAAGCTCCTCCAGGACCGCGGCGGACACGTCGGTCCCGAGGTTCGAGACCAGCGCGCGGCCCTCCTCGACGGTCAGTCCCTCGAGCCTGAGGGTGGCGAGATCGACGAGGGAGGCCTCGACACCCGGGTGGTCCCGGACCGCCAGCAGCATGGCCACCCGCTCGCTCCTGAGCCGACGGGCGACGAACAGCAGGATCTGCCGCGACTCGGGATCCACCCAGTGCAGGTCGTCGACGAGGACGAGGAGCCGCTGCTGCGCGCCTGCGGCGGTCAGGACCGTCAGCGTGCCCACGCAGGCGTGCAGCGACACCGTCGCCGCCGCTCCGGCCCGGAGGGCGACACACACCTCCAGCGCGGCTCGCTGGGCTTCGGGAACCCGGTCGAAGAACGGGCGAAGCGGACAAAGTAGCTCGGCGACGACGGCGAACGGCAGGGCCGCTTCCGTCTTGACCCCACGGACCCACAGCGTCCGGCCCGGTGTCGTGGTGGCGACGTGCTCGAGCAACGCGGTCTTGCCCACTCCGACCGCGCCCGCGACGAGGGCGACCGCCCGGCCGTCCGGGTGCTCCGTGTGCAGCAACTGCCGGAGCAGTCGCCGCTGAATCTCCCGGCCGACGAACGGACGAGGTCGGACCCGAACCGACCCCGCCGACGCCATCGGTTCACTCGTTCTGTCGTGCAGGGCCGGTGGCCACCACCGGTGTGAAGCTCCGAGGAGCTCCGAACCGACCGGGGAAACCGTGCTGATCGCTCTTTCGCCCTGGTTGTCCACACGTGTAGGAGCAGCGGAACGCTGGACGGATACCCGTGTGGGGCAAAACGGTGCCGGCGCACGGCGCGGCTCCCGCGGCGACCGATCGTGCCCGAAGGTCGTCGCGGAGGGGAAGCGAGAGCTCTCTCAGGGAGCGAGGGTCGCTCCGATCGCGCGCGCCACCGCGTTGTCGGCCAGATACTCGGCGATGTCGTGTGCCCGGTCCTTCGGGTTGTCGGTCAGGATGTCCCGGACGGGGTCGCCCCAGGCCGGCCGCAACGGGCAGCCGATGGCGACGGCGTCGGCGGCGCACCAGGCGTTCACCCACTCGCGGACCCGCGCCGGCGGCTGCGGGCCACCGGCGAGCAGCCGCTTGTACACCCCGTCCATGCCGAGCGGGCTGCCTGCCGTCACGAGCAGGTCGACGTCGGCCCCGGCGGGTAGCCGCGTGAGCAGGTCGAGCGCGACGACGGTGCCCAGGCTGTGGCTGACCAGGACGACCGGGCCCGACCGCGGGAAGTTCCCCAGCACGGAGTCGAGTACCGCCTCCCGGATCTCCTCGCGGTCGAGGTACGCCGCGACGTCGCTGAACACGGTGGCGATCACCACGTCGTCGAGACCACTGCGGTCCGCCACGAAGCTCAGCAGCAGTTGCAGGGCCGCAACGATGTTGTCGAGGAAGGCCTCCCCGGGCCGGCTCTGCTCCGCCCCCGGCATGCCGGCACGCTGAGCGGCGTCCCGGATGAGGCCGGAGTACAGCATCAGGGCCGACGGGGTCGCGGGCGCGCAGGCCTCCACGGTGGTCACCTCCACGCTCCCGCCGAACTTCTCGATCGCCCCGCGCGGACGGCCGTCGAGTGCCGCGACCAGCGCGTCGCCGTAGAAGGGGAACCAGACGTCGGCGGCGTCGAGCGGCGCCAGCCCGGCACCGACCAGGCCCCGCGCCAGGCCGCCCGCCCAGGCCGCCCGCAGCATCGCCGAGTCCTTGCCCTGCTGCCCGCGGCCGTGCAGGAAGACCACGCTCCGCCCGTTCGGCAATGGACGGCCCGCGACCCCGGTCCGGGAGACCGGCTCGGGCCCCGCAACCGGGGACGGCGCCGCGGCCGGCGGCACCGGGGTGCTCTCGACCGGTGCACCCGTCGTCCCGAGCTCTGCCAGCACGGCCCGTTGCGCGGGCGACAACGCGAGCCCGGACAGGTGGCTCAGCAGAACGCTCACCCGCGCACCCTCGTTGGCGACCCAGTCGACCGCGGCGTCACCGTCCTGCGGCCGCCAGCGGGCACCACCGACGGCGAGCCAGTTCCCGGCGTCGTCCGTGCGCGGTACGCCCGAGTGGTGCAGCGCCACGACCTCCCACTGGTCGTTGAAGACCGGCGAGCCCGAGTTCCCCGGTTCGGTGTCGGTCTCGTACTGCAGGAAGTCGTCGAGCTGGTTCAACAGCTTGTTGTGGCGGATCGCGATCTCCTTGAGCCTGCCGTTCGGGTGCCCGACGACGTTGACCGGTTCGCCGTTCACGATCTTGCCCTGCTGCGCCACGAGCCGGTTCCAACCGAACTCCTCACCCGGCGGGTGCCCGTCCGGTGCCGGCCTCGTCGCGACGAGTGTGAAATCGAGGTGCTCGTCGGTGAGGAACAACGTCGCCGGGTCGAGGTCGTACCGGGCCGCCGGCGTCTGCACGCCGTCGCGGTCCAGTTCGTAGACGAACTCGGCGTACGCGCCACCGGCGGTGGCCACGTCGGGCAGCACATGATTGTTGGTCATCATCAGCTGCGGCCCGACGAGGAACCCCGTCCCGAACCCGACCACCCGGCCACCGCGCTGCAGGCAGATGCGTGCGACAGTGCGCGCGGCCCGCTCTCCGCGCGGCAGGAAGTTGGCGAGCTGGAGGTCGTTGGTCGCGGCGATGATCCGCTCGAGCAGCCCGACCCGGCCGACCCGCTCGACGTCCGGCAGTGCCGTGGCCAGTGTCTCGACCGCGATTTGGCCGCTGCTCAGCAGGCGGCGCGCCCGCGCCTCGATCTGGTCGGCGGTATCGGCGATCGGCGACCCGGTGGCTTCCTGCTGATGCTCGGTCTCCAGGCGGTCGTTCGCAGAGCGCTCGAACCGCTCCGCAGCCTTCTGCTGCTGTTGCCTCAGGTCCATGAGAGGAGCGTGTGGCCGGCGGGCCCGGTACCGCTTCGGGGATATCCCTACCGTCGGGGACGGACCCGCCGCCCGCACACGGCTGTCGTCAGCCGAGCCGAGGGGTCAGGATGGCTCGGCCGATCATGCTCGCGCGCCAGTCGATGCAGGCACGCTCCCCCTCGGTTTCGACGGGGCGTCCGCGCAACGTCCAGAGATGCTCGGCCCGCCGCCAGGTGGCGTCCCCCGAGACATCACCCACGAGGCCGGCGACATCGTCGTCGATGGCCCCGTCGGGCGTACCGCCGAGCCGTTCCCGGGCATGCCGGCGCAGCCGCTCGGCGATCACGCGCGTGAGCGTGACGTAGTCCTGGCGCTCGACGGCTCCGAGGGACCGGCCGAGAACCGTGCACGTGCTCACCAACGCGACGGCCAGGTCGTAGTTCACCTGCGCGTTGACACCGGCCAGCGCGAACCGCAGCGGCGTGATCGAGAGGGCACGCCGTTCGAACAGCACGCGCCACGACCGGGCGACCGCGACACCGAGAGCGTCGTCCCGGACGGCCCGCAGGTAGCGCACCATGAGCTGCACGTCCAGCGCGGCGGCGAACTCCGGGTCGACGAAGGATCCGGCGGCCAGGCGGTCCCGAACGTCCATGGTGACCTCGGTGCAGAGATGGTTCGCACAGGCGAGGCCGTCCTCGCAGTGCCGCGGTCCGTGTGACTCCTGTGACTCCACCTCGATCTGCAGCATCTCCAGGAACTCGAGGACCGCGCCGACCGTGCCCGGCGCGGGAGGCACGGCTGCCGGATGCCCTCCCGCGGGGTTGTCCGCGATCGTCACGCTCGCCTCCCTCGTACTTCCGCCCTTTCCGATGGAGAGCCGCGCCGCTGCCCGTCTGATACCACCGGCACGAGTCCGCCGGCTGCGAGGACAGCGAGAAATACAGCGTTCCGGGACACCCGGATAGGGCGTTGTCCGGACGCGTACGGCGTCATGGCGGTCGACGCTTGTTCGCGCCCGGAGTTCAGCGGCCACACGTGGCCGCAGCCTCGCCGCCCTGGTCATGTTGGAGTTCCCGATGCCCGTGCTGACCCCGCCTGCCGACATCACCGCATCGGATCGGACGCCCCGGGTCACCGACCTGCTCGAGGCGGCCGGGCGAGGCGACCAGGACGCGTGGACGGAGGTCGTGCGGCGTTACAGCAACCTCGTGGCCGCGGTCGTCCGCTCGTTCCGGCTGCAGGACGCCGATGCCCGCGACGCGGAGCAGCGGACCTGGCTGCGTCTCATGGAGAATCACGACCGGCTGCGCGATCCCGAGCGCCTCGGGGCCTGGCTCGCCACCACGGCCGGTCGGGAGTGCCTACGGATCCTGCGCGACGCCCGCGGCCTCGTCGCCGCATCGGACGTGGACACCGTCCCCGATCCGAGGAGCGACATCGAGCAGCAGGTGGTCGACGCGGACACGGCAGCACGGCTGTGGGGGTTCGTGACGCTGCTGCCGCCGCGGGGTCGAGCCGTGGTGCGTGCTCTGTTCGCCGACGAGCCCGCTCCGTACGCCGACATCGCACGGGCCACCGGCATCCCGATCGGCAGCCTCGGGCCGACCCGCGCCCGCGTCCTGCACCAGCTCCGCCGCATGCTGGACCAGCCTGCTCCCGAGGACGACCGGGGCGCGCAGCCTGATCACCGACGCCAGCCGGCCCTGCGCTGACCAGGGCCGCGTAGATCGGGTCGGGCCCGATACAGCACCGCGCTGGCCTGCACGCGGCTGTGCACGCCGATCTTGGCGTAGATGCGGCTGACGTGGACCCCGACGGTCTTCTCGCTGATGAACAGGCGCTGCGCGATCTCCCGGTTCGTCAGGCCGCCTGCCAGCTCTGTCAGCACTTCCATCTCGCGGGCCGTCAACGCCTCCAGATCGTCGTCACCGGGCATCGGCGAGCGCGGCTCGGGGATCGGACCGACCGGGTCGTCGTGGGTCTGGGTCTCCGGCGCGCAAGCCGGACCCGCGAGGCGCACCCGGGCCCGCTCGGCGAGTTCGGTGATCTCGGCGAGGAACGGCGCCGCGCCCAACTCGCGGGCGGTGTGTTCGGCTCGCCGCAGGTCCTGGGTGCCCCCGGCCGAACGCGACCGCAGCGCGAACAGCGCCTCGGCCCGTCGCAACCGCGCGTACGCGGTCGGGTAGGGCTGCTGGCGCCGCTCCCAGATCTCGGCCACCCGCGCCCATGCATCCGGATCCAAGCGTCCGTCGGCACGCGCGTCCTCGGCCGCGCACATTTCGACGAAACCCAGCACGACGTCGCGGACGGCCGGCACCGACCGGATCGCCCGCCGCGACAGCTCGGCCGCGTGTCGGCGCAATCTGGCGGCGACGACCCCCTCCGCGCGTCGCATCCCCAGGCGGGTGAGCTCAGCCCGGGCCCGGGCACCGTGCCAGACCAGCGGGGCGACCAGCCACACGTCGTCGGAGCCCTGTTCGACGAGGTCCAATCCGGCGCCGACGTGCTCCAGCGCGCTGTCCGGACGGCCGCACCACATCTGCAGACCGGCGCGCAGCGTGAGCAACGGAATCCGGTAACGCGGTCCGGCGCTGCTCGTCGAGAGCACGTCGACGGCCTCGAGGTCATCCTCGGCCTCGGCGAACCGTCCGCGGCCGATCGACAGCCGGCAGCGTGCCAGCCGCAGCTCTAGCGCTTCCGCGCCGGTCGGCGCGAGATCCCACGCCTGTTCGATCGCCGCCTCCGCCTCGCCCCACCGGCCCAGACGGAACAGCCCGTTGGCCGCCACCGAGAGCAGCCCGACGCCGGCACTGCGGGCCAGGCCGAGCCGGCGGACGCGTTCCACGCCGTCCCGCGCGACATCGACGCCGCGCTCGAGCTCGTTCAGCGGTCCGGAGAGCAGCTCGGCCAGGTTCAGGTAGGCCCGTCCGATATCGGGCGGTATCGACGCCCGTTCAGCCACCCTCAGCGCCTCGACCAGCGCCGCCGACCCTGCGGCCGGATCCTCGAGGTAGGCCAGGCCGAACCCGAGATTGGCCAGGGCCCTGGCCTCCTCCGAGGCGAGCCCGACCTCGCGCGCCAGCGCGAGCGCCTGCTCCGCCACGGCGCGCGACGCGGTGAACTCGCCGGCGTGCAGCAGCGCCGCCGCGTGCCCGCTGAGGACCTCGGCCCGTTCCCGCTCGGCGCCCACTGCGGGGAGCAGTGCAGTAGCGCGGCCGAAGGCGTGCGCCGCCTCCGCACCGCGCCCGGCCGCCACCAGATACTGCCCCGTCCGGGCGTGCAGCAGCGCACCGGTGATTCCATCCGCGCCCACCGGGTCCGCAAGCCGCTCGGCCAGCAGCGCAACCGCCTGGTCGTGATCACCCGCGAGATGGGCGGCTTCCGCAGCCCGCTCGAGACAGGAACCGCGCGGAACCGCGACGTCCATCGCCTGTACCCGTCCGGTGAGCTGGGCGGCGCGCAACCAGTGACGGTGCGCCTCGGCGTAGCCACGCACCCGGTCCGCGGACTCGGCCGCCGCGACGGTCGCCGCCAGTGCCCGGTCTGCGTCACCGGCGCGCTGCCAGTGATGGGCGAGCCGTGCGTCGATCCCGGGGAGATCCCGCGCCCAGGTGTCCTCGAGCGCGACGGCGTAGCGCCGGTGCAGGTGGATCCGCTCGCCCGGGAGCAGGTCGCCGTTGACGACGTCGGTCATGAGCCCGTGCCGCAACCGGTACCCGTCCCCACCGGCGTCGACCACCACGACGCCCCGGTCCACGCCCTCCCGCAGGACGTCCAGCAGCTCCGGCTCGGGCTGCTCCAGAACGGCTGCGAGCAACCGGTGGGGCAGCGGGCCGTCGCATACCGCCACCGCGCGGACGACGCGCTGCGCAGCCGGGGACAGCGCCGCCAGACGGGAGAGCACGAGGTCCCGGAGCGTCTGCGGAAGCGCCTGCGGATCGCCGTCGAGCGCGGCCCGCAGGGTCTCCTCGACGATGAATGCGTTGCCTGCGGATCTCTGCCAGACCAGGTCGACGAGGTCGGGCCGCCCCGGGGCCGCCGAAGCGGCGATCCTCGCCACCGCCTCGTGGCACAGCGGCGCGACCTCCTCGCAGCTCACCTGCCGGTGCCGCTGCAGCTCCGCGATCATCGAGCGGACCGGTGAGCAGGCCGCCTGGGCCTCGCTGCGGTACGTCGCGATGATCAGCACCGGTTCACTGGTCAGGTTCGCGATCAGGTAGGTGAGCAGCTCGCGGGTCGAACGATCGACCCACTGCAGATCCTCGACGACCAGCACGACGACGGAACTCTCGGCGAGATCCAGGATCACCCGGTGGATCAGCTCGAGGGTCCGTACCCGGACGTGCGGGGCCGTCGGCTCCGCGATCGGCGCCCCCGGGGCGAAAAGGTCGTCGAGCTGGGCGGCCCACGACGCACCTTGCCGGGCCGCGGACGTCCCGGGCGGCGACCGGAGGAGATTGCGGAGTGCCGAGACGACGGGCCAGAAAGGCGGGCTCTCGACGATGTCGATACCGCCACCGCGCAGCACCGTGGCGCCGTCCCGGACGGCCTGGGACGTCAGCTCCTGCACGAGACGGGTCTTGCCCACCCCGGCTTCACCGCTGAGGATGACCGCCGCCATCCGGCCGCCCTGCACCGATCTGAACGCCGCGGTGAGCCTGGTGAGGTCGTCCTCGCGGCCGATCAGTGGAGCGCACGCCGCGTGAGGACTCACCCCCGGCAGAGTAGTTCGCTGTTCAATGATCAACCAGAGAGCAACCGGGTGCGCCTCTCGCCTACACCGGGAGGAACGGCGCGTGCAGCAGACCGAGCGCCATGATCTCCGCGGTGGCGTCCAGTTTCCGGTCCGACCTGGCCAGGGCGCGTTCCCGGTCCTTGGCGTCCCAGATGTCCGTCGCCTCGTCCCAGGCCAGATCCCGGGTGAACCGGATGAGCAGGTCGCTCGCGCGATTGGCGAGTCGGTCCCACAGATCTCCGTCCTCACCGGAACTGAGCAGGGAGTCGAAGGTTTCGCGCAGGCCGTCCATCTCCTGGGCGAAGATGTCGTTGATGCGCCGGTAGTCCTTGAGTTGGCGTCTGCGGTCGACGGGGGGAACCTTCTCCCAGGTCGCGATGAGGGCGAGCGCGAGATCGTAGTTGACGTGCGCATTGACGCCCACGGCTGCGTACTGCACCGGCTGGACGTCCAGATCGCTTCGGTGGTCGAACAGCACACGCCAGCACCGCGGCGCCGAGTCCATGTCCTTCGCATAGGCCTGAAGGGCACGGAAATGCCGGATGGCGAACTCGATGTCGAGGCGGATCAGGAAATCGGGATCGGCGAAGCCGTGTGCGTCAGCGGTGTCACCGACGTTCTTCGTGATGATGTGGTAGAGCTTCGTGAAGCACGCGATCCCGTCGTTCTCGCCCCGCAACGAGGTCTCCGCCGCGTAGTCGCGGATCTTCCCCAGCCGGTCCAGCACCTCGGGAATGGATCCCGGGTCCGGGGTGGCCAGTTGCGCCAGCTTCTGCGTGCTTCCTGCCGCCATCGTCGCTCCTCTGCCTCTGTACCTCATCGCCCGGCGCCCTGTCCCCCGGACACCGGCATCGTCGTGGGCCGTTCGTCGCGGGCGCTTCCGGGAACTCCCTACGCGCAGCGAGACTTTCTCAGTAGCGGGGGCAGTCCTTCCGAGATCGTCTCCGGCTGAGGTCCCGCGTGTCCCTGCTCGGCACACGCGCCGCTGCACTCGCAGGTGAGTCGCCGCTGCTGGTGCGGTTCAGCCACGGCGGGTCGGCCGCTGCGCTGCGCACGACGCGCCGCAGGACCCACGTGCTGCTCGCCCAGCATTCCTGGACCACGTGGGCCGGTCCGCGGCAGCTGTTCCCGCTCCGGGCGGGAGGGCAGGCCCGGTGTCCTAGGATCCGGAGGTGTCGGAACCCGCGGCGACGGTCACGGGGGATCGTCGGTGCGTCGCCGCGAGCCCCGGACCGACCGACCGGAGCGGCCCGCGCCCCGTCGGCTGCGCCTGCATCCCCTGGGACTGATGGTCGGGACGGCGTGGGCGGCGCTGGCCATGACACCGTCGCTCGTACCCAGGGACTGGATGTTCCAGGGTGTCGTCTCCGGCATCTCCGCCGCGGCGGGCTACGGCACCGGGGTAGTCCTCGCGTGGCTCGCGGTGCGCTCGGCGCGATGGCGACGAGTCTCGGATCTCGTCCGTCACCGCGCGCCCCCGTGGGCAGACGCAGCCGCGTGGGCCGTCCTCCTGGTCGCGGCACCGGTTCTGCTGGTCACGATGCTCGTCGTCGCCGCCTCGTGGCAGCGCGAGGTCGCGGCCCTGACGGCAATGGACCAGTCCACGACCAGCGGATGGTTGCGGGCCGGTCCCCTGCTGCTCGTCGTCGCGGCCGCGCTCCTGGTAGCGGCACGTGGCATCCGCTGGTCGGCCCGGCTCCTGGCCCGCGCGCTCGGCAGGTGGGCGCGGCTCCCCGGGCGGTGGGCCAGGGCGCTCGGCGCCGTGCTGGCCGGTCTCCTCGTCGTCACGGTGGTCGACGACGTCGTGCTGAGCCGCGCCCTGGCGGCCGCCGACTCCGCGTTCAGCGGGCTCAACAGCGGGACGTACCCCGGAGTCGAGCAGCCCTTGCGCCCCACCCGCTCCGGCTCCCCCGGATCGCTAGTGCCCTGGGACACGCTCGGCCGGGAGGGGCGCAGCTTCGTCGCCGGTGGTCCGTCACCACAGGAGCTCGCTGACATCGCAGGACGCCCGCCGCTCGACCCCATCCGGGCCTACGTCGGGCTGGAGTCCGCCCCGACTGCACAGGAGCGCGTCGACCTCGCCGTGGCCGAATTGGAGCGCGCCGGGGCCTTCGACCGGGCCGTCCTCGCGGTCGTCACCACGACGGGCACCGGCTGGGTGAACGTCCCGGCGTCAGATGGCCTGGAGCTGATGTACGGGGGCGACACGGCGATCGTGGCGACCCAGTACTCCTACCTGCCCAGCTGGCTGTCGTTCCTGGTCGACCGCTCCCGTTCCGAGGAAGCCGGCCGGCTGCTCTTCGACGCCGTCCACGCCCGCGTGGACCCCCTGCCCGAGGGGAACCGCCCGCGGCTGCTCGTGTACGGCGAGAGCCTCGGATCTCAGGGATCGGAGGCGGCCTTCACCACGCTCGCCGACATCCGGGCCCAGGCCGACGGAGTGCTGTGGGTGGGGCCGCCGAACTCCAACCGGCTGTGGAACAGTCTCGTGGAGCGGCGCGACCCCGGGACGCCGGAGGTCGATCCGGTGTACGCCAGCGGGCTTGTCGTCCGGTTCGCCAGTGGCCCGGCGGACTTGGCGGAGCCGCCGACCCCCTGGGCCGCGCCGCGAGTGCTGTACCTGCAGCATCCGTCGGACCCCGTCGTGTGGTGGTCCCCGGACCTGCTGTTCCGGCGACCGGACTGGCTCGTCGAACCCCGTGGCGACGACGTCTCGCCCGCCATGAGCTGGTACCCCGTCGTGACGTTCTGGCAGGTCACCGCCGACCTGACCAACGCCCAATCCGTTCCCGACGGACACGGGCACAACTACGGCGACATGATCGCCGACGGGTGGGCCGCAGTTGCGGCACCGGAGGGCTGGACCGAGGACGACACCGCCCGCGTCCGACAGGCCCTCGCCTCCTGACGCCCTGCGGGCGCGCGGCCGGCGGGAGTACGGCCTTCTTCCCCCGCGTCGTCGTCCTTCCCTACAGCGCGAAGGTCGCGACCGTCTGGGGCGAGCTGCAGGCACCCACTCCCAGCTTCCGGGTCGTCCGCGACCGGCCAACGACACCTGGATCGCCGCTGCTGCCTCGCCCGCGAGCTTCCTCACCGACAACGTCCGTTTCTCGCTCCTCCTCGACGAGCAACCGCCCCACGACTCGGTGCAAGGCCACCTCCAGCTGTCGCTGACCAGCGGATTCCCCAACTTCAGTGAGACGACGCCGGGCTCGGGTTCTCACTGAACCCGAGCAGTTTCGCGGGGCGCCCTTCTCCCTGCAGAGGAGTCCGGCTCGTCGCCCGCCGATCCTCCCGAGCGGCCGAAGCCCTCGACTGGGAACTCGACCTGCTCGCCTTCCTCGCCGACAACGGCTTCGGTGTCCCGCAGACCGTCCCGACCCGCGACGGCCGGCGCAGCGCCGGCGGCGTCGTAGTCCGAACCTGGCTCTACGGCGACCCCCGCGGGGCGGCGACTGGCGGCTCGTCGCCGCCTGGCGAGCCCTGCCCGACCGCGCCACCGCCGTCATCCACGGTGACCCCGGCGCCCCGAACAACCGCATCAGCAATGCCGTGCGCGACACGCTGCCCAATCTCACCGAGAAAGGCCCAGCCCGCTTCTCATCGAGGTTGAGCAGCGCAGCCGTCGTCCTGCGGGCGTCGCTGCCGCTCCCGGCTCACGGGCGCCGGCCTGAACCGCGGTCAGGGCACCGGGTCGCGGCATGAGACCGTGTCCGATCAGGGCCTCCGGACCGGAAGTCCGCTGCCGGCCACAGGAAGGGCGCGGCATGACGTCTCCAGGCGTGTACCTACGGGAGATCACCGACGACAACCGCGACGCGGTCTGCGCGCTGCGCGTCCGACGACGTCAAAGGCGGTTCGTCGAATCGGTGGCCAGCTCGCTCGACGACGCGGCCGCAGAGCCTGAGGCCAATCCGTGGTACCGGGCCGTGTACTCCGGCGACGAGCCGGTCGGCTTCGTGATGCTCTCGTGGAACGCGCCGGCTGATCCTCCCGGGGTCACCGGGCGGTACTTCCTGTGGCGGCTGCTCATCGACAAGCGCCACCAGCGGCGCGGGGTCGGCCGAGAGGTGCTGAGGCAGATCACCGACCTGGTTCGAGCGGACGGCGCCACCGAGCTGCTCACCAGCTACCAGCCCGGCGACGACGACCCGGGGCCCTTCTACCGGCGGTTCGGTTTCCAGCCCACCGGTGAGATCGACGACGGCGAGATCGTCCTGCGGCTCACGCTGTCCGGTCGGTGAGCTCACGCGCCGAAGCCCCACCCGGGCCGGCGAATCTCGCCCGGGTTCGACAACACTCGCAGGACCGTGCGGAACACGCGCAGACGGCCATCCACGGTAGCCGCGCGCGCGGCCGGCCCGAGCCCGTCCGAGGCGCAGCGCGTCCCACCGCGCTTCGGACACCGCCTGGGCCGACCACCCGGCCTGCGCCTGATCCGTGCAGCCGAACCGGCAACGCCCGATGCCTGGGCCCGGACACCGTCGCAGCACGCGGCGGGGCGGCCCGGTCTGGGCTTGACGGTCCGACCCTGCGCGCGGCCAACTGGCTCCTGCCCAAAGGCACATCGATGGCCGGTAACCCCGACTTCCACGGTGGTACCGAACGGCGGTGGGAGCTTCGAGAAGGTGGCTCGAATGGGTCACGACGTCGGCGGCGACGGATCTGCAGCGCCTGGGGGAAGCCCCCTCGTTCGACTCCGGCGCCAACGCCACGCTCCAAGATTGGATCCGAACCAGCAACGCCGATGAGCCCCAACCGGGCCGCGGACCGCGAACCCGATACGGCGACCGCACGGCCGCCGAGTTCTGCGCCCGGGTCGAGTTCATCGTCCGGACCGGGTGCGTCGCCCCTCCCGCGGCCGCACCTCGCTCGACCTCGCCGCGCACATCCCGTGCGCCGGCCGGGACTCGCATCGCTCGCCGGGTCCGCAGCGTGAGGCGAATTGGAGGCGGTCTTGACCGCGATCCGTACAGCCTCGACGCTGCTACACGGGAGCGGGGATTATCCGCACCGATCGCGTCCGCACCGGAAGGGATCGCTTTGATCTTCCTGATCGCTTAGCCCCGATCCGCCCCTGAGCGGGGAAGTGCGGCGCGCCTGAAGGATCAGATGCATTCCGACCGGGGACGATGCTTTTTGCGACGGACAACGCCGGATCCGCCGGGGAGGGCATCTGATGAATGCGTGCATTTCAGTCAAGACCACGGAAAAGAGCGCACGCAGGCCTCGCCATCGCTGGTGTCGTTCCGTGCCGAGGAGAAGGAGCGCGGCACGCGCCTCCCACACGCTGCTGGCGGCACTCGCCATGGTGCTGGCCGGCTGCTCCCCCGCCGATGGTCCCGCCTCGGCGGGCTCCGGCCCTGGCACGACGACGGCCCCACCGACGTCGTTCAGGGTGATCGCCACCGGTGATGTGCTCATCCACCAAGGCGGATCGCTGGTGCGCGGCGCGGCGGACGCCGGTAGAGCGAACGGCAACGGCTACGACTTCACGGGTGTCCTCGCCCAGGTCGCGCCCGTCATCCAGGACGCCGACCTCGCCGTCTGCCATCTCGAGACGCCGGTGGCGGAGACGACCGGTCCGTTCCGCGGCTATCCGTCGTTCAACGTGCAGCCCCAGATCCTCGACGCCCTGGCCGGGGCCGGCTACGACACCTGCTCGACCGCGTCGAACCACTCCCTGGACGCCGGCTTCACCGGGCTGGTCCGCACACTCGACGCCCTCGACGCCCGGGGAATCGGCCACGCGGGCACGTTCCGCACCGCCGAGGAGAGCCGGGCACCCGGGATCGCCGAGGTCCGGGACGCACGCGTCGCGCACCTCTCGTGGACCTACGGACTCAACGGCATACCTCTGCCATCAGGGCGCGAATGGTCGGTCAACGTGTTCGATCCGGTCGGCCCCGACATCGCAGGCGTGCTCGGCGACGCGGCCCGAGCCCGCCGGGCCGGCGCCCAGGTCGTGATCGTCAGCGTGCACTGCTGCACGGAGTACGTGCACGACCCGACCGACACCCAGGTCACGATCGCCCGGGCTCTGCTCGCCTCGCCCGACATCGACCTCGTGCTCGGCCACCACGCGCACGTCGTCCAGCCCTTCGAGAAGATCAACGGCAAGTGGGTGGCCTACGGCCTCGGCAATCACATCGCCCAGCAGAGCCGGGCCGGGAGCGGAGAGACCGAGGACTCGATGATCGCCCGCTTCACGTTCACCCGCGCCGCGGACGGTCGGTACTCCGTCACCAAGGCCGAGGCGGTCCCCACCCGGATCGACATCGGCAGGACGACCACCACGATCGTCCTCACCGGCACGGGAGGCGCAGGCGTCGATGGCACGTCCTACAACCGCGTCGTCGAGATCCTCGGGCGCAGGAGGGCCCCAACTGACGGGCTGATCATCTCTGCGAAATGACCTGACCGGTCGAGGTCACCGACCGGCGGGCCTGCCGGATGTCATGCCGTGACCGTCACCGCGCCGGTCATGGACGGGTGGATCGAGCAGATGTAGCGGTAGCTCCCCGGTGTCGTGAAGGTGTAGCTCCAGCCGGCGCCCCTGTTCAGAGTGGGCGACCGCAGTGGCCCGCCCCTGACATCGTGCGGCGCGGAGTCGTTGTTCGTCCAGGTGACCGTGGTGCCGGCCTTGACCTGCACAGCCGCCGGGGAGAACGCGAAGTTCGCGATCGACACGGTGACGGTCGCGACGGGCCTGACCGGCACTTCCACCGCGGCCACCGGCATGGACATCCGGTGGTCGGGTCGCGGTGCGGCAGCCGGGTCGCTCGTCGGAGCGCCACAGCCGGTGAGCGCGGCCAGCGCGACCACCGCCGACAACGTGCCCAGGTACTTCCGTCCGAAGGGTTCCACAGCGACCTCCCCCTATGGGATGACAGATTCCGGAGCCAGAACCTCACCCTGGGATAGCGGGCGCAGCGCGGCGGCGAACACGTCGGCGGTGAGATCCTCGGCATCGGGCCGATTCCCGACCTTCGCGTACATCAGCCGGTACACCCGATCCACGTTGTCCCCGGTAGACCGCTTCCCAGTCAGCGTAGATCCCCAGCCGGTTCCCCGGATCTGCCGGGAGCCCGGCGCCCTCGGACCCGGTGAGGACTCCGCGTACCCCGGCCGGTTCTGCGGTCCCGGTGGTCCACGCAGGGAACGGGATCGACGCACCATCGCTCACCCCCACTTCGGCGGGTGTGCCAACCGGTGCAGCCCAGGCTGCCCCGGATCGGCGGTCACCGCCAGGTTCGAGCCAGACTCGAACCCGGCGGCCGGTCAGCTGCCGAGCTTGTCGAGGATCGTGACGACCTCTTCGGGGTGCAGCGCGAAGCCGAGGTGGCTGCTGGCGACCGAGTGCACGTAGAACGGGTTGCCTGGGTCAGCACGTCGGCCTCGGCGATGAAGCGGTCCTGAAGCGCCGGCGGTATGGCCCGGTCCTCGGCCGACCGGATGTAGGTGCGGGGGATCCCGCCCAGGTCGAGGGGTCGGCCCGGGTGCCCGCCTCGTCGACGACGAGCGCCTCGTCGGGCTCCTGGGTGTGCAGGTAGGCCAGCGGTTCGCCCCGGCTGCCGTCGGCGAGCAGCGCGGCCTGCAGGGCGCTCCGGGACCGCCTTGCCACCGCGGTGAGGGTCAGCCCGCCGCGGCTGGCGCCCACAAGGATCACCGGGCCGTGCTCGGCGGCCCGCCGCACGACCTCGCACACGCTCGCGACGTCGTCCGCCGTGCTGATGCCGGCCATGCCGCTCGGGGCGGCGGCGAGGGCGTCGAGGTCCTGCGCGCCCAGGTAGCCGGTGGGGATCGTCGCGCCGAGACCGTGCCCGGGCAGGTCGACGGCAACCCTCCGGTGCCCCCGTAACGCGAGCTCCCGGGCGGTGGGCGCCCGCACGCAGCCACGCGGCCAGCGGTCGAGCCCGCGAGCCGCTTCGCGCTCCCGCAGCGTCCGCAGGCCGGGCGTGACCTCGTCCTCGGTGAGGAACCGGGATCCGCAACGTTCGCAGCACGGCCGGCCATGTCGATGTCGCGACCACTCCACAGTGAACCGGAGCAGGTGGCGGGTTTGGCCGGAGGGGGCGGGGGCTACCCCCCTGGACACCTGCTCCCGTATCCGGGCGGGATGCGGTTCCGAGCGCCGATGCGGAGGCGTCATGTTCCACGTCATCGTCTGGGCCACCGACGGCTCGAAGCCCGCCGAGAACGCGTTACCACTGGCGAAGGAACTCGCCCGGAGCTCTGGCGCGAAGTTCGTCGCCGTCCACGTGGAGGAGAAGGGGCTCGGTCGCGCCGAGGCCCTGGCGCAGGCCGAGGAGGCGGATGTCGCGCACCGGACGGTGCTCCAGCGGAAGGTCGACGAGCTGCGCCAGGAGGGTCTCGACGCCGAGCTCAGGTGGGTGGACGGCATCCCCGGCAAGGTCGGGCACGTCATCGCCGACGTCGCGCGCGAGGCGCGGGCCGATCTCGTCGTCGTCGGGTCCCACGGACACAGTTCGCTCGTCGGGCTGCTGCTCGGCAGCGTCACGCTCCGCCTGCTCCAGATCGCGCCGGCTCCGGTGCTGGTCGTACCGCCGCCGGAGGACCGCTGACCCGACCGGCGGCGTCACAGGACGTCGGTGAGCCGCCGCACGACCAGTACGTCGTCGACCTTCTCGTCCGCGACGAACAGCGGGACCTTCCAGATACCCGAACTCCGCAGCGGCGTGATCGGGCCGCCGGTGATGATCCGCGCGAAGGCGTCCCTCGCCTCGTCCGGGTCGGCGTACCACTCCTGGCGGGGTGTGTCGTCCAACGGGCCGCAGTACTCGATCCGGTGGTGCCCGCCCTCCCCCGGCGGATCGACGAGGTCCGGCGCGGGCCGGGCGGGAACGGCGAGCCGCGGCCGCCCCAGCACGAACCGCCCGTTGCGCCGCACCCCGAGCCAGTCGTCGTTCCCGGACGCCAGCTTGCTCCACAACACCTCCGGCTTCCGGCAGGACTCCACGACCGGATACAGCTGCTGACCGACCACCACGTCGTCGTACGACCGACCGCGCGCCATCAGTGCGACCCCGTGGACACCGGTCGGACCCGCGCCGGGGAGACGGTGCCGAGCGCCCGCCTGCGCTCGTGCACGGCTACGCCCGACAGTTCCCGGGACAGGCCGCCCGCTGCCACCCGCAGCGCGATCCCGCCGAGTTCCAGGTCCGTGCGGAGGTCGTCCACCTGCAGTTCGATGGCGGCGATGACGCTCCCACCGGGCCCGAAAACCGGTGCGGCGACCGCGCAGACGCCGATCTCGAGCTCGGAGCGTGAGACCGCGAGCCGGGTCAACCGGGTGGTGGCGAGGGCGCGGTGCAGCTTCTCCGGGCTGTCCAACGTATGCGGCGTGTACACCGTCAACCGGTGCGCGACCGCCGCGACCGTGGTCTGGGGGGCGAACGCGAGGAGCGCTTTGCCCAGTGCCGTCGCGTGCGCGGGCAGGGTGGCGCTCGCCGAGAAGGCGGAGACCGGATCGGGCCCGACGCGCTTCTCGATGTACGCCACGCTCCCGTCACGCAGAACACCGAGACGCACCCGACGGCGCGTCGCCTCGCAGAGGTCGATCAGCACGTGCGGTCCGCGTTCGTACACCGTCGCAGGCGGCCAGGGGTCGCTGCCGAGCCGCCGGGTCAGGAATCCGGTCCGGTACCGGCCGTCGTCCGCCCGCTCGAGCACGCCCCAGGCCACGAGCTCCGTCGCCAGCCTGTGGGTCGTCGACAGCGGCAGGCCGGTCATCCGGGCCATCTCGGTGACCGAGTGCCGCTCGCCGGTGACGAAGGTCCGCAGGATCGCCACGATCCTGCCGACCACCGACCGCCGGGACTCGATCCAGTTGTCCGGCACTCGCCCTCCTCCCGGCGTCCCCTGTGGCCGGGGCACGCCATCCGATCGGTGTCCTGCGCCGCTGCAGGAGCGCGCCACGGACGGCTTTCACCCGGTCCGGTCGGCGTCCCGCGGGGAGACCGCCGGGGGAGCCGCTGCGCCCGGCGTCGACCGCGGCAGGATCGGGGTGGGACGTCCGGCGCGGGTGGTGCCTTCGGCCAGCTCGTCGTTGGCCTTCTCGAAGGTGATGATGCGGTGACCACGGTTGTTCGAGAACCAGAGCGCGCGGGCCCACGTGTAGAGCGTGCCGAGCCGGTTGCCCCAACCGATCAGGTACAGCACGTGGATGAAGCCCCACATCACGTACCCGATGAGGCCGGTGAACTTCATCCCGAACACATCTGCTACGGCCGCCCGGTGCCCGATCGTGGCCATCGACCCCTTGTCGAAGTACTTGAACGGCGCCGGCGACTTCTCCCCCGCGAGCCTCGCCTTGATCACCTTGCCGACGTAGCGGCCCTCCTGCATGGCCGGCTGCGCGACCCCGGGGAGCTTGTTCAGCGACACCATGTCCCCGACCGCGAACACCTCCGGATGCCCGGGCACCGTGCAATCCGGATTCACCGGGATCCGCCCGGCGCGGTCGGTCTCCACCCCGGCCTTCTCCGCCAGCATCCGCGCCAGCGGCGAGGCTTGCACCCCGGCCGCCCAGATCCGCGTCCGGGTCCGGATCGTCTCCTCCCCCTCCGGGCCCTTGACCGTGATCGAGTCGTGGTCCATGTCCACCGCCAGGGTGTTGAGCCGGACCTCCACCCCCAGCTTCTCCAGCCGCTCCTTGGTGTAGCGCTGCAGCTTCGGGGCGAACGGCGGCAGTACCGCCCCCGTCCCCTCCAGCAACAGGATCCGCGCCTCGGTGGTGTCCACCGAGCGGTAGTCCTGCGGCAGCACCTCGTGCGCGAGCTCGGCCACCTGCCCGACCAGCTCCACACCCGTCGGCCCGGCACCGATCACCACGAACGTCAGCCACTCCGCCCGTTCCTGCGGGTCGGTGGCCAGCTCGGCCATCTCGAACTTCGACAGGATGCCGTCGCGGAGGTACCGCGCGTCCTCCACCGTCTTCATACCCGGGGCGAACTCCGCGAACTGGTCCTTCCCGAAGTAGGAGTGCGATGCGCCCGCTGCCACCACCAGCGTGTCGTACGGCAGCTCCAGTGGCCGTCCGTCCGGGCCTTCGGCGCGCACCACTTTCTGTTCCAGGTCCAGGTCGTGCACGTCGGCCAGTAACGCCCGCGCGTTCGCCTGCTTCTTGATCACGCTACGCAGCGCCGGCGCGATCAGCCCGGGCGGCAGGATGCCCGTCGCCACCTGGTACAGCAGCGGCTGGAACAGGTGGTGGTTCGTCCGGTCCACCACCGTCACGTCCACGTCGGCGCCGGCCAGTGCGCGCGTCGCGTTCAGCCCGCCGAACCCACCACCGACCACCACAACCCGTTCACGTCCCACGCGGCGACTCCTCCTGCAAGGCCTTGTACTCGGCGATGGTCTGCTCGCTGGGCGGGTAGTTGCCCCACAGCGGCTCGCCCGCGTGGATCTTCGTGCTGATGTAGGACTCGAGTTGCTCCTGCTCCAGCGCCGGGCCCGCGATCTCCGCGGCGAGGGCGCGCGGGACGACGACGATGCCGTCCCGGTCCCCGACCAGGACGTCGCCCGGATAGACCGCCACCCCCGCGCAGCCGATCGGCACCTGCAGATCGGCGACGTGGTGCCACGCCGCGCGGGTGGTGATCGTGACGGTGCTGGCGTAGGTGGCGAACGGCAGCTGCGACAGGATCTGGCCGTCGCGCAGCCCACCGTCGGTGACGAAACCGGCCGCACCCCGCTTCCACGCCCGCGTCATCAGCATGTCACCACCCGACGCGGCGCTCGTGTCCCCCCGGCTGTCGACCACGATGACGTGCCCGGGCGGGACGTTCTCGATCGCCTCCCACTGCAGGGTGTTGCCGCTGCGGTACGGATCGAGCGTGTTCACGTCCTCCCGGGCCGGGATGAACCTCATCGTGAACGCCTCGCCCACGAAACCGTCCACCACCTGGCTCAGCGGTCGCACGCCGAGCAGCGTCGGCTGCCGGAACCCGCGCTTGTACAGCTGGGTGGCCAGCGTCGAGGTGCTGACGCGGCCCAGCTTGTCGAGCACCTCGCGGGACAATGGTTCCTGCTGCTGTTCGTCTGTCACCTGCACTCCTCGATCACGTCGTCAGGGATGGCGGTCATGAGCCGCGCACGCCCGCCGGAGCCTCGTGGACGAAATGTGCCGCGTCGTGCACGCGGAAGTCGTCCTCGAGCTCCTCGAGTGTGCGTCCCCGGGTCTCCGGAGCGAACCTGTAGACGAACACGATCGATCCGACGTTGATCAGTGCGAACAACGCGAAGGTCCACGTCGCTCCCAGCGTGGCGACCAGCGGCGGGAAGGCGAACGAGATGGCGGCGTTGACCGTCCAGAGCACGAAGACCGCGATGCCCATCGCGAAGCCCCGGAGGGTCATCGGGAAGATCTCCGAGAGCAGCAGCCAGACGAGCGTGCCGATGAAGGTCTGCACGAACGCCACGACGACCAGCATGGCGGCCAGGATCAGGTAGCTGCGGAAGGGCGACTCCGGGAGCAGGAACGACGCCGAGAGGATCGTGTGTCCGGCCGCCACACCGATGAATCCGGTGAGCAGCAGCGGACGCCGGTTGAAGTAGCCCAGCAGGATGATCCCGATGATGGTCCCGATGATCGCCACGATGCCGACGGTGACCGTCAGGACCAGGGCCGCGCTGGCGCCGAGGCCGGTGTCCTCCAGGATGGTGGGTGCGTAGTAGTTCACGGTGTTGATGCCCGTCGCCTGCTGCACGGTGGCGAGGCCGCAGCCGATCCAGAGGATCCTGCGCATCCACGGATAGGCCCGCAGGTCGCGCATCGCAACGCCCTTGTCCTCGGAGACGTCCCGCTTGGCGTGCTCGGCGATGATGTTGTACTCCTCGGCCGCCTCGGCCGGGTCCCGGCTGAGGTCGAGGACCCGCCGGGTGTCGTCGAGACGTCCGCGCACCGCATACCAGCGCGGCGAGTCCGGCAGGAAGAACATCCCGATGAACAGCGCGACCGCCGGAATGATGGCGACGCCCAGCATCCACCGCCACACGTTCGGGTCTTGGATGATCCTGTCCAGCACCGCGTTCATGGCGAAGGCCAGGAACTGCCCGGTGACGATCATGAGTTCGTTGATCGTGACCATGCGGCCCCGCCGGTGCGCAGGCGCCATCTCCGCGAGGTAGAGCGGGACCGTCGCCGCTGCGGCGCCCACACCGAACCCCAGGATGATCCGCCCCATCGTCATGATGGGCACGTTGGGGGCGATCGCACAGATCAGCGCCCCGAAGAAGAAGAGCCCCGCGCACACCAGCAGGCTGCCCTTGCGGCCCAGGGCGTCGGCCAGCTTGCCCCCGAGGAGGGCACCGAGCGCCGCCCCGGGGAACAGTAGGGAGCTGACCACGAGCGCCTCGGTGAACGGCGTCAGACTGAGGTCGGTCTTCATGTAGAGCAGGGCACCGGAGATGACCCCGGTGTCGTATCCGAAGAGCAGCCCACCGAGTGTGGAGATGATCGTGAGCTTGATCAGAAAGCGGTTGTGCGCACCCGACTGCCGGCTCCGCGCGGGGAATGCGCCCCCCTGCCCCCCGTGCCCCGTTCCGCTCGTCGACATTGAGGTGATCTCAACGAGAAGGGGCGCGGCGGTTGCTGCGACACGCACAATTCGGATGATCGGGACAGTCCACGATGGACGTGGGGTCCCCAGGTAGGCAGTTCTCACCACAAGCACTGACCGCCCCGAGGACCCCACGTGATCACCTATCCTGCCATGCTCGACGTGCCCCGGGAACTGGTGCGCGAGGTGTCGCGGCTGCTGGCCGCC
>NZ_JAHDTG010000074.1 GCF_018531475.1 Pseudonocardia mahuensis
GGCGACGACCCCGTGCGGCTCGTGCTGGCGGGAGCCGCGATCAGCGGACTGCTCGGCGCGGTCACCGCCACGCTGCTACTCGTCGACCAGCGCACGCTCGACGAGGTCCGTTTCTGGACGGTCGGCTCGGTCGCCGGCCGCGACCTGGGCACCGTGTCCACGGCGCTGCCGGTGATGGCCGCCGGCCTCCTCACCGCCGCGGCGGTGGCCCGGCCGCTGGCGACGCTCGTGCTGGGCGACGACGTCGCGCTCGGGCTCGGGCAGCGGCCCCGCCGCACCCGGTCGGTCGCCGTCGCCGCCGTCGCGCTGCTCGTCGGGGGCGCCACCGCCGCCGCAGGCCCGATCGCGTTCGTCGGGCTCGTCGTCCCGTTCGCGGCCCGCGCACTCGTCGGCCCGGAACTGCGGCGGGTGCTCGGCGTGAGCGTGCTGCTCGGTCCCGTCGTCGTGCTCACCGCCGACGTGCTCTCGCGCCTGCTCGTCCGCCCCTACGAGATGCCGCTGGGGGTGATCACCGCGCTGCTCGGGGCCCCGGTGCTGGTCGCGGTCGTCCGCTCCGCGCGGCTGCCGCAGCTGTGAGCGCACCGACCCGGACCGCGCCCCCGCCGGGCACCTGGCGCCTGGCCGGTCCGGACGGCCGGTCGGTGCTGCTGCACCGCCGCAACATGCTCGTCGCGGGCGCTCTCGCCGCCCTGCTCGTGCTCGTCGCCGCGGCCTGCCTGGGCATCGGCAGCACGGTGCTCGACCCGCTGCGGGCGCTTCGGGGACTGCTGGGGCTGGGCCCGCCGCGCGACGTGCTGCTCGTCCGGGACCTTCGCTGGCCCCGGGTCGAGGCCGCGGCCGCGGTCGGCGCCGCACTCGGGCTCGCCGGCGTGCTGATGCAGACCCTGGCCCGCAACCGGTTGGCCACCCCGGACACCGTGGGGCTGAACAACGGCGCCACCGCGTTCGCCGTGGCGAGCGTGACCGCGGTGTCGACATCCCTGCTGCCGTCGGCCATGGCCCTGACCGGCGCGGCGACCGCGGCCGCGCTGGCCTTCGCGCTCAGCGGTGGCGCCGGCCGGCAGGGCTACCGGTTCCTGGTCGTGGGGCTGGGCGTCGGAGCCGTGTTCGGCGCGGTGACGAACCTGATGCTCTCCCGCTCGTCGATCGACGCGGCCGGCGCCGCCTACCCCTGGACGGTCGGCAGCCTGACGGTCGCGACCCCCGCCGGCATCGCGATGCTCGAGATCGGGCTCCTCGCCTGCCTGCCTGCGGCGCTGCTGCTGACCCGGCCGCTCGGCGTGCTGCGGTTCACCGACGGCGTCGCAGCCGGCCTCGGCGCCCGGGTCCGCACGGTGCGGACCGCGGTACTGGTGACCTCGGTGGTCTGTGCGGGGCTCGCCGTCGCGGTGGCCGGCCCGCTGGGGATGGTCGCGCTGGTGGCGCCGGAAGCGGCACGCAAGCTCACCGGGCCCGGCGTCGTCCCGGTGGTGTCGTCCGCGCTGGCCGGTGGCGTGCTCGTACTACTGGCCGACCTCGCCGGCCGGACCCTGGCCGCCCCGATCGAACTGCCGGCGGGGCTGGTGACGGCCGTCGTCGGCGGCCCGTACCTGCTCTGGCTGCTGCTGACCACCCGGACCCGGAGGACGCCGTGACCACCGCTGCTACCGACCCTGCCACCGCCACGGCGGCCGCACTGCGAACCGAGGGGCTGGGCCTGGGCTACGGGCGCACGGTGGTGCTGGAGGATCTGCACCTGGAGTTCCCTCGTGGGCGCGTGACGGCTATCGTCGGCCCGAACGGCTGCGGCAAGTCCACGCTGCTCGCCGGGCTCGCCCGCGTGCTCGCCCCGCAGCGCGGCCACGTGCTGCTCCACGGCCGCGCCGTGCACGCGCTGCCGACCCGCGAGGTGGCGCGGCACCTCGGCCTGTTGCCGCAGACCGCTGCCGCGCCGGACGGGCTGACCGTGCGCGACCTCGTCCGCTACGGGCGGGCGCCGCACCAGGGGCTGCTGCGGCAGTGGTCGGCGGCCGACGCCGCGGCGGTGGCGGCGGCGCTCGATGCCGCCGACCTCGTCGCGCTGGCCGACCGGCCGCTGGAGACGCTGTCCGGCGGGCAGCGCCAGCGGGCGTGGATCGCGATGGCCGTCGCGCAGGACACCGGGGTGCTGCTGCTGGACGAGCCCACCTCGGCACTGGACCTCGGCCACCAGCTCGAGGTGCACGAGATGCTGCGCGGGCTCGCCGCGCGTGGGCGAACGGTCGTCATGGTGCTGCACGACCTGTCCGCCGCCTGCCGGCACGCCGATCACCTCGTCGCCATGTGCGACGGCGCGGTGGTCGCGCGGGGCGAGCCGGCCGACGTCGTCACGGCCGATCTTGTCGCCGAGCTGTACGGCGTCGAGTGCGTCGTGCTCACCGACCCGACGCACGGCTGCCCCGTCGTCTGCCCGACGGGGCTGCGCCGCACGTGACGGCGGCGGGGTGGCTCAGCGGGGTGCCGCTAAGGTTCCGATTCGTCCGGTCCGCGATGTCCTGGAGATCCCCCGATGCGCCTGCCGCCCCGCGCCACGCTGCTCGCCGCCGTCCTCGCGCTGGCGACCGCGTGCGGCGGTTCGACCACCGCCACCGACGCGCCGCCCGCCGGTGCCGCGGCGGCGCCCGCGGCCCCGGACGCGGGTGGCCCGTTCTGCACGGCGGTGCAGGCCAACATGGACGCGGGACAGGTCCTGGCCACCCTCACCCAGAGCGGGGGCGCCCCGGCCGAGGAGTTCGGCAACGTCGCGGACGCGGTGCGCCGGACCAACCAGGAGGTCGTCGACGCCGCACCGGCGGACCTGCGGGCCGATTTCGAGACGCTGAGCGGTCTCGCGGACCTGCAACTCGAGGTCCTCGAAGCAGCCGGCGGCGACCCGGCCTCGCTGGGCCGCAGTCAGGAGTACACGCAGCGGCTCCAGGAACCGGCGGTGATCGAGATCGGCCAGCGGCTGCCCGGGCAGCTCCAGCAGCGCTGCGGCATCAACTCCGGCGCCCCTCGTTAGAGCTGCCGGTGCGCGGTGGGCGGGGCCGGGCACCGCCCACCGCGCACTACTCATGGGGCGATGGCCATCACGACGGCCTTGGGCTCGGTGAAGAACTCCCGGCTGAAGTTGCCGCCCTCCCGGCCCCAGCCCGAGTCCGCGAACCCGCCGAACGGCGCCCGCAGGTCTCGGATGAAGAAGCAGTTGGTCCAGATCGTGCCGGCCCGCAACTGCGCCGCGACCCGGTGCGCCCGCGACAGGTTCTCGGTGAACACCATCGCGTTGAGCCCGTAGGGCGAATCGTTGGCCGCACCCACCGCCTCGGCCTCGGTGTCGAACGGGGTCACGGTCACGACCGGGCCGAAGATCTCCTCGCACTGGACGGCGGAATCGGCCGGGGCGTCGACGATCACGGTCGGCCTGACCACCCACCCGTCCCCCAGACCGCCGGTGAGCATCTTCCCCGCAGCGCTCTCGACGTAGCCGCGCACCTTCTCGTAGTGCGTCTGCGAGGCGAGCGGGCCGATCTGGGTGTCCGGGTCGCGCGGGTCGCCGATCACCAACTTCTCCGCCGCGGCGACGAAACGGGCGAGGAACTCGTCGAGGATCGTGCGCTCGACGTAGAGCCGGCTGCCGGCGAGGCAGACCTGCCCGGCGTTTGTGAAGATCGCCTTGATCGACCAGCCGACGGCGTTGTCGAGGTCGGCGTCGGCGAACACCAGGTTGGCGCCCTTGCCGCCCAGCTCCAGGCTGACCGGGGTGAGGTTCTTCGCCGCCTCACCGGTGATGATGCGCCCGGTGCCGGACTCGCCGGTGAAGGTGATCCGGTCGACCCGCGGGTCGGTGGTCAGCGCGGCACCCGCCGAGTCGGGGCCGTAGCCGTGCAGCACATTGAACACCCCGGGCGGGACCCCGGCCTCGAGCGCGAGCCGGGCCAAGATGGTCGCGGAGGCGGGGCTGTCCTCGGCCGGCTTGAGGACGACGGTGTTACCCCAGGCCAGCGCGGGTGCGACCTTCCACGACTCCAGCATCAACGGGAAGTTCCACGGCGCGATCGCCGCGACCACCCCGGCCGGCTCGTAGCGGGTGTAGGCGTGGTGGCCGGTGTCCATCGGCAGCGTCTCGGCCATCGCGAGCCGGGCGTGGTCGGCGAAGAACCGGAAGTTCTGGGCGGTGCGCGGGACGTCCTTGCCGCGGGCGTCGGCGACCGGCTTGCCCATGTCCCGCGAGTCGGCGAGGGCGAGTTCCTCCGCGTTGGCCTCGATGAGGTCGGCCAGCTTGTGGATCAGCGCGCCACGCTCGGCGAAGCCCATCCGCGGCCAGGGGCCCTCGTCGAACGCCCGCCGGGCCGCCGTGACGGCCCGGTCGGCCTCCGCCGCACCGCCGAGGGCGACCTGCGCCCAGGTCTCGCGGGTCCACGGGTCGATCGAGTCGAACCGCGCGCCGTCGGCCGAGGAGACCTCCTCGCCGTCGATGATGTGCCCGAAGAACGGGTGGCTCATCAGCCCTGCTCCTTCTCCGCGGCGAGCTGGATCGCCACGTCGATGATCATGTCCTCCTGGCCTCCGACCAGGCCGAGCTCGCCGCAGCGGGCGAGGATCTCGTGGGCCGGCACCTTGTACCGCTCGGCGGCGCGCTCGGCGTGCAGCAGGAAGCTCGAGTACACCCCGGCCCAGCCCTGCACGATCGCGTTGCGATCCATCTTCGGCCAGCGGTGCAGGTACGGCCGGACCACCTCCTCGGCCGCGGTGAGCAGCCCGAGCACGTCGAGGCCGGTGTCGATCTCGAGCCGGTCGAACACGGCGGCGAGCACCTCGGTCGGCGAGTTGCCCGACCCGGCGCCCAGCGCGCACAGCGACCCGTCGATGTAGCGCACGCCCGCCTCGTAGGCGAGCACCGAGTTCGCCACGCCCATGCTCATGTTCTGGTGGCCGTGGTAGCCGACCCACGCCTCGTCGCCGACCTCGGCGACCAGCGCCTCGAACCGAGCCTTGGCCTCGTGCATGAGCAGCGCGCCCGCCGAGTCGGTGACATAGGGGGCCTGGCAGCCGGCGTCGACCATGATCCGGGCCTGCTTGGCCAGGTTCTCCGGCGGCGTGCGGTGGGCCATCATGAGGAACCCGACGGTCTCCATGCCCAGGTCGCGGGCCGCCGCGAAGTGCTGCGGGGAGACGTCGGCCTCGGTGCAGTGCGTGGCCACCCGGACCATGTCCGCACCGGCGTCGCGGGCCCGCTTGAGGTCCTCCACCGTGCCGATGCCCGGCACCAGCAGCACCGCGATCTTGGCCTGCCGGGCCTCCTCGCGTGCCGCGGCGATGAGCGCCATCTCGTCGGTGTGGGAGAACCCGTAGTTGAACGACGAGCCACCGAGGCCGTCGCCGTGGGTCACCTCGATGACCTCGACGCCGGCCTGGTCCAGCGCCCGCACCGTGTCGCGCACCTGCTGTTCGGTGAACTGGTGCGCCATCGCGTGGCTGCCGTCGCGCAGCGTGGTGTCGGTGATCCGGACGTCGTGCTGCAGTTCCGGCCGTGTCATGCCGTGACCCCCTGCTTCGCGTGGGCCATCAGCTCGCCCACGCGGGCGGCCGCGGCCGTCATGATGTCGAGGTTGCCGGCGTACTCCGGCAGGTAGTCGCCGTTGCCCTTGACCTCCAGGAACACCGCGACCCGGCCGTTTGGGCCCCACGAGGGCTGCGGGTCGTCGAACTGCGGTTCGGCGCGCAGCGTGTAGCCGGGCACGTACTGCTGCACCTCGGCCACCATCTCGTGGATCGAGCGGGTGATCGCCCCGTGGTCGGCATCCGGGCCGATCATGCAGAACACGGTGTCCCGCATGATCATCGGCGGCTCGACCGGGTTCAGGATGATGATCGCCTTGCCGCGCTCGGCGCCGCCGACCTCGGCGACGGCCTGGCCGGTGGTGTGGGTGAACTCGTCGATGTTGGCCCGGGTGCCCGGCCCGGCGGACCGCGACGACACCGACGCGACGATCTCGGCGTAGGGCACCGGCGTCACCCGCGACACCGCGTGCACCATCGGGATCGTCGCCTGCCCACCGCAGGTGATCATGGAGACGTTCGGGGCGGCGATGTGGTCGCGCAGGTTCACCGGCGGGCAGACCATCGGTCCCAGGTGTGCCGGGGTGAGGTCCACGGCCTGGATCCCGGCCTCGGCGTAGCGGGGCGCGTTGGCCTGGTGCGCCTTGGCCGAGGTGGCCTCGAAGACGATCTCCGGTAGCGGGTCCTGGCGCAGCAGCCAGTCCACCCCCTCGGCGCTGGCCGCGATGCCCTGTTCCCGGGCGCGGGCCAGGCCGTCGGACTCGACGACGCCCACCATGTAGGCGATCTCGATCGCGCTGCTGCGCTGCAGCTTGGCCAGCAGGTCGGTACCGATGTTGCCCGGCCCGACGATGGCGGCGATGGTGCTCATGGAGATCGAGGCTGGCAGCCGCCGCGGCGCCGGGGAACCCTGACGTTCCGGCCAGCGAAACGTGTGCGCTTCGCGCTCGGAAGCGGATGACGCTGTTCGAACAGTGTTATCCGCTCACGGGCGCCGGAGGCGCACCGCGGTGAC
Source organism: Pseudonocardia mahuensis (assembly GCF_018531475.1). Lineage (GTDB taxonomy): Bacteria > Actinomycetota > Actinomycetes > Mycobacteriales > Pseudonocardiaceae > Pseudonocardia. The sequence continues at coordinate 6,572 of NZ_JAHDTG010000074.1, forward strand.
GTCGCCGAACACGGCCTCGACCTCGTCACCCGGCTCGATCGAGACCGCCGCCGTCAGCCCGCCGGTGATCACCAGATCGCCGGGACGCAGCTGCTCGCCGCGCCGGGGCAGCTCGTCGGCCAGCCAGCGCAGCGCGGTGAACGGATGGCCCATCGCGGCCGCCCCGGCGCCCTGGCCGACCGGCTCACCGTTGCGTCGGACCTGAACGGTCAGCGCGTCGAGACCCTCGACGGGCAGCGGCGGGCCGAGCACCACCCCGGCGGCCGACGAGCCATCGGCGGTGTTGGCCCCCAGGGTGAACCGGTAGTCCTGCCAGACCGAGTCGACGATCTCCAGCGCGGCACGCACCTCGGCCGGCCCGCCGTCGGCCCCGATCCAGACCGCGATCTCCGGCTCCACCCGCGGCTGCACCAGATGGGCCGGGACATCCCCGCCGTCGGGGACGAGCATGGAGTCCAGCAGCGGCCCCAGGTTGGGCGCGTCGACCCGCATCTGCTCGCGCATCGCCGCCGAGGTGTAGCCCAGCTTCCAGCCGATCCGGCGCGCGCCCCGAGCGGTGCGCAGCGCGGTCAGCTCGCGCTGCACGGCGTAGGCCGCCTCCAGGTCGGACAGGTCGCGACCGTCGACGTCGAGCAACCGGCGTTCGAGGTGCGCGCTGTCGATCTCGGCGGCGAGGGCTCGGGCGTGGTCGGGACGCATGGTCGCCCACCCTGCCAGCGCGGTGGCGCGACGACCACCAGGGGCCGGGTGGACGCGGCTTCCACGGCCTGGCGAGGATGGGCGCGTGCGTTCCGCTGATCGGGACACGGTCCCGAACTCCGTGCTCGGCCGAGCGCTGACCCTGTTGACCGCATTCCGGCCGGGCGATGCCGAGCTGAGCCTCGCGGAGCTGTGCCGGCGCACCGGGATCCCGAAGGCGACCGCGCACCGGCTGCTCGGCGAACTCGCCGAGTGGGATGTCGTGGAGCGCACCCCGACGGGCGTCCGCCTGGGCATGCGGCTGTTCGAACTCGGCACGATGGCACCGCGGCAACGCGGGCTGCGCGAGGCGGCCGCGCCGTTCCTCGCCGACCTGTTCGAGGCCACCCACGAGACCGTCCACCTCGCCGTCCCCGACGGCGTCGACGTGGTCTACCTGCAGAAGCTGGACGGGCGCCGCGGCCCGCCGGTGGCCTCTCGCATCGGTGGGCGGATGCCGGCCCACTGCACCGGGGTCGGCAAGGCGCTGCTCGCGTTCGGCCCGCCGGATCGACTGGCCGCGGTGTTGGCGGCCGGTCTGCGACGGCGCACCCCCCGCACCGTGGTCGCACCGGGGCTGTTCGACCAGGAGCTGGCCGCGGTGCGCCGCAACGGGGTGGCCGAGGAGCACGAGGAGTCGACGGTCGGGATCGCGTGTGTCGCCGCCCCGGTCCTCGACGCCGACGGGCTCGCGCTCGCCGCAGTGTCGATCACCGGCTGGGCCAACCGGTTGGATACCGCGCGGCTGGCGCCGGCGGTCCGCACCGCCGCGCTCGGCATCTCCCGCGTGCTGCGCACCCGGGACCCATCGGACGGGCCGTAGGGCCCGGGCGACCCGGGCCGCGGGCGGTGTTCCAGCAGGCCGGCTGATCCGCCCTTCTGGGCGGCTTCGGACCGATCACGAGGTCACCCCCACCCAGGACCCTGGGACTGCAACGGCCGTCGTCCTACAAGTGGTCGAAGGCTCAACCAACGTTCACTCAGTCGCCACCCACGTCCTACCACTCAGGCATAGCATCGCCGTATCCCCGGTCTTCGGTTGCACGGGTAACGGCAACCACGCCCCGCTCGTCCGGGTGGCGCTGTCGGCCGCCCGGGCGAGTGGATCCCCGCCGACCACCTCGCCGTCCGCTCCGACTCGTCCGCCTGCCAAGGCTCGGCGGGGTCGAGATCGAGATGTCCGGGGCTTCGTCGGCGAGGCTGCGCGTACGGCGCGCCCACGCCGCGGTTGACCCCGGCCCACCCGTGCCCGTCCGTAGTCCGGCGCCGACCGGGGTGCTGGCGGAGCAGCCGCCGGTGGCGCCGGCCCCGAAACGGCCGTTGCACGTCGTCGACCCGGTAACGGTCGCTACCGCAGGGACCCGGTACCGATCGCCACCGCAGGAACGAACGATGCTCTCGCGGCGCGCTCGCCCGCCCGCACCGGATCGCGATCAGCTCCATCGAAGGGCGGGGTCGAGAAGACGTCGCTCTCGATGGCCGGACAGGGCGTGGCGGCGCGACCGTCACCGGCTGGGCCCTGCCGCCGGCCGCCACGACCCTTGCCGCTCGTGCAGTAGCGATATATCGTGATGGTACGCGAGCCGATCGAGAAGGAGGCTCGTCACAAGAAGACGATCAAGGAGACGAAACGATGAACGCCATGAATCCCGCATGGGATCTGCGATGGCCCGCCTTCGACGGACGACCTTTCGGTGGCCACCACGGACACCGCCGGGGCCCCCACGCCGCCGCCCACGCCGCGATGGCGGACGGACCGGCCGCCGGTGGGGAACACGGGGCCGGGGAGCACGAGGGCCGGCACGGCGGGCCCGGTCGCCGCGGACGCCGCGGCCCGCGCTTCGGACCGGGCTTCGGACCGGTCTTCCCACCCCCGTTCCCGCCCCGCGGCTTCGGCGGCCCCCGCGGCCGGCGTGGCCGCCGCACCTCGCGCGGTGACGTCCGGCTGGCGGTGCTGGCGCTGGTCGCCGAGCAGCCGCGACACGGCTACGAGATCATCCAGGAGATCGCCGAGCGCTCCGGTGGCGTGTGGCGCCCGAGCCCGGGCTCGGTGTACCCGACGCTCTCACAGCTCGAGGACGAGGGCCTGGTGCGCGTCGAGCAGAGTGACGGCCGCCGGATCGTGCACCTGACCGAGGAGGGCACCCGCTACGTCGCCGAGCACCGCGACGAGCTGGACCGGGTCTGGGCCTCGGTCGGCCGTGACGCCGACGACGACGCCACCGAGCTGTGGGAGCAGCTGGGCCAGCTGCACGCCGCGGTGACGCAGGTGATGGCCACCGGCACTCCCGCGCAGGTCGAGACGGCCACCACGACCCTCGCCGAGGCACGTAAGTCGATCTACCGCCTGCTCGCCGAGTAGCCCTTCCCCGGCGGACAACGATGCCCCCGGAGAACGACGGCGGCCCCGGTGCGTGCGCACCGGGGCCGCCGTCGGTTCGAGCTCAGCAGTCGCGCAGCTCCGGCGACTGGTTGAGCACCTGCCCGCGCGGCGAGATGAACTCGCGGTAGATCGCCGAGTCGACCGCCTCGGGCTTGAACGCCGCGACCCGGTGGCAGTTCTGGAACGCCAGCACGACGCCGAAGTGCCGCTCCAGCGCACCGCGGATGGAGTTGCTGGCGAGCGCGCGCAGCAGCTGCCCGCGGGCCTGCTCGTCCGGCGGCGGGACCTCGTGCTCACCGAACGGGGCGGCCGGCCGCTCGGACAGGTCCTCGGCCGCGGCGCCGATCACCTGCCAGGCGTACGGCAGCGAGTCACGGACGACGGCGACGAACTGCGCGTCGTCCAGCTCGCCGCGCTCGGCGGCGACCAGGACATCGGTGGGGACGTCGAGGGACATGGGACCTCCTGCGATCTTGCTGGGTTTCGGGTCAGCGGGCGAGGACGCCCGGACCAGGCACGAAGTCGGGGGCGATCTGTGCGGCGAGATCGGCCCCCACCGCCCGGTTTCCCCAGGCGGCGGCGTTGCGCAGGTGGAACTCGATGGTCTTGCGGTGGTAGGCGGCCCAGTCCCGCTGCCGGGAGTCCAGCGCGGTCAGCACGGAACCGAGGACGGTGAGGTTCTCCGGCTCGAGGCGGGTCAGCGGGGCGGCGTCACCGCGCTCGGCCGAACGCACCCACGCCGACTGCGCGACGAAGCCCAGCAGCGCGTCGCCGACCTGCTCGCGCAGGTAGTCGGCGTCGGCGGCGTCGGAGACCTTGTTGCCGAGGACCCGCAGCGCGACACCGTGCCCGGCCGCGTGCTCGGCGTACTGGTGGTAGACGCCCACCCCGCGCCGGGTCGGCTCACTCACCAGGACAGTCAGGTCGAAGCGGGTGAACAGGCCGGAGGCGAACGCGTCGGCACCCGCGGTCATGTCCACGACCACGTACTCGCCGGCGCCGTCCATCAGGTGGTTGAGGTAGAGCTCCACCGCACCGGTCTTGGAGTGGTAGCAGGAGACGCCGATGTCGTCCTCGTCGAACTCGCCGGTGACGAGGTAGCGGATGGTGCCGACGGTCGCGGCGTAGCGGCTCAGCAGCTCGTCGCCGGGGTCGAGGTCGAGCAGCCGGGAGCCGGGGCCGGGCGGCGTCGTCTTGATCATCGATTCGGCCGACGGGACGAGCGGGTTGGTGCCGCGCAGGTGCTCCTTGAGCCAGGGCAGATCCCCGCCCAGCGGCCGCGGCGGCGCACCCTCGGCGCCGAGCGCCTGGCCGAGGTGCTGGTTGATGTCGGCGTCGATCGCGAGGACGGGGTGGCCGAGTTCGGCCAGGTAGCGAGTGAACAGCGACGCCATCGTGGTCTTGCCACTGCCGCCCTTGCCGACGAACGCGATCCGCACCGGTCCCCCTGATCCCTCGTTGATGACTACGGTAACGATAGTGGTTGTCACTAACGAGTGATCATCTCGGGGCGACCGGTACGACCGGTGAGCAACGCGCTGCTCCAACCGGGTCGCCCGTGACTCGGCCTGACAACAGCCTGACGGCGACCTCGGGTGCCGGGAAGTCCGGGCTGAAGCCGTGCTTCCGCCCGGCTCGGAGCCCGGGAGGTCAGCGGGGCGGACGCGACCCCGTGCCGGTGCGGTCGTCGCGCCGGGCCCGCCGGCGCGCCGCCAGCGCCTCCCGCAACGGGGGCACCACGGTGCCCTCCTCGGCCATCTTCCGCCGGGCCCGCCGACGCGCGACGATGACTCCGACCAGCGCGATCGCCCACACCACGTACTGGATCGTCCACGCCACCCGGAACGCCTCGGGGGTGTAGCCGCCGGCCCCGCCCGGGCCTGCGATGCCGAGCAGCACCCCGATCGCGAGCGTGACCAGCAGCGAGGCGGTGAACCCGCCGACGTTGACGATGCCGACCGCGGTGCCCTGCCGGTGCCCCGGGTTGAACGTGCGGGCGTAATCGAAGCCGATCATCGAGCCGGGGGGCCCGAGCGCGAGCACGACGACGAGCACCACGAGCAGCCACCGCGGCGCGGGCGGCGGGATGGCCAGCACGGCCGTCCAGCACGCGGCGGTCACCGCGATCACGGCGATCACCAGCCAGGACCGGCGCATCGGGTGCCGGGCGGTGAACTCCCCGAACAGCGGCCCGGCGACCACGCCGGCCGCGACGAACAGCGTCAGCAGGGCACTCGCCGCGCCGGAGGACATCCCCTGGCCGGCCACCAGGTACGGCACCCCCCACAGCAGCGCGAACACCATGCCGGAGAACTGGGTGCCCATGTGCGTGAACAGGCCCAGCCGGGTGCCGGGCTCGGACCAGGACAGCCGCAACCCGTCCAGGATCTCCCGCGGGGACGGGGCCGGCGGCGGGGCCGGGGCGCCGGACGGGCGGTTGCGGAACACCGCGGCGACAGCGGCCCCGGCGAAGATTCCGATGCCCGCCGCGGACAGGAACGCCGGGGTCCAGCCGGGCCCGTGCAGCAGCGCGACGAGCGGGACGGCGCTGAGCACCTGCCCGAGCTGGCCGAGCAGGCCCGTCAGCTGCGTCATCAGCGGCACCTGCCGCGCCGGGAACCACGCCGTCACCACGGACAGGACGCTGATGAAGGTCAGCGCGTCGCCGACGCCGACGAACACCCGGGCCGCGATGGCCAGTGGCAGCGACGTGGCCAGGGCCAGCAGCGCCTGTCCCGCGGCCATGGTCAGCGCGCCGGCGATCACCAGCCGGCGCGCCCCGTAGCGGTCCAGCAGCACCCCGACCGGCACCTGGAGGCTCGCGTAGACCAGCAGCTGCAGCACGACGAAGCCGGAGAGCGCAGCGGGGGCGGCGCCGAAGCGGTCCGCAGCGTCCAGACCTGCGACGCCGAACGACGTCCGGTGCATCACGCCGATGAGGTAGGCGAACAGCCCGACCGACCAGACGACCCACCGGCGGCGCTGCACATCCATAGGATCACCATGGTGCGCGATTCCCGGACCGAACGGGAAGCCGTGCGTGCAGTTTCACGTTGCCCCGACTGGGTGCGCGTGAGGGAATGTCGACGGCCGGAGGTATGTGGTGCTGGATCCCGAGGGTCTCTACCGGGTGGAGGCGGGCGCCCCACAGCTGGTGGACCCGGTCCTGCTGGTTTCGCTGGACGGGTTCGTCGACGCCGGGAACGCCGGCCGGCTGGCGGTGGAGGCGCTGCGTGAGGGCCGCGACGCGACCCCGGTCGTGCGGTTCGACACCGACCAGCTGATCGACTACCGCTCCCGGCGTCCACCGCTGCGCTTCGAGTCCGACCACTGGGGTGCCTACCACGCGCCGACGCTGGAGATCGTCGCCGTCACCGACACCGGCGACACGCCCTACCTGCTACTGGCGGGTCCCGAGCCCGACGCCCAGTGGGAGCGCTTCGCGGCCGCACTGGAGCAGATCATCCGCCGGTTCGGGATCCGCCTGGTGATCACGCTGACCGGGATCCCCATGGCGGTCCCGCACACCCGTCCGATCGGGGTCACCGCGCACGGCACCCGCCGGGAGCTGACGGAAGGCCACGAGGCGTGGTTCGCCACCGCGGAGGTGCCCGGCAGCGCGGCGGCCGTGCTGGAGTTCCGGTTGGGCGAGGCCGGTCACGACGCGATGGGCTTCGCGGTGCACGTACCGCATTACCTCGCCCGCGCGGAGTACCCGCAGGCCGCCCGCACGCTGCTCGATCACGCCGGTCTCGCGGCCGGGCTGTACCTGCCGACCGAGTCGCTGTCGCAGGCGGCCGAGCGCACCGAGGCGGAGATCGCCGCTCAGGTGGCCGGGTCCGACGAGATCGCGCAGGTCGTGCAGGCGCTGGAGCGCCAGTACGACATGGTCGCGGCCGGTCGCGGCGAGCGCTCCAGCCTGGGGCTGGGCGGTGAGCTGCCCAGTGCGGAGGAGCTGGCGGCCGAGGTCGAGCGGTTCCTCGCCGGGCACGATGACGAGCCCGGGAAGGGCGAGGGCGGCGCCGGCGAGTCGGGCGACGACAACAGCGGGCCGGCCTCGCCGAGCTGATCCGGGCCAGGTCGCCGCCTGCCGGCTGCGGCCACCGGACCGGCACACCCGCCGGCCCGGCAGCCTCGAACTCAGCTCGACCCGACCCGCTCCTCGATGGGCACGAAGTCGAAGTCGTACCCGAAGTAGCGTGGCCCCACGACCTCCAGGCCGGCGTCGGTCCGCCACCGCGGATCGCACGGCGCGGCGACGACCGTGACCCGGAAGCCGTAGCGCAGATCCTCGGTGGTGATGGGCTGGCCGGTCTCCGAGTCCAGGACGATGATCAGGTCCGGGACGGAGGCGAGCACCTCCCCGTCGCGTTCGGCGACGAGGTGCTCGTTCTGCGTCTGCAGCCGCAGGGTGGCCCCGGCGTCGTCGTGCAGGCCCTCGACGCGGACCTCGGCGCGGGCGAAGCCGCCCTCGGTCCGGCGGTGCACGTCGACGACCTTGCCCCGGAACAGTTGATGGCCGCCCAGGTACCGGGGGACCACCGCCGCCGGGTCACCGTGCGCCTCCCGGGCCTCCCGCACGAGCCGGCCCAGCTCCTCCGCCGTTCGCAGGGTGTTCGGGATCGTGCAGTCCCGCAGCCGCGCCGCGGCCAGTGGGTACAGCCCGATCAGCGCTGCGCAGCCCATGTCGATCGTCTGCGACCGGGCGAGCCGCTCGGTCCACCGGTTGTCGATCGCGTCGATGATCGAGGCGTTGCCCTTGTCGTCGGCGATCGCCATCGGCGCCGCCTTGCCGCCGAACAGCGTGGGCATGCACATCTGCAGCTCCGGGAACGCACGGCCCATCAGGTCCGCGTCGATCACCGGCAGCCGCTCCCGTGCCGCCAGGCAGAACGGGATGACCGAGTTCAGCCCCCCGATCTCGATCGGCATGGTGTGCGTCGCCCGCGTGCCGAGGTGGTGCTCGAGCTTGCGGAACGCGGCCACCACCTCGTCGCCGCTGGGGAGCTTCTCGACCATCACGGTCGGGGCGCCCATCATCGCCGACGGGATCACGAACGCGTCGTCGGGCACCTCGTCGAGATCGACGACCTCCACCGGCCCGTGCTCGCGGATCGCGTCGCGGGCCAGCAGCATGCCGATGTAGGGGTCCCCTCCCCCACCGGTGCCGAGGATGCCGGCGCCGAGGGCGATGTCGGTGAGCTGCTGCTCGTCAACGAGTCGCAACGGTCTTCCTTCCGAGCTGGAGATCTCCGACGGCCTTCACCTTGATCCGAACCGCGTTGCCGGGCACGTAGGCCAGCGCCAGCTCCTCCTGATCGACGATGCGAACCGTGTCCGGCACGGCACCGGCGGCCACCGCGCGCTCGGCGGCCAGCTCCCGGGCCCGCTCCAGGGCCGCGTCGCGGGAGAGCTGCGGACCGACCGAGAACATCTGGTCCACCTCGCCGCCCACCTGGGCGATCGCCGCCCCGATCGCGTTGGCGACCGCGTGGTGCTCGGGGCGCACCAGTCGGGCGGCGCCGGGCAGGGTGTCGCCGAGCAGGATGCTGCCGCCGCCGACGACCACCACGGGAATGGGGTCCGAGGTGGTCTTCATCCGGTCCACCGCCTCGGCGATCCGGGCCTCGATGCTCGCCAGCGCGCTCGCCACGAGCGCCGGGTCCACGTCGGCGACCCGGCTCGCGTCACCGACCTGCGCCCGGCCCCCGCCGACCGCGATGTCCGTGGCGGTGAGCGTGTCCCCGCCGAAGACGCGGCCGAGGCGGGTCAGCTGGTAGCCCACACTCTCCGGGCCGACCACGGGGTCGGAACCGAAGCGCACGTAGCTGCCGCCGCCGATGCCGAGCGGCAGCACGTCGGGCATCCGGAAGTTCGTCCGTACGCCGCCGACCTCGATCGTCGACTTGGCCTCCCGGGGAAAGCCGTTGACGAGCATGCCGACGTCGGAGGTCGTACCCCCGATGTCGACCACCGCGCAGTCCTGCAGCCCGGAGAGCAGCGCCGCCCCACGCATCGAGTTCGTCGGCCCGGAGGCGAACGTCGAGACGGGGTAACGCTCGGCCTGCTCGACGCTCATCAGCGTGCCGTCGTTCTGGCTGAGGTACATCGGGGCGTGGATGCCCGACTCACGCAGGGCGGCTCGGAACGCGTCGGTGATGTGCACGGCCAGGTCGGCCAGGCTCGCGTTCATGATCGTCGCGTTCTCGCGCTCGAGCAGCCCCATCCGGCCGAGCTCGGCGGATCGGCTGATCGCCACGTCGGGCACGGTCTCCCGGATGATCTCCTCGGCCCGCCGCTCGAGATCGTCATTGATCGGGGAGAACACCGACGAGATCGCGACGGCACGAAGCCCCTTCGCCGCGATGTCGTCGGCCACCCGCTTGAGCTCGTCGGCGTCGAGTGGCGCGATCTCGCGGCCGTCGAACTCGTGGCCGCCGTGGCACAGGTAGACGTGCTGCCCCACAGCCGCGCGCAGCCGGTCCGGCCAGTCGATCAGCGGCGGCAGCGCGCGGGTGGCGGGCAGTCCGAGCCGGACGCTCGCGACCTCCAGCAACCGACGGGCCTCCACCACGGCGTTGGTGAAGTGCGTGGTGCCGATCATGACGGTCTCGATGGCCCCCGGCGCGACCCCGCTCTGAGCGAGGAGGCTGCGCAGGCCTTCGAGGATGCCGGTCGTGACGTCGGCGGAGGTCGGGCTCTTGATCTCCGCCAGCACCCGGTCACCGTCCATCAGCACCGCGTCGGTGTTGGTGCCCCCGACGTCGATCCCGATCCGCATCAGGCCCCCGTCCGGTGCCGGATCTTCGGCAGCACCTCGCGCGCGGTCAGCTCCACGACCTCCTTGACGCGGTCGGCGGCCACGGGAGCCAGCGCCACCGAGTCCGAGCCGGCGTCGATCAGGGCCTGGATCTTCGCCGCGCACTCGTCCGGATCACCGGCGACCACGAGGTCCTCGACCCACTGGTCGGGCATCTCGCGCAGGATCAGTTCGGCGGGGTTGTCGCCGCCGCGCTGGTACATGTCCCACAGCTCGTCGCCGATGCCGTAGATGTCGGTGAGGCCGGACTTCGGCACCGCCGCGAGGTAGAAGGCGGCCACGGTGCGCGCCTCCTCCTTCGCCTTCGCGCCGTCCCGGTCGACCGAGTAGAGGGCGTAGGTCGCGACGCGGTGGTGCTCACCCTCGCGACCGGCCTTGGCCTGGCCCTCGGCGACCCGCTCGCGCAGCCAGCCCAGGTACTTCGTGCCCGCGAGCACGGAGACCAGGGTGGCGTCCGCGACCTCACCGGACAGGTCGAGCATCCGGGGCCCGATGACCCCCATGTAGATCGGCAGCTTCGTCGTGGCCGGGTGCACCAGTTGGATCTTGTCGAACGAGTACACCTTGCCCTCGAACGTGACCTCCTCGCCGTCGAGCAGCCGGCGCACGTTGGTCACGGTCTCGCGCATCGCGGTGTAGGGCGATTTGGGCATGGCACCCATCTGCTGCACCCAGTGCGGCACGCCGAGGCCGATACCGGGCCAGACCCGCCCGGGGTACATGCGGTCGATCGTGGCGAGTTCCATGGCCAGCGCCGCGGGGTGCCGCGCCATCGCCGACACGACGCCGATGCCGACCTTGATCTCGCTGGTCGCGCTCAGCGCCGCCATCGCACCGGAGATGCCGCCGTAGAAGAAGTAGTCCTCGGGGATCCACAGCTCGCCGAAGCCCTCGCGCTCGGCCAGGGCCGAGATCTCCGGGATCTGCTCGGGCTGCACCTGGCTGGAGACGAGCAGGCCGACGGGGGAGCCGTCAGTTGCGGGGGTGGTCATCGCGTCGTTCCTTTCGCGGGGCTCTCGGACTCCTCGCGCAGCGCGGCCAGGACGTCGAAGGGAGTGATGGGGAGATTGCGGATGGGCTTGCCGATCGCGTCGGAGACCGCGCTGGCGATCACCGCGGCGACCGGGATGAGCGAGGGCTCGGCGGCCCCCTTGGCCCCGTACGGGCCGTCCGGCCACGGGTTGTCCAGCAGCGCGATGTCGATCGGCGGCGCCTCGAACACCGTGGGCAGCCGGTAGTTCTCCAGGCTGTGGTCCACGGTCACACCGTCGACCACGCGAAGGTCCTCGTAGAGCGCGTAGCCCACGCCCTGCAGCACTCCGCCGTGGATCTGGCCCTCGACCTGCTGCGGGTTGATCGCGCGGCCCACGTCCTGGGCGACGACGTAACGCAGGATCGTCACCTTGCCGGTGTCCGGGCAGACCTCGACCTCGGCGGAGTGCACGTGGTAGGTCGGGGTGGCGAACCCGGTGAACAGCGCCCCGGCCAGACAGCCGGAGTCGAACTGCACCGGCGGGGTGATGTGCCTGCCGGTGGCCGAGATCGGGCCCGCGGTGTAGAGGGCGGTCTGGGCCACCGCCGCCAGCGCCACCTTCGCGCCCGGTGAGCCGATCACCTGGACATGCCCGTCGGCGAGCTCGAGGTCGGCCACCGAGGCCTCCAGCAGGTTCGCGGCCACCTCGAGGAGCTGCTCGCGGACCTTGGCACTCGCCTGCACGGCCGCGTTGCCCAGGGAGAACAGCGTCCGGCTGCCCTGGGCGCCGCCGTCGTAGGTCCCGGCGTCGGTGTCCGCGGCCAGGATGATCACGTCGTCCGGGGTGAGCCCCAGTTCCTCGGCCACGATCTGGCGCAGCCCGACGGCCACCGCGCCGGTGCCGATCTCCGCACCCGCGCAGATCACGCCCGCGGTGCCGTCCTCGTTGATCTTGACGGTGGCGCCGCCGGGCCCGGGGTTGGTGAGCCAGGTGACCGCGCCGATGCCCTTGCCGCGCAACCTCGTAGGCGGGCCGGCCGGGGGCTGGGCCAGACCGGCCCACGGGGCGATCTCCTCGACCCGGGCGAAACCCTCCTCGAAGACCGCGTCGTCGAGCACCTGGCCGTTGGCGATGGCCTCGCCGGCCTTGACCACGTTGCGTAGCCGCAGCTCGCGGCGGTCCATGCCGAGCTTCGCCGCGATGTGGTCGAGGTGCTGCTCGAGCGCGAACATCGCGTAGGGGCCGTTGACGCCGCGGAACGCCGCCGTCGGCGCGGTGTTCGTGTAGACGACCTGGGTGCGGTAGCGGGCGACCGGCACCCGGTAGGTGCCGCCGAAGACCAGCCCCGGCACCGCCGCGCACGCCACGATCTCGCCGCTGTACGCGCCGTTGTCGGCGAGGGTGTCCGCCTCCTGGCCGAGGATCTCGCCGTCGGCGCTGACCGCGGTACGGATGCGGATCCTCGCGTTCTCCCGCGGCCCTGCGGTCTGCAGCTCCTCGGCCCGGGTGTTGACCAGCCGCACCGCGCGTCCGGTCTTGCGTGCCAGCACGCACACGAACGGCTCGAGCATCGCGTCGATCTTGCCGCCGAAGCCGCCGCCGATCGTGGTGACCACGACGCGCACCTTCGAGGCCGGCACGCCGAGCCACTCGGCGAGCCGGTCGCGCACCAGGAACGGGAACTGCGCCGGGCTGTGCACGACGTAGCGCCCGCCCTCGAAGCGGCCCACGGCGGCGTGCGGCTCGATCGGGGACTGGTGCTGGCGCTGGGTGGTGAACTCGTCCTCCACGACCAGGTGCGCGGCCGCGAACGCGGCGTCCACATCGCCGCGGTCCAGCGTCGACTCCCAGGCGACGTTGCCCGAGCGAGGCCCGGGCGCCAGCATCGGGTAGGACTCCCATGCCGGGTGGATCAGCCGCGCGCCCTCGGCGAGGGCGGCGTCCATGTCGGTCATCGCCTCGAGCGGGTCGATCTCGAGCTCGATCGCGGCCACCGCGGCCTCGGCCTGTTCGAGCGTGTCGGCCGCCACCGCGGCGATCGGCTCGCCGATGTAGCGGATCTCCTCGCGGGCGAACATCGGCTGGTCCTTGAGGATCCAGCCCGACGTGGTGTCCGGGACGTCGGCGGCGGTGATGATCGCCCGCACCCCGGGCAGCCCGGCCGCCCGCTCGGTGGCGAGCCGCCGGATCCGACCGGCCGGCACCGGTGAGCGCAGCAGCTTGGCCTGCAGCGTGCCGGTCTCGCCGTGGTCCATCCCGTAGACGGCGGTGCCGCGCACCTTGTCGTCGCCGTCGGCCCGGCGGGCGTTGGTCCCGACCACGCGCGTCACGACCGGCCCCCGTTCCCGCCGGCGACGGCCAGCGCCGCCTCGACGATCTTGTGGTAGCCGGTGCAGCGGCAGATGTTGCCGGCGAGCGACTCCGTGATCGCGGTCCGGTCCGGGGTCTCATCCCGCTCGAACAGGGCGGTGAGCGCCATGAGGATGCCGGGGGTGCAGGCGCCGCACTGCACGCCCCCGTGCTCGAGCAGGGCGTCCTGCAGCGGGTTCAGCGGCCCGTCCGGGTCCGCGAGGCCCTCGACGGTGCGCACCGCGCGGTCCTGCGCCAGCGCGACCGGGGTCAGGCAGGACACCGCGGGCCGGGCATCGAGGAGGACGGTGCAGGCGCCGCAGCGGCCCTCGGCGCAGCCCGGCTTCGCACCGGTCAGGCCGAGGCGGCTGCGCAACACCGACAACAGCGGGGTCATGTCCGGCGCGTCGACCTCGACGCGCCTGTCGTTCACCGTGAACGAGTGGGGCATCAGTCACTCACTTCTGCTGGTCGTCGGAGGTGGTGAGAGCGGCCGCGGCGCGGCGGGTCAGCGCGGGCAGCACGGCGCGGCGGTACCAGCCGGGGGCGTCGAGGCCCTCGCGGGCCGTGCACTCCTCCGCGGCGGCCTGCCCGGCGCGCTCGGCGGCGTCGGCGTCGAGCGCGCTGCCGACGAGGGCCGCGGCGGCCGCGGGGGACAGCCGGGCGATCTCCTCGACGCCGCCGACGCCCACCCGGGCGGCGGTGACCGTGGCACCGGCGAGGTCGACCGACAGCGCCACTGAAGCGACGGCGTACTCGCCGCCCCCGCGGACGGTCAGACGTTCGAACGCGGAGCGCCGCCCCGCCGGGGTCGGGACGACGACGCGGGCGATGAGCTCACCGGCCGGACGCCCGCTCCGGGAGCCGAGGTACGCGGCGAGTTCCTCGGTCCGCTCGCCGCCGGTCGTGGCCACGACGACCCGCGCGTCGGCGGCAAGCAGTGCCGGCACGAGGTCGGCCTCGGGGAATCCGACGGCGGCGATGTTGCCGCCGACGGTCGCGACGCTGCGCACCGCGGGAAACGCCGAACGGCGGGCCGCTTCGATGAGCCCGGCCAGCGCCGGGGGGCCGTCGAGGGCGGCGAGCTCGTCGTGCGTGACGCCGGCGCCGATCTCGACCGTGCCCTCCCCGCTCCGGATGCCGCGCAGCTCCGCGAGCTCGCCGAGGGCGACGTAGACCGGGGCGACCGGGGCACCGCGCATCGGTGCCCGCATCACCCAGGTGCCGCCGGCCAGCGGAGCCCCGTCGGGACCGAGCTCGGCCAGTTCGCGTACCGCCTCCGCGAGCGATGCCGGTCGGCGAACCTCGGAGCGGGTGATCGCTCCCGGGTCGGTTCGCCGCGGTGGACTTGCTGTTGTCATGGCGTGTCGTCCTCCTGTCGCCGTCGTGGATGAGTCGTGCGTCAGACGAACCGCAGAGGCCCGGCGGCTCTGACCCTGATCCGCACCGTGGGGTCGGTGAGATAGGCGAGCGGGACCTCCTCGACGTCGACGATCTCGGTGCGTTCCGGATCGGCGCCCGCACGGACCGCCTGCAGCCGGGCGCTCTCGCGGGCCTCTTCGACGGCCGCCGCCCGGCCGCCGACCCGGAACCGGGCGATCCGCTCGACCTGCCCGCCAACCTGCCCGATCGCCGCGCCGATCGCGTTGGCGACCTCGTGGTCCGGGGGACGGTGGAGCTCGCTGATCCCGGGCACCATGTCGGGCACCAGGAACCCGCCACCGCCGACCACGATCAGCGGCTGCTCGCCGCGCACCACCTTCGCCTGGTCGATCGCCTCGGCGAGCATCGCGTCCGAACGGGCGAGTGCGTCGGCCAGCGCGGCGCGGTGCCGGGTGGCCGGCCGGCGGTGACCGACCTCGACCCGCCCCGCGGCCACCGCGGCGTCGGTCAGGGTCGGCGTCGAACCGCCGAACACCAGCGCCGACTCGGTCAACCGGTAGCCGACGCTGACCGGGCCGATGGTGGTGCGCCCGCCGTCACCACCGCCGATCACGGTCCCGCCGCCGAGGGGCAGGGTGACCAGGCCCGGCATCCGGAAGTTCGTGCGCACCCCGCCGATCCCGATCGAGTCGCCCGCCTCGCCGGGGAAGCCGTTGATCAGCACGCCGACCTCGGTGGACGTGCCGCCGACGTCGGCGACCAGCGCGTCGCGCACCCCGCTGATGTGGGCGGCCCCGCGCATGCTGTTCGCCGGGCCGCAGCCGATGGTCAGCACCGGGTAGCGCAGCGCGTACTCCAGCTCCATCAGCGTGCCGTCGTTCTGCGCGAAGTAGCGGGTGGGGCGCAGGCCGTGCCGCTCGAGTGCCTCGCCGAAGGACTGTGCGACGGTCTCCGCGACGCCGATCAGCGCCGCGTTGAGCACCGTGGCGTTCTCGCGCTCGACGAGGCCGATGCTGCCCACCTCGTGGCTGAGCGAGACGTGCACGTCGCCCAGGACAGACCGGGCGACGGCCTCGGCCGCGAGCTCGTGCCGGTCGGATACCGCGGAGAACACGCTGGTGATGGCCACCGCGTCGGCCCGGCCGGCGAGGGCGGCGAAGAACCGCGCGGTCGCGTCGGCGTCGAACGGGGCCACCTCGGTGCCGTCGAACTCGATGCCGCCGTCGACGACCGTCGCGCCCACCGACACCGCCGCGCGCAGGTCGGGCGGGAACGTCGTGAGCGGCGGGACCGCGTGCGTGGCCGGGCCGCCGATCCGCAGTACCGCGACCCGGCGCAGTCCGCTGCGGGCCAGCAGGGCGTTGGTGGCGTGGGTGGTGCCGAGCATCGCGTGCGTGACGCGGGCGCGGTCGGCGCCGAGCTGGGCGAGGACCGCCTCGATGCTCGAGGCGATGCCGGTGGTGACGTCGGGGGTGGTCGGCGCCTTGGCCTTGGCCAGCAACAGGTCGTCGCGGTCCACGACCACGGCGTCGGTGTTCGTCCCGCCGACGTCGATGCCCAGTCGCAGGTCAGCTCGCACGGGCACCCCCGGCGTCGACGGGGGTGTAGGGGAACCGGAGCCCGAACGCGGCCGGGCCGGCGACGGCCAGTCCGGCCGGGGTCCGCCACACCTGCGGGCCGGGGAACGCGATGACGCCGACCCGCTGGCCGTAGCGCAACCGCTCGGTCACGATCGCCTCGCCGGTGCGGGCGTCGAGCACCGTGATGACATCCGGAACGCACGCCCGGACCTCACCGTCCTCGAGCGCGGCGAGGTTCTCGTTCTGGATCTCGAGGCGGAGCAGCCGGCCCTCGCCGGCAGTGTCCTCGACGATCACCGAGCCGCGGACGAACCCGCCGGAGATCTCCCGCTCGACGTCGATGACCTTGCCCCGGATCAGCTCCACCGCGGCCAGTTCGTCGACCACGGTGTCGATCGGGTCACCGTCGGCGCACGCCATCGCGAAGCCGAGCTCCAGGGCCCGGGACACCGATCCCTGAACGGTCGCGCGGCGCGCGGTCGCCACGTCCATCAGGTACAGCGCGGCGACGGCGGCGCCGCCGAAGGCAGCGGCCGACGAGCGCAGCAGCCGCTCGGTCCACTCCACGCTGCCGGCCCGGATGACCAGCGTGTTCATCCGCTCGTCCGCCATGACACAGGGGCTCGACGGCACCCCGGCCAGGTTCATGGTCATCTGTGGCATGGTCGGGAAGGCGCGGCCCATGCCGTCCGCGTCGACGTAGGGCAGGCCCAGCCGGGCCGCCCAGGTCAGCGGGATCAGGCCGTTCGACCCGCCGATCTCGAAGGGCATGATCGCCACGACGGGCCGGCCTGTGAGGGCCTGCACCTCCGCCGCGAGGCGGCCGCCCTCACCGCCGTTCTCGAGTTTCTCGATCGCGATGGTCGGTGCTCCCACGAGCCCACACGGCATGACGAGGCCGTCCGGGGGGAGGGAACCGAGGTCGACGAGCCGCACCGGACCGTGCCGGCGGATCGCCTCCCGGGCCATGAGCACGCCGACCAGGGGATCCCCTCCCCCACCGGCGCCCAGGACCGCGCAGCCGCGCGCGAGAGCCGGGAGATCGTCGACGGTGATGGATCCCGTCGGCTCCCGGCCGGTGCGCGCGGCGGGGATCCCGCTGCCGCGACGCCGTTCCTGGCGCTGGGTCATGGTGGCTCCGTTCCTCGGCCGCAAGTATGTGTCGCCCGTCCGTGTCGGTCTTTAAGCGATCCGCCACCAGAACGACGAGTTCTTGTGCACCGTGCATAACCACCTCGATACTTCCGCAACGTGGGCTCCTTGCGGTCGCTGCTGGATGCACCGGACCTGCATCCGCTGCTGCAGTGGATCGCCGGTCCGGACTCCGACGCCGCGGTGCGCGGGATCGCCCTGGTCGAGGATCTCGGTCGCCTCGGCGATCTCGACGACGCCACGCTCGCGATCCTGACCCATGCCGCGTCGCAGGACGCGACCAGCTACCGGCTCGACGTCGCGCTGCGCACGGCGGGCTCGCGCCACGTCAGCGCCGTCGTGCTCACCGACGGGCGCGAGGACATCGCCCCGACGGCCGCCGCGCTCGCCCGCCGGGTCTCGGTGGCGGTCCTGCGCGCGCACGCCGACTGCGACCTGGCCTCGCTGCTGCTTGCTCTGCACCGCGAACTGGCCGGCGGGCCCGGCGTGGCGCTCGCGCGCATCCGGGCGGCACTCCGCGCGCTCGAGGGCGGATCCGCCGGCGCCACGCCGCAGGACCTGCTCCGTGCCGCGACGCGGGCGCTCGGCGCGCCCGTCCAGCTGCGCGAACCCGGACCGGACGACGTCGCCGCGCCGGTCGTGGTCGCCGAGGAGATCGAGGCGATGGTGAGCGCACCGCGCGGCGACGGCGACACGGAGGCCGCCGCGGACGTCGTCGTGCACCTGGCGGCGGCGGCCGTCAGCCGAGCCCGGGCGGCCGCCCGGCAGGCCGAAGACGCGCCGATCCGCTCCCGTGGCGAGCTGATCTCGGAGTTCCTGCTCGCCCGGCCCGATCACGGCGACCGGCTGCTCGAACGCATGCGAGGGGCCGGGATGGCCATCGACGGCTGGCACACCGCGATCCTCGTCGACATCGAGAATCTCCCCGCCCTCGCCTCCGACGACGAGCTGGTCTCGCTGCGGATCACCGACCGCGTCGCGACCCTCGGGCTGGAGGCCGCCCGGGCCGGAGGCGGCGTCTGGCACCGGGCGCGGATCGGGTCGGCGCTGCTGCTGATCCGGATGGAGCGCCACGAGCTGGGCAGTCGCGGCGGTCGCCCGCTCGCGCACGCCGCCGCGCAGATCCTGCGGCGCATCGTCTCCCGGATCCCGGCGATCGCCCTGGTGTGCGGCGTCGGCAGCACCCACGTCGGCGCCACCGGCCTGCGCGCGACGCTGGCCGAGGCCCGTGCGGCGCTCGCCGCCGGGTACACGGGGCACCGGGTCAACGTGCCGACCAGCTTCGACGAGGTCGGGCTGCAACGGACACTGATCGAGTGGTTCGCCTCCGACACCGCGCGCGAGGCCGTCGACTCGCTGCTGCGCCCGCTCGACGAGCTCGGTCCGCAGAAGAGCCGGACCGCTCTGCAGACCTTGCGGGTCTATCTGGACAACCAGGGTTCGACCACCCGGACGGCCGCGGAGCTGCACCTGCACCGCAACGCGATCGCCTACCGGGTGCGGCGCATCTTCGACCTGCTCGACGTCGACCCGGAGGACCCCGACACCGTGCTGATGCTCCAGCTCGCCTGCCGCGCCCGATCCCTGGGCTGACCCGCCGGGTCCGACCGCTCCGCGGTCAGTCGAGCAGGTCGAGGGCGGCGCCGATGATGCTGTCGGTGTCGAGGCCGTGGTAGCGGTAGACCTGCTCGATGTCGCCGGACTGCCCGAATCGGGAGACGCCCAGGTGCGTCGCCCGCACCTGGTTGATCCCGGCCAGGAACGCCAGCGTGTGCGGGTGCCCGTCGAGCACGGTGACCATCGGTGCGGCCCGGCGGGCCGGGAACGCGGCCTCGAGGATCCAGCTGTCCGCCTCGCCGCGGCCCGCGCGGGCCTGCACCGCGTCGAACACCAGCCCGGCGCTGGTCACGCACACCACGTCCGTCGGTGTGCCGAGCGCCTCGAGCCGCTCGGCCGCGGCAAGCGCGTCGGGGAGCACCGCACCCATCGCGGCGATCGTCACCGCGGGCCGCTCCGACGCCGAGCGCCGGATCGGGTACGCCCCGGCCACGACCTGGCGGCGCCGCCGCTCCCGGGCCGCAGGGTCTGCGGGCACGGCGGCGAGGGCCTGGTCGACCGGGCGGGTGGACAGCCGCAGGTAGGCCGACGATCCATCGGGCCGCCCGAGCCGGGCGAGCGACGCGAGCAGCGTCCACTCGACGTCGATCGCGAACGCCGGCTCGTAGCTGATGCAGCCCGGCTGCTCCAGCCCGACCGACGGCGTGCTGATCGACTGGTGTGCCCCGCCCTCGGGCGCGAGCGAGACCCCGGACGGGGTGCCGACCAGGATCGACTGGCCGCCCGCGTAGATCCCGAACGACCACGGCTCCAGGGCGCGCTCGACGAACGGGTCGTAGAGCACCCCGATCGGCATCAGCGGCTGCCCCCAGCGGCTCCAGGTCGCGCCGAACTCGCCGAGCAGCCCGACCAGGTTCGTCTCGGCGATGCCCAGCTCCAGATGCTGCCCGGAGGGCCGCTCGCGCCAGTGCAGGATCGTCTCGGGGTCGTCGGCGAACCAGTCGACCCGCTCGGCCGCCGACCACACCCCGACCTTGTTCACCCAGCCGCCGAGGTTCGTCGACGAACTGACGTCGGGACACAGCGTCACGACCCGGCGCGCCGCCTCCGGCGCCTCCCGGGTCAGGTCCAGTAGCGCGCGGCCGAGCGCCGCCTGGGTCGTCGCCCTGCCCGACGGCGTGCGCCCGATGTCGGCCGGCAGCGCGGGCACCGGGTTCGCCGTCACCGGTTCGCGGCGGAGCCGGGCAGCCACCTCGCTGCACAGCGCGGCGAGCCCGCTGTCGGCCGGGAAGGCCTCCCAGGGGGCGTCGACATCGGCCCCGACGCGGGTGGCGAGCTCGGCGAGCTGGTCGGCGGACAGCAGCGATGAGTGGTTCTGTGGGTGTCCTTCGCTGGCCAGCCCGTAGCCCTTCACGGTGTAGGCGAAGATCACCGTGGGGCGGGTGTCGTCGATCGCGCGCAGCGCGTCGCCGAGGGCGGCGAGGTCGTGCCCGCCGAGGTTGCGGATGGCGCGGTGGAGCGTGTCGTCGTCGAGTTGGCCGATGAGCGCCGCCGACGACGCGTCGTCGCCCGGCAGCCGCTCACGCAGCTGATCGGGGGTGCAGCGCAGCAGCCGCTGGTACTCGGGGTTCTGCATCTCGTCGATGCGCCGGCGCAGCGCGTCACCGCCGGGCCGGTCGAACAGCTCGTGCAGCAGCCGGCCGTACTTCACCGTGAGCACCTGCCAGCCCGCGGCATCGAACATGCCCTGCAGCCGGGTCGCGCCGATGTTGGGCACGACCCGGTCCAGCGACTGCCGGTTCAGGTCGACGATCCACACGACCTCGCCGAGCTCGCCGACCATCGGGTCGAGGATCGCCTCCCAGCACGCGCCCTCGTCCAGCTCGGCGTCGCCGACCAGCGAGTACTGCCGTCCGGTCCCGGCGCCGCCGACGGTCGACTCCACGTAGCGACGCGCGAGCGCACCCCAGATCGGGGCGGTGGCGCCGATGCCGACCGAGCCGGTCGAGTAGTCGACAGGGTCGGGATCCTTGGACCTGCTCGGGTAGCTCTGCAACCCGCCGAAGGAACGCAGCGTCGTCAGGTACGCCGGGTCCAGCTCGCCGAGCAGGTAGTTGATCGCGTGCAGCACCGGCGACGCGTGCGGCTTGACCGACACCCGGTCCACCGACCGGAGGTGCTCGAACCACAGCGCGGTCATGATCGTCACCATCGACGCGCTCGACGCCTGGTGACCGCCGACCTTCAAACCGGTCGGGTTCGGCCGCACCCGGTTGGCGTGGTCGATGATCGCGGTGGACAGCCACAGGACCCGCTGCTCCACCGAGCGCAGCATCGCGAGCCGCGCGCTCTCCCGATCGAGGGCCGTACTGGTCATGTTGATCACCCTCCGGAAAGACCGCCGACGCTGGCAACTTGCCACGTCACTGCACCATCACGATCATGACTGCACAAGTTGAGGCGTTCTGAGTGAGCAGAATGCTCAATCCGGACCGGTGACGTCCGGGGAAGGGCGGACATTGTGCGCAACACCGGGGAGATCGATGCGGTCGACGCTGCGCTACTGCTCGCGCTCACCGAGAGCCCGCGGGCCACGGTGCTCGCGCTCGCCGAACGGGTCGGGCTGTCGCGCAACACCGTGCAGGCCCGACTGGCCCGGCTCGAGGAGCGTGGCGCGCTGTCCAGCTTCGAGCGGCGCATCGACCCGGGGGCGCTGGGCTACCCGCTGACCGCGTTCGTCACGGTGCAGGTCACCCAGCGGATGCTCACCGAGGTCGCCGCCGCGCTGGACGGGGTGCCGGAGGTGCTCGAGGTGCACGGCCTGTCCGGGCAGACCGACCTGCTGGTACACGTCGTCGCCCGCGACGCCGACGACCTCTACCGGATCGCCGGGCAGCTGCTCGCCACCGAGGGCGTCGAGCGCACCACGACCGCGCTGGTCATGCGCAAGCTCGTCGAGCACCGGATGGCCCCGCTGCTGGAGCGCGCCATCCGCGGCGACCGGGACGACGGCTGACCCTGCTCCCCCGGGCCGGATCGCACCATGCCGGTTCGACCTCCCAGGGTGTCGCCCGCGCGGGCGGCCCCGGCCAGGGTCGTCAGCGACCGATCATCCGGCTCCGGAGGAACAACCATGAAGGACCTGGAAGGCAAGCGGATCGCGATCCTGGCCGCGGACGGCGTCGAGCGCGTCGAGCTCGAGATGCCCCGTGGCGCCCTGTACGGGGCGGGGGCGAGGAGCGACCTGCTGTCCATCCATCCCGGCGAGATCTGGACGCGGCAGTGGGACAAGGACCCGGCCGGCACGTTCCAGGTCGACGGTCTCGTCGCGGAGGCGTCCGTCGACGACTACGACGCGCTGTTGCTGCCCGGCGGCACCGTGAACCCCGACACGCTGCGGATCAACTCCGACGCCATGGGCTTCGTCCGGGACTTCGTCGCGACCGGCAAGCCGATCGCCGCGATCTGTCACGGGCCGTGGAGCCTGGTCGAGGTCGGGGCCGTCCGTGGGCACCGGCTGACGTCGTGGCCGAGCCTGTGGACGGACATCCGCAACGCCGGCGGCGAGGTCGTCGACGAGGAGGTCTGCATCGACGGCCAGTTCACCACGAGCCGCTCGCCCTTCGACCTACCCGCGTTCTGCCCGGCGATCGTCGAGCAGTTCGTGGGTGCCCGCCAGAAGGTCACGAGCTGAGCAGATGCCCCCGCCGCCGCTGCCCGACACGATCGTCGAGATGCTCAAGTGGCCCAATCCGGCGGTGATGGGGACCGTGCGGTCCGACGGCGCTCCGGTCACCGTGCCCACCTGGTACCTGTGGGACGACGGCCGGATCGTCGTCAGCATGGACGCCCAGCGTCGCCGGGTATCGCACATCCGCCGGGACCCGCGGGTGTCGCTGACCGTGCTCGACGAGGAGGACTGGGGTACCCACGTCAGCATGCAGGGCACGATGTCCCTGCTGGACGACGTGGACCTGCTGGTCATCGACCGGATCGCGCAGCACTACACGGGCAAGGCCTACGAGATCCGGGACCGGCCCCGGGTGACCGGCTGGATGGAGATCGAGCGCTGGCACGGCTGGGGGCGGTTCCGGTGATCCTGGTCATCGGTGCGACGGGGTTCGTCGGGCACCACGTGGTGGAGGAGTTGGCCGACCTGCGGGCACCGAACACGGCGATGGTCCGGGTTCCGGCTCGCGCACAAGGGCTCCCGTCGCAGACCGACTACATCGTCGGCACGCTCGACGACCCGCCCCCTGCCGTCGTGCTGCGCCAGTTCGACCAGGTCTTCCTGATGAGCCCGACCCACTCCGAGCAGGTGGCGCTGGAGAACACGTTCATCGACGCGCTGTTCGCGGCCGGGCACCGCCCGCACATCGTCAAGCTCGCCTGGGACGCGTTCGACGACCCGGCCTGCAAGGTCCGGTTCATGCACAACCACCGGCTCATCGCCGAGCACATCGAGGCGGTGGGGCTGCCCGTCACCTACATCGCACCGAATCTGTTCATGGAGAACCTGCTGGATCTGGCCGACACGATCCGCGACGCGGGCCTGCTCTCGGCTCCGGCGGGTGAGGGCCGGGCCGGCTTCGTGGCCAGCAGCGACGTCGGCGCGGTCGCGGCCCGGGCCCTGCTCGTCGAGGACCCGGCCGCCGAAGACGGGACGATCCACGTCGTCACCGGCCCGGAGTCGCTCGGCCACGACGACGTCGCGGCCCGGATCTCGGCGGTGTTCGCCCGCGAGGTCGACTACGACGACCAGCCCCCCGAGGAGACCCGCCGCGCGCTGCACGACCGGCGGTTCCCGGAGTGGTACTGCGAGGGCGTGCTCGAGCTGTACGAGTGGGTCCGCCACGGCGGATGCGACACGGTGACCGACGACGTGGCCGCCACGACCGGGCAGGACGCCCGCCGGCTCGAGCACTGGCTCAACGAGCTGCGCGGGGCGTTCGTGGGACGGCCGCAGACCATCTCACCGCCGAAGTTCTGATGGCGAGCGGGTGTGGTGGCCCCGGGGGCACCGACGCCGCATCGGGCCGTTCAGGTGTCGAATCGCTCCTTCTGGTTCCTTTGAGTAAATCGAGGGGGCCGGACCCTCTGCCACTGGTGGACCCGATCCCCTCCTCGGCGCATCGTTGCATCATGCCCGGAAGCGACCTATCGGTAGGGCAGCCTCTGTTTCGGCCTCACGAATCAATGAGGAGGAGGAAGGCTCCGGGCCCACCGGATGCCGCCAGTGATGACCATGCGCAACTCGATCGGGCGCGGCGCCGGGCCGGACCCGGCGGAGCGCCCGGAACATCTGACAGCGGGTCGCGCAGCGGCCGATCAGCGCAACCCGGTTGACCGCTGGGTCTTCGGGATCACCGCGGCGCTGGTCGTGGCGTTCATCGCGTGGGGCATCCTGGCGACCGACTCGCTCAGCTCGGTCGCCACGACGGTGCTGAACGGGGTGATAAACGCCGGCGGCTGGTTCTTCGTGCTGACCGCCAGCGGCTTCGTCGTGTTCGCGCTGTGGTTGGCGTTGAGCCGCTACGGCAGGATCCCACTGGGTCGTGACGAGGAGCGGCCGGAGTTCCGCACCATCTCCTGGATCGCGATGATGTTCAGCGCCGGCATGGGCATCGGGCTCATGTTCTACGGCGTCGCCGAGCCGTTGTCGCACTTCACCAGCCCGCCACCGGGCACCGTGCCGGCCGGGTCGGACGCGGCGCTCAGCACCGCGATGGCCACCACGCTGTTCCACTGGACGCTGCACCCGTGGGCGATCTACGCCGTGGTCGGGTTGGCGATCGCGTACAGCACCTTCCGGCGCGGCCGCCGTCAACTGATCAGTTCAGCCTTCGTTCCGATGCTGGGCCGGCGGCGAACCGACGGTCCGCTGGGCCGGGCCATCGACATCATGGCGATCTTCGCGACGCTGTTCGGGTCCGCGGCGTCCCTCGGCCTGGGCACGCTGCAGATCGGCGGCGGGCTGGTTGCCGGCGACTTCCTCGGGTCGGCGGGCACCATACTGCTCGTCAGCGTCATCGCGGTGCTGACCATTGCGTTCGTGGCCTCCGCGGTCAGCGGGGTCGCCCGGGGGATCCAGTACCTGTCGAACATCAACATGGTGCTCGCTGCGCTACTGGCCTTCTTCGTCTTCGTGGCCGGGCCGACGATCCTCATCCTCAACCTGGTGCCCAAGGCCATCGGCGACTACCTCGCCGACCTCCCGGAGATGGCCGGTCGCACCGCCGCCACCGGTGGGGACGCGATGGCGACGTGGCTGTCGACCTGGACAGTCTTCTACTGGGCGTGGTGGATCTCCTGGGCGCCGTTCGTCGGGATGTTCATCGCGCGGATCAGCCGAGGGCGCTCGATCAAGCAGTTCGTCGCCGGGGTCATCCTCATACCCAGCTCGGTCGGCCTGATCTGGTTCGCGATCTTCGGCGGCGCGGCCATCAGCATCCAGCGCGCCGGCACCGACCTCGCGTCGCAGTCCACCGAGGGCCAGTTCTTCGGGGTGCTGCAGTCCTACCCGCTCGGGGCGGTTCTCGGCGTCGTCGCCATGCTGCTCATCGCGATCTTCTTCGTGTCCGGCGCGGACGCGGCGTCGGTGGTCATGGGCACCTTGTCCGAGCGTGGCTCGATCCACCCGTCCCGCCGCGTCGTGGTCTTCTGGGGCGTCGTGATGGGGGGCATCGCCATCGTCATGCTGCTCGTCGGCGGGGACACCGCACTCAACGGCATCCAGAACCTGACGATCATCACCGCGGCCCCGTTCGCGGTGGTCATGGTGCTGCTGTGCGTCGCGTTGACCAGGGACCTGCGCCACGACCCGCTCATGCGCCGCGAGTACCGGCAGGTCCAGGCCGTGGAGCAGGCCATCGACTACGGCACGCAGAACTACGGCGACGACTTCTTCCTCAACGTCAAGCCGCTGGCCGAAGAGGAGATCGCGGCGACGTCCACCGACGACGGCACCACGGGGCCGGGCGAGGCTGCAGTGAACGGGACCGGGCGGCGTGCACCCGCCGACGCCGAGCAGCCCCAGTCACCGTGATCGGTGCGCTCGCCCCCCTCGGCACCGCCGGCAGGCCGTCGCCCATCTGGCCCCCGCACCTGCCCCGCCCCCAACCTGACCCGCTCGAGGCCCGGCCTCGGCCATCGGCGACTTCGCACATTTCGTGGTGTCCTCGCAGACGTCCGATCCTCTGCGAGGACACCCGACGCTGTGCGAGGTGGGGGTCAGAGCACGTACAGCAGCAGGATCAGCAGACCCGTGAGCAACAGCGACACGAGCAGTGAGCCCAGGCAGCCCAGCCGGCTGGAGAAGAAGGCGATCATGAAGTCGATTACCCGCGCCGGCACCGGCTGAACGCCACCCGCAGCCGCAAGTCGATCAGCCTCGCCGGTCGGTGTCCCCGGTCCCGAAGCCCGGGAGCAGCAGGCTCCACAGCTTGCGCTGCAGGGCGAGCCCGGCGTCGGTCAGGTCGACCGCCGCGCTGAGGAGCGTTGAGGGAAGGGCGACCAGCGGGGCCAGGATCGTCCCGACGGTGGCCAGGGGCACCGCCGCACCCGGGCGGAGCAGCTCCGCGGCCGGGCCGGGCTCACCCCGCGGCCCGGGTTCACCCCGCGGCCCCGGCTCACCCCGCGGCCCCGGCTCACCCCGCGGCCCCGGTTCACCCCGCGGGCCGGGTTCACCCCGCGGCCCCGGCTCGCCGGGCAACCCCGTGGGCCCCGCGGGCCCAGGAGACCCCGCCTCTCCGCGCTCGCCCGGCGCTCCGGCCTCGCCGATGCGTCCAGCCGGTCCGCGCTCCCCCGCGAGACCGCGCTCCCCGGGCGGACCCGGCTCTCCTCGAGCGCCCGGCTCCCCTACAGCGCCCTGCTTCCCGCGCGGCCCCTGCTCTCCCCGAGGTCCCTGCTCCCGGCGAGGTCCCTGCTCCTCGTGGGTGCCTTGCTCCCCCGCAGCGTCCTGATCCCCCGGGGCGCCGTGGGCTTCCTGTCCCTTCCGCGCACCTTGCTTCCCCCGCGCTCCCCGATCACCCCCTCCACCTCCGGAAGCCCGTCCAGCACCGGTCGTGTCCACCGCCGCCTCCTGCCGCGGTGCGGCCGCGCCCGTCGACGCGTCGGCCGCCGAGCCGGCGGACCGGTCCCGTGTGGTTGATGGCTCTGTCGTCGGATCCATGGCACTCCTTCGGCGTGCGGTCTACAGAACCGTCCCCAGGATCAGGACACCCGCCAGCAGCACGGCCACGAGCAGCGAGAGGAGCCGGCCCGGCCGGCTGGAGAAGAAGGCGATCACCGTGTTCCCGTCCTGGAGAGATCCTGCGCGGTGTGCTCGGCGAGCAACACCGCTACCTGCGCGTACCCACGCCCCGAGAGCGCGGAAACGGGCGAGTCCACCACGTCGGACCGGCTCAGGGCTCCAGCACGACCTTGCCGGTGACCCGTCGCTCGTCGATCCGCGCGATCGCCTCGGCCGCCTTCTCCAGCGGGAAGGTCTCGGAGATCAGCGGATCGAGCCTGCCCGCCGTCAGGTGCGGCAGCAGCTCGTTCCACTGCTGAGCCACGTAGCCCGGGCGCGACAGCGCGTAGCCGCCCCACGCGACGCCGGCGACGTCGATGTTGCCCAGCAGTAGCCGGTTCACCCGCACCGTCGGGATGTCTCCGCCGGTGAACCCGACGACGAGCAGCCGGCCGAACGGGGCGAGGCTGCGCAGCGAGTCGGTGAAACGGTCGCCACCGACCGGATCCACCACGAGGTCCACCCCGTGACCGTCGGTCAGCTCCTTGACGGCGTCCTTGAACCCGTCGACGGCCACGGTCTCGTGCGCACCGGCGGCCTTCGCGACCTCGGCCTTGGCGTCGGAGGACACCACCGCGATCACCCGGGCGCCGAGTGCCCGCGCGAGTTGGGTGACGGCCGTTCCGACTCCTCCCGCGGCGCCCTGCACCAGGACGGTCTGCCCGTCGCGCAGCTGCGCGCGGACCAGCAGCGCGAAGTGCGCGGTGAGATAGTTCATCGGCAGGCAGGCACCCGCGGTGAAGGACACCTGGTCGGGCAGCGGCAGCACCCGGTCGGCGTCGACGGCCGCCACCTCGGCGTACCCGCCGTAGATCGAGAAGGCGGCGACCCGGTCACCGGGGCGCAGCGCCGAACCGTCGGGTGCCTCACGGACGACGCCGGCGAGCTCGGAGCCCAGCACGAACGGCAGCTCGGGCTTGTACTGATACAGACCCTTGGTCAGCAGCACGTCGGGGAAGTTGACCCCGGCGGCGCGGACGTCGATCAGCACCTCGTTCTCACCACGGGCCGGTTCGGGCACGTCGTGCACCTCGACCGCCGCCGGCCCGTCCAACCGCACCACCTGCACTGCGCGCACGCACGACCCCTTCGTCGATGTCGGCCTGTTCGTCGGCCGACCCCATCCTGGACCAGGTCAGCGGACGCCGGCGGGCTGGGCCGCCGGCAGGTGCGCCCGCGATCAGGGCCGCCCGGGGCGACCCGGCGGCCGCCGCGAGCCCCCAGCGCCCCAGCTGCCCACCGACGACCTGCGGCAGGATCGCGTACGCCACCCCGGACGTCGCGAAGATCCAGGGAGCCATCGGCAGCACGACGCGCAGGAAACGCGGGTGGCGCACCACCGGCACCGCCGCCCGGGCCCGGAGCGACCCGGTAGGCCCGTCCGCCGGCCGGGCCTCCGGGCGGCCGGGCAGCAGCGGGAGCACCGCCAGGGTGAGCGCGGCGTGCACGAGGTAGGGCAGCACCATCGGCCACGGCCCGCACTGTGCGAGCACCCCGGCCACGCCCGCGCCCAGCCCGGAACCCAGGGTCAGCCCCAGCGCCGCCCGGCGGGCCCCGGGCGCGGCGCCCGGATCGTGCGGCGGTTCGGAGAGCTCCTTGATCCAGGTGGAGCCGACGGCCATCGCGACGGCGGCGAGCCAGGAACGGCGGCTCACCGGGGCGGGCCGGGGCGGTGGGTGCCGTCGAGGTGCGCGCGCAGCGCGTCCGCGAACCCGGCGGCGTCCCCGGCCTCGATGACGTCGGCGAGCGCGGCATGCTCGCGCAGCACCACCGCGACCTGCTCGGGCTTGGGGCCCAGCGCGTGCATGCTCATCCGGCGCTGCCGGTCGGCGAGGGTCGCGTAGAAGCGCGTGGTGAGGGTGTTGCGGCCGGCCGCGACAATGGCGCGGTGGAAGGCCTCGTCGGCCTCGGCGACGGCGCGCAGGTCCCCGGAGGCGGCGTGCTCGCGCTGGGTCTCGAGGATCCCGCGCAGCTCGGCCACGGCCGGCGCGACGAGGTCGGGGTGGCGCAGCAGCCGGCGGACCGCGGCGGTCTCGAGGGCCTCGCGCGCGTCGAGGACGTCGTCGGCCTCTCCCGGTGGGACCGGCACCACGACCGCACCGCGCTTGGGGATCAGTCGCAGCAGGTCCTCGGCCTGCAACCGCAGGAAGGCCTCGCGCACGGGTGTGCGGCTGATGCAGAGCCGCGCGGCGATGTCGCCCTCGCTGAACAGGTGCCCGCCAGGGAGTTCCCCGGTCAGGACGAGTTCCTTGGTGACCGCGTAGGCGCGGTCGGCGGCGGGGGCCGGCTCGGCTGGCACCCGGCGACCGTAGCAATCTCAGATGCAAGCTTGCATCTATGGCGGGGGCTCAGGCGGGGACGCCGTCGCCGTAGTCCACGGCGTAGGGGATGCGGGTGAGCTCCTCGACCAGCGCGGTCAGCCAGCCGTCGACACGCTGCTGCACGCGCTCGAGCTTGTCGAGCTCGCAGGCCAGGTCGAGCGCGGACGCGGAACCCTCGCACCCGTCGAGCGCCCGCGCCAGCTCGGTGCGCAGCGCCTGGATGCGGCACCGGCAGCTGTCGGATGCGTCGGCGTGTGCCGCGAGGCGGGCGCGTTGCCCCCGGTCGATCGTGGCGGGCACCGATGCGACGAGCTGTTCCAGGCGGTGCGGGTGCACGGCGGCCTCCTCGGTGGCGGTCGACCAGCGCCGACCCCGTCGATGTGACTGTCGATGTGACTGCGGACACACGCACGCTAGAACGATCAGTCCCCTCCTGGGAAGGGCCTCACCCTCCCCCGCGTGCGAGTGGGGATCGCCGGACTGCCAAGGTGGGGCAAATGCGCCTGGTCTTCGCGCCTCATGAACATGAGGAGTACAGCGTCGTCCGGGATCGACTGCTGAACGCCGTGCTGGCCCGTTCCCGGCGCCGCGGGCGGGAGGTCGATCCCGCACTCGTCGCTGCCGCGCTCGACTACAAGCACGGCGTCGACGGCCGGCTCGGGCACTGGACGCGCGCCC
Organism: Pseudonocardia mahuensis; assembly: GCF_018531475.1. Classification (GTDB taxonomy): domain Bacteria; phylum Actinomycetota; class Actinomycetes; order Mycobacteriales; family Pseudonocardiaceae; genus Pseudonocardia. The sequence continues at coordinate 36,797 of NZ_JAHDTG010000074.1, forward strand.
ATATCGCCGACGCGCTGGCCGTCTGGTTCCCGCGGACCGTGGCCGTGGCCGACTCCGACTGGGCGGAGATCCCCGCCGCGCTGCACGCCCTGGTCGGTCTCCTGGCCGAACGCGACCACCTCGACGCGCGCGCCGCGCCGGTCTCCGAACTGCACGCCCAGGTCGACGACAGCACACCCGCACTGTTCGACGCGCTGGCCGACGAGCGCAACTACGACCTCGGCAAGTTCTGGGGCGTGCAGATGATGCGCCACGGCGTCGACAAGGCCGATGTGCTGGCCGTGCAGCGGTTCCTGGAACAGGCACGGTCCGGGGAGCTGAACATCGACCGCGACGTCCTGGAGTTCATCACGCGGGAGGAGGCGGCCCGGCGCGCCGAGGCCGAGCGCGACCCGTCCCCGGGCCTCGGCCCGGTGCTGCTTCCGACGGCCGCGGAGCTGGTCACCGCGGCGGAGAACAGCGTCGCGCTCGACCAGTTGCGGGCGTTCACCCGCTGGGTCCGTGCCGGGCGCCGGCTGACCAAGGACGGCCGGCTGTGGCTACGCGACGCGCTCGCGCTCGCCGACTCCCTGGGCCTGGACCAGTTCTACCGCGACACCGCCCGGACCGCCGACGACCTGCCTGAGATCTCGCTGCTGATGCACTGGGCACGGCAGGCCCGGCTCGTCCGGATCGTCCACCGCCGGCTCGTCCCGGTGAAGAGCGCCACCCCCCTGCTGCACCGGCCGATCGAGCTGTGGCGCCGCGCGTTCGAGGCCCTCGGCAGCCTCGGCGAGCACTTCGGCGGCAGCAACGTGTTCGGCTCACCGTCGCTGTTCAGCATGTCGCTGGGCGACGCGTTCCCGATGCTCTGGCTGAACCTGTACTCCGCAGCCGGCGGCCCGGTGCCCGTCGAGCTGTTCCACCGGCTGGTCCGCGAAGCGGTCAACGAGCAGTTCGGCTGTGTGGTCGACGACCTCGCCGGCGACGTCGAGCAGCGCCTGTGGCGCCGCGACGTCACCGCGCTGCTCGACGCCCTGGAGCTCCTCGGCGCCGTCGAGCTCGAGGAGAGCTTCGACCACGCCCACCTCGCCGAGCTCGCCGAGCGCGACGACCCGGACCCGACGGTCGTGTCGCTGACCCCGATGGGGCTGTGGGCCTGCCACCAGATGCTCACCGAGCAGGGCGTGCACACGCCATTGGTCGGTGAGCTGGCCGACGAGGACATCGAGTTCGTGTGCGTGCGGATGTCCGCGGTGCGCACGGAGGTCGCCGAGGCCGAGTTGGCCGCGTGGGTCGCGGCACGGGACTCGCGGACCGCGGCGCACGAGCTGTCGCGGTTCCTCCGGCGCACCGACGAGCCGAAGCACCGCGACCTGGCGCTCTACGCGCTGGCCCGGACCGGTGAGGGCGGCCGCGAGGTGACCCGGCGGCTGGAGGCCCGCGGCGGGCGGCCGGGCGGCCCGCGCCCTGCGAACTGGCTCGGCGCCGGGCGCACAC
>NZ_JAHDTG010000006.1 GCF_018531475.1 Pseudonocardia mahuensis
CGGCCCGGCAGGCCGCCGAGGAGGCGGCCCTCGCACGCCGGGCTGCCGAGGAGCGCGCCGAACAGGCGCAGACCCGCGCCGCGGCGGCCGAGCGGGAGGCGGGCCGGGCAGCCCTCGCCGCTGAGCGCGCGACCACCGAACGGGACACGGCGCAGGCGCGGTCCGGCGAGTTGCGGGCCGAGGTGGCCGAGCTCCGGGCGGCGCTCGAGGCGGCACGCGCCGATTCCGCCGCGGCCACGGATGCCCGGACCCAGGCGGAGCGGCGGGCCGAGGCGGGCGCGGCGGAGGCCGAGCGGGAACGCGGGGAACGGCGGGCCGTGCAACAGGCCTTGTCCTCGGCCCGTCAGCGCGCCGAGACCGAGTCTTCGCTACGGGCCCGCGCCGACGCCGAGCTCGACCGGCTGCGCGCCGAGCTCGACCGTACCCGCGACGAACTGGCCGCCACCCGAGAGCGCGCTGTTCGGCCCGAGGACCTGCACGCCCTGGTGGCGGCCCTCAGCGGCGCCGACCGATCACCGGCCCCGGACCGCTAGCCCAGGGCAGCGCGGAGCTGCGCGGTCACCAGCTCGCCCGCGCATACCGCGCCTTCGCGCTTGCCGTTCCACGCCGCCGATGTCTCCGTCCCGGTCCAGTGGACGCGGCCGATCGGGGGCGCAGCACGGCGCGATCGATGAGAACACCTTGGCTCAGCCCCTGTCGAAGGAGGCCGCCCCGTCGTGGCACTCGACCGGCCGGCTCGAGGCGCCGGACGAACGGGTGGGCAGTGGTCCCACCGCCGAGTAGCAGGCCGCGCGACCCCGCTGGTCCACCGGCCCGCGACCGCGTCAGGTCTCCACAACGCGGCCACTGACCGCGCACGATGGCGTTGGATGGCGGGTGACCGCGTGGGGTCAGACCAGGGGGCTGGCGGCGAGCACCCGCACCGCCTCGGCGACCGCGGCGCGCCGGGCCACCCGGACCGCGGTCTCGATGGGGCGCAACGCCTCGCGTCGCGCCGTCGCGGCGGACGCCGACAGCGCGCCCCCCGGCTCGTCGACCGAGGCCGCGGCGAGGATCGCCTCGACCTCGTCGGCGTGCTGCAGCACCCGCAGCGCCTGACCGGGCATGCCGGCCGGCCACAACGACGCAGGCCGGGCGCGCAGGGCCGCGGCGATCTCCTCGCGGACCCCGGGCCGGTGCCGGGCGACCCCGAGGGAGGTCAGCACCGACGCCGATTGGCGGACCTGGTCGCGCAGATCCCGCTCGGCCTGGTTGAGTGCGATGAACTCCTGCGGCGGGCCCGGCTCGGGCACCGGGTAGACCGTCCAGCGCAGCACGCCGTCGGCGACGGTCGTCGGGACGACCCCCAGTCCGGCGTCGACGAACAGCACACCCTCACCGGCCGTGGTCGCCTCCCGGCTGAACAGCCCGGGCCCGGGCAGGCCACGGACGTCGCCGGGGGCGGGCAGCACCAGCCGGGCCTGGCCGCGCGGGGCGGACCGGCGCAGGGCGGCGAGCAGGAAGGTCACCGAGGACACCGGCGAGCCGGGGGCGGGCAGGTCCGTGGCGGCGCCGGTCATGGCGTCGGCGGCCAGCACGTCGTGTGCCTCGGCCCACGGCCCGAGTGCGTCGAGGACGTCGTCGGGCGCTGCGGACCCGGCCAGCCAGGCCGAGGTCCAGACCGTCAGGGTCGCTGAGGGGCAGGACACGGCCGCAAGGCTAGCTACGTACTCAGGCGCTGGCACTCCTGCCGTGTGGGTGACACGCCGATACGTTTCGTAAGCCCAGGTCGGCGACCGGGTCCGTTGCGTCACAACGGTCCTGGCGCGTGTCGGTGCGACCGCGGCGGCCCGGTGCGCGGTACAACGCCCGGATGGCCGCCCGTCCGAACGCCTCCCGCCCGCACGACTACGCCGGGGCCTTCGCCACCGACGGAACCCGGGTCAAGGTCCGCAAGGAGGTCCCGCAGGTTCCCGCCGAACCGGGGCTGGTCGTCGAGGACCCGGCCAGCGGCTTCTGCGGCGCGGTGGTCAAGGTCGACGTCCGCGAGGTGACGCTGGAGGACCGGCACGGCCGTCGCCGGATCTTCCCGCTGCTGCCGGCGTCGTTCCTGTACGAGGGCAGGCCGGCGACGTTGGTCGTCCCGCGCGCCGCACCGAAGGCCGCGGCGCGGTCGGCGTCCGGCTCGGTCCGGGTGCAGGGGCTGACGGCGCGGACCGCGCGGGCGAGCCGGATCTGGGTCGAGGGTGTGCACGACGCAGAGCTGATCGAGCGGGTCTGGGGACACGACCTGCGCGTCGAGGGCGTCGTCGTGGAACCCCTGCACGGCATGGACGACCTGGCCGACGCGGTGCGGGACTTCGCTCCCGGGCCGCATCGCCGCCTCGGAGTGCTGGTCGACCACCTGGTCGACGGGTCCAAGGAGACGCGTGCCGCGCGCAGCGTCGCCGGTCCGCACGTGCTGGTGACCGGGCACCCCTACGTGGACGTGTGGGAGGCGGTGAAGCCGGCCGTGGTCGGGATCCGGGCCTGGCCGCAGATCCCGCGGGGCACCGACTGGAAGACCGGGGTGTGCGCGGCGCTGCGCTGGGGGGAGCCCGCCGACGGGGCCCGCCGGGTGCTCGGCGCGGTGCGCGACTTCCGCGATCTGGAGACTCCGCTCATCGGCGCGGTCGAGCAGTTGATCGATTTCGTCACAGACCCGGCGTGATCTCTGGCAGGATCGCTACATGACCGCCGCTCTGATCTGGCTCGTCGCCGGTCTCGTGCTGGTCGTCGCCGAGGTGCTGTCCGGTGAGTTCGTGCTGTTGATGCTGGGCGGTGGCGCGCTGATCGCGGCGGGGGCCGCCGCGCTCGGCGTGGGCGTCCTGCCCAGCGCGCTGATCTTCGGTGGGGCGTCGGTGCTGCTGCTGCTCGCGGTGCGCCCGGCGCTGCGCCGCCGGCTCACCCGGGCGCTCGACTCCACGGCCATGCACTCCGACGCGCTGGTCGGCAAGGACGCCGTGGTAATCAGCCGGGTGGACGGGGACGGCGGCCGGGTCAAGATCGACGGCGAGGTGTGGTCGGCCAAGGCCTACGACCACAGCCAGGTGATCGAACCCGGCCGGCGGGTCACGGTCGTGGACATCTCAGGAGCGACGGCTCTGGTGCTGGCCGATACATGAGCACTCTGAAACAGAGCGAATGCGCCGTGCCGCTGAGATCCGGTGGACGGCGGCGGTGGCGGTCCCGCCCGGACCGCACGGAGGAACAGGGGAGGGGATCTGCGTGACCGAGGGCTCCGTGCTGCTCGTCGTGGTCGTCCTGATCGTGCTGCTGGTCGTGGTGTCGGTGGTCAAGTCGGTACAGATCATCCCGCAGGCCACGGCGGCGGTCATCGAACGGCTGGGCCGCTACAAGGCCACCCAGCCCCCGGGGCTGACCTTCCTGGTGCCGTTCATCGACAAGATCCGGGAGCGCATCGACCTGCGCGAGCAGGTGGTCTCCTTCCCGCCGCAGCCGGTGATCACCCAGGACAACCTGACGGTCAACATCGACACCGTCGTCTACTACCAGGTGACCGACCCCAAGGCCGCCGTCTACGAGATCTCCGACTACATCACCGGCGTCGAGCAGATCACGACGACGACCCTGCGCAACGTGGTCGGCGGGATGAGCCTCGAGGGCACCCTGACCTCCCGCGACGAGATCAACAGGGTGCTGCGCGGCGAGCTCGACGAGGCCACCGGCCGCTGGGGCATCCGGGTCGCCCGGGTCGAGATCAAGGCGATCGACCCGCCGCCGTCGATCCAGGAGTCGATGGAGCGGCAGATGAAGGCCGACCGCGAGAAGCGGGCCATGATCCTCACCGCGGAGGGGCAGCGGGAGTCGGCGATCCGCAGCGCGGAGGGCCAGAAGCAGTCGCAGATCCTCACCGCGGAGGGCGCCAAGCAGGCGGCCATCCTCGGCGCCGAGGCCGAGCGGCAGTCCCGCATCCTGCGTGCGCAGGGCGACCGGGCGGCCCGCTACCTGCAGGCGCAGGGCCAGGCGAAGGCGATCGAGAAGGTGTTTGCCGCGATCAAGGCCGGGAAGCCGACGCCGGAGCTGCTGGCCTACCAGTACCTGCAGACGCTGCCGCAGATGGCGCAGGGCGACGCGAACAAGGTCTGGCTGGTGCCGAGCGATTTCGGCAAGGCCCTCGAAGGCTTCACCCGCATGCTCGGGGCGCCCGGCGAGGACGGCGTGTTCCGGTTCGAGCCCAGCGCCTCCGACGACGGCGTGCGCACCCGGCCCGAGGACGACGACGAGGCGATCAAGGACTGGTTCGACACCTCGAGCGACCCGGAGATCGCCCGCCAGGTGGCCGACGCCGAGGCGCAGGCCCGCCAGGAGATCCCGGCGCTGGGTTCGGAGCCTCCCCCGGTCATCGCGCCGCCGCGGACCTCCCGACCGGCGCCGCAGGGCGCCGACCAGACCGGTGGCCGGCCGCCGACCCCGCAGTCCGAGCTGCCCGCGGGGGACCGTCCCGCTCCGCAGTCGGAGAGTGCCGTGCCGACGCCGCCGCGGGGGATCCCGCAGGTCCCCGAGGGCGGCCAGGAGGGCTCGGGCCCGCGCCCGGGCTATCCCTCGCCGCCGCCGGAGCGGTAAGCGGGTTTCCTTGTCGCCGCGGCCTTGCAGATGCAGAGATGCGGCTCATACGCTGCGCCGGTGACAGCCATCGGGCGCCCCCGGCGCCGTCGTGTGACCCTGGTCGGGCTGCTGGCCGCCGCCGGCATCGGTCTGAGCGGCTGTGCCGGTGACACCCCGGCCCCTGCGGCCGGGGCGGAGGGCCTGCGCATCGTCACCACCGTCGCGCCGATCACCTCGATCGTCTCGGCGGTGGCGGGTGACCGGGGCGTGATCGAGGGCCTGGTCCCCGAGGGCACCAACTCCCACACCTTCGATCCACCGCCGAGCTCGGCGAAGGTGCTCAGCGAGGCCGACGTCGTGTTCGTCAACGGCCTGCGCCTCGAGGAACCGACGGTCGCGCTCGCCAACGAGAACATGGCCGAGGACGCGCGGCTGGTGGAGCTCGGCACCACCGTGCTGCCCGAGAGCCGGTACGTCTACGACTTCTCGTTCCCCCGCGAGGAGGGCAAGCCGAATCCGCACCTGTGGACCGACCCGACGTGGGCCGTGAAGTACGCCGGCGTCGTGCGCGACACCCTCGCCGAGCTCGACCCGGCCGGCGCGGAGACCTACCGGGCCAACTACGCGTCGTTCGAGGCCGGGGCGAACCGGCTGTCGGACGCGCTGCGGGTCGACCAGCAGAGCGTCCCGGACGGCAAGCGCGAGCTGCTGACCTACCACGACGCCTACGCGTACTTCGCCCAGACGTACGGCTGGAACGTCGTCGGCGCCATCCAGCCGGAGAACTTCTCCGAGCCCACCCCGCAGGAGGTGGCCCGGCTCATCGATCAGGTCCGGGCCGAGCAGGTCCCGGTGATCTTCGGTTCCGAGGTGTTCCCGTCGGCCGTCCTGGAGGAGATCGGCCGGGCCACCGGCGCCCGCTACGAGGACACCTTGCGCGACGACGACCTCCCGGGGGAGCCGGGCACGCCGGAGCACTCCTGGGCGGGCCTGATGCGCTACAACTACGTGACGATGATCAAGGGGCTGGGTGGCCGGGCTCCGCAACTCGAGGCCGTGGACGTCGCCCCGGCCGTCCCGGACACCGCGACCTACCCGCAGTGACCGCGTCCGGAGTGGCCGAGCTGATCCGGGTCGAGGGCGCGAGCTTCCGCTACGACGCCTGGCCGGTGCTCGACGACCTGACGCTGGCCCTGCGGACCGACGACTTCGTCGGCGTGGTCGGTCCCTCCGGTTCCGGCAAGACGACGCTGTTGCGGGTCCTGCTCGGCACCATCCGCCCGCAGACCGGCACGGTCACCCGGGCCGCAGGAACCGCGGTGGGCTACGTGCCGCAGCTGGAGACGGTGAACTGGAACTTCCCGGTCACGGTGGCGGAGTGCGTGCTGATGGCACGCAGCCGCCCGTGGCGGCCGTGGGCGTCGGCCCGGGAGCGGGCCGAGGTCGCCGCGGTGCTGGAGCGGCTGGGCATCGGTGACCTGGCGCAGCGCCACATCCGGGAGCTGTCCGGAGGCCAGCAGCAGCGGATGTTCATCGCCCGCGCGCTGATCCGGCGCCCGCAGCTGCTGCTGATGGACGAACCGACCTCCGGGGTCGACGTGATGAGCCGCCACGACATGCTGCACTTGCTCGGGGAGCTCAACGCGGCCGGCGTCGCGATCCTGCTGACCACCCACGACCTCAACGGCGTCGCCGCGCACCTGCCCAGGCTGGTGGCGCTGAACCGGACCGTGATCGCCGAGGGCACCCCGGCCGAGGTGATTCGCGGGGCGGTGCTGGAGCGCACGTACGGGGCGCCGATGGAGGTCATGGAGCACCTCGGCATGCCGGTCGTGCTCGACGGTCAGGTCCGGGGGCGGGCGAGCGCGTGATCGACATCCTGCTCGACCCGTTCCGCTACGCCTTCTTCGTCAAGGGGCTCGTGGTCGCCACGCTCGCCGGCGGCCTGTGCGGGCTGGTCGGCGTCTACATCACGTTGCGCGGGATGAGCTACATCGGCCACGGGCTCTCGCACGCGATATTCGGCGGGTTCGCGGCCAGCTCCCTGATCGGGCTGAACTACTACCTGGGTGCCGGGATCTGGGGCCTGGCCTCGGCATTGGCGATCAACCGGGTCTCCCGCAACCGGCGGATCGGGGCGGACGCCGCGATCGGGGTGATCACCACCGCATCCTTCGCGCTCGGGGTCGCGTTGCTGACCGTGTTCGGCAACAAGGGGCCGAGCTTCGACGCCGCGCTGTTCGGCAGCATCATCGGTGTCTCGACCGCGGACGTGTGGGCCCTGGTGGCCATCGGCGTGTTCACGGTCGCGGTCGTGCTGGCGCGCTACCGGGAACTGCTCTTCGCCACCTTCGACCCGGAGGTGGCCGATGTGAGCGGGGTGCGGGTGGCCCGCACCGACGCCCTGCTGATGCTTGTGCTGTCGCTGTCGATCCTGGCCACGCTGACCGTGATCGGCGTGACGCTGGTGGCCGCGACGCTGGTCATCCCCCCGGTCGTGGCCCGCATGCTGAGCCACCGGTTCTCGCGCATGCTGTGGCTGGCCACCGCGATCGGGGCGGGCGGTGGCTTCGTGGGCATGACGCTCAGCTACCACCTCGACGTCCCGTCGGGGACGATGATCGTCCTGGTCGGGGCCGTGCTGTTCGGCATCGTGCTGGCCGCGACCGGAGGCCGCCGGCTGCGCCGCACCGTGGACCTCGGTGCCGCCGTCGGCCCCGCACCCGTGGCGCCTCCTGCCGCGCCCCGATGAGCCGGGGCCACGGGGAGATCCGTGCCCCGGCTCGGAGGATCAGGCGTCCAGGCCGATGGCCACGTACTTGATCTCCAAGAACTCCTCGATGCCGACCTTGCCGCCTTCGCGGCCCAGGCCGGACTGCTTGACCCCGCCGAACGGGGCCGCCGGGTTGGACACCAGGCCGGTGTTCAGCCCGACCATGCCGCTCTCCAGCCGCTCGCAGACCCGCAGCGCGCGGTGGGTGTTCTCGGTGTACTGGTAGTTGACCAGGCCGAACTCGGTGCCGTTGGCCATGGCCAGGGCATCGTCCTCGGTCTCGAACGTAATGATCGGTGCCACCGGCCCGAAGATCTCCTCGCGCTGCAGCCGGGCGTCGCGCGGGACGTCGACGAGGACGGTCGGCTGGTAGAAGTAGCCCGGGCCGTCCAGCGCCTTGCCACCGGCCAGCACCTTCGCCCCGCGCTCGACCGCGTCGGCGACGAGCTCGGCGACCTTGTCCCGGCCCTTGGCATTGATCAGCGGACCGACCTGGACGCCGTCCTCGGTGCCCCGGCCGACCTTGAGCGCACTCATCCGTTCGGCCAGCCGCTCGGCGAACTCGCCGGCGACGGAGCTGTGCACCAGGAACCGGTTCGCCGCGGTGCACGCCTCGCCCATGTTGCGCATCTTCGCGATCATCGCGCCGTCGAGGGCGGCGTCGAGGTCGGCGTCGTCGAAAACGATGAATGCGGCGTTGCCGCCGAGTTCCATCGAGGTCCGCAGCACGTTCTCGGAGGCCTGCCCCAGCAGGATCTTGCCGACCGGTGTCGAACCGGTGAAGGACAGCTTGCGGGTCCGCCCGTCCCGGATCACGGGCTCCATGACGCCACCGGAATCGGTGGTGGTGATGATGTTGAGCGCCCCGTCGGGCAGCCCGGCCTCCGTGAGGATCTGCCCCAGGGCCAGCATCGACAGCGGGGTCTCCGAGGCCGGCTTGATCACGCTCGCGCAGCCGGCCGCGACCGCCGGACCGATCTTGCGGGTCCCCATGGCCAGCGGGAAGTTCCAGGGTGTGATGAACGCGCTCACCCCGACGGGCTGGCGCATCACCATGAATCGGCTGGCGCCGTTCGGGGCGGTGGCGTAGTCGCCGTCGATCCGCACCCCCTCCTCGGCGAACCAGCGGAAGAACTCGGCCGCGTAGGTGATCTCGGCCTTGGACTCCGCGATCGGCTTGCCCATCTCGAGGGTCATCAGCAGCGCGAGGTCGTCGATCCGGCCCATGATCATCTCGAAGGACCGGCGCAGGATCTCCCCGCGCTCGCGCGGCGCCATGGCCGCGAACGAGGGCTGCACGGCGTCCGCGGCGGCCAGCGCGGCCAGGCCGTCGTCGACGCCGGCGTCTGCGACCTCGCAGAGCGTCTTGCCGGTGGCGGGGTCCTCCACCGGGAAGGTCTTGCCCGACTCCGCCGGGCGCCAGGCGCCACCGATGAACAGATCCTTGTGGACCGCATCGAGCACGGCCTGCTCGCGATCGGGGTTGGTCATGATGTGGGTGTTCCCACCGCTGAGCGGGGTGACACATGGCGTGTGTCCCAGGATGGGGCTGTCGATCGCCGGACGGTTGTGCAGGATGGGGGCCGTGACGGAAACCCTGACCAGGCTGCCCACCCTGGTACCTCCCCCCGTCGAGCTCCCGGACCGGGCCGCCGCCCTGCGGGCCGACGTCCGTGCCTTCCTCGCCGAGGAGCGCGCCGCGGGACGCTGGCATCCGCGGGCCGACGTCTGGCTGTCCGGCTGGGACGAGCGGTTCTCGAAGGAGCTCGCGCGACGCGGCTGGCTGGGCATGACGATCCCGACCGAGTACGGCGGCCATGGCGCGTCCCCGCTGGACCGTTACGTGGTGACCGAGGAACTGCTCGCGGCGGGCGCGCCGGTGGCCGCGCACTGGGTCGCCGACCGGCAGATCGGGCCCTCGCTGATGCGCTTCGGCACCGAGGAGCAGCGGCAGAAGTTCCTGCCCGGCATCGCGGCCGGCGAGGTGTACTTCGGCATCGGGATGAGCGAGCCCGACTCCGGCTCCGACCTCGCCTCGGTGCGGACCCGCGCCGAGCGCGTCGACGGCGGCTGGGAGCTGACCGGGACCAAGGTCTGGACCTCCGGCGCGCACCACGCGCACGCGTTCTTCGCCCTGGCCCGCAGCGCCCCCCGCGACGAGAAGAACCGCCACGCCGGGCTCAGCCAGTTCATCGTCGAGCTCGACGCGCCCGGCGTGCAGATCCGGCCGATCCCGCTGCTGACCGGCGCGCACCACTTCAACGAGGTGGTGTTCGACAAGGTCTTCATCCCGGACTCGATGGTCCTCGGCGAGATCGGCGCCGGCTGGCACCAGGTCACCAGCGAGCTCGCCTTCGAGCGCAGCGGGCCGGAGCGGTTCCTGTCCACGTTCCCGCTGCTGCAGGCACTCGTCGCCCAGATCGCCGGGACGGATCTGGACGCCGGGCGCCGCCGCGACCTCGGCGGGCTGGTCTCGCGGCTGTGGACGCTGCGGCGGATGTCGCTCGCGGTGGCCGGGTCGCTGGAGTCCGGGCACGCCCCGGAGCTGGCCGCGGCCGTGGTCAAGGACCTCGGCACCCGGTTCGAGAACGAGATCATCGACGCGGCCCGGATGCTGGTCGCGATCCCGCCCGACCCGCAGGCCGAGCACGGCTACGCGCGGCTGCTCGCCGACGCGGTGCTGCACGCGCCCGGGTTCACCCTGCGCGGTGGGACGAACGAGGTGCTGCGCGGGATCGTGGCACGGGGAATGGGGCTGCGATGAGCGACAACGCCGAACTGCTCGAGCTCGCGGAGTCGATCTTCGCCGACGCCCGCTCCGCGGACGAGACCGGCTTCGACGCCGATCTGTGGAAGACCCTCGAGGAGACCGGGCTCGCCCGGCTCACGCTGCCCGAGACGGCCGGGGGCAGCGGGGGAACGCTCACCGACGCCGCGGCCGTGCTCTCCATGGCCGGCGCCTACGCCGCGCGGGCCCCGCTCGTCGAGACCGACCTGCTCGCGGGCTGGCTGGCCCACGCCGCGGGCCTGGACGTGCCGTCCGGGCCGCTGACCGCGGTCGCGGCCGACCTGACGATCACGCCCTCCGGCAACGGCGCTGCCGGTGCCCGGCTCACGGGCACGCTGGCCCGGGTGCCGTGGGCGCGGTCCACGACCGCGATCGTGGTGCTCAGCGGCGACCAGGTGGTCGTGCTGGACCGGGCGGCGGTGACGATCACCGAGGGCGTCAACCTCGCGGAGGAGCCGCGCGACACCGTCACGGTCGACGTCGGCGCCGGCGCGGTCGGCACCGCCCCGGCCGGGGCCGCCGCCGAGTTCCGGCTCCGCGCCGCCCTCGGCCGGGCATTGCTGCTGGCCGGGGCGGCCCGCGGGGCGCTCGCGGAGTCCGTGCGCTACGCCGGGGAGCGCGTCCAGTTCGGGCGGCCGATCGGCCGGTTCCAGGCCATCCAGCAGCAGCTGGCCCTCGCCGCGGCCGAGGTGGCCGCGGCCGCCGCGGCGACCGAAGCCGCAGCCCGGACCGCCGCGGTCGACGGGTTCGGCGCCGACTCGACTGCCGTCGCCGTCGCCGCCGCCAAGGCGCGCGCCGGCGAGGCCGCCGGCCAGGTGGCCCGGATCGCGCACCAGGTGCACGGCGCGATCGGCTTCACCCGCGAACACGACCTGCGCCTGGTCACCACCCGGCTCTGGGCCTGGCGTGACGAGGACGGCAGCGACGCGCAGTGGAACGACGAGATCGGCGCCCGCGTGCTCGCCGCCGGCGCCGACGTCCTGTGGCCCCTGGTGACCGGCACCCCCTAACCCGCAGCCCCGCTCCGCTGTCGCCACGAACGGCACTTTCGTTCAATAGGTTTGAACGAAAGTGCCGTTCGTCAGGTTCGGGGCGGTACGCGGAAGGCGCTGCGGCGGGTCAGGAGCCGTGCGTGGCGGCGACCTTGCGGAAGTCCCAGCTGGTGATCTTCTCCGGGCGCAGCCGCAGCCACGCGTGCTTGCCGTCGTGGAACACGTGCCCACCGGTGTACCGGTCGGCGAACAGCTGCTCGGGCCCCGCCAGCTCGTCGTTCGGTTCGCCGGTGCGCGGCACCTCGCCGACGACCTCGACGCTGCCGCGCAGCTCCACGCCGCGCAGCTCGGCGTACTGCTCACCGGCGTCGACGACGACCGCGATCCGCGGGTCACGCTGCAGGTCGGTCCAGCGCTGGCTGCGCGACAGCGAGGTCAGCCACAACGCCGAGCCGTCCCACGCGTACCAGAGCGGCGTCGCGTGCGGCCCGTTCGTCCCGTTGGTCGCGACCCGGCAGGTGCGCTGCTCGGCGAGGAAGGCGTCGACCTCGTCGGGGGTCATGGCGATGGCGCGGGCGCGCCGCTGTTCCTTCATGAGTGGGACGCTATCGCGCCCGTACTCATGAGTAACGAAGACGCTCCGTCGCGATCCGGGCACCCTCGGACAGCGCGCGGAACTTCTCCCACACCACGGTCGGGTGCACCTCGGGGTGGAACGACGCGCGGGAGGAGAACCCGCAGTCGGCGCCGGCGATGACGTTCTCCGCACCCACCAGGCCCGCGTAGGTGACGATCTGGTCGGCGATCAGTTCCGGGTGCTCGACGTAGTTGCTGGCGTGCCCGAGCAGACCGGGGACGAGGATCTTGCCCTCGGGCAGCGCGAGGTCCTCCCAGACCCGCCACTCGTGCTGGTGGCGGGGGTTGGCCACCTCGAACGAGTACGCCCCTGCGTTGATCTTGAGCATGAGCGGCGCGATCTCGCCGAAGGGCAGGTCGTGGATGCGCGGGCCGTGGTTGAGCCCGTAGCAGGTGTGCAACCGGATCTTCTCGGCCGGGATGCCGCGCAGCGCGTGGTTGAGGATCTCGATGTGCTGCTCGGCGTCGCGGCGGCGCTGCTCGGGGGTGGTGGCCGGGTTCTCGCTCAGGTACTCGATCAGCCACGGGTCGTCGACCTGCAGCAGGAAGCCGGCGTCGATGATCGCCAGGTACTCCTCGCGCAGCGCCTCGGCGACGGCGGACAGGTACTCCCCGTAGCTCGAGTAGTACTCGTTGCGGCCGAAGCCGCTGGGGCTGGTCGAGGGCAGGAACGCCTCGGTGACCTCGTGCCCGTGCAGCGCGGCGCGCAGGTTCGCGATGTCGGTCTGCAGCTGCTCGTGCCCCGCGTAGGACACCGGGCCGGTGCAGACCATCGTCGTCATCGGCGAGACGGTCTCCTTGTACTTGCCGAGGTAGCCCTCGTAGTAGTCGGGGAACCGGTCGATCTCCACCTGCCAGGACGGCGGCATCAACTTCTCGCCCGCGCGCCCGTCGAACCCGGCGAGCCGGTCCTTGACGTAGGTCAGGAAGCTGACCTTGCTCATCTCGCCGTCGGTGACGATGTCCAGTCCGGCCTCGATTTGCTCGCGCACCACGTCGGCGACCGCGGTCGTGATCTGCCTGGCGAATCCCTCGGCGTCGTAGGCCCGCCCGTGCTCCTTCTCGCGCATCGTGAGGAGCAGTTCGTGCGGCCGGGCCAGGCTGCCGACGTGGGTGCTGAGGATCCGGTCGGTGCTGCGCTGCATGGTTCCCGGACGCTAGGAGTGATCGTCCTCACGCGGAAGGTCACCGTTCCGCTGCGGGGAACGGGCGCTTGCGCCGGGGCCCGATCCGGTGACCGGGACGCTGGACGACACTGGGCGGTGTGATCGACCCGGCCCCACCGCCGCTCGCGTCCGGCGCGCTCGCCGCGTTCCTGGCCGACGAGGGCCGCCCGACCCCGTTCCTGGTCCTGGACCCGGCCGTCGTGGCGGCGCGCTACGCCGAGCTGACCTGCGCGTTTCCCGGGGCCGGCGTGCTCTACGCGGTGAAGGCGTGCCCCGAGCCCGCCGTCCTGGAGCGGCTCGCCGCCCTCGGCAGCGGGTTCGACGTGGCGAGCGTGCCGGAGATGCGGCTGTGCCTCGCCGCGGGCGCCGACCCGGCCGCGCTGTGCTTCGGCAACCCGGTCCGCTCCCCGGCCGACCTCGCCGCCGCCCACGCGGCCGGGGTGCGCCGGTTCGTGACCGACAGCCGTGAGGACCTGGCGGACCTGGCGGTGCATGCGCCCGACGCTTCGGTGCTGGTCCGGGTGCTCGTGGACGACGACGGGTCGGCCACCCCGCTGCACGGCAAGTTCGGTGCCGCGCCGAAGGAGGCGGTCGAACTGCTGCGCGCGGTGCGGGCCGCGGGCCTGCACGTCGAGGGTGTGACCTTCCACGTCGGCTCGCAGCAGACCCGGCCCGCCACCTTCCGGGACGCGGTGCGGCTGGCACTGCAGGTCGCGGGGGCGGCCGGGGTACGCCGGCCCGTGCTGGACGTCGGGGGCGGGCTGCCGGTGCGCTACCGGTCCCCGGTGCTGCCCCCCGCCGCGTTCGGGGCCGCGGTGCGGGAGGCGGCGGACGGGGCGGTGCGCGCCGGGGTCGTCGACGAGGTGGCGCTGACGGTCGAGCCGGGTCGCGTCCTCGTGGCCGAGGCCGGGGTGCTGCGGACCCGGGTGCTGCGGGTGTCGTACCGGCCGGGCGTGGACCACCGCCGCTGGGTGTACCTCGACGCCGGCCGCTACCAGGGCCTCGCCGAGACCGAGAACGAGGCCATCGGCTACCCGCTGCGGGTGCCGGGCCGGTCGGGGCCGGTCGGGGCCGTGGTGCTGGCCGGCCCGACCTGCGACGGCGACGACGTGCTCTACCGGCGCACGCCCTACGCGCTGCCGCTCGCGCTGCGCGCCGGCGACACCGTCGACGTGCTGCACGCCGGGGCCTACACCGCCAGCTACGCCTCCGTCGGATTCAACGGGTTCGGGCCGCTGCCGGTGTACCTGGCCTGACGGCCTTGTGAGTGGTGGTGTTCCAGCAGCACTCACCGCTCACGACGGTACGGTCGCGAGCGTGCCGGACCCGACTCTCGTACCGCCCGCACCGTTCGCCCCGCAGCCCGTCGGCCGGCACGTGCTCGCCGAGCTCGCGGTCGCCGACGCCGCCGTGCTCGACGACACCGCGGCACTGCGCGGCGCCCTGCACGACGCGCTGGTCGGGGCCGGGGCGCAGGTCCGGCAGATCGTCGCCGAGGCGTTCGCCCCGCAGGGCGCGACGGTCGTCGCCCTGCTCGCCGAGTCGCACGCGTCGGTGCACACCTGGCCCGAGCACGCCACCGCCCACGTCGACGTCTTCACCTGCGGGGACGCCGCGGACCCGGAGCTCGCGGTCCGGTTGTTCGCGGCCGCGCTGGGGGCGTCGGTGCGCCGGCTGGACGTGATCGAACGGGGCGGGCCGCCCGCCACCGTGACCGAGCCGATCAGCCCGGGGCTCACCCGGCGCTGGACGCTCGGCGCCGTGCACCACCGGGCCACCACCCCGTACCAGCGGGTGCTCATCGCGGACACCGCGCACGGCGTCACCCTGTTCTGCGACGACGAGCGGCAGAGCGCCGAGGCGACCCAGCTGGTCTACCACGAGGCGCTGTTCGTCCCCGCCGCGCTGCTGGCCGCGCGCTGCGAGCGGGTGCTCGTGATCGGTTCGAGCGAGGGCGTGGTCAGCGACCTGGCCGTCGCCGCGGGCGCCGCGCAGGTGGACCACGTCGACATCGACGCGGACTGCGTGCGGGCCTGCGCCGAGTACCTGCCCTACGGCTACACACCGGATCAGCTGGCGGCCGCCGAGCGGCACGAGGGGCCGGTGCGCGTGCACTACGAGGACGGCCGGGCGTTCGTCGAGCACACCCCCGACCGCTGGGACGTGATCGTCCTCGACCTGCCCGACGAGCGGCCCGACGAGCCGGAGGCCCAGCTCAACCGGCTCTACGCGGCGGACTTCCTGGCCCGCTGCGCGCAGCGGCTCACCGACGGCGGGGTCGTCGTGTGTCAGGCCGGCAGCCCGGCGCTGTGGCGGGACGCGACGCTGCGGGCGGCCTGGCGGCGCTTTGACGACGTGTTCGGGCCGGGCGGCGTGGTGTACGCGGGCAGCGACGAGCACGAGTGGGCGTTCCTCATCGGCTGCCCGGCCGCACCGGCCGACCCGGTGGCCGCCATGGCGGCCCGGCTGGCGGCCCTGCCGGTGCCGCCCGCCTCGATCGACACCGCATGGCTGGGCGCCCGCACGGTCCCGCCCGCCACGCTGCGCCGGGGGTCTGCCTCAGCTGCACGGCACGACGATGCTGGTGACGGCCATCACGGCCGCAACGCTACGTCGACGACCTCCCGCTGACCGAGGCCGGGCGTCCGGAGCGGCCTTACCGCCCACCGCGGCTGGAGACCCTGTTCGACGCCCGCCGCGACACGGCCCAGCCGCCCAGGTCTTGGCCGAGCTCGCGCCCCGCGACAGCGAAGCCGTCCTGGACAAGATCACCATGTCGGCCTTCGCCGGGACGTATCTCGACATCGCCCTGAGCGACTGTGGCATCCGGACGTTCCTCATCGCCGGCACCGGGCTCGAGGTGGGCATCGAACCGACCGTCCGGCATGCCATCGACCTCGGCCATCTGCCCGTCGTGGTCACCGACGCCTGCGGCAGCGGGAACGCCGAAGCGGTCAAGAGGTCCCTGGAGTCACCGGCCTTCGCCGGCGGCTCCCTGCAGGCCGACATCCGCGGTCGGGCGCGGGACCCGGACCGCGTCGTGGAGCCATAACGCAGTCCCGGCAAGCTGGCCGACGAGACGGTGCCGATCCCGGGGCTGTGAGGCCCCCGGGTGAGCAGCGGGCTCACTGCTTCTCGTCGTAGCCGTCGACGACGCGGACCTGCATCGGGAACCGCACCGGGGACGCACCGAACAGCCGGCGCCCGGCCGTGTCCGCCGCCTCCTGCACCGCGGCGGCCGTGTCACCGGCGACCTCGGCCGGGCAGTGCAGCAGCACCTCATCGTGCTGGAAGAACACCAGCTGGGCGGGGCTCCCGGCGGTCCGCAGCGCGTAGCGCAGCTCGGCCAGCAGCACCAGCGCCCACTCCGCGGCGGTGGCCTGCACGACGAAGTTGCGGGTGAACCGGCCGCGGGCGCGGGCTGCGGCGGGCTGCTCGTGCCCGGGCCGGGCGGGCGGGCAGGTCCGGCCGAGGTGCGAGCGGACGAGCCGGCCCTCCTCACCCGCGCGGGCCGCGTCCTCCACGTAGCCGACCGCCGCGAGGAACCGCCGGCGCAGCGTCGCCAGCAACACCCGGCGCCACCCGAGGTCTGCCCGTACATCGCGGAGAGCAGCGCGAGCTTGGCCCGGGCCCGGTCACCGCCGAACAGGTCGGCGGCCAGCGCGGCGTAGAGGTCGCCGTCACCGGTGTTGCCGGCGCGGGCCAACCTCGTGTCGCCCGCCAGCGCGGCCGGGATGCGGGGTTCGAGCTGCGCGGCGTCGGCCATGACCAGCCGCCAGCCCGGGTCGGCGCGCACCGCCGCCCGGACCGCCCGCGGGATCTGCAGGGCCCCACCGCCCCGGGTGGCCCAGCGGCCCGACACGACCCCGCCGACCACATAGTCCGGGCGGAAGCGGCCGTCGCGGACCCAGGTCCGCAGCCACGACCAGCCGTGCGCGGAGTGCAGCCGGGCCAGTTCCTTGTAGGCGAGCAGTGGCCCGACAGCCGGATGGTCGATCGTGCGCAGGACCCACGCCCGGGTGGTCTCCAGCTCGTGCCCGGCACGGGCGAACGCGCGCAGTAGCTCGGCCGGGGAATCGGGATTGACCGGGCGTCCGAACGCCACGCCGATCTCCTCGGCGAGCGCGGCGAGCCGCGCCGGGCAGCCACCGGGCAGCGGGCGGGGACCGAGCAGCTCGGTGAGCAGGCGGTCGTGCACGTCGGCCCGCCACGGCAACCCGTGTGCGGTCATCTCCTCGGCGACGAGCGCCCCGGCCGACTCGGCGGCGGCGAGCAGCCGCAGTCCCGGACCGAATGTGTCGAGGCGCCGCTGCTGGCCGGCGTGCACCGCGACGAGCGTGGCCAGCGGATCGGGGTCCGGGTCGGCGGGCGGTGCGGCGAACAGTGCGGGCGGGGCTCCGTCGTCGTCCTCCAGGGCCGGGTCGGGCCCGGGTGGTCGGCCCGCCAGCCGGGCCGCCGCGGCCGCGATCCCGTGCGGCTCACCGAAACGCCCCTCGGCGCCGACGAGCAATCCCTCGACCAGCTCGACGTCGTGGCAGCGTGCGACGTCCGCGCCCGCGCGCAGCAGCCGACGGTAGGTCCGCGCCGAGCGCCACACCCAGCGGACCGCCTCGCCGCCACGCCGGGCGTCGTCCTGGGCCGTGCGCACGGCCGCGGCGAGGTCGGGAACCGGTTGCGCCGCAGCCAACGGGGTGCCGTCCTCGGCCAGCCGTTGCCAGCGGCCCGGCCGGGCAGTCCGGGCTGTCCGGGCGATCGGCGCCATCGGGGTGACGCGAGCCGACCGGGACGGGCCCGGGCCCGGATTCCAGCGCGATCCTCACCGCCGGGCCGCAGCCACCTTCCGCCGGCGGCCCAACCCGTCGAGCGCCCCCGGCGGCAGGCCGGCCAGCAGGCCCCGCTGCGGCACCCCGCGGATCTCCTCCGGGCCGGCGCCGACCTCGGCCAGTACGTCGTTCGCGGCGAGCACGCCGGACATCGCCGCGCGTTCCATCAGCCCGCACAGGTAAGGCAGCTCGACGAAGTCACCCGCCACCCGCACCCCGCGGGCGTCGGTGCGCACGCCGGGCCGCCGGCCGGCGCCGCCCGGCGGGAACGCCGGGGCGGTGGCCTCGAGGCGCTGCTGCAGGTGCACCACGGGTGCCCGGGTGGTCTCCGGCCAGAGCGCGGCCAGCTCGGCGCGCATCCGGGCGGTGGCCGTGCCGGCGTCGGGGGCGTCGCAGGAGTAGGAGTGCAGCTCCACGATCGACCCGCCGGTGCGCGCCGCCCACTGCGCCGAGGGCCGCTCGAGCCGCGAGTAGATCGTGATCGAGTCGAGCGTGGGCTCCCGGCTGACGGCGCTGAACGTCGGCCGCTCGGCCCCGACGTCGGTGCCCAGCCACAGCCGGGTGACCGCGAACGGCGGGGCCACCTGCAGGGCCCGGCTCTGCGCGGCCAGCCGGGGCGCGGCCGCGGCGGCGTCGGGGGAGGCCGCGAACAGCCGCTGCAGCGCGCCCGGGTCGAGCGCCAGCACGACGTGCCGGGTGCGCAGCTCGCTGCCGTCGGACAGGGCGAGCCGCCAGCCGTGCCCGTCGGCGGGGACGAGCGACTCGCACGCCGTCCCGGTGCGGACCGTGGCGCCGTGCCTGCGCAGGTACCGGGTGAACGGGTCCCAGATCCCGGTCAGGTAGTCGGTGCCCGGGGCGTCGAAACCGATGCCCTCCGGGTTGCCGAGGAAGTAGTAGTGGAACATCGCGACGAGCTCACCGGCGGAGAGCCGGTCGGGGTTGCAGAAGAACGACCGGGCGAAGGCCTCGAACAGCATGGCCTGCGCCCGGTCGGACAGGCCCAGCCCGGCCAGGAACTCCCCGGCGGTCATCGCGTCGAACGCCGCGGTGGTGCGCTCCCGGTCGTAGCTCAGCAGCTCGGTGCCCAGCGAGGCGTCGGCGCCGGCCAGGTCGCGCAGGCCGAGGCTGGGGGAGCGGGCGAACAGTGCGACCAGGTTGAGCGGCGGCGCCGCCGGTAGCCCGGTCAGGTCCTCGGCCGGCCAGTTCCGCGAGATCACCGGATAGCCGCCGACCGGGCGCAGGAACGACAGCTCCGGATCGATCCGGCGCAGGACGGCGCGCCAGGTGTAGTAGTGCCGGAAGAACGCGTGGAACCCGTGCCCGACGACCTGCTCGGTGCCGTCGGGCAGCGTGTGCGGCCACGCCCCGAGCCGGCCGCCGAGGGTGGGGGCCGCCTCGAGCAGAGTCACCGCCGCCCCCCGCTCGGCCAGTACGGTCGCCGCGCTCACCCCGGCGACCCCCGCGCCGACGACCACCGCCTCGGTCCCGGCCGGCACCGCCCGCGCCATCCCCGGGTCGGGCGCGACGAGCACCCGTGGCCGCATCCGCAGCGGGGCGGCCCGGCTGCTCAAGTCCCGTCTCACGGGCCGAGCCTAAGCGGGTACCCCGACACCGCGCGCGGAACGACCCAGACCCGGGCGGGTTGCCGCGGACGGGCGGCACCGGGCCGCCCCGGTGCACGGAGGGAGATCGAGATGGCGGTCGACGTCGGACGGTTCGGGATCTGGCGGCATGCGAGCGGGCTCGGCCCCGAGCTCGCGGTGCAGGTGGAGCGGTTGGGCTACGGCACGATCTGGATCGGTGGCTCGCCCCCCGGCGACCTGCGGCTGGCCGAGGACCTGCTGGAGGCCACCGGCCGGCTCGCGCTCGCCACCGGCATCATCAACATCTGGCAGGTGCCCGCCGCCGAGGCCGCCGAGTCCTACAAGCGCGTCGCGGGCGCCTACCCCGACCGGTTCCTGCTCGGCATCGGGATCGGGCACCCGGAGGCCTCGGGGGAGCGCTACCGCCGCCCGTACGAGACGGTCGTCGACTACCTCGACGAGCTCGACGCCCACGGGGTGCCCGTCGAGGGCCGGGTGCTCGCCGCGCTGGGCCCGCGGATGCTGCGGCTCGCCGCGGAGCGGACGGCGGGTGCGCACCCCTACCTGACCACCCCTCAGCACACCCGGGAGGCCCGCGAGATCCTCGGCGAGGGCCCGTTGCTCGCCCCCGAGCAGAAGGTCGTGCTGAGCACCGATCCCGGGTACGCGCGCGCGATTGCCCGCCCGGTCGTGGAGAACCCGTACCTGCACCTGGTGAACTACCGGCGCAACCTGCTGCGGCTCGGGTTCACCGAGGCCGACCTGGACTCCGCGAGCGACGCCGTGATCGACGCGCTGGTGGCGCACGGGGACGCCGCGACCGTTGCCGCCCGGATCGTCGAGCACATCGACGCCGGCGCCGACCATGTGTGCGCGCAGATCCTCACCGAGACCGACGCGGACCCGCTGCCGGCCCTGCGTGAACTGGCGGGAGCACTCGGGCTGACCTGAAACCGGCGCTGGAACCGGCGCTGGAACCGGCGTCGAACCGGCGTCGAACCGGCGCCGAGCTCGCACCGGGCATTCGCTGACGCCGCGCCGCCGGCCGGGTTCAGGCCCGGTCGGCGGGATGCATCTGCGGTCCGGTGACGCCGCAGTGGGTGCACCGTTCGATCGGCACCCGCCCGCCGCCGGGAGGCCGGGCGCCGTCGGCCGCACGTGGCCCGCGGACCATCGTGAAGGCCAGCGCGGACCCCGCCGCCAGCAGCCCGGCACCGATGGCCATCGCGGTGTCGAACCCGGCTTCGAACGCGGCCGGGTCGGCGTAGTCGGCGTTGTCGATGCCGGCCAGCCCCGGGATGAGGGCGACGGACAGCAGCCCGCCCGCCCGGGCGATCGCGTTGTTCACCCCGGACGCGGCCCCGGCGTACCGGTCGGGTGCGGCGTCGAGCACGGTTGCTGTGAGCGGGGCGACGGTCAGCGTCAGCCCGGCGCCGAACACGACGACCGCGGGCAGCACGTCCAGCCACCAGCTCGCCCCCGGGCCGATCCGCCGCATCAGCAGCAGGCCGCAGGCGCTGATCAACGGGCCGATCGTCAACGGCAGGCGGGGACCGATCCGTTGCGCCAGGGCCCCGGCCCGCGCCGAGAACAGCAGCATGAGCGCGGTGACCGGCAGCAGGGCGGTACCCGCCGCCAGCGGGCTGAACCCGGCCACGGTCTGCAGTTGCAGCACCAGCAGCACGAACACCATGGACAGCGCGGCGTAGATCAGCAGCGTGGCCGCGTTCGCCGCGGTGAACAGCGGGTTGCGGAACAGCTCCGTGGGCACCAGCGGATGCGGTGAGCGGCGCTCCACGAACACGAACGCGGTCAGCGCGCCGATGCCCACGGCCAGCCCGGTGAGCACCCCCGGGGTCGGGCCGCTGGCCCCCAGGTCGGTGAGCGACCAGGACAGCGCACCCAGCCCGAGTACCGCCAGTGTGGTCCCGGCGAGGTCCAGGCCCGGCGCCGCGTCCGGGTCGCGGGTCTCGGGTACGTGCCGCAGCGCCACCGCGACCACCACGACGGCCAGCGGGAGGTTGAGCAGGAACACCGCCCGCCAGCTCCACTCCACGAGCCAGCCGCCGACGAACGGTCCCACCGCGCCGGCGATCCCGCCCAGCCCCGACCATGCTCCGACCGCTGCCGCGCGGTGGGGCCCGTGGAAGGCCGCCGAGATGATCGCCAGGCTGCCGGGTGTCAGCAGCGCGCCACCGACGCCCTGCAGCGCCCGGGCGGCGACCAGCGTCTCGATGTTCGGGGCGAGCCCGCAGATCAGGGACGCGGCCGCGAACCAGATGACACCGATCAGGAACACCCGGCGGCGGCCGAAGCGGTCGCCCAGCGAGCCGCCGAGCAGGATCAGCGAGGCCAGGGTGAGGGTGTAGGCGTTGACGGTCCACTGCAGGCCGGTGAACCCGGCGTCCAGGTCCGCGCCGATCTGGGGCAGCGCGATGTTCACCACGGTCGCGTCGAGCATCGCGAGGCTGGAGCCCAGCACCGTCGTGAGCAGGACCCAGCGGGCCTTGGGCGTTCCCATGCGCAGCCCGTCGGTGTTCGCGCCTGTCATGGCCGCCTCCGTCCCGGCGCACTGCGGGCCAGCGTAGGCCCGCAGTCGGTGCCGGGTGCCCTGCCGGACGGGGAGCCACGCCGCTGCGGTGGCGTTCCCCGGCAGGCGCGGAGGCGGTGTGTCGTGCGGGGATCGCGTGCTCGTAGCCTCCCGCACGTGCCGCCGCCGGCGGCCCGGTGAAGGGGAACAGAATTGATCAACGTCTCGGCGAAGGACGGCGTGGGCCTCATCGAGCTGGACCGTCCGGAGCGGCGCAACGCCCTCGACGTCGAGCACTGCCGGGGGCTCGTCGACGCGATGGCCGACCTGCGGGCGCAGGAGGTCCGGGCGGTCGTCGTCACGGGGGCGGGCACCAGCTTCTGCTCCGGCGCGGACTTCGGCGAGGTCTACACCGACGGGTTCCGCGACGCGCTGTACGCCGCGCTGCACGCGATCCACGACGCCCCGCTGCCCGTCGTCGCGGCCGTCAACGGCCCGGCGATCGGGGCCGGCACCCAGCTCGCGATCGCGTGCGACCTGCGGATCGCCGCACCGGGGGCCGTGTTCGGGGTGCCGACCGCCCGGATCGGGCTGGCCGTCGACCCGTGGACGGTGCGCCGGCTGGCCCAGGTCGGCGGCGGTGGGACCGCCCGGTCACTGCTGCTGGCCTGTGACCGGCTCGGCGCCGAGCTCGCGCACGCCCGCGGCCTGGTCGACCGGCTCGGCGAGCGCGACGACGCGCTGGCGCTGGCGGCCGAGCTGGCCACCCTGGCCCCGCTCACCCTCGCCTACAACAAGCTGACCCTGGACCGCACCGAGCTCGCCGAGGACGACCCGGCGCTGCTGGCCGCGTTCGAGGGCTGCTGGAGCAGCGATGACCTGCGGGAGGGCCAGCGGGCCCGGGCCGAGAAGCGCGCGCCGCGGTTCAGCGGACGCTGATCACCCGTGCGGGGAGGATCGGACGGTGGCCCGGGACGTGGCGACCGTCCGATCCGCCACGCTCCGCACCGCCTGCGGCGCGGTGTACGTGAGGGGGACAGTGAGCACGCCCACAACCGGTCCGGCGGTGAACGCGGCGTGATCGGACCGTCACCATAGGGTTGCGTCGTCGTTGATCAGTTCAGGACGGGCTGCGGGAGGACGCGGATGGGCTCACACAGGTGGCGGGGCGGGACTCGCCGGCCGCTCGCGGCGCACGTCGCGGTGGTCGCGGGACTGGCCGCGGTGGGCGGATCGGTGCTGGTCGGCATCGGTGTCGCCGAGCCGGACCCGACGCTGCCCGGGCTGCCCGCCGCCGACGCGTTGTCCGCCGCCGACGCCCTGCCGGTCCCGCCGCTGCTCGACCTCCCGTCCGCCGCGAACGCCGACGGAGAGCCCCCGCTTCCGCTGTTCGGCGCGCCCGCCGCCGCCCCGGCGCCATCGGCGCAGCCCGCCGAGTCGTCCCGGTCGGCCGCCGCCTCGGCCGATCCGGGCCCCGCCGCTCCGGCGCCGTCGGCGCACCGCACCGACCCGTCCGGGCTGGTCAGGGGCACTCCCTGCACTGCGACCGCGCGCGCCTGCGTCGACGTGGTCGGCCGCTGGGCGTGGCTGCTGGACGGCGACACGATCGTCCGCGGCCCGGTGCGCATCCAGACCGGCGACAACGAGGACCCCACCCCGAAGGGCACGTTCTCGGTGCAGTGGAAGGCTGAGCAGTACACCAGCCGCGAGTACCTCACGCCGATGCCGTACTCGGTGTTCTTCGCCCCCGGCGGCATCGCGTTCCACGAGGGCCGGCAGGACACCTACTCGGCCGGCTGCGTGAAACTCGTGATGGAGGACGCGAAGGCGTGGTTCAACTACCTCCAAGTCGGCGACGAGGTCCAGGTAAAGTAACTCGCTTCTACGCAGGGTAGAATCGTCGACGTGCCGAGCCTGGGTGAGTTGGAGCGCGCCGTGATGGACGTGCTGTGGGCGGCGGAGGGGGCGCTGACCGCCCGCGAGGTTCAGGATGCGCTCGCCACCCGCGAACTCGCCACGACCACGGTGCTCACCGTCCTGGGCCGGCTGGAGCGCAAGAACCTGGTCGCCCGCACCCGTGACGGCCGAGCCCACCACTACCGGCCGGTGGCCAGTCGTGAGGACCACGTCGCGGAGCTCATGCGCGACGCGCTGAACGGGGCCCCCGACCGGGGGGCCGTGCTGGCCCGGTTCCTCGGGTCCATCCCGCCGGACGAGCGGGACGCCCTGCGCGATCTGCTGGGCTGACCTCCCCGAGGGGGTACACGTGGCCGCGATGGAGCTGACCGCGCTGGGTCTGCTCGTGCTGGGTGCCGTTCTGGCGGAGCCGGTCAGCCGTGCGCTCGCGGCCGCCCGGTGGCCCGCCCGCGATCCCGTCGGTGCGCTGCTGTCCTGGCAGGCGATCGGCCTGGCCGGTGGGCTGTCGCTGCTCGGCGCCGGGGTGGTCTACGGGGTCGCGCCGCTCGGCGAGTCGCTGCCGGGTGCGCTCGCGCGGCTGTGGGAGGAGCTCGCCGCCGGCCGGGTCCCGGAGGAACTGGGCGTCACACACCTCGCGGCGCTCGCCGCGACCCTTGTCCTCGGCGGCCGGCTGTTCGCGGTCCTGCTCGCCACCGCTGCCCGCACCGTGCGCGCCCGCCGCCGTCATCGCGACCTGCTCGACGTGCTCGCGACGCCGTGGCCCGCGGCCCCCGGCGCCCGGGTGCTCGACCACCCGGTGCCCGTCGCGTACTGCCTGCCGGGTCGCAGCTCCCGGTTGGTCGTCTCCGCGGGCGTGCTCGAGGTGCTCGAACCCGACGGGGTCCGAGCGGTACTCGCCCACGAGCAGGCCCACCTGCGGGAACGCCACGACCTGGTGGTGCTGCCGTTCGTAGCATGGGGTGCCACCGCCTCGTTCGTGCGGGGCATGGTCTGCGCGCAGGTCGCGGTGGCGGCGCTGATCGAGATGCGGGCCGATGACGTGGCCTCGGCCCACGCCACTCCCGAGGAGCTCGTGGGGGCGCTGCGAGCGGTCGGCGGGTCGGCACCCGCGGCCGCATTGAGCTCGTTCACCGCCGCTCTCGGCGCTCGCATCGAGCGCATCTCCGCTCCGCCGCCGCCGCTGCCGGCTCCGGTCCGGCTGCTGGTCCGGGTGGCCGCGCTGGCCCTGGTCGCGGTGCCGACGGTCGCGCTCCTGCTCCCCTGACCGGTTCGGGTTTCCGGGACGAACACGCCGATTCGGCTCCTCATCCGGGACAACGCCGGGTTGACTGGAGCGGGCGCATCCGCTGCGGCTGCGTACCGCTCGCACCACCGCATCCGGCGCGGGAGCGCCGGCGAGATGCGAGCGGGCAGCCGGGGCCGGTGGCGCCACCCGACCAGGCACCTCGACCGCGGGGAGGGTTCGGAGTGCACGACGACCGCGTGGTGACCGAGGACCGGATCGCCCGGACCGTCCGCGACCGCCCGGCATCCGCCGTTCACGGACCCACGGAGCCACTGCGTGTCGGCGCCTGGGAGGTACCGGGCGAACCCGTGGCGTTCGCCGAAGCGATCGCCCGGGACTTCGTTCCGGCCCGGGTGGGCGACCGGTGGGGCGAGCCGTGGGGCACCACGTGGTTCCGGTTCGACGCCACGGTGCCGGCCTGCTGGGACGGACAGCGGGTCGAGGCGGTGGTCGACCTCGGTTTCGACGCACGGGTCCCGGGTTTCCAGGCCGAGGGGCTCGCCGTCACCCCGGCCGGCGTCCCGATCAAGGGGGTGCAGCCGCGATCGCCCCACGTCTCCGTCGACGCGCTGCCCGGCCGGCCGGTGACCTTCCTGGTCGAGGCGGCGGCCAACCCCGACATCAGCGGCGGCTGGACCTTCACCCCGACCGGGATGGGCGACAGGGCGACGGCCCCGCCGGGCCCGCTGTACACGCTGCGCCGGGCAGAGCTGGCGGTGTGGAACCAGACGGTGTGGGAGCTGCTCCAGGACGTCGCCGTCGCGGACGGCCTCATGCGGCAGCTCGACGTCCGCGAGCCACGTCGTCATGATCTGCTCCGGGCCCTCGAGCGGATGCTGGACAGGCTGGATCCCGACGACGTCGTCGGCACGGCGCAGGACGCGCGGGCCGAGCTGGCGGTGGCACTCGGCCGGCCCGCGCATCCGTCGGCACACCGGATCGTCGCGGTCGGGCACGCCCACATCGACTCGGCGTGGCTGTGGCCGGTCCGGGAGACCATCCGGAAGGTGGCGCGGACGTTCTCCGGTGTCCTTCGCCTCATGGAGGCCGACCCGGGGTTCGTGTTCGCCTGCTCGCAGGCCCAGCATTACCGGTGGATGAAGGCCCACTACCCGAGCATCTACGCCGAGCTCGGGAAACGTGTCGAGGCCGGGCAGTTCGTGCCGGTCGGCGGGATGTGGGTGGAGCCCGACACGAACATGCCGGGCGGTGAGGCCATGGCCCGGCAGTTCATCACCGGGAAGCGGTTGTTCATCGAGGAGTTCGGCGTCGACCCCGACGTGGTGTGGCTGCCGGACTCGTTCGGCTTCAGCGCGGCGTTGCCCCAGCTCGTCGCGCTCGCGGGATCGCGGTGGTTGTTCACCCAGAAGCTCTCGTGGAACCAGGTCGACAGGATGCCGCACCACACGTTCTGGTGGGAGGGCATCGACGGCACGCGGATCTTCACCCATTTCCCGCCGGTGGACACCTACAACTCCGAGCTGTCGATCGCGGAGCTCGTCCACGCGTCGCGCAACTACGCCGAGCACGGCCGGGGATCGATGTCGCTCGTGCCCGTCGGCTGGGGGGACGGCGGGGGCGGGCCGACCCGGGAGATGCTCGCCGCCGCTGCCCGCACCGCCGATCTCGAGGGCTCCCCGAAGGTCACTCTCGCCTCGCCGACGCGGTTCTTCGAGGCCGCGCAGGCGGAGTATCCGGACGCCCCGGTCTGGCGCGGGGAGATGTACCTCCAGATGCATCGCGGTACGTACACCAGCCAGGCACGCACCAAGCAGGGCAACAGGCGCAGTGAGCACCTGCTTCGGGAGGCCGAGCTGTGGTGCGCCACCGCAGCCGTCGCGGGCCGGGTCGAGTACCCCTACGACGTCCTGGAACGGATCTGGAAGGTCGTGCTGCTCAACCAGTTCCACGACATCCTCGCCGGCAGCTCGATCGCGTGGGTCCATCGCGAGGCCGAGCAGGCCTACGAGCGCATCGAGACCGAGCTGGCATCGATCATCGAGTCCGCCCAGTCGGCGCTGACCCGTCCAGGAGACGGCGAGCTCACCTTCAACGCCTCGCCGTATCCGCGGGACGGGGTGGCGGCGCTCGGCGCCGGGCAGGCCACCCCGGCGGGGGACGGCGCGGTCGTGGTACGGGCCGACGGCGACGGATATGTGCTGGACAACGGGACGATCCGGGCCCGGGTGGACGTCCGCGGCCTGGTCACGTCGATCGTCGACGGCTCGTGCGGACGGGAGATCGTGCGGTGCGGTGGATCCGCGAACCGCCTCCAGCTGCACCGGGATTCACCGAACCGGTTCGATGCCTGGGACGTCGACGAGCACTACCTGCGCACCGTCGTCGACGTGGTGGGTGTGGACCGGATCCGGGTCATCGACCGTGGGGTGAGCATCAGCCGCTCGTTCGGCGACTCGACGGTCTGCCAGTGCATCACGCTGCCCACCGGGGGGCACGATGTGGCCGGCCGCTGCGTCGAGTTCGAGACCGCCGTCGACTGGCACGAATCGGAGAAGTTCCTCAAGGCCTGCTTCGAACTCGACGTCCACGCCGACCGGTACGCCTCGGAGACCCAGTTCGGGCACGTGTTCCGGCCCACCCACCGAAACACCTCCTGGGACGCCGCGAAGTTCGAGACCTGTGTGCACCGCTGGGTGCACGTGGGCGAGGCCGGATACGGGGTCGCTCTGGTCAACGACTCGAGCTACGGCCAGGACGTGTCACGCACGACCGGCGCCGAGCCGTCGACGACGACCCGGGTCCGGCTGTCGCTGCTGCGGGCACCCCGGTTTCCCGACCCGATGACCGACCAGGGCCGCCACACGTTCCGCTACACCCTGGTCCCCGGGGCCGACATCGCCGACGCGGTGGAGGCGGGCTACGCGGCGAACCTGCCGCTACGTGGCGTCGCCGGGAGCGGTGAGGTGGAGCCGATCGTGCGGGTGGACAACCCGGGCATCGTCGTGGAATCGGTCAAGCTGGCCGAGGACCGCTCCGGTGACGTCGTCCTGCGGATCTACGAGGCGTACGGAGGGCGAGCGGCCGGCCGCGTCGAGTGCACAGTGCCGATCGTGCGGGTGATGCAGACGGATCTGCTCGAGCGGGAGGTCCCCGTCACCGGGTTGGTGGCGTCCGATCGCAGGGGTTTCGAGGTGGCGCTGCGTCCCTTCCAGATCCTCACCGTTCGCCTGAGCCCGGGCCGGGCACCGGGCCGGTGACGGGGCCGCCCCGGGACCGGCCCTCCGTCGGGCGTCCGCGCCCACCGGAGCCGGTTGACAGCGGGGACCGGCACCCGTACGGCCTGGCCGCGATGGCCCGGCTCGACCTGCTGCCGTTCCTGCGGCTGCACACGATGGCGGGTGGACAGTCCAGCTACGAGCGCGACACCCACGGCCCGAGCAGGGGCAACGACGACCGGAACAACTTCCTCGACGTCCGCGGCGGCGAGAAGGTCATGCTCGACCAGCGGGGCCCGGGCACGGTGTACCGGATCTGGGTCACCGGGTTCGATCCTGCGACGGACTGGCTGCGGGTCTACTTCGACGACGAGCCGGCTGCGCGCATCGACATCCGGTTCGACGATCTCTTCTCCGGATCGCGCGCGCCGTTCCTCTCCCCGCTGGTCGCCGACGCCGCGACGTCGAGCGGAGGCTTCACGTGTTACCTGCCCCTGCCGTTCCGGCGGGCGATCCGGATCACGACCAACATGAGCTGCTACTACAACATCGGCTACCACACCTTCAGCCCGGACACACCGGTGACGACGTGGACCGGCGCCGAGGACAGCACCCAGGCGCGGCAGGTGTGGACGAACGCCGGTGCCGATCCGAAGGGCCCGGACGGCGACACCGTGACGGCCGGTGCCGTACACCTGGGTCCCGGCTCGGCGCGGACGATCTTCGAGGCGAGCGGGCCACGGTCGATCTCCTCGATCACGATCACGGTGCCCGGAGTGACCTCCGCCGGGACGGTCACCGACAGCGGACGTGCCCACCGGGGCCACAGCAGGTTCAGGATGGCCATCAGCCCGGACAACAGCGGTGTGGTGCTGACCCGGCGGTCCGATCACGGGGTGGCCGACCAGCGGGCCCGCGTCCTGGTGGACGGTGCCGTCGTGGGGGAGTGGTCGGATCCCGGCCGCGACCGCACCCACCGGTGGCGTGACAGTTGCCTCGCCGTCCCGTCGGCCTTCACGGCGGGCAGGAGCGCCGTCACCGTCCGCGTCGAGTGCGTGCCCGCTGCGGCCGGCTGGACCGAGTTCGGGTACCGGGCGTACTCGACGGTGGGCGGCACCGCGGTGCTCAGCGACACCGTGGATGTGGGTGACCCCGCGAGCGAGACGCGCCACGGCTATACGATCGACGGGCAGACCTGGAGCGGCTCGCTGGTGGCCGGGTACGCCACGGCCGACCTGCTCGGCACCACGCGGATCCGGATGTTCTGGGACGGCGAGGCGACGCCGAGTGTGGACGCACCACTCGGCTCGTTCTTCGGGATGGGGAGGTTCGGGGCCTACCCCACCCGGGCCCTCGTCGTCGGCCTGGATCCCGCCGACCACCTGTACGTCCACCTGCCGATGCCGTTCCGGCGCCACGCCAGGATCGACCTGGTCAGCACCCGGGCGATCCCCACCTGCGGCGTCGGGTACGAGATCCGGCACCGGCCCGCGAGCGGCGATCTCGCCGACGCCGGTTACCTGCGGACCCGCCTCACCGCCACCACGCCCACCGTCGTCGGGCGCGACATCCCCGTCCTCGACGTCACCGGAAGCGGCACCCTCGTCGGGGTCACCGCGTCCTACTCCGGCGCGGCGGACCGCTCCTACCTGGAGGGCGACGAGCGCATCCACGTCGACGACAGCGGCTCGCCGGCGTTCCACGGCACGGGCACCGAGGACTTCTTCAACGGTGGCTGGTACTTCGATCGCGGCGCGTACACCCAGCCCCTGAGCGGGAACACCGCCCACCTCGTCCGCGGTCCGGCCTCCTGCGTCGCGGCCTACCGCTTCCTCCTGCAGGACGCGGTGCCGTTCCGGCGCCGGATCCGGGTGTCCATCGAGCACGGCGGTCACAACGAGACCACGACCGATGCCTGGATGCTGGCCTACTACTACCAGCAGCCGAGGACCCGGATGGTGCTCACCGACACCCTCGACGTCGGGAACGTCGCCGACGAAGCCGCCCACGGTTACCGCATCAGCGCCCAGCGGTGGGTCGGACGACGCACGCACCGGTACGAAGGCGTCGCCGACACCGTGGACGTGACCGACACCGGTCGCGCACACCGGGGGACCAGCGAGTTCGTCCTGGCGATCGACCCGGCGGGCGACGGGGCCGTGCTCAGGCGGCGGTTCGACCAGGCGATCGCGAACCAGCGCGCGGACGTCTCCGTCGACGGCCGGCTCGTCGGCCCCTGGTACGTCGCAGGTGGTAACCGCTTCAGCCGGTGGCGCGACGCGGACTTCCTGATCCCGCCGTCCGCGACGGCCGGCAAGGAGTCGGTCCGGGTGGTGATCCGCTTCGTCGCCTCGGAGCTGGACTGGAACGAGTTCACCTACTGGGTGTACTCGCTGTCGCCGTGACCAGGCAGGTGTCCGACCTGCGACGACGACGCCGGAAGCCGGCGCCCGGCCGAGGCCGGGGGCGGGCGACCGGCGTCGTCGTGACGCGCCGGTGTCGGATCCCGGGCGTAGCGTGTCCGTCGTGCCAGTCACACCGCCTCCCGACCTTCCCCGCACGCTCGGCGCGCTGCGCGCGTCGGGACACGAGCTCCGCGACGTCAAGACCGAGATCCGCGACAACCTCCTCGCCGCCCTGCGGGCCGGCCGCGACCCCTGGCCCGGCATCGTCGGATTCGAGTCCACCGTGCTGCCGCAGCTCGAGCGCGCCCTGATCGCCGGGCACGACGTGGTGCTGCTCGGCGAGCGCGGTCAGGGCAAGACCCGGCTGCTGCGCTCCCTGGTCAACCTGCTCGACGAGTGGACCCCGGTCATCTCCGGTTCCGAGCTGGGCGAGCACCCCTACGAGCCGATCACCCCGGCCTCCCGCCGGCGCGTCGCCGAGCTGGGCGACGAGCTGCCGGTGGCCTGGCGCCACCGCGACGAGCGCTACACAGAGAAGCTGGCCACCCCGGACACCGCGGTGGCCGACCTGATCGGCGACGTCGACCCGGTCAAGGTGGCCGAGGGCCGCAGCCTGGGCGACCCGGAGACCATCCACTACGGGCTGGTCCCGCGCGCGCACCGCGGCGTCGTCGCCATCAACGAGCTGCCCGACCTCGCCGAGCGCATCCAGGTCGCGCTGCTCAACGTGATGGAGGAGCGCGACATCCAGGTCCGCGGCTACACGCTGCGGCTGCCGCTGGACGTGCTGCTGGTCGCGTCGGCGAACCCCGAGGACTACACCAACCGCGGCCGGATCATCACCCCGCTCAAGGACCGGTTCGGCGCCGAGGTCCGCACGCACTACCCGCTGGAGCTGGCCGACGAGGTCGCGCTGGTCGAGCAGGAGGCCGAGCTCGCGCGCATCGGCGCCGACGTGCCGCGGCACCTGATCGAGGTCATCGCCCGGTTCGCCCGGCACCTGCGCGACTCCAGCGCCGTCGAACAGAGCTCGGGGGTGTCGGCGCGGTTCGCCCTCGCCGCCGCCGAGACCGTCGCGGCCGCCGCGCTGCGGCGCGCCGCCCTGACCGGCGAGGCCTGCCCGACCGCACGGCCCGTCGACCTGGAGTCGGTGCCGGCCGTGCTGCGCGGCAAGCTCGAGTTCGCCTCCGGGGAGGAGGGCCGCGAGGACGAGCTGCTGGAGCACCTGCTGCGCCGCGCCGTCGCCGACACCGCCCGGTTCCGGCTGCGCGGGGTCGACCTCGGCCCGCTGGCCGACGCCGTGGCCGCGCATCCCGTCCGCACCGGTGAGCGGGTGCCGGCCGCCGAGGTGGTGGCCGCGCTGCCGGACGTCGAGACCCTGACGGAGGTGGCGCGACGCCTCGACGCCGCGGGGACCGAGGACCCGGGCCCGATGGCGTCGGCCGCCGAGCTGGCGCTGGAGCTGCTGTTCCTGACCCGGCGGCTGGCCAAGGACGAATCCGACGACGGTGACACGGTGAGCTATGGCTGATTCCCCGGAGCGGAATCGACGCAGCCGGCGCAGGCTGCGCTACGCCTACGGGCCGTACCACGACGGGCCCGACCCGCTCGCCCCGCCGTTCGACGTCCGCGCGGCGATGGACGAGATCGGCCGTGACGTGATGGAGGGCAGCTCGACCCGGCAGGCGCTGCAGGAGCTGCTGCGCCGCGGGATGAAGGGGCAGCGGGGCCTGGACGACCTGACCCGCCAGGTGTGGCAGCGCCGCCGCGCCCTGCAGCGCGACAACCGGCTCGACGGCACGTTGCAGCAGATCCGTGAGCTGCTCGAACGGGCCCTGGACGCCGAACGGGACACCCTGGGCCGCCAGGACACCGACGACGCCCGGTTCCGCGAGATGCAGCTCGACGCGCTGCCGTCGGACACCGGCGGGGCGGTCCGCGAGCTCGACTCCTACGACTGGCAGAACTCGGACGCCCGCGAGGCCTACACCGAGATCCGCGACCTGCTCGGCCGGGAGATGCTCGACCAGCGCTTCGCCGGCATGAAGCAGGCGATGCAGAACGCCACTCCCGAGGACGTCGAGGCCATCCGCGAGATGCTCGACGACCTCAACGCGCTGCTCGCCGCGCACGCGCAGGGCCAGGACACGACCGAGCAGTTCGGCGAGTTCATGGCCAAGCACGGGGAGCACTTCCCGGAGAACCCGCAGAACACCGACGAGCTGATCGACCTGCTCGCTGCCCGGGCCGCCGCCGCACAGCGGATGCTCAACTCGATGAGCGCCGAGCAGCGCGCCGAACTGGCCGAACTGGCCCAGCAGGCATTCGGCGACCCGCGGCTCGCGCAGTCGCTGGCCCAGCTCGACGCCCGGCTGCAGGGCCTGCGCCCGGGGGAGGACTGGTCCGGATCGGGCCGGTTCCGCGGCGACAACCCCTTGGGCATGAGTGAGGCCACCCGGGCCATGGAGGAACTCGGGCAGCTCGACGCGCTGGCCGAGCAGCTCGCGCAGAGCTACCCCGGGGCGCGGCTGGAGGACATCGACCTCGACGCCCTCGACGCGACGCTCGGCGAGCAGGCCCGGGTCGACGCCCGCGCACTCGCCGAGCTGGAGCGCGAGTTGGCGCGCCAGGGCCTGTTCGAGCGGGCCGCGGACGGGTCGCTGAAGCTGTCCCCGAAGGCTCTGCGGCGGTTGGGCGAGTCGGCCCTGCGCGACGTCGTCGACCGGATCGGGGGGCGCCGCGGCGAGCGGGAGACCCGACGTTCCGGGGCCGCGGGCGAGGCGACCGGCGCGACCCGGCCGTGGGCGTTCAGTGACACCGAGGCGTGGAACGTGCCCCGCACACTGATCAACGCACAGCTGCGCAAGGCCGGTGGCGACCCCCGCGACCTCGACGTCACCGACGTGGAGATCGTCGAGACCGAGCAACGCACCCGCGCCGCGGTGGCGCTGCTGGTCGACACGTCGTGGTCGATGGTGGCGGAAGGGCGCTGGGTGCCGATGAAACGCACGGCGCTCGCGCTGCACCAGCTGATCTCGACCCGGTTCCGCGGTGACGACCTGGCGCTGATCACGTTCGGGCGGCACGCGCAGACGGTTGAGCTCGGCCAGCTCGTCGGCCTGGACGGCGCGTACGCGCAGGGCACCAACCTGCACCACGCGTTGCTGCTGGCCGGCCGGCACCTGCGCCGGCACCCCGACGCGATGCCGGTGGTCCTGGTCGTCACCGACGGCGAGCCGACCGCGCACCTGGAGCCCGACGGGGAGGCGTACTTCGACTACCCGCCGAGCCCGTACACGCTGCGGGCCACCGTCGGCGAGATCGACAAGCTGACCGGGATGCAGGCGGCGTTCACGTTCTTCGTCCTGGGTGACGACCCGCGGCTGGCCGCGTTCATGGACGACGTCGCCCGCCGGTGCGGGGGGCGGGTGGTCGCCCCCGACCTCGACGGGCTGGGCGCCGAGGTGGTGGCCGACTACCTGCGCACCCGCCGCTGACCTGCCGCGCGGCGGGGCCGGGCCCGCTCGCCCGTCCTTCTCCCGTCCGCCCCCGGTCCGGAACGTCGGGTAGGCAGGACGGGGACGCGAGGAGACGGGGGATCGCCGATGCGTCACGCCGAGGCCGCGCAGGCCCCGCCGCGCACGGCCCGGCTGGCCGTCGCCGCCACGTTCGCGGTGAACGGTGCGCTGTTCGGCTCGTGGGCCCCGCGGATCCCGGAGATCAAGGCGAACCTGGGCCTGTCCGACGGCATCCTCGGGCTCGCCCTGCTCGCCCCGGGCATGGGCTCGTTGATCACGTTGCCGCTGGCCGGGGGAATCGCGGCGAGGTGGGGCAGCGGCCTGAGCACCCGGCTGGCCGCGGTCCTGTTCTTCGTCGCGGCGCTGCCGGTCGCGGTGGCGGGCAACGCGGTCACGCTGTGGGCGGCATTGTTCGTGTTCGGCGCCATGATGGGCGGGCTCGACGTGCTCATGAACGCCCAGGGCGTCACCGTCGAGCAGGTCTACGGGCGATCGGTGCTGTCGTCGTTCCACGCCGTGTTCAGCCTCGGCGCGCTCACCGGCACCCTGATCGGCAGCGTCGCGGCCGGGCTCGGCGTCCCCCTGCTCGTGCAGTTCGCCGTGCTCGGGGCGGTGTCGCTGGCCATGGTGCTGCCGCTGTCGGGTAGCTTCCTGCCCGATCCGCCGGCGCCGCCCGATGCCGGCCCGGTGCCGCTGTTCGCGCTACCCCGCGGCCCGCTGATCCCGCTCGCCGTCGCGGCGTTCGCGGTGCTGCTCGCCGAGGGCTCGACGGCCGACTGGTCGGCGGTGCTGCTGCGCGACTCGCTCGGTGCAGGTCCCGTCGCCGCTGGTGCGGCGTTCGCGGCGTTCTCGGCCACGATGACGATCGGCCGCCTCGTCGGCGACCGCGTGCTCACCCGGCTCGGCCGGCGGCGGGCGGTCCGCTGGTTCGCCGGCAGCGGTGCCATCGGTCTCGCCGCCGGGTTGGCCCTCGCCGGGATCGTGGGTCCCGGGCCGGGTGCCGTGTTCGCCGCGGTCGCCGGTTTCACCCTGCTCGGTGCCGGGATCTCGGTGACATTCCCGGCGCTGCTCGCCGAGGCCGGCGCGACGGGGGAGCGGGCCGCCCCGGCGCTCGCCGCCGTCTCCACGGGTGGCTACTTCGGCTTCCTCGTCGGCCCCACCGTGATCGGCGGGCTGTCCGAGGTGACGTCGCTGCCGGCGGCCATTTGGTTGATCGTCGCCATGGCCGCGCTCCCGGT
The DNA here is from genome assembly GCF_018531475.1 of Pseudonocardia mahuensis. GTDB lineage: Bacteria > Actinomycetota > Actinomycetes > Mycobacteriales > Pseudonocardiaceae > Pseudonocardia. The sequence goes on from NZ_JAHDTG010000006.1 coordinate 35,418, forward strand.
GCTGCTGGTGCGCGCCCGGACCGCTCGCTGACCCCGCCCCATCACACGGCCACGCCGGCGCGACCACGCGCGTTCCGCTCACCCCGCGCGCGCCCGGGCCGGTGCGCGGCACGCACAACACGAGCGTGGTGCGTGCCCGCCGGAGCGGGGCTGCGCCCGGCAAGCCCTGACCCGTTCGCCGGTTCCGGCGCCCGTCGCTCCCGTTCCACACTGGTCCCGTGGAGTCGCCGCCGGTGTCCTGCGCGTTGTGCGGCGACGTCCGGGACGCCACCGATCCGGCGGCACCGGCCTGGGCCGGCGATCACGACGAACGCGGCCGGGACCGGTGGCTGTGTCCGGCCTGCGCGCGTCGGCACGCCCGCGACATCGAGGCGCGGCTGCCGATGGAGTGGTGGTGATCGACCGACCACCGGCTGACCAGGCGCCGCCGACGGTGAGCGGGCCGCGACGGCTGTCCGGTTCGCGACGCGCACCGCGTAGGTTGTCCTTATGCAATCCTGGGCTCCGGTCGACGTTCCCCGGCTCGAGGGCAGCGGCCCACCGCTGCGCTTGCATGACACCGCCACCGGCCGCGTCCGGCCGACTGCTCCCGGGCCCGAGGCCACGATGTACGTCTGCGGGATCACCCCGTACGACGCCACGCATCTCGGCCACGCGGCGACCTACCTCGCCTTCGACCTGGTCAACCGGCTGTGGCGGGACCTCGGGCACGACGTGCACTACGTGCAGAACGTCACCGACATCGACGACCCGCTGCTCGAGCGCGCCGCCCGTGACCAGGACGACTGGGTCGTGCTGGGGATGCGCGAGACCGCGCTGTTCCGCGAGGACATGGAGTCGCTGCGGGTCCTTCCCCCGCGACACTACATCGGCGCGGTCGAGGCGATGGGGGAGATCGCCGAGGTGGTCGGCAAGCTGCTGGCGTCGGGGGCGGCCTACCGGATCGACGACCCCGAGTACCCCGACGTCTACTTCGACAGCACGGTGACCGGGCGCTTCGGCTACGAGTCCAATTACGACGAGCCGACGATGATCCAGCTGTCCCGGGAACGTGGCGGCGACCCGGACCGGCCCGGCAAGCGGCACCCGGCCGACGCGCTGCTGTGGCGGATGGCGCGTCCGGGCGAGCCCTCGTGGGAGTCGGACCTGGGCACCGGGCGGCCGGGCTGGCACGTCGAGTGCGCCGCGATCGCGCTGAACCGGCTGGGCCCCCAGATCGACCTCAACGGCGGCGGCTCGGACCTGATCTTCCCGCACCACGAGTTCGGGGCAGCGCACGCCGAGGCGTTCACCGAGGTGCACCCGTTCGCCCGGCACTACGCGCATACCGGGATGATCGGCCTGGACGGCGAGAAGATGTCGAAGTCGCGGGGCAACCTGGTCTTCGTCTCGAAGCTGCGCGCCGAGGGCGTGGACCCGAACGCGATCCGGCTCGCGTTGCTGGCCGGGCACTACCGCACCGACCGGGCGTGGACGCCGGATCTCCTCGCCGAGGCGCAGGCCCGGCTGGCCCGGTGGCGGGAGGCCGTCACCCTCGGTGTCGGCCCGGACGCCGCCGACCTCGTCGCCGCGCTGCGCACCCACCTCGCCGACGACCTGGACACCCCGCGCGCGCTGGCCGCGGTGGACGCCTGGGCCGCCGAGGCGCTCACTCGGCGCGGCCGCGGCGCCGCCGCACCGGCGCTGGCCCGCGACGCGATCGACGCGCTGCTCGGCGTCGCGCTCTGACGCACCCCCGGCATTGCAGCAGCCTCGTTGCCGTTCCGAGCTCAGGACGGCGACGAGGCTGCTCGTGTGTGGAGGGGCTCCGGGTCAGTCCGGGGGTTCCACGGTGCCGGCGTCGGGGGTGACGTCCTCCTCCTCGGGGAGCTCCGGTTCGCCGGGGATCTCGATGTCGGGGGCCTCGATGTCGTCGGGCGGCCGGGAGTCGGTGTCGATCGGTTCCGTCATACCGTCTGCCTACCCGTTTCTGGTTCCATGAGCACATGGCGCAGAACGTCCTCGGCGGTGAACTCGAGACCTGCGGGACCGAACCGATGACCGGGTTCTACCGAACCGGGTGCTGCGACACCGGCACCGGGGACACGGGGGTGCACACGGTGTGCGCCCGGGTCACCGCCGAGTTCCTGGAGTTCAGCGCGGAACGCGGCAACGACCTGTCGACCCCGCGTCCGGAGTACGGCTTCGCCGGCCTGAAGCAGGGCGACCGCTGGTGCCTGTGCGCCGACCGTTGGGTGGAGGCGCACCAGGCGGGCGTCGCGCCGCCGGTGGTGCTGGAGGCGACGCACGCGCGCACGCTGGAGTGGATCGACCTGGCTGATCTGCGCAAGCACGCCGCTGTGGACTGATCGCTGCCGGACCACGCCGAGCCGGTACCGGTCGCCCCTGGTGTCCCGCTGCTCGCCGCGCAGAGGTGCGGTGGGCAGGGCGCCGGGCGCCGGGCCCGGTCACTTGTCCGCGGGTCCGGCCGGGCGGTCGATCCCCGCTGCCCCGGGGGGCAGCGCCACCGGGACGGCGACCAGCAGCAGAGTGGCCGGCAGCAGGAACGCCGGTAGCGGGTCCGCGTGGTACACCGGCGTCACCAGCATGGGAGAGAGCGCGCCCCCACCGAACCGGACCGCCTGCACCACCGACATCGAGCCGCCCGGATTCGTCGTCGACCCCCGGAGCACCAGGGTGTTCACCCCGACGAGGACGAGCTGGGTGGCCACCCCGGCCAGCGCCCACAGCACCGCGATCAGCCACACCACCGGCGCGAATCCGATCCCGATCAGCAGCACGCCCCCCAGCCCGGCCCCGATGAGGACGCACCGCCGCGGCCCGATCCGGTCGACGGCGCCGCCGATCAACCGCGCGGTGAGCAGCCCCGCGACGCCGAGTCCGGTCAGCAGCAGTCCACGCTGTCCGGCGCCGAGGCCGAACGCGTCCTCCACCCGCAGGGCGACCAGGAAGTTCAACCCGGACAGACAGCCCCAGCCCAGGGCCGCCACGATCCCGGCGCGCAGCACGTCGGCCTGCCAGGCGCTGCGCAGCGATGGTCGCGAGACATCGGGGCCCCGTGGGCGTTCCTCGGCCGGGATGCCGACCACGGCCAGGCCCAGCGCCACGAGCGCGACACCCCAGAAGGCGTAGCGCCAGTCCAGCTCGGCGGCCACCCCGCCCAGCAGCGGGGCCGAGGTCTGCCCGGCGGCCTGCAGCGACCCGAACCAGCCCAGCGCCCTGCCGAGCAGCTCCGGTGCCGTCGCGCCGGCCAGCGCGGCGAGCAGCAGCGGGCTGGTGAACCCGTTCGCGAGCCCCTGCACCGCTCGTGCGGCGAGGAACACCGGCAGCACTGTCGACACAGCCGCCACGATCGACGCGACGGCGTAGACCAGGTAGGCCACGACCACGGTGCGGTGCCGGCCCCACCGCTCGCCGAGCGTGCCGGACACCAGCATCACCGCGGCGAAGGGCACCAGGTACGCGGTCACCGACACCGAGGCGGTGGCCGCTGAGATCCCGAAGCTGGTCCCGAGCTCGGGCAGCATCGCCACGGTGATCCCACCGCCGAACGGGCCGAGGAAGGCCCCCGCGTAGAGCCCCGCCCGCGCGGCCGCGCCGCGGCGCCCGTTCAGCGCACGCCTCAGTTGCCCGAGCCCCCGGAGCCGCGGCGCCGCAGGTACCGCTCGAAGTCGGCGGCGATCGCGTCCCCGCTGGCCTCGGGCATGTCCGAGGCGTCCGCTGCATCCTCTTCGGCCTGCTGCTCGAGCTGGCGCACGTACTCGCGCACCTCGTCGTCGGCCTCGGCCATCTCGCTGACCGTGCGCTCCCACTCCTCGGCCTGCTCGGGCAGCCCGCCCAGCGGCACCTCGACGTCGAGAGCCTCCTCGATGCGATGCAGCAGCGCGACCGCGGCCTTCGGGACCCGGGCCTGCGAGACGTAGTGCGGCACGGCCGCCCAGAACGACATGGCAGGGATGCCGGCCTGCACGGCCGCGTCCTGGAACACCCCGACGATGCCGGTCGGGCCCTGGTAGCTCGACGGCTCGACGCGCATCTCGCCCGCCGACGACGTGTCGTAGGAGATCCCGCTGACCGGCGTCGGCCGGGTGTGCGGCGTGTCGGTCAGCAGCGCTCCCAGGGTGATGACCCTGGTCACGCCCAGCCGTTCGGCATAGGAGAGCAGTTCGGCGCAGAACGCGCGCCACCGAAGGTTCGGTTCGATGCCGTTGACGAGCACGACGTGCCGCTCGATGCCCGGCAACTGGGCGACCGAGAGCCGCGTCGTCTGCCACTCGATCCGGCGGGACACCCCGTCGGCCAACCGCACATGCGGGCGGTTGACCTGGAAGTCGTAGTACTCCTCGGGATCCATCGAGGCCAGCGGCGTCGCGTCCCAGCTCAGCTCGAGATGCTCGAGCGCGGTGGTCGCCGCCTCCCCGGCGTCGTTCCAGCCCTCGAACGCGGCGATCATCACCGGGTCGACGAGGGCAGGCAGATCGGATTCCGCCCCGGGTCGCGGCTCGCGATCGGTCATCGCTCCAGCCTACGGCCGAGGGGCGCATCGCGAGGTGCCTGGTCCCTCGGCGGTTAACCTGGTGCGCGTGCCGTCCGACTTCTCTGCAGTGACATCCGAGCATTTCGACACGACCTTGCTCGACACGCTCGCCGGGCGTGTCGTGGTCGCCGACGGCGCGATGGGCACGATGCTGCAGGCAGTCGACCTGTCACTGGACGACTTCGCCGGCCTCGAGGGCTGCAACGAGATCCTCAACGACACCCGACCCGACGTCGTCCGGCACATCCACCGGGCCTACTTCGAGGCCGGTGCGGACGCCGTCGAGACGAACACGTTCGGGGCCAACCTGCCCAACCTCGCCGAGTACGACATCCCCGAGCGGATCCGCGAGCTCGCCGAGAAGGGCGCGCTGCTCGCCCGCGAGGTGGCCGACGACCTCGCGACGGCGGATCGCCCGCGCTACGTGCTGGGCTCCATCGGCCCCGGCACGAAGCTCCCGACGCTGGGTCACGAGACGTTCGCCCGGCTGCGCGACGCCTACACCGAATGCGGACGCGGGCTGCTCGCGGGCGGCGCGGACGCGTTCGTCATCGAGACCTGCCAGGACCTGCTGCAGGTCAAGGCGGCCGTGCTCGGTGTCCGGCGGGCGATGGCGCTGGAGGGCCGCCGCCTCCCGGTGATCACCCAGGTGACCGTCGAGACCACCGGCACGATGCTGCTGGGCAGTGAGATCGGCGCGGCTCTGACCGCGCTGGAGCCGCTGGGCATCGACCTGATCGGGCTCAACTGCGCGACCGGTCCGGCCGAGATGAGCGAGCACCTGCGCACCCTGTCCAAGCAGGCTCGCATCCCGCTGTCGGTGATGCCCAACGCCGGCCTGCCGCGGCTCGGTCCGAACGGCGCCGAGTACCCGCTGACCCCCGACGAGCTCGCCGAAGCGCTGGCCACGTTCGTGCGGGACTACGGGCTGCGCCTGGTCGGCGGGTGCTGCGGGACGACCCCGGAGCACGTCCGGGCCGTCGCCGACGCCGTCCCCGCGGTCACCCCCGCGACCCGGACCCCGCGCCCGGAACCGGGCGTCAGCTCGCTCTACGCGCCGGTGCCGTTCCGCCAGGACACCTCCGTGCTGATGGTGGGGGAGCGGACCAACGCCAACGGCTCCAAGGCCTTCCGCGAGGCCATGCTCGCCGAGCGCTGGGAGGACTGCGTCGCGATCGCCCGGGAGCAGACCCGCGACGGCGCGCACCTGATCGACCTCTGCGTCGACTACGTGGGCCGCGACGGCGCCGCCGACATGGCCGAGCTGGCCGGCCGGCTCGCCACCGCGTCGACGCTGCCGGTGATGCTCGACTCCACCGAGCCCGAGGTGCTGCGCGCCGGGCTGGAGCGCCTCGGCGGGCGCTCGATCGTCAACTCGGTGAACTACGAGGACGGCGACGGCCCCGGGTCCCGGTTCCAGCGCACGATGGAACTGGTCCGCGAGCACGGCTGCGCCGTCGTCGCGCTGTGCATCGACGAGGAGGGCCAGGCCCGCACCGCGGAGTGGAAGGTGCGGGTGGCCGACCGGCTCATCCGGGACCTGACCACCAACCACGGCCTCCGGGTCGGCGACATCGTGGTGGACACGCTGACCTTCCCGATCACGACCGGGCAGGAGGAGGTCCGCCGCGACGCGCTGGAGACCATCGAGGCGATCCGCGAGCTCAAGCGCCGCTACCCCGACGTGCAGACCACGCTCGGGGTCTCCAACGTCTCGTTCGGCCTGAACCCGGCGGCCCGGCAGGTACTGAACTCGGTGTTCCTGCACGAGTGCGTGAACGCCGGGCTGGACACCGCGATCGTCAGCGCGGCCAAGATCCTGCCGATGGCGAAGATCGCCGACGAGCAGCGGTCGGTGGCGCTGGACCTGGTTCATGACCGGCGGCGTGAGGGCTACGACCCGCTGAACCGGTTCATGGAGCTGTTCGAGGGCGTCACGGCCTCCTCGGCGCGGGCCGGGCGGGCCGAGGAGCTGGCCGCGCTGCCGCTGTTCGAGCGCCTGGAGCGCCGGATCGTCGACGGCGAGCGGCCCGGCCTGGAGGCCGACCTCGACGCCGCGCTCGAGGAGCGCCCCGCGTTGGAGATCATCAACGACACGCTGCTGGCCGGCATGAAGACCGTCGGCGAACTGTTCGGGTCGGGGCAGATGCAGCTGCCGTTCGTGTTGCAGAGTGCCGAGGTCATGAAGTCCGCGGTGGCCTACCTCGAGCCGCACATGGAGAAGACCGACTCCGACGGCAAGGGCACGATCGTGCTGGCCACGGTCAAGGGCGACGTCCACGACATCGGCAAGAACCTCGTCGACATCATCCTGACCAACAACGGCTACACCGTGGTCAACCTGGGCATCAAGCAGCCGATCAGCACGATCCTCTCGGCCGCCGAGGAGCACCGCGCCGATGCCGTCGGGATGTCCGGGCTGCTGGTGAAATCGACGGTGATCATGAAGGAGAACCTCCAGGAGATGAACTCCCGGGGGGTCGGGGCGAAGCTCCCGGTGCTGCTCGGCGGCGCCGCGCTGACCCGCTCCTACGTCGAGAACGACCTGTCCGAGGTCTACGAGGGCCGCGTCTCCTACGCCCGTGACGCGTTCGAGGGCCTGCGGCTGATGGACGCCACGATGGCCCGCGCCCGCGGTGACGCCCCGGCCGTCGACCCCGAGGAGGAGGCGAAGAAGGCCGAGCGCAAGGCCCGCCACGAGCGCTCCCAGCGGGTCGCGGCGAAGCGCAAGGCCGCCGAGGCCGAAACGGCGGGCCCGATCCCCGAGCGCTCCGACGTGGCGATCGACAACCCGCTGCCCACCCCGCCGTTCTGGGGCACCCGCGTGATCAAGGGGATCTCGCTGGCCGACTACGCCGGCATGGTCGACGAGCGCGCGCTGTTCCTCGGGCAATGGGGGCTGCGCGGCGCCCGCGGCGGCTCCGGACCGTCCTACGAAGAGCTGGTGGAGACCGAGGGCCGGCCACGGTTGCGGTACTGGCTGGAGCGGCTGTCCACCGAGGGCGTGCTCGCCCACGCGGCCGTCGTGTACGGCTACTTCCCGGCGGTGTCCGAGGGCGATTCGCTGGTCGTTCTGGACGAGCCGCGCGCCGACGCCGCGCAGCGGTACCGGTTCGGCTTCCCCCGCCAGCGCCGCGACCGGCACCTGTGCCTGGCCGACTTCTGGCGCCCCCGCGGTCTCGCCGTCGAGCGCGGCGAGGTGGATGTCCTGCCGCTGCACCTCGTGACCATGGGTCAGTCCATCGCCGACTACGCGAACGAGCTGTTCGCCAAGGACGCCTACCGCGACTACCTCGAGGTCCACGGGCTCGGCGTCCAGCTCACCGAGGCGCTGGCCGAGTACTGGCACCGGCGGATCCGCGAGGAGCTGACCTGGCCGACCGGCGGGTCGCTCGCGGCGGAGGACCCCGACAACGTCGAGGAGTTCTTCAAGCTCGGCTACCGCGGCGCCCGGTACTCACTCGGGTACGGCGCCTGCCCGAACCTCGAGGACCGCGCGAAGATCGTCGAGCTGCTGGAGCCGGGCCGGATCGGCGTCGAGTTGTCCGAGGAGCTGCAGCTGCATCCCGAGCAGTCCACCGACGCCCTGGTCGCCCACCACCCGGAGGCGAAGTACTTCAATGCCGGCTGACGGCGGGTCCACCGGCGCCGCCCCGCTCCCGCGTTCCCACGAACGGCACCTTCGTTCAAACCTATTGAACGAAGGTGCCGTTCGTGAGGATGGGACGGGGCCCGCGGCGGTGCTCTGGGACATGGACGGCACGCTCGTCGACTCGGAGAAGGTCTGGGACCGATCACTGTCCGAGACCGCTCAGTGGCTGGGTGGCGAGCTCAGCGCCGCGGCGCGGACCGAGACCATCGGCGGGAACATGGCGCGCAGCCTGGAGATCCTGTTCCGCGACGTCGGCGTGGCGCCGACCCCGCAGCGGACCGTCGAGGCGCGCCGCTGGCTGATCGCCCGGACCGCGGAGCTGTTCGCCGAGGGGCTGCCGTGGCGGCCGGGCGCGGAGGAGGCGCTGCAGACCGTCCGCGACGCCGGCTGGCCCATGGCACTGGTCACCAACACCGGTCGCCGGCTCACGGAGATGGCGCTGGAGAGCATCGGCCGCGAGCACTTCGCCGTCACGGTGTGCGGGGACGAGGTGCCGCGCGGCAAACCCGAGCCCGACCCGTACCTGCGCGGCGCGGAGCTGCTCGGGGTGGCGGCCGCGGAGTGCCTCGCGGTCGAGGACTCTCCGACCGGGGCGAGGGCCGCCGAGCGGGCCGGCGCGGTGGTGCTGGTGGTGCCGTGCGAGGTCGCGGTGCCGGCCGCACCGAGCCGCGTGCAGCGCGAGTCGCTGGTCGGCCTGCGACCCGTCGACGTGATCCATGCCTACACCCGTGTCCGCGGCGGCCGTCCGTCGTGAGACCGTTGGACCTGGCACGAGGTCCGCTCATCGGTGTGCTGCTCCGAACGAGTGGCTCGCTGGCCTGCATAATCTTCGCCACCTGGCGCACGACGCGGCCCGCCAGCAGCACGACAGGTGTGCCGGATCGTGGGCGTGTCCGCGAGATATGACACTGAGGTGGAAAGGAGACACTCGACGTGAAGACCTTCGACGGGCTGTTCGCCGAGCTCACCGACAAGGCGGCCAACCGGCCGGCCGGGTCGGGGACGGTGGCTGCTCTCGACGCCGGAGTCCATGCGCAGGGCAAGAAGCTGCTCGAGGAGGCCGGTGAGGTCTGGATCGCTGCCGAGCACGAGGCCGACGACGCCCTGGCCGAGGAGATCTCCCAGCTTCTCTACCGGGTGCAGGTGCTCATGATCGGCCGTGGCCTGACCCTCGAAGACGTCTACAAGTTCCTGTGATCGTTCGCTGATCACCCACCCGCACGGCACCACCGAGGAGAACTCATGCTCCGCGTCGCCCTCCCGAACAAGGGCACTCTCGCCGAGCCCGCCGCAACGATGATGCGCGAGGCGGGGTACCGCCAGCGCTCGGACTCCCGCGACCTGAGCATGGTCGACGAGGAGAACGGGATCGAGTTCTTCTATCTGCGACCCAAGGACATCGCGACCTACGTCGGCTCCGGTGACCTCCACCTCGGGGTGACCGGTCACGACCTGATGGAGGAGTCCGGCAGCCAGGTCCACGACGTGCTCAAGCTGGGCTTCGGGGCGTCGAAGTTCCGGTTCGCCGCGCCGGAGTCGCAGGACTGGAAGCTCGAGGACCTCGACGGCAAGACCATCGCCACGTCCTACCCCCGGCTGGTGCGCTCGCACCTGAGCGGCAAGCGGATCGGCGCGAAGATCATCAAGCTGGACGGGGCGGTGGAGATCTCGGTGCAGCTCGGGCTGGCCGACGCCATCGCCGACGTCGTGTCGTCCGGCCGGACCTTGCGCCAGCACGGCCTCAAGGTGATCGGGGACCCGATCGCCGAGTCGCAGGCCACCCTGATCGAGCGCGAGCCGCGCCCCGACCGGATGGACTCCGACGAGATCAAGCAGGCCAAGGTGGTCTTCATCGAGCGGCTGCGCGGCGTCGTCTACGCCCGGCAGTACCTCATGCTCGACTACGACTGCCCGAAGTCCGTTCTCGAGGAGGCCAAGAAGATCACGCCGGGCCTGCAGGCCCCGACGATCTCGCCGCTGGCCGTCGAGGACTGGGTGGCGGTCCGGTCGATGGTCAAGCGGAGCTGCGCGAACGGCGTGATGGACCAGCTCGCCGCACTCGGCGCCCGGGCCATCCTGACCTCGGAGATCCGGTCCTGCCGGGCGGTTGACGGCCGCTTCGGCTGAGCCGGGCCCGGCCTTCCCACACCCGCGGCCTCGTCGTCCTCCGCCCGGAGAACGACGAGGCCGCGGGCGTGCGCGACCCGTTGCTAGCGCGGACGGACGATGAGACTCTGCGCGACCTGGCCCGTCTGGCCGTGTTCGTCGAAAAGCCGCGCCGACACCGTGCCCAGGCCGGTCGGGCCGATCACGGTGGAGGCGTCGAGGCCGATCCACTCGCCCACGGGTGCCCGGTGCAGGTGCAGCGTCAACTCGGTGTTGACGAACAGCCACTTCCGGATGTCGAGCCGGGCGGCGGCGCCGTTGGCCGAGTCGGCCACCACAGCGAGCCGTTGCAACGGGCTGGTCTTCTCCCCGGCCACCAGCGGGACCCGCTGGCGCGCCCACGCGGTGCCCGGCCCGGGCTCGGCCAGCCAGCCGCGCAGCCACCTCCATTCCAGCGCGTCCATGAACCCCGGCAGCCAGCCCTCCGGACGCTCGGCGCGCAGCGCGCCCTCCGACGGCGGGGGGAGCGGCACCACCTCGCCGGCCGCGGCGGCCGAGGTGTCGCCGGCGGCCAACCGCCAGGCCCGGGCCCGCAGCACCGCCCGGCCGCCCGCGGTCATCTCCGCGCCGAGCATCTCGATGTTGCGCCCGGGCCGCTCGACCCGCGCCTGCACCTCGACCTCGCCGGCCGGCACCGGCCCGAGGACCTCGACGGTGATCCGGGACAGCTGCAGCTCGGGCGCGTCCGGTCGGCTCGGCGGGCAGAGCTCCAGTGCGCGGACCAGCAGCGCCGACGGCGGACCCACGTGCTGGGCATCGGCGAACCATGGCCCGGTGGTGGAGAACGTCGCATGGAACCGGCCACTGTCGGGGTCACCGAGGGGCAGGTAGAAGGGCTCGAGCTCACTCACCGCCCGATCATGCCTGGCCGGTCAGTCGGATCGGTCGACCAGGGTCTCGGCGACGCCGGCGCAGGCCCCGACGGGTCGGTGCTCCGCACCCGCGGTGCCGTCGGCGCCCTCCGGCTCGGGCCATCCGGGGTACTCCGGCGGCGTGCCGTCCCAGGCCGGGCAGAGCGGGCGGTGGCTGCACCAGTCGCACAGCCGGCTCGGGTTCGGCCGGAAGTCACCGCTGCGGCCGGCGGTGAGGATCGCCTGCCAGATCGCGTCGAGGGTGCGCTCGAAGCGACGCAGCTCCGCCTCGTCGGGCTGATAGGTGAGCGCCTCGGAGTCGGCCAGGTACATCAGCCGCAGCTGGGTGGGCACGACACCGCGCAGGTGCAGCAGCACCAGGGCGTAGAACTTCATCTGGAACAGCGCCCGCGCCTCGGCCACCTGCCGCGGCGCCGCGCCGGTCTTGTAGTCCACCACCCGGATCTGCCCCGTCGGCGCGACGTCGATCCGGTCGACGTAGCCACGCAGCAGCAATCCCGACTCCAGCTCGGTCTCCACGAGCAGCTCCCGGGCCTCCGGCTCGAGCCGGCGCGGGTCCTCGAGCCGGAAGTAGGCGTCGAGCAGGCCGTCGGCCGACGCCAGCCATTCGGCCAGCTCCGGATCGCGGGGACCGGAGAACAGCTCCGCGAGCAGGTCGGGGGCCTGTTCCAGCAGCTCGCCCCACACCGGTTCCACGAGCGACCTGGCCGCCGCGGGCACCCGCTGCGCCGCGGGCAGCTCGTAGAGCCGCTCGAGCACCGCGTGCACGACGGTGCCGCGGATCTGGGCGCGGCTGGGCTTCTCCGGCAGCCGGTCGATCGCGCGGAACCGGTAGAGCAGCGGGCACTGCTTGAAGTCGCCCGCCCGGGACGGCGACAGCGCCGGACGGCGCCGGGGGCGCCCGTCCAGCTCGGTGGGCCCGGCGGTCTCGGTCACGGCGCACACGCTAGGCGATCGGGCCGACAGTCCCGATCGGGTGCCGCGGAGGCCGCCGGGGTCGCACTGCGCACATTTTCCGGGGCCCCCGCACACGTCCGGCCGTCTGCGAGGACCCCGGAGGTGTGCGGAGTGGGTCAGGACTGCGACGGAAGGACCGCGTGCGTAGGTTGCGTCGGGTGAGACGCATCCCCGTCCTGATCGCCGTCGCGGCCTGCACCGTGCTGACCGCCTGCTCGTCCGTGACCCCCGACCCGGTCGGTCCACCGGCCACCCCGTCGGCGGTCACGGGCAGTCCGGCCGCCACCGCTGCCGAGGCCGGCGTGGAGACGGCGTTCCGCGGTTACTACCAGGCCCTGCTGGCCCGCGACTTCGTGACCGCGTGCGCGCTCAACGCCCCCGAGACCAACCAGCAGCTACTTGCGAACGCGGCCGCGGGCGGGCTGCAGGCGAACAGCTGCGAGGACGCACTCACCCAGATCTACGCGATGCCCGGCGCCGCCCAGACCTCCGACGGAATCGCGAACAGCGTGCAGGTCGAGGACGTCACGATCACCGGCGACACAGCCGTCATCACCTGGTCCGCCGAGCTGCAGGGGGAGCGCCGCGACGCCCGCAACACCGTGCGGACGATCGAGGGGCAGTGGCGGCTGGTGGACGTCAACCCGCGCTGAGGAGCCGTCCGCCCAGACCGGCACCCGGTGGCGCGCAGGTCCCACGCTGGCCGTTGCGGGTACCGACGACCTCACCGGATAGCGTTGCGCCCCGTGCCCGCCGCCCCCGAGGACCACCGCGCCGACACCGCGGCCGTCGATGCAACCGAGACCGTCAGCCCCGCCCGAGCAGCGGATGCAGCCGAGACCGTGAACGCCGCCGACGCCGCCGACGCCCCGACCATCGCCCCCCGCGGCGGCCCCTTCCGCCCCGGTGACCGGGTGCAGCTGACCGACCCGAAGGGTCGCAGGTACACCCTGACCCTCGAGGAGGGCGGGCAGTACCACACCCACCGTGGCGGGCTGGCGCACGACGACCTGATCGGCAAGCCCGAGGGCAGCGTGATCGTCTCGCCGGTCGGCACCCCGTACCTCGCGCTGCGCCCGCTGCTGGCCGACTACGTGCTCTCGATGCCGCGCGGCGCGCAGGTGATCTACCCGAAGGACGCCGCGCAGATCCTCATGTGGGGCGACGTCTTCCCCGGCGCGCGGGTCCTTGAGGCGGGCGCGGGATCCGGAGCGCTGACCTGCTCGCTGCTGCAGGCGGTCGGTCCCGGCGGCAGCGTCATCTCCTACGAGATCCGGGAGGACCACGCCGAACACGCCGATCGCAACGTGCGACGGTTCTTCGGCGACACGCCACCCAACTGGAGCTTGCGCATCGGTGACCTCAACACGCACGTCGGCGAGGTCGACCGGGTCGTGCTGGACATGCTGGCGCCCTGGGACGTACTCGAGACGGTGTCGAAGGCGCTGATCCCGGGCGGCGTGCTCGTCGGCTACGTGGCCACGACGACGCAGCTGTCCCGGTTGATGGAGGCGCTGCGCGAACAGCAGTGCTGGACCGAGCCGCAGGCGTGGGAATCGCTGGTCAGGCCGTGGCACGTGGTCGGGCTCGCAGTCCGGCCCGAGCACCGCATGATCGGTCACACCGCGTTCCTGGTGACCGCCCGCAGGCTCGCCGACGGAGTAGTCCCGCCGCGGCCGCAGCGCAGACCGACCAGCCGCTGAGGGCAACCGGCCGAAGCCCGGTGACGACGTGGTTACGGGGACCACACCGGGGTACGACGTCAAGATGCCGTCCGGCTGAGTGATGGATCACCGATTCGCCGCACCGCCGCGGCCCGCGTTGGCCAGGTACCGTATGGAAACGGAACACGGAGGGAGGATGCCGTGAACCCCTACGACGACGGTCCCGGCAGGCATGGCTCGGGTGATCACGGGGACCTCAGCCCCGCGGAAGCCACCGCGCAGATCCGCTTCCTGGAGGAAGAGGTCGCCCTGCTGCGGCGCAAGCTCACCGAGTCCCCGCGTCACGCCCGCATCCTGGAGCAGCGGCTCGCCGAGTCCGCGTCCAGGTTGTCCCAGCTGAGTGCGCGCAACGAGAAGCTGACCGAGACGCTGAAGGAAGCGCGGAGCCAGCTCATCGCCCTGCGCGAAGAGGTCGATCGGCTCGCCCAGCCGCCGAGTGGATACGGCGTGTTCCTGGCGCGCTACCCCGACGAGACGGTCGACGTGTTCACGTCCGGCCGCCGCATGCGTGTCGCGGTCTCCCCGGCGGTGGAGACCGGGGATCTGCGCAGTGGGCAGACGGTGCGCCTCAACGAGGCGCTCACGGTCGTCGAGGCCGGCGACTACGAGCGCATCGGCGAGGTCTGCGGTCTGCGCGAGGTGCTCTCCGAGCCCACCGCCGACGGGCTGGCCGGCCGCGCCCTGGTGGTCGGCCACGCCGACGAGGAGCGCGTCGTCTGGCTCGCCGCACCCCTGATCCCCGGCCCCGGCAACCCCGACGCGGTGCCGCTCAAGCCGGGCGACTCGCTGCTGGTGGACACCAAGGCCGGATACGCCTACGAGCGCGTCCCGAAGGCCGAGGTCGAGGACCTCGTGCTGGAGGAGGTGCCCGACGTCGCCTACGAGGACATCGGCGGTCTGTTCCGCCAGATCGAGCAGATCCGCGACGCGGTCGAGCTGCCGTTCCTGCACGCCGAGCTCTTCCGCGAGTACGAGTTGCGCCCGCCCAAGGGCGTGCTGCTCTACGGCCCGCCCGGCTGCGGCAAGACGCTCATCGCCAAGGCGGTCGCGAACTCGCTGGCCAAGAAGGTGGCCGCGGTCCGGGGCGACGACCCGAACGAGGCGAAGTCGTTCTTCCTCAACATCAAGGGCCCGGAGCTGCTCAACAAGTTCGTCGGCGAGACCGAGCGGCACATCCGGCTGATCTTCCAGCGGGCGCGCGAGAAGGCCAGCGAAGGCACGCCGGTCATCGTGTTCTTCGACGAGATGGACTCGATCTTCCGGACTCGTGGGTCGGGTGTGTCCTCCGACGTCGAGACGACGATCGTCCCCCAGCTGCTGAGCGAGATCGACGGTGTCGAGGGCCTGGAGAACGTCATCGTCATCGGCGCCTCGAACCGCGAGGACATGATCGACCCGGCGATCCTGCGGCCCGGCCGGCTGGACGTGAAGATCAAGATCGAGCGGCCGGACGCCGAGGCGGCGCAGGACATCTTCTCCAAGTACCTCACGGACACGCTGCCGATCCACACCGACGACGTCGCCGAGTTCGGCGGCAACCGCAAGGCGTGCATCGACGCGATGATCCAGCGGGTCGTCGAGCGGATGTACGACGAGACCGAAGAGAACCGCTTCCTGGAGGTCACCTACGCCAACGGTGACAAGGAGACCCTGTACTTCAAGGACTTCAACTCCGGCGCCATGATCCAGAACATCGTCGACCGTTCGAAGAAGGCGGCGATCAAGTCGGTGCTCGAGACCGGCCAGCCCGGCCTGCGGGTGCAGCACCTGCTCGACGCGATCGTCGACGAGTTCGCCGAGAACGAGGACCTGCCCAACACGACCAACCCCGACGACTGGGCGCGGATCTCGGGCAAGAAGGGCGAGCGGATCGTCTACATCCGCACCCTGGTCACCGGCAAGAACGCGGAGTCCGGGCGGGCGATCGACACCGCCTCGAACACCGGCCAGTACCTGTAGACACCAGCACTCGACGGAGGGGCCGACCGGAACACCGGTCGGCCCCTCCGCCGTCTCGTGCTCTCCGCTGCCGCTGAGCACCGGCGGGAGGGAGCTCGCGGAGAGCGGCCGGCCCCCTTCCGCCCCTGGTCAGCAGGGGCCGGTGGTGGCCGATCGGTTCAAGACCAGGGGTACCGGGGGCCGTAGGTTCAGCGGGATGAAGATCGAGGCACGGCTGGACGTGGTCGGGATCGTGGTGGCGGACATGGCGGCGTCGCTGGCCTTCTACCGGCGGCTCGGTGTCGAGTTCCCACCGGACGCGGACGACCAGCCGCACGTCGAGGTGCCGCTGCCCGGGGGTCTGCGACTGGTCTTCGACACCGAGGAGACGATCCGGTCGTTCCACCCGGGCTGGACGCCGCCCACCGGCGAGGGCCGGGTGGGCCTGGCGTTCCTGCTCCCCGATCCGGCGGCGGTGGACGCGGCCTACCGGGACTTCGTGGAGGCGGGCCACCACGGTGAGCTGGCGCCGTTCGACGCGTTCTGGGGACAGCGCTACGCCGTGCTCCGCGACCCCGACGGCAGCGGTGTCGACCTGTTCGCGCCGGCCACGACCCCCGCTTCGGCCAGGAGCTGACCCAGCGGGACGCCGGCCAGCGCCCGGACCTCACGGCTCAGGTGCGCCTGATCGGCGTATCCGGCCCGGGCCGCGGCGTCGGCGGCGGGGACGCCGGCGTACGCCAGGTTCACGGCCCGGCGGAAGCGCAGGATCCGCCGCAGGGTGGCCGGGCCGTAGCCGTATGCGATGTGGCACCGCCGGTGCAGGGACCGGGTGGACCAGCCCAGCTCGTCGCCCGCCGCAGCGACGCTCGCCCCGGCACCCAACAGAGCGGCCAGCCGGTCGATCCCCCGGAAGACCGGTTCGGTGCGGGCCGCGAACCCCGTCACCAGTCCGAGCAGCGTGTCGACGGCGGGCGCGCCGGCCTGGATCCGGGCCACGGCCCGCCGGGCGGCGACCGCATCCAGCTCGGCGAGCGGTACCCGTTGATCGCGCAGCTCGGCGGCGGGTACCCCCAGCAACCCGGGCGCGACGCCGGGATGCAGCCGCACCCCGCAGGTCGTGGTCCCGGCCGCCTGGGTGCCGGTGAACGCCCGGCTGTCCGGCCCGGCCACGAGCAACTCCGCGCCCGTCCAGATCAGGTCCATGCAGCCGTCGGGCAGCACCCGCTGGGTGTGCGGCCCGGCCCCGGCCGGGACCGAGCCCTGCCAGGCGCACTCGACGTGCACCGCCAATGGCGACGGCGCCGGGCGCTCGCGGTACCGGATCACACCGCAGACGGTAGCCGCGAGCCCCCACGGTTCACCGCTCCACACACCGAGGCGTTCCGTCCCAAGGTGTTGATGCTTCGGCCCTGCGAGCAGGCCTCGGTGTTGATGCTTCGGCCCTGCGAGCAGGCCTCAGGCCTGGCGCAGCACCGCCTGGATCTCGAGGGTGATCTGCACCTTCTCGCTGACCACGACGCCGCCGCCGTCGAGCGGCATGGAGATGTCGACGCCGAAGTCGCTGCGGTTGATGCTGGTCGTGGCGGTGAAGCCGGCGCGGGTGCCGCCCCAGGCGTCGGGGCCGAAACCGTTGACCTCCAGCGCGAGGGAGACCGGCTTGGTCACGCCCTTCAGGGTGAGCTCACCGTCGACCACGAAGTCCTCGCCGTCGGCGCGGATGCCGGTCGAGCGGAAGGTCCACTCCGGGTTGTTCTCGACGTCGAAGAAGTCGGCGGAGCGGATGTGCCCGTCACGCTGCTCGTTGTTCGTGTCGATCGAGGTGGCGTCGATGGTCGCGGTGACCGTCGAATCGGTGAAGTTCGCACCGGTGACGATCTCACCGGTGAAGGAACCGAACCGGCCGCGTACCTTGCTCACCATCATGTGCCGAACGGTGAACGAGACGTCGGAGTGAACCGGGTCGATGTCCCACGTCCCGGCCACGTAGCCGGGGATCCGGGTGCTGGCTGCTGCGGTCATCTCAGTCTCCCAAGTAGTTGAGCGCTCATCTGTTGAGTGCGACGGTACTGATAGAGTGTTGAGAGCTCAACCATTGCGGGAGGTGACATGAACCACCCTCGTTGGCTCGACGAGGACGAGCAGCGCACATGGCGGGCGTTCCTCTCCGCCAGCCGGCTGGTCTTCGATCGGGTCGAGCGACAGATGCAGCAGGACGCCGGCATGCCGCTCGCGTACTACGAGATCCTGGCCCGGCTGTCCGAGGCGCCGGACCAGACTCTGCGGATGAGCCGGCTGGCCAGCTCCGCATTGTCCTCGCGCAGCCGACTCTCGCACGCGGTGGCCCGCCTCGAGGAGGCGGGCTGGGTCGTGCGGCGCGCATGTCCGACGGATCGCCGCGGCTCGTTCGCCGAGCTGACCCCGGCGGGAGCGGCAGCCCTGGAGGCGGCCGTCCCCGGACACGTCGAGACTGTGCGGGCGACGGTGTTCGACCACCTCAGCCCCGAGCAGCAGGCGGCCCTGCGCGACATAGCCGAGACGCTGGTCCACGAGCTCTCCGACCACCCCTTCTGGCCGGTGGCGGAGGACCCGGCCGCGGACGACGGGAACTGCGGTACGGAGAACGCCTGTGCCGAGGACGCCACCGGGGCCGCCGAGGACCGGTCCCCCGCGGCCGGATGAGCCGTGGCGGGCCCCGCCCGCCGGGCCGGGGACGTGACCCTCGGCGCGGTCCTGCGAGGCCCGGCCGGCGGCGGATCTAGGCTGGGCCACATGCCCGCTCATTACGACGTCGTTGTCCTCGGTGCCGGTCCCGGTGGGTACGTCGCGGCGATCCGCGCGGCCCAGCTCGGCCGCCGCGTCGCGGTCGTGGAGGAGAAGTACTGGGGCGGCGTGTGCCTGAACGTCGGTTGCATCCCGTCGAAGGCCCTGCTGCGCAATGCCGAGCTCGCGCACCTCGTCACCAAGGAGGCCAAGACCTTCGGCATCTCCGGTGACGTGTCGTTCGACTTCGGTGCCGCCTTCGACCGCAGCCGGACGGTCGCCGAAGGGCGCGTCAAAGGCGTGCACTTCCTGATGAAGAAGAACAAGATCGCCGAGTACGACGGGCGTGGCTCGTTCGTCGACCCGGGCACGATCGAGGTGGCGCTGGCCGACGGCGGCACCGAGACGCTGACCTTCGACGACGTCATCATCGCGACCGGCGCGACCACCCGGCTGCTGCCCGGTACGTCGCTGTCCGAGCGCGTGGTGACCTACGAGGAGCAGATCCTCACCCGTGAGCTCCCCGGGAGCGTCGTCATCGCGGGCGCAGGTGCGATCGGCGTCGAGTTCGCCTACGTGCTGAGCAACTACGGCGTGCAGGTCACGATCGTCGAGTTCCTCGACCGGCTGCTGCCGCTCGAGGACGCCGACGTGTCCAAGGAGCTGGCCAAGCGCTACAAGAAGTACGGCATCGAGGTGCTGACCTCGACGAAGGTGGAGTCCATCGACGACTCCGGCGACCAGGTCACCATCACCGTCTCGAAGAACGGTGAGTCGAGGGAGCTGAAGGCCGACAAGGTCATCCAGGCCATCGGGTTCAAGCCCCGGGTCGAGGGCTTCGGGCTGGAGAACACGGGCGTCGAGCTCACCGACCGCGGCGCGATCGCCATCGACGACCGGATGCGCACGAACGTCCCGCACGTCTACGCGATCGGCGACGTGACGGCGAAGCTCATGCTCGCCCACGTCGGCGAGGCGCAGGGTGTGGTCGCGGCGGAGACAATCGCCGGCGCCGAGACCCAGGAACTCGACTACACGATGATGCCGCGCGCCACCTTCTGCCAGCCGCAGGTGGCGAGCTTCGGCTGGACCGAGACGCAGGCCCGCGAACTGGCCGACGAGAAGGGCTGGAAGATCAAGGTCGCGACCTTCCCGTTCACGGCGAACGGCAAGGCCCAGGGGCTCGGCGAGCCGGCCGGCTTCGTGAAGCTGATCAGCGACGAGACCTACGGCGAGCTGCTCGGCGGGCACCTGATCGGGGCCGAGGTCACCGAGCTGCTGCCCGAGCTCACGCTGGCCCAGAAGTGGGACCTGACCGCCCACGAGCTGGCCCGCAACGTGCACGCGCACCCGACGCTGAGCGAGGCGCTGCAGGAGGCGATCCACGGCCTGGCCGGGCACATGATCAACTTCTGAGCCGGGGCCGCCCGGTGCAGAGCTCATGATCGCCGTCCGGGCAGCGCTTCCGGCCGGACGTGTCGGTTTCGCTGCCCGGACGACGATCACCGGTCCGCCTGGAGGTGCCGGGTCGGGATGCTTCACCCCTGCTCGGCGAACCACCGCTCGATCAGTGCCCGCCCGTCGGGCACGAACGGCCAGCCCGGGTCGGCCAGCCGCGTCCGCAGCTCGGCGAGGTCCATCCACCCGCCCGAGGTGATCTCCGAGGGTTGGTGCACCACCGGGCCGTCCCAGTGCGCCTCGTACGCGAACAGGTGACAGCGCAGCCCGCCCGGCCCCTGGTCCCAGGCCAGAGCGAACAGCGGGTGCAGCGGGATGCCGGTGACGCCGAGCTCCTCGGCCAGCTCGCGGACGGCCGTCTGTTGCGGGGTCTCGCCGGGCCCGACCACCCCGCCGGCCCAGCAGTCGTGCAGCCCGGCCATGACCAGCTTCTCCGGCGAGCGCCGGTGCACGTAGACCCGCTCGCCGTCGCCGCTGCGCAGCAGCACCCCGGCGCTGCCGTGCCACAGCGAGCGGGCGTAGACCTCGCCGCGGGCCGCGACCCCGGTGACGGCGCCGGCGGCGTCGTAGACCGCCACGAGCTCGTTCGCGGGTTGCCATGCCTGCACGCACTGATCCTTGCAGGCGCCGCGGGGGCAGGGCTCAGGCCGCCGGTCCGGGAGCCCCCGGCGGCGGCCGGGCAGCCGCCCGCACCGCGAGTGATGGACGCCGAGTCGTTTTCGGTCCGTGTGCGCTCGGATCGCCAGCTAGGCTCGGCCCATGCGCTCTACCGTTGAGGTCCGGCCTTGACCGCCCGCCGGATCATGGGCACCGAGGTCGAGTACGGGATCTCCGTCCCGGGCGACCCGGCCGCCAACCCGGTCATCACCTCCACCCAGGTCGTTCTCGCCTACGCCGCCGCCGCCGAGATCCCACGCTCGCGGCGCGCCCGGTGGGACTACGAGGTGGAGTCGCCGTTGCGGGACGCCCGCGGCTTCGACCTGTCGGCGCCGACGCTGTCCTCACCCGGTGACTCCGAGCTCGACGACCTCGGTGCGGCGAACGTCATCCTCACCAACGGTGCCCGGCTCTACGTCGATCACGCGCACCCGGAGTTCTCCACGCCCGAGGTCACGACGCCACGCGACGTCGTGATCTGGGACAAGGCGGGGGAACGGGTCATGGAAGAGGCCGCGATGCGGTCGGCCACCGTGCCCGGGGCGCCCCGGATCCAGCTCTACAAGAACAACGTCGACGGCAAGGGAGCCAGCTACGGCTCCCACGAGAACTACCTGATGGCCCGGTCCACGACGTTCCCGTCGATCGTGAGCGGGCTCACCCCGTTCTTCGTGTCCCGCCAGGTCATCACGGGCGCGGGCCGGGTGGGCATCGGCCCGTCCGGTGACGAGGCCGGCTACCAGCTGTCCCAGCGCGCCGACTACATCGAGGTCGAGGTCGGCCTGGAGACGACGCTCAAGCGGGGCATCATCAACACCCGCGACGAGCCGCACGCCGACGCCGACAAGTACCGCCGGCTGCACGTCATCATCGGCGACGCGAACATGTCGGAGTACTCCACGCTGCTCAAGGTAGGCACCGCGGCGCTGGTCCTCGACATGATCGAGAACGGTGTCCGCTTCGACGAGCTGCGCCTCGCCGAGCCGGTGCGCTCGGTGCACGCGATCAGCCACGACCCGACGCTGACGACCACCGTCGAGCTGACCGACGGCCGCAAGTTCACCGGCCTGGACATCCAGCGGGCCTACTTCGAGAAAGCCAGCAAGCACGTCGAGAACACCCAGGGTGCCGACGTCGACGACGCCACCGCCGAAGTGCTGCGGCTGTGGGGCGAGGTGCTCGACGACCTCGCGCGCGACCCGATGAGCACCGCGGACCGGCTCGACTGGCCGGCGAAGCTGCGGCTGCTGGAGGGGTACCGCGAGCGCGACGGGCTCGCCTGGAACTCCCCGCGGCTGCACCTGGTCGACCTGCAGTACACCGACGTGCGGATGGCCAAGGGCCTGTACAACCGGCTCGTCGCCCGTGGGTCGATGAAGCGGCTGGTCAGCGAGGAGGAGGTGACCGAGGCGATGCACAACCCGCCGGAGGACACCCGCGCCTACTTCCGCGGCCGCTGCCTGGAGCGCTACCCGGCCGAGGTGGCCGCCGCCTCCTGGGACTCGGTGATCTTCGACCTGGGCCGCGAGTCGCTGGTGCGGATCCCCACCCTGGAGCCGCTGCGCGGCACCCGCCGGCACGTCGGGGACCTGCTGGACAACTCCCGCAGCGCCGAGGAGCTCGTCGAGGCCCTGACCAAGGGGTGAGGACCCTGCCGGGTGGGTGCGGCCCCGGGGCCGGTGGATGTACGACGCGCCCAACGGCACGGCGGGCATCCACGGGCGTGTCGCGTTTCCGCTAGGTAGGGTTTGCATTACCGGACCCCGGTTCGGCGTGCCCGCACGGCACGACGGGCGGGACCCAGGCGCGAGGAGGAGACGTCATGTCGCAGGAGCAGACCAAGCGTCAGGGCGGTGGCGGCGGAGACGACGAGGAGGGCAGCGGCGCGGAAGCGTCGGGCCAGGAGCGTCGCGAGAAGCTCGGCGAGGACGTGGACACGATCCTCGACGAGATCGACGACGTCCTCGAAGAGAACGCCGAGGACTTCGTCCGCGCCTACGTCCAGAAGGGCGGCCAGTAACCGCTCTCCGGGTCCGGCCGGCCCGCACCAGCGGGTCGGCCGGCCACCGGGCCCGGTATCCCGGGGCAGTACTGTCACACCGCTCGCACCGCCCCAGCCGCACAACCCGTACCCAGATGTCCGCACGAGGAGAGGTACCCACCTGACCATGGACCCCCGGCCGCCGGTCAACAACGGGATCTTCGCCGGTCACCTGGGCGCCTACTTCGCGCCCGGCTCGCCGTCGTTCACCGACTTCGTCGCCGCCACGGTGCCGCACCTGCTGCCCGGCCGGATCCCGGAGGGGCTCCCCGGAGCGGGCCCGCACGCAGGTGCCGGGGTCGAGGCGCGCCACGGCACCACGATCGTCGCGCTGACCTTCGCCGACGGCGTTGTCATGGCCGGTGATCGCCGGGCCACCGCGGGCAACGTCATCGCCCAGCGCGACATCGAGAAGGTCTTCATCACCGACTCGTACTCCGCGGTCGGCATCGCCGGTTCCGCGGGGATCGCGCTGGAGATGGTGCGGCTGTTCAGCGTCGACCTCGAGCACTACGAGAAGATCGAGGGCGTCCCGCTGTCGCTGGACGGCAAGGCCAACAAGCTGGCCGGGATGCTGCGACAGAACCTGGGTGCGGCGTTGCAGGGCTTCGTGGTCGTCCCGCTGTTCGTGGGCTACGACACCGACGCCGCCGACCTGTCGAAGGCCGGCCGGATCGTCACCTACGACCCCACCGGCGGCCGCTACGACGAGTGGCTCGGCTACCACTCGGTGGGCTCGGGTTCGGTGTTCGCGAAGTCGTCGCTGAAGAAGCTTCACGACCCGAAGGCCGACGAGGCCAAGGCCGTGCGCACCGCCCTCGAGGCGCTCTACGACGCCGCCGACGACGACACCGCCACCGGCGGCCCGGACATGGTCCGCAAGATCTTCCCGGTGGTCGTCAGCATCACCGGCGCCGACGGTGCAGTCCGCCACCCGGACTCCGAGATCGCCGGGATCACCGAGCAGTTGCTCGCCGACCGTGCGACGCGGCCGGGGGGCTGAGGTCCGCCGCGCGGGGGCACCGGGGCGCCCGTCCGCGTAGCGTTCCCGCACCGCCCCGGACCTGAACCGATCGACGCTTCGATGACGACCCAGGAGTACCGCCCGTGACGATGCCGTTCTATTCCTCGGTCGACCAGCTCCTGCGCGACCGCTCGGAGCTGGCCCGCAAGGGGATCGCCCGTGGGCGCAGCGTCGTCGTGCTCGCCTACGCGGGCGGGGTGCTGTTCGTCGCGGAGAACCACTCCACGGCACTGCACAAGGTGTCCGAGATCTACGACCGGATCGGCTTCGCCGCGGTCGGCCGCTACAACGAGTTCGAGAACCTCCGCACCGGCGGCATCCGGCTCGCCGACGTGCGCGGCTACTCCTACGACCGCCGCGACGTGACCGGCCGTTGGCTGGCCAACGCCTACGCCCAGGCCCTGGGCAACTCCTTCGTCGAGCAGCAGAAGCCCTTCGAGGTGGAGCTGTGCGTCGCCGAGGTCGGTGAGGCGTCCGAGGGCGACCAGCTCTACCGGATCACCTACGACGGCTCGATCACCGACGAGCCGCGCTACGTGGTGATGGGCGGCCAGACCGAGCCGATCAGCGCGAAGCTGCACGAGTCCTACCAGCCGGGTCTGGAACTCGCCGATGCGATCGCCGTCGCCGTGCAGGCTCTGCAGGTGGCGGGCGCCGCGCCCGGTTCGAGCGGTGCCAACACGGGCCAGCCGGCCCGGATCCTCGGGGTGAGCGCGCTGGAGGTCGCGGTGCTCGACCGGGCCCGGCCGCGGCGCGCGTTCCGCCGGATCACCGGCAACGTGCTGCGTGGCCTGCTGCCGCCGGAGAACCGCGGTGCGGTGGAGGAGGAGCCGGAGGTCGGTGGGGACGAGGTCCCGGCCGCCAGCGGGGCCGCGCCCGCCAGCAGCGACAGCGGCGACGGCGCGTCCTCCGAGGGCACCGGCACCACCCCGGCGAACGGCGCGTAGCCGCCGATGGCCGCCCCGGCCCGAGCACAGGCGATCGCCCGGGTGCTCGGTGGTCTCGCCACGCGTGAGGCGCGGGTACTGGCGAACCGCCGCAACCGGCCATCGGACACCGACCCCGCCCGGGAACGGGCCCGGGCGGTCCGGCACGCGCTGGAGCAGCTCGGTCCGTTCTACGTGAAGATGGGTCAGATGCTCGCGACCCGGCCGGACATGGTCCCCGAGACCATGATCGCCGAGTTCGAGCACCTGCACGACCAGGTCTCGCCGCTGCCGTTCGCCGACCTGGAACCGGTGCTCGCATCCGAGCTGGGCGAGGACTGGCGCAGCCGGTTCCGCTCGATCGACGTCGACAAGCCACTGGGTGCGGCGTCGCTGGCTCAGGTCTACCGCGTCGAGCTCGACGACGGCCGCCCCGGCGTGGTAAAGGTCCAGCGACCGGGGATCGCGGCGCTGATGCGCGACGACATGTGGTTGATGCGCCGCATCGCCCGTCTGGTCGCGAAGCGCACCCCGGACTTCACCGAGGTCATCGACGTCGAGGCGATGCTCGACATGATCTTCGACACCATGGAGCCCGAGCTCGACTTCACCCGCGAGGCCGAGAACATGGATGCGGCCCGGCTGGTGGCCGCGAAGTTCGACCTGGTCGCGATCCCCGACGTCGTCGCCGCGACACCGCGGGTGCTCGTGCAGGGCATGGCCTCGGGCCGTCCGGTGCGCGACGTGGCGCCCGGCCCGGACGACGCCGAGCGGCTGATGGCCGCGGGTCACGACGTGTTCGGCTTCATGTGCCAGTCGTACTTCAGCGAGCGCGTCTTCCACGCCGACCCGCACCCGGGCAACATCTTCCTCTCCGACGACGGTGTCGCGACGATCATCGACTGGGGCATGGTCGGGCGGATGGACCGGCGGATGAGCATGTCGCTGTTGCTGCTGCTCATCTCCATCCTGCGCAACGACGGTTCCGGAGCGGCGCGGGCGTGGATCGAGCTGGGCCGGGTCACCCCCCGCGGTGACGTCGCCGGGTTCGTCGGGGACATGAGCAGGCTGGTGCCCAAGCTGGCCGGCCGCTCGCTGGGCGACATCGACTTCGGCACCGTGCTCACCTCGGCGCTCGGGTTCGCGACCAAGCGCGGCATCTCGACCAACCCGATGGTCTCGGTGCTCGGCAAGTCCTACGCGAACCTGGAGGGCTCGGTCCGGCTGTTCGCCCCGCAGATCTCGCTCACCGACGTGATGGGTCAGAACCTGCGCCGGATCATGCAGCAAATGCTCTCCGAGGAGGCCAGCGAGGAGCAACTGGCCGCCGTGGCGCTGGAGACCCTGCTCGGCGGGGGGATCGTGCGGAACTGGCGCAGCGTCGCCGACGACGCGGTCAGCCGCGGCCTGACCGTGCAGACCTCGCAGATCGAGCACCGCCGCTCCCGCCGCGAGGACCGGGCCGACGCGCGGGCCGCCAAACTGCGCCGCAGCCTGCTCGGGCTCGGCGCGGCCGCACTGTGGCTCGACCACCGGCGGCGGCTGCGCTGACGAGCATTGACCTGCACCCGGGTGAAGGTTGCAGGCTGGGGTCATGGCCGTCGAGTTCAACCACACCATCGTCTTCACCCGCGACCAGCAGGGCGGGGCACGGTTCCTGGCCGATGTGCTCGGACTACCCGAACCGACGCGGTTCGGGCCCTTCGAGGTGGTCACGGTCGCGCACGGAGCCAGCCTGGACTTCATGACCAGCGACCAGGTGACGCCACAGCACTACGCGTTCCTGATCACGGAGGACGAGTTCGACGCGGTCGACAAGCGGCTCCACGACCGGGACATCACGACCTACGCCGACCCCGGGCACCGGACGATCGGGTTCAACACCCACGACGGGGGCCGGGGGATGTACTTCGATTCGCCGGAGGGGCACAACCTCGAGGTGATCACCCGGCCCTACGGGAGCGGCGGCTGAGCGGGAGTCACGCGTAGCTGCGCAGCTCCACGCCGTTGCCGTCGGGGTCGCGCAGGTAGATGCCCCGGCCCTGGCCGCGGGCACCGAACAGGTCCTTCGGCCCCGCGACGCCGTGCCCGGCGGCGAGCGCCTCGAGGTCCACGTCGTCGACCACGAGCGCGACGTGCTCCATGTTCTGCCCCGTCCGCTCGCCCGCCAACACGTCGATGATCGTGGAGGCGGACACCCGCAGCGACGCGAACGGCACCTCGCCCCGCCGCCACGCGTCGAGCCGCTCGGTTTCGAGGCCCAGGGTCTCCCGGTACCAGGCGATCAGCCGCTCGGGGTCGGGGGTGATGAGCACGATGTGGTCCAGCGCGACGACCTGCATGGGCCGTGCCTACCAGCGCGCCCGATCGAGCGGAAGCGCTGTTCGCGGATCGGCGCCCCGTAGGCTCGGCCGGTGCTCGAACCACTGCGTCTGCGCACCGCCGACGGGCTCGGCCTGGAGGCCGAGCTGGCCTGGCCCGATGCCGCGCCCGGCGCATCCGGCGGCGAGCCCCGGGCCGGCATGGTGCTGTGTCATCCGCACCCGCAGTACGGCGGCAGCATGCACACGATCGTCATCGAGGCGCTGTTCACCGCGCTCCCGGCGCGCGGCGTGGCCTGCCTGCGGTTCAACTTCCGCGGCGTGGAGGGCAGCGACGGCACCTTCGACGACGGGGAGGGCGAGCGGTTCGACGTCGAGGCCGCCGTGGCGGTGATGGAGGACCGGCTGGGCGTCGAGACGCCGCTGATCCTCGCCGGCTGGTCCTTCGGTGCGGACCTCGCGCTGTCGGTGCGGCACTCGCGCATCGCGGGCTGGTTCGCGGTCGCGCCGCCGCTGCGGTTCGCCCGCGACCTCGACCGGCTCGCCACCGACCCGCGCGCGAAGCTGCTGGCCCTGGCCGAGCGCGACGAGGTGCGCCCGCCCGCCGAGGTCACCGCGATCGCCCGGGAATGGGTGCACACCGAGATCGAGATCATTGCGGGGGCATCGCACTTGTTCACCACCCGCACGGCGCGGCTGGTCGAGCTGGCCGACGGATTCGCCGGCCGGCTCAGCCGGGTCAGCTGATCCGCTGCGAGTGGGTGTAGACGTTCATCGAGTCCCCGCGCAGGAACCCGACCAGCGTCACGCCCGCCTCGTCGGCGAGCTCGACGGCCAGCGACGACGGCGCGGACACCGCGCTGAGCACGGGCGCCCCGGCCATCACGGCCTTCTGCACCAGCTCGAACGAGGCCCGCCCGGACACCATGAGCACCGTTCCCGTGGCGGGCACCCGGCCGTTCAGGAGCGCCCAGCCGAGCACCTTGTCCACCGCGTTGTGGCGGCCGACGTCCTCGCGCGCGACCAGCAGTTCGCCGTCGCCGGTGAACAGGCCCGCCGCGTGCAGCCCGCCGGTGGAGTCGAAGACCCGCTGGGCCTGCCGCAGCGTGTCGGGCAGCGACACGAGGGTCGGATAGGACACCGGCACCTCGTCGGCGGCGGGGGAGAAGCGGGTCTTGAGCCGGACCGCGTCCAGCGAGGCCTTCCCGCACACCCCGCACGACGACGTCGTGTAGAAGTTGCGCTCCACCGACGTGTCCGGCGGTTCGACGCCGGGAGCCAGCGCGATGTCGAGCACGTTGTACGTGTTGCGCCCGTTCTCGTCGAGCGAGTCGCAGTAGCGGGCCACGGCGATGTCCCCGGCCGAGCCCAGGACCCCCTCGGTGAGCAGGAAACCGTGGGCCAGCTCGACGTCGTGGCCCGGCGTGCGCATGGTGACCGACAGCGGCTTCCCGTCGACCCGGATCTCGAGTGGCTCCTCGGCGGCCAGGCTGTCCGGCCTGCGCCGCGGGCCGTCGGGCCCCAGCCGCAGCACCGGTCGGCGGACGGTCAAGCGACCCATCGCTTCGCTCCTCAGCTCGCCCGGTCACACGGCCCCGCCCGTGATCTCGGTGATCTCCCGGTTCCAGGGTAGGAGCGTCCGCCCGGACCCGCTGGCGGCGGGCGGCATGTCACACCCGCTTCCGGGCGGGCCCGTCCGGACCGGGCGGGCCTAGGATTGCCGCCGTGAGCATCGACGGCGCTGCGGCCGGCATCGTGCTGGCGGGCGGGCGCTCCTCACGGATGGGTGCGCCCAAGGCCGCGCTGGAATGGCACGGCTCGACGCTGCTGCGCCGCACCGTGGCACTGCTGAGCCGGACGGTGGACGGCCCGGTCGTGGTGGTCCGTGCTCCCGGCCAGGATCTGCCCGCGCTGCCGGCCAGGGTGGAGGTCGTCGAGGACCCGGTCGAGGGGCTGGGCCCGATGCAGGGCATCGCCACCGGGCTGGCCGCGGTCGCCGGCCGGGCCCCGATCGCGTTCGTCTGCTCCACCGACCTGCCGTTCCTGCACCCCGCGTTCGTCCGGCGGGTGCTGCGCGGGCTCGCCGACACCGACATCGGCCCCGCGGTCGACGTGGTGCTCCCGGTCGCCCGCGGTTTCCCGCAGCCGCTGGCCGCCGCGTACCGGACCGCGCTGGCCGAACTGGTCGCCGAGCTCGTCGCCGACGGGCGGCTACGCCCCGCGATGCTCTTCCAGAAGTGCCGCGTGGCCCGCCCGGACGACGCCGAACTGCTCGCCGACGCCGGTCTCGCCCGCCTCGACCCCGAGCTGGACTCGCTGGTCAACGTCAACGCCCCGGAGGACTACGACGCGGCCCGGCGTCGTCCCGCCCCGGAGATCACGGTGCAGCGCTACGGCGCGTTGGCGGGCGGGGGCCATCACGGTCCGCAGCTCGTGCGCGCCGGAACCCTCGCCGCCGCCGCCGACGCCGCCGGGCTGGTCCTGGACCGGCACGTCGTGGCCGCGCTCAACGGCGACCAGATCAGCCACGACGCGGAGTTGCCGTTGGTGGCCGGCGACGTGGTGGCGTTCCTGTCCGCGGACGCGGGCGGTTAGAGGCCGAGCAGGCGGCGCCCACAGGCAGAGGACCGGGATGAACGTCCATATCCCGTGCCAGCCGATCCGCGGGATCAGCGTTCGGCGGGCCAGTCGGTAGGCGTCGCTGCCGTCGCCCCGGCTGAGACCGACGGCCGACGAGGTGCCGCCGATGAGCAGCAGCCACACCAGCCCGACCGCGACCGCCGCCTGCACCATGGCCCTCCGGCGACGGCGGCCCACCCGACACCGACCAGTACGAGCCCGCAGACCACGACGGCGAGGGCGTTCTGAGCCTGGAACAGCGCGGCGAGGAGCAGGACCAGGCTGACCCACAGCACCGACCACGCCTTCCCTCGACCAGGAGCAGTACCCACGAATCCGATGCCGTACGCGACCGGCCGGCCGACCACCGTCACCGTGCTGACCATGGAACAAGTCCAGCAGAGCGGACGGACACCCCGCGACGGTCGTTCGGACCCGCACGGACGCCCCCGCATTCGGGCCGACCGGCCTACAGTCGCGGCATGGCGGCGGGCGGATACTTCGGACGTGCGCTGGTCGTCGACGTGTCCGGGCGGGCGGCGATCACGACACCGCTGGAGCTCGACGAGCGGGTGCTGCGGGCGTACCTCGGCGGGGTCGGTCTCGGCACCTGGCTGCTGCACCGGCTCGCTCCCGCCGGCGTGGACCCGCTCGCACCCGCGGCACCGCTGGCGTTCGTGTTCTCCCCGCTGGTCGGGACGCCGCTGACCACCAGCGCGAAGTTCGCCGTGGTGGCCAAGTCGCCGCTGACCGGGCTGCTCACCGACGCGCTCGCGTCCAGCCAGTTCGCCATCTCCGGCAAGCTCACCGGGCACGACGCGATCGTGATCCGCGGCCGCGCGGACGAGCTGTCGGTGGTGCTCGCCGACGCCGACGGGGTCCGCCTCGAACCGGCCCCCGAGCTGGCCGGCCTGCCCGCCGCGCAGGCGGAGACCGCCGTCCGGGAGCGCTTCGGCCGCGGCTGGCGGACCGCCGCGATCGGGCCCGCGGGTGAGCGCGGCGTCCGCTACGCGACGATCAGCCACGACGGCCGGCACGCCGGCCGCGGCGGGCTCGGTGCCGTGCTCGGAGCGAAGAACGTCAAGGCCGTTCTGGTGCGGGCGGGGACGAAGGTGGCCGTCGCCGACCAGGCGGGCGTGCTGGCCGCCGCGCGCGACCTGCGGGAGCGCAGTTTCGGCCCGGCCACGGCCAAGTACCGGGAGCTGGGCACGCTGGCCAACCTGCTCGCCTTCAACGCGGTCAGCACCCTGCCCACCCGCAACTTCACCGCGGCGACCTTCGACGGGGCGCCGAAGCTGGCCGCCGAGGAGCTGCACGAGCTGCGTGGGGTGGCCCGCAACAGCTGCGCGTCGTGCTCGATCGGCTGCGAGCACATCTACTCCCGCCGTGGTGGCGGCAGCCAGCGGATGGAGTACGAGAACGTGTTCGCGCTCGGGCCGTTGTGCGGGGTGTCCGACCCGGACGACGTGTTCGCCGCGAGCGCCCGCTGCGACGAGCTCGGCATCGACACCATCTCCGCGGGCGGCACGATCGCGTGGGCGATGGAGTGCGTCGAGCGCGGCCTGCTCGACGCGCCGTGGCTGCGCTTCGGCGACGGCGCGGCGCTGCTGCGGGCGCTGGACGCGATCGGGGCCCGCGAACCCGGCCTCGGTGAGCTGCTCGCGCAGGGCTCGCGGCACGCCGCCGCGGTGGTCGGCCGGGACTCGATCGACTTCGCGCCGCAGGTGAAGGGCCTGGAGCTGCCCGGTTACGAGCCGCGGAGCCTGCAGTCGATGGCGCTCGGGCTGGCCGTGAACTCCCGCGGCGCCGACCACAACCGGTCCGGGGCCTACGAGGCCGATCTGTCCGGTGAGCTGGACCGTCTCGACGGCGGCGCGGCCCACGTCGCCGCTGCGATCGGCACCGAGGATCGGGCCGCGGTGATGGACTCGATGATCCTGTGCAAGTTCCTGCGCGGAGTGTTCGAACCCTCCAGTGTCTTCGCTGAGTGGGCGGCGCTGCTCACCGCGGTCACCGGGTGGGAGGTCGACGCCGATGAGCTGCGGGCCACCGCCCGGCGGATCGTGCTGGCCAAGCGCGCGTTCAACCTGCGTGAGGGCGCGACCGCGGCGGACGACCGGCTGCCCGCCCGGATGCTGAGCACCCCGCTGGAGCTGGGATCCGGCCGGGTCGCGGCGCTCACCGCGGAGCGGCTGCAGGCCATGATCGACGGCTACTACGCCGCACGCGGAATGGACCCGGCGGGCCGTGTGGACCCGGTGGACCTGGCCGACCTCCTGCTCGACGCCTGACGATCCGCGGCGCCATCCACGTTCCGGTCAACTAGGGTCGGTGACGTCACACACATCGGCAGCAAGGGGTCGACGATGACCACTGTGCGTGAACCGGTCACCACGGTCCGCACCGTCACGGCCGAGATCGACGGGCGCACCGTGACGGTGCCCGACGGCACCACCATCTACGATGCCGCGAAGCAGATCGGCGTCGACATCCCGGTGCTCTGCCACGACGAGCGCTACGACCCGGTCGGTGTCTGCCGGATGTGCGTGGTCGACACCGGCGGCCGGGTCTTCGCCGCGGCGTGCGTGCGCCCGTGCGAGGACGGCATGGAGGTGAAGACCTCGACGCCGGAGCTGGAGCGCAACCGGGCCACCCTGACCGAGCTGCTGCTCTCCGACCAGCCGCCCCGCGCCGAGGACCCGAAGCAGACCACGACCGGTGACAACCTGCTGCTGGAGCTGGCCGACCGGTTCGACGTCGCCCGCGAGACCACCGAGCTGCCCTGCGGCTCCGGCCGGGGCCACGACTCGTCGAACCCGGTGATCGACGTCGACCATGACGCCTGCATCCTGTGTGACCGCTGCGTCCGGGCGTGTGACGACATCCAGGGCAACGACGTGATCGGGCGCTCCGGCAAGGGCTACTCCACGCGGATCGCGTTCGACCTGAACGACCCCATGGGCGCGAGCTCGTGCGTGACCTGCGGCGAGTGCGTGCAGGCCTGTCCCACCGGCGCGCTGACCAACAAGCCGATCAACAACATCCCGCTGCGGCCGCGCGAGGAGCTCGACGCCGTCGACAGCGTCTGCCCGTACTGCGGCGTCGGCTGCGCGCTCACCTACTACGTGGATCGCTCGCGCGATGCCATCGTGTTCGCCGAGGGCCGCGACCAGCCGGGTTCGCAGAGCCGACTGTGCGTCAAGGGCCGCTACGGCTGGGACTACGCGGCCTCGCCGCAGCGGCTCACCGTGCCGCTGATCCGGCGCGAGTCGTCCTACCCGAAGGGCCCGCTCTCGGCCGACGTGCGCGGCGACTCCGACAACGACCGGGGACGGGCAGGCGCGGGCGGGGAGCGTTCCGGCGGCGGCCGGAGCAAGAACGGGAAGGATCGGGGGCGCAAGCCCGGCGGGCTCGTCGACTACGACGAGGTGCTGCCGCACTTCCGGGAGGCCACCTGGGAGGAGGCGCTCGACCTCGTCGCGCGCCGGCTGAAGGAGATCCACGCGACGGGCGGGCCGGGCGCGATCGCCGGCTTCGGCTCGGCGAAGTGCTCCAACGAGGAGGCCTACCTCTTCCAGAAGCTGATCCGGGCCGGTTTCGGGACGAACAACGTCGACCACTGCACCCGGCTGTGCCACGCCTCGTCGGTCGCCGCGCTGTTCGAGGGCGTCGGCTCGGGCGCGGTGTCGACCACCTACGGCGACGTCGCCAACGCCGACGTCGTGATCATCACCGGGAGCAACCCGACGGCGAACCACCCGGTCGCGAGCTCGTTCTTCAAGCAGGCCCGGCGCCGCGGCACGAAGATCATCTACGTGGATCCGCGGGCCAGCACGGTCGCCGAGCACGCGGACCACTACTGCCAGGTCAAGCCGGGCACCGACGTCGCCTTCTACAACGCGATCATGCACGAGGTGATCCGGCTCGGGCTGATCGACCGGGAGTTCATCGCGGCCCGGGTGTCGAACTACGAGGAGCTCGCCCGCACCGTCGCCGACTACCCGCCGGAGCGCGCCGCGCAGATCACCGGCGTGGCCGCCGAGCAGATCCGCGAGGTCGCGCGGGTGTGGGGCGAGGCGAAGGCCGGCGTCGTCTACTGGGGCATGGGGATCTCCCAGCACACCACCGGCACCGACAACGCCCGCTGCCTCATCGCGCTGTGCTCGATCACCGGCAACGTCGGCCGGCCGGGCACCGGACTGCATCCGCTGCGCGGGCAGAACAACGTGCAGGGTGCCTCCGACGCCGGGCTGATCCCGATGTTCTACCCCGACTACCAGGGCGTCGACGCCGACGCGACGCGCCGGCGGTTCGAGGAGGCCTGGGGCACCGCGCTGGATCCCGAACGCGGCCTCACCGTCACCGAGATCATCGGTTCGGTGCTGAAGCCGGGCGGGGTCCGCGGCATGTACATGCTGGGGGAGAATCCGTTCCTGTCCGACCCCAACATCAACAAGGTGCGCAAGGCGCTGGCGGCCCTGGACTTCCTCGTGGTCCAGGACATCTTCCTCACCGAGACCGCCGAGTTCGCCGACGTGATCCTGCCGGCGTCGTCCTACCTGGAGAAGAACGGGACCTACACCAACACCGACCGCCGCGTGCAGCTCGGCCGCAAGGTGATGGACCCGCCCGGCCAGTCCCGGGTCGACTGGGAGATCGTGCAGGACCTCGCGCGGCGGATCGGGCTGGACTGGTCCTATTCCGATCCCAGCGAGGTGTTCGACGAGATGGTGGCGCTGATGCCGTCGTATGCGAACCTGCGCCACGACAACCTGGGGCTGTCGGGGAAGCTCTACCCCAACGACGATCCCGAGCACTCCGACGGCACCATCGTGATGTTCGACGAGCGGTTCAACACCGACGACGGACTCGCCCACCTGGTACCCGCGCAGTGGCTGCCCGCCAAGGAGCTGCCGGACGCGGAGTACCCGCTGGTGCTCAACACCGGCCGGCTGCTGGAGCACTGGCACACGGGTTCGATGACGCGGCGGTCCTACGCGCTCGACACGATCTCGCCGATCGCCGAGGTGTACCTGCACCCGAAGGACGCCGCGGAGCGGGGTCTGGCGCACGGCGAGCGGGTCCGGGTGCGGTCACGGCGGGGCACCATCGAGCTGCAGGTGCGGATCTCCCACCGTGAGCAGCTGGGGAACTGCTTCATCCCGTTCCACTTCCGGGAGGCGGCGGCGAACCTGCTGACGATCGACGCGATCGACCCCTTCGGGAAGATCCCCGAATTCAAGTTCTGCGCGGTGCAGGTCGAAGCCCTGGGGGTGCGTTCGTGAGCGGGCGGGCGGGCTCACCGATCACCACGGCACCGGCGGGCACGGCGCCGATGAGCGCCGGCGAGGAGGCATCGTGACCGAGCTGTCCGACCGGGCCGGTGAGGTGCTCGCGCGCCGGGTGCCCGGGGTGGAGGCACGGGCCGGGAAGTTCCCCGGGCCCTCACTCATCACGGCACTCAACGTGATCCAGGCCCGCCTGGGGTGGCTGCCCCGCGAGGAGCTGGAGGAACTGGCCCGCGACACGCGCCGCCCGCGCTACGAGATCGAGGGCCTGATCTCGTTCTACCCGCACTTCCGCACGACGCCACCCGCGAAGGTCGCGCTGCACGTCTGCCACGACCTGTCCTGCTGGCTGCGTTCCGGCGACGACCGGATCGCCGAGCTGCGCGAGCGGTACGGCGAGGACGCCGACGTCGAGCTGGTCGAGGTCTCGTGCCTGGGCCGGTGTGACCTCGCGCCCGCGGCGGCCGTCAACGAGTACCCGGGGCCCGTGTCGCAGGTGGACGAACTCGTCGCCGCGGCCCGGGAATCCGGGGTCGGCGAGGCCGAGCCGACGCCGTCGGGGCGCACCGAGCCGTGGCCGAACGACCCCTACCCGGCGGGATCCGGGGTGGGCGAGCGGTACGCGATGCTGCGGGCGCTGCTCGGCGGGTCGCTGCACGCCGACGACGTGGTGGCCACGCTGTCCGACTCCGGGCTGCGCGGGATGGGTGGCGCCGGGTTCCCCACCGGGAAGAAATGGGAGCTGGTCCGAGCGGCCGAGCCGGGCAGCACCAAGTACGCGATCTGCAACGCCGACGAGTCCGAGCCGGGCACGTTCAAGGACCGCCAGATCATGGCCGACCAGCCGCACCTGGTCCTGGAAGGGCTGCTGCTCGGGATGGCCGTGGTCGGGGCCGAGCAGGGCTGGGTGTTCATCCGGCACGAGTACGGCCCCGAGGAGCAGGTGTTGCGCGCGGAGATCGCCGCGCTGCGTGCGGCCGGGGTGATCGGCCCGGACGCCTGCGGCAGCGGTCGCCGCCTGGAGCTCGACGTCTTCGTCTCGCCGGGCGGCTACATCCTCGGTGAGGAGACCGCGCTGCTGGAGTGCATGGAGGGCCACCGCGGCGAGCCGCGCAACAAGCCGCCGTTCCCCGGCAACTACGGGCTGCACGGCCGGCCGACCCTGATGAACTCCGTGGAGACCTTCGCCGACGTCCCGGTGATCCTGGAGCGCGGCGCCCGGTGGTGGGCCGACCAGGGCGCGGGCGACTCCGTCGGCTGGAAGTTCTTCGCCGTCTCCGGGCACGTGCAACGCCCCGGGGTGTACTGCGTGCCGATGGGCACGCCGGTCCGGTCGCTGATCGACCTCGCGGGTGGGGTGCGCGGCGGTGCCGCGCCGGCCGCGGTGCAGCCGGGCGGGGCGTCGTCGAACTTCATCGGCCCCGACCAGCTTGACCTGCCGCTGGACTTCGGGACGCTCGCGGAGGCCGGCACGATGCTCGGTTCGGGTGCGCTGGTGGTGCTCGCCGAAGGGACCGACCTGCTCGCCGCGTCGACGAACGTGCTGCGCTTCTTCCGCAACGAGTCGTGCGGCAAGTGCGTGCCCTGCCGGGTCGGGTCGACCAAGGCGCACGAGTTGCTGCGCGGCGTGCTGGAGTCGGGCACGTCGTCGCTCGACGAGGCGCAGCGCGGGCGGATCCTGCAGCTCGAGGAGGCCATGCGCAAGACCTCGATCTGCGGGCTCGGTCAGGTGGCGCTGGGCCCGGTGGTCAGCGTGCTCGGCCTGGGGAAGGGCGGCGCGGCGGCGCGCGAGCAGCCCAAGCCGGACGGCGCGTCGGGACAGCCGGCCCGTTGACCGAGCGCGTGCACGGGCGGGAGTTCTTCACCGCCCGGACCGTCGCCGAGGCCCTCGCCGGGTTCCGGCCCGCCCGCCGCACCCTCGTGGAGACCGTGCCGCTGGCGGCCGCGCTGCACCGGGTACCCGCCGCCGCGGTGCCGGCGCCGGGCCCGCTGCCGGGGTTCGTCCGGTCCACGGTCGACGGCTTCGCCGTCCGCGCGGCCGACACCTACGGCGCGTCCGACGGCTTGCCCTCGTACCTCGACCTGGTCGGCGTGGTGCGGATGGGAGAGGCGCCGACGGTCGCCGTCCCACCCGGCGGCTGCGCCGCGATGCCGACCGGGGGGGTGCTGCCCGCGGGCGCGGATGCGGTGGTGATGGTCGAGTACACCGCCGAGCCGATGCCCGGCACGATCGAGGTGACCCGTCCCGTCGCGCCCGGCGGCGGCCTGGTGCGCGCCGACGAGGACGTCGTGGCGGGTGCCGCGCTGGTGCCCGCCGGGCGGCCGCTGCGGGCCCCCGACCTCGGGCTCCTCGCCGCCGCGGGGGTGACCGCCGTGCAGGTGCACGCCCGGCCCCGGGTCGCGATCGTCTCGACCGGGGACGAGGTGGTACCGCCGTGCACGGCGGAGCCGGCTCCCGGCCGGGTGCGGGACGCCACCGCGTCGGCGCTCGCGGGGCTGGTCGCCGACGCCGGCGGGGAACCGGTGATCGTCGGGATCGTCCCGGACGACCCGGGAGCCCTGGAGACGACGCTGCGGGGCGTCCTCCCGGATGCCGACCTGGTGGTCGTCTCCGCGGGATCCTCGGTGGGCGCGCGCGACGAGACCGCGGGTGCGGTGGCCGCCCTCGGTGAGATCTGGTGCCACGGGCTCGCGATCAAGCCCGGCAAGCCGACCCTGCTCGCCGAGTGTGACGGCGTTCCTGTCGTCGGGCTGCCCGGCAACCCGCTGTCCGCGCTCGTGGTGTTCCGGTTGGTCGGGGTGCCGCTCGTGTGGCGGTTGGCGGGATGCGGGAACCCGCCGCCGGAGCCCGGCACCCGGGTGCGGCTGTCCCGGGACCTGGCCTCGGCCGCAGGGCGGCTCGATGTCGTACAGGTGACGGTCCGGGAGGGGGTCGCCGAGCCGCTGTTCGGCCCGTCGGCACTGCTGTCGGTGCTGACCCGGGCCGACGGCTACCTGGTCGTCCCGGAGCCGGCCACCGGCCTGGACGCCGGCTCCGAGGTCGAGGTCACCCTCTACCGGTGAGCGTGATCGCTTCGAGCGCGTTGTCAGCCGGGTCGGCGCCCTGCTGACGGCGCGCTCGCCGCGATCATGATCAATGGCTGTCCGGGTGGCTGCGGCTCGTCTCCTCGGCCAGCGCCGCGGGCGGCTCCGGGTGCCGGCGACGCGCGCATCTCCGCTGCCGCGCGCGTCGTCGAACGCGCGTCGGCACAGTTCGCGCGCGTGGCGCGGCACCGACGGGGGCCGGGCGCCGCCCGAATGGATACGGTCGGCGGGTGAGCGCCGAGAGCCCGTTCGTCTCCGACGTCCCGGCCGTCGCGGCCCTCGACGCCTGGCGGGAGGCACGCGCCGCGGCGGGCTGCCCGGC
The DNA here is from genome assembly GCF_018531475.1 of Pseudonocardia mahuensis. Taxonomy (GTDB): domain Bacteria; phylum Actinomycetota; class Actinomycetes; order Mycobacteriales; family Pseudonocardiaceae; genus Pseudonocardia. The sequence goes on from NZ_JAHDTG010000006.1 coordinate 73,767, forward strand.
CCGGGTCGAGGTGATCCGGGTGCCCGTCGGAGCCGCGGTGGGCCGGGTGACGGCCGAGCCGGTGTGGGCGCGGAGGTCGTCGCCCGCGTTCGACTCCGCGGGGATGGACGGGATCGCGGTGCGGGCTGCCGACACCGTCGGCGCGGCCGAGACCACCCCTGTGCTGCTCGCCGCCGACGAGTTCGAGGTGGTCGACACCGGGGACCCGCTGCCGACCGGCTACGACGCCGTCGTCATGCGTGAGCACGTGCACCGGACCGGTGAGGGGGCGGCCGAGCTGCGCGCCGCCGTCCCGCCCTACCAGCACGTCCGCTCGATCGGGGAGGACATCAGCGCCACGGAGCTGCTGCTCCCGGAGGGCCATCGGCTCCGGCCGGTCGACGTGGCCGCCTGCGCCGCGGCCGGGGCCACGGAGCTCGCCGTCCGCCGGGCGCCGGTCGTGGTGATCGTGCCGACCGGTGACGAGATCCGCCCGATCGGCACCGAGCCCGCCGCCGGGGAGATCCTGGACACGAACTCGCTGATGCTCGCCGCGCAGGCCCGGGAGCTGGGCTGCGACGCCCGCGTCACGCAGATCGTCGCCGACGACCCGGAGGCGATCACCGCGGCGCTGCGCGCGGCCGCCGTCGACGCCGACCTGGTCATTCTCGTCGCCGGGTCCAGCGCGGGCCGCGACGATTACACCGCGCGCGTCGTCGCCGGCGCCGGGACGCTCGCGGTGCACGGCGTCGCCGTGCGGCCCGGGCACCCGGTCGTGCTCGGCACCGTCTCGGGTACTCCCGCGACCCCGGTGCTCGGCGCGCCGGGCTACCCGGTCTCGGCCGCGCTGACCTTCGACATCTTCGCCGCGCCGCTGCTCGCCGACCTGGAGGGCGCCGCGCCGCGCGAGCGACCGTCGACCACCGCCCGGCTGGCCCGCAAGCTCCCCTCCGCGATCGGCATGGACGACTGGGTGCGGGTCAGGCTGGGCCGCGTGCAGGGCGAGGTGGTCGCCACCCCGCTCCCGCGTGGGGCCGGGGTGCTCACCTCGCTGGTGCGCGCCGACGGCCTGCTCGTGGTGCCCGCCGGGCTGGAGGGCCGCCACGCCGGCGAGCAGGTCCGGGTGGAACTGCTGCGCGGGCTCGGCGAGATCGGGCGCACGATCGTCGCGATCGGCTCGCACGACCTGGTGCTGGACCTGGCGGCCTCCGCGCTGCGCGCGCAGGACCCGCTGGTCTCACTGGCCTCGTCCAACGTCGGGTCGCTCGGTGGGCTGGTGGCCCTGCGGGACGGCCTGTGCCACATCGCCGGTTCACACCTGCTCGAACCGTCGACGGGGGAGTACACGCTGCCGTTCGTGGACAAGCTGCTCGGAGCGGGCCCCGACGTGGCGGTGGTCCGGCTGGTGCACCGCGACCAGGGGCTCATCGTCGCGCCGGGCAACCCGCTGGGGCTCACCGGTGTCGATGACCTGACCCGGCCGGGGCTGCGTTACGTCAACCGGCAGCGCGGGGCCGGCACCCGGGCGCTGCTCGACCACGAGCTGGCCCGGCGCGGGATCGACTCCGCGGAGGTGTCCGGTTACTCCCGCGAGGAACACACCCACCTCGCGGTCGCCGCCGCCGTTGCGGCCGGGCGCGCCGACACCGGGATGGGCATCCTGGCCGCCGCCCGGGCCTTCGGCCTGGACTTCGTCCCCGTCGCCCAGGAGCCCTACGACCTGGTGCTGCGCACTCCCACGATGGCCGACGAGCTGCTCGCGCCGCTGTGGGCGCTGCTCGAGCGCCCGGAGTTCCGGGCGAGCGTGGAGGCGCTCGGCGGTTACTCGTGCGCCGAGACCGGGCGCCGGATCCGCTGAGCCCCGGTCCGCGCCCGGCTGCTCACCCCAGGTACGGCCGGTCCCGCCCCGTCCACTTCCGCTCGTCGCGGCGATAGACCGGGATCGGCTCCTTCGCGACCCGGAAGGTGTAGCGGCCGGCCTCCTCGACCACCTCGCCGTCGGTGGCCAGCATGGCCGGCACCTTGAGCTCCACATCCAGCTCGCGCACCTCGCGCTGGGCGTACACCCGGCTGTGCCCGAGGGCCCCGAAGACGAGGGCGAGAAAGGCGCGGGCCCGGGAGAACGGGACGTCGGCGCGCAACCAACGGACGTCGAGCAGGCCCGAATCGAGCGTGGGCCGCCACGCCGGCACCATCCCGCGCGGGTGGTAGGGCCCGTTGCCCACGAACAGGAACCAGACCGTGTGCCACTCGCCGTCGATCTTGATCTCGACGCGCTCGGACTTGCGCAGCACCGAGACCAGCGCCGCGGCGAAGGCCGGCCACTTGCCCCAGTGCGGCTGCCACCGCTCCCGCAGCTGCACCAGCTCCGGATAGGAGCCGATGCTCGCGGTGTTGAGGAAGTACCGGGTCCGGGTGACCTCGTCGCTCTTCGGATCCGAGCCGGCGCCCGGGTGCGCCTCGACCAGTCCCAGATCCACCGCCACCGCCTCGCCGGCCCGAGTGGCGTCGACGGCCTCCTGCAGGTCGTAGAGGCCGACGTCGCGGGCGAAATGGTTGAGGGTCCCCGCTGGGACCACCACCAGCGGCAGCTCGTGCCGGTTGGCCACCGCGGCGGCCGCCGCGACCGTCCCGTCGCCGCCGGCCACGCCGACCGCCCGGACCCAGCCGTTGTGCTCGGCCAGCGCCGTTTCGAGTTGGTCGTCCACGTCGAGGCCCTCCCGGACGCGCAGCACCTGCGCGCGGGGCAGGGCGTCGGCGACGTCGTCGACCGGATCGACGTTCGGGTCCCCGGAGTAGGGGTTGGCGACCATCACCAGGCCCTCGCCCTCCGGGAGCGCCGGGACGGTGTCCACCGGGCGGGCCCGGGCCTCGTCGGTGCGCCGGACCGGCCACCAGCGGCGGGTGGCCAGCGCGATCCCGCTGCCCACCGCGGCGCCGGCGACGACGTCGGAGGACCAGTGGACCCCGACGTGTACCCGGGAATAGGCCACGGCGCCCGCGACCGGGGCGATCGCGAGGCCGAGCTTCGGGCTCTCCAGCGCGACCGCCATGGCGAACGCGGCCGCCGAGGCGGCGTGCCCGGACGGGAACGACGACGACGTCGGCGGGCTGGGGAGCATCTGGTAGGCGGGCAGTTCGGAGGCGGCCGGACGGCGGCGCGGCAGCAGCGGCTTGAGGACCGCGTTGGCGGTCCCGCTCGCGCCGGCGATGGCCAGCACGCCACGCATCGCGGCCTTGCGGCTCGCGCCCTTGCGGGTGGCCAGCAGCGCCGCGACCCCGAACCAGAGCAGGCTGTGATCGGCGGCCGTCGACAGCGCTTTCATCACCGGGTCCAGCGGGCTCGGCGGGCGCTGGGCGATTCGGCGGGATATGACCCGATCGACCTCGTTCACGTCGTCGGTAACCCGTCGGACACGCGGGAACCACTCGCTCACACGCGTGACACTACGGGCGGTGTTCCGCTTACGCTGAAGGGCATGCAGCGTCGGATCTACGGTGTCGAGACCGAATTCGGGGTCACCTGCACCTTCCACGGCCAGCGTCGGCTGTCCCCGGACGAAGTGGCGCGATACCTGTTCCGCCGCGTGGTCTCGTGGGGTCGGTCGTCGAACGTCTTCCTACGCAACGGCGCCCGGTTGTACCTGGACGTCGGGTCCCACCCCGAGTACGCGACCGCGGAGTGCGACTCGCTGACCCAGCTCGTCGCGCACGACAAGGCCGGCGAGCGGATCCTCGAGGATCTGCTCGTCGACGCCGAACGGCGGCTGGTCGACGAGGGCATCGGCGGCGACATCTATCTGTTCAAGAACAACACCGACTCGGCGGGCAACTCCTACGGCTGCCACGAGAACTATCTGGTGGCCCGCGCCGGCGAATTCTCCCGGATCGCCGATGTGCTGTTGCCGTTCCTGGTGACGCGCCAGCTGATCTGCGGCGCCGGCAAGGTGCTGCAGACCCCGCGAGGGGCGGTCTACTGCTTGTCGCAGCGGGCCGAGCACATCTGGGAGGGTGTCTCCAGCGCCACCACCCGGTCCCGGCCGATCATCAACACCCGCGACGAACCGCACGCCGACGCCGAGCGCTACCGCCGGCTGCACGTCATCGTGGGCGACTCGAACATGTCCGAGGTGACCACCCTGCTCAAGGTGGGCTCCGCGACGCTCGTGCTCGAGATGATCGAGGCCGGCGTCCAGTTCCGGGACTTCACCCTGGACAACCCGATCCGCGCGATCCGCGAGATCAGCCATGACCTCACCGGGCGGCGCACCGTGCGGCTCGCAGGCGGGCGGGAGGCCAGCGCGCTGGACATCCAGCGGGAGTACTACGCCCGCGCCGTGGATCACGTGCAGGCCCGGGGGAGCGCGGACAAGACCACCGAGCGGGTTCTCGAGCTGTGGGGCCGCACGCTGGACGCGGTGGAGAGCCAGAACCTCTCGCTGATCGACCGCGAGATCGACTGGGCCATCAAGCACCGGCTGGTCGAGCGCTACCGGGAGCGCAACGACCTCGACCTGGCCAGCGCCCGGATCGCCCAGCTCGACCTGGCCTACCACGACATCCGGCGTGGCCGGGGCCTGTTCGACATGTTGCAGCGCAAGGGCATGGTCGACCGGGTCACCGACGACGGCGAGATCGAGGCGGCCAAGGACACTCCGCCGCAGACGACGCGGGCCAAGCTGCGCGGTGACTTCATCGCCGCCGCGCAGGCCGCGGGCCGCGACTTCACCGTGGACTGGGTGCACCTGAAGCTGAACGACCAGGCGCAGCGGACCGTGCTGTGCAAGGACCCGTTCCGGGCCGTCGACGAGCGGGTGGACCGCCTCATCGCGTCCCTCTAGCGAAGCGCAGACCTCACTCGATGCCCGGCATGATCCGTCGGCGCAGGTCCGCCAGGGTGTCCTGGACGCCGGGCGCGGCCGGTCCGGCGTGGTCCGGTGCGGACTGGATGCCGAGCGCGGTCAGCAGGTCCGACGCCGCGGCGGCGGGATCCCCGGTCTCGCCCAGTACCGGATGCAGACCCCGCTCGGCCAGGTGATGGAACACCAGGTTGACGACGCTCCAGGGGCTGAAGGTCTCGGGCGTGTCTACCTCACTCATGGCTTCCTCTCCGTGTTCGGCGTCACACCGAGCGTTCTCGCCGGGCCGGGTGTCGTCAAGACGCCACGGTGTCGCAGAGTGAGACGGCCGTGGGTGATCGCGACCGGTTGACCCGGTTGCGCGGTACGCGCGCCGCGGCGGCCGTACGATTCGGCTCGTGTCCTCCGCCCGCGCCGAGCGACTGGTGAACCTGGTCCTCTGTCTGCTCTCCACCCGGCAGTTCCTGTCGGCCGAGCGGATCCGCGCGACGGTGCCGGGCTACGCCGACGCCCCCAGCGACGAGGCGTTCTTCCGGATGTTCGAGCGGGACAAGAACGAGCTGCGCGAGCTGGGGATTCCGCTGGAGGCGGGTCGCCGGTCGTCGTTCGACACCACCGACGGCTACCGGATCGCGCGGCAGGACTACGAGCTCGGCGAGATCGACCTGGAGGCCGACGAGGCCGCCGCCGTCGCGCTCGCCGCCCGGCTGTGGGACACCCCGGAGCTCGCCGGCGCGGCGCACGGCGCGCTGGTGAAGCTGCGTGCGGCCGGTGTCGAGGTCGACGAGACCCGGGGGCCGGTGCAGCCGCGCGTGCGGGCCGCGGAGCCGGCGTTCGCGCCACTGCTCGCCGCGGTGCAGGCGGGGCGCGCGGTGACCTTCGACCACCGCCGGGGTGGCCCGACCGGCGAGATCGTGCGCCGGACCGTCGAACCGTGGGGCGTCGTGTCCTGGCGGGGCCGCTGGTACCTGGTCGGTCACGATCGGGACCGCGACGACGTGCGCTCGTTCCGGCTGTCCCGGATCGTCGAGCCGGTGACCCCGGTCGGACCGGCCGGTGCGGTGACGGTGCCCGCGGACATCGACCTGATGGGCTACATCAAGAGCAACTTCGACCTGCCCCCGGTCATCGGCACCGCGCGGGTGTGGGTTCCGCGGGGACGGGCCTACGGGCTGCGGCGGTTGAGCCGCGTCGTCGGGCCGCGGGAGCATCGCGGGCGCCCGGGCGACGAGCTGGAGCTGGAGCTGCGCAGCGTGGGGATGGTGGCGCGGTGGTTGGGCGGCCACGGCCCCGACGTCGTGGTCCTGGACCCGCCGGAGCTCGCCGAGGCGGTCCGGCGCAACTGGGTCGCTGCGGCCGAGGCGCACGCGGGCGCGGTCCAGGGCGGGACGACCGAGCGGGTGGCGCCGTGAGTGCGCGGCACCTGCTCGTCAGGGTGGCGCCGTGAGTACCGGCGTCGCCGACCGGCTTCCGCGACTGCTGTCGCTGGTGCCCTACTTCCTGGCCCGTCCCGGCGTGCTCGTCGCCGAGGCCGCCGCCGACTTCGGCATCTCCGAGAAGCAGCTGCGCCGGGACCTCGAGCTGCTCTGGATGTGCGGGCTGCCCGGCTACGGCCCCGGTGACCTGGTCGACCTGTCGTTCTCCGGGGACACCGTGACCGTCACCGAGGACGCCGGGATGCGCCGCCCGCTCCGGTTGACCACGGCCGAGGCCACCGCGCTGCTGGTCGCGCTGCGCACCCTGGGTGGGCTGCCGGGGATGGTGGACACGGCGTCGGTGCAGCGGGCCACCGCCAAGATCGAGCGGGCTGTCGGTGACGCCGGGCTCGCGGGCGTCGCGGTCGACCTGACCCGCGAACAGGAGGCGACCACGGCGGCCGTCCGCACCGCGCTGGAGGGGCGCCGGGCGCTGCGGATCCGCTACTACACCGCGGGCCGCGACGCCGTCTCGCAACGCACCATCGACCCGATGCGGCTGCTGCTCGTCGAGGGCCGCGGTTACCTCGAGGCGTGGTGCCGGCGGGCGGAGGGGGTGCGGCTGTTCCGGCTCGACCGCGTCGAGGCCGTCGAGCAGCTCGACGAGCCGGCCGCCCCGCCGCCGGACGCCGAGCCCACCGACATCTCGGCGGGGCTGTTCCGCCCGTCCGAGGAGCACCGCACGGCGGTGCTGGCCCTGGAGCCCGAGGCGCGTTGGATCGCCGAGTACTACCCGGTCGACGAGGTGGTGGAGCTCGACGGCGGCCGGGCCCGGGTGGCGCTGCGCTACGCCGACCCGGCCTGGCTGATCCGGCTGGTGCTCGGGCTCGGCGGCGGGGCCCGGGTGGTCGATCCACCGGAACTGGCCGAGGCCGTCGGCCGCCGGGCCCGCGAGGCACTCGCCGCCGCGGAGGAGAACGTGCAGGAGGAGCAGGGTTGGGACTCGTGATCGCGCTGGTCGTCGTCGGCGTCGGCCTGGTGGCACTGGCGGTGATCGTGGCCGCCGTCGTCCTGCGCCCGTCGCGGCGATTGGCCAGAGAGGCCGCGGCGCTGCAGTCGGACTGGGGCACGCGCGTGGCGGCCCTGGCCCGGACGGTACCGCGGCGGCGTCACTCCTGATGTCCTCGATCGTTCCCCCGAGTATGCGGGTGGTGTACCCGGGGTTCACCAGGGGCCGGTTCGATCGTGATGGACACCGCCGCTCGGGTGATGCTCTTCACCCGTCCCCGTAGACTGCGGGTCGAACGACGACGAGGGAGGACTGATTCATGCCAGGCGGCTGGGAATGGCTCATCATCGTAGGAGTCCTGCTCCTGCTGTTCGGGGCGAAGCGGCTCCCGGAGATGGCGCGGTCCGTGGGTCAGTCGGCCCGCGTGTTCAAGGGTGAGATGAAGGGGATGAAGGCCGACGAGGAGGCCCACTCGTCCGAGAAGCCGGCCGACCCGCCGTCGGCCCCGCCGCCGGCGCTGCCGACCGGCCAGCCGAACGTGCAGGAGCCCACCCGGACGCCGCAGTCGGGTCAGGGCGAGCGGCAGCAGTAGCCTCCGGCGGTGGCCACCTCTGCACTGGGCCGGTTGCTTCCGGGCCGCCGCACGTCCCGTCGGAAGAAGTCCCCCGACGGGACGATGACGCTCATCGAGCACCTGTACGAACTGCGCAACCGGCTCGGGATCTCGTTGGTCGCGATCGTCCTGACGACGGTGTTCGGCTACATCTGGTTCGAGGTCGCCATGTTCGGGTTGCCGAGCCTGGGCGCGCTGCTCAAGGAGCCGTACTGCTCGCTGCCCCCCGCCTCACGTGCGGTGTTCACGGCGGACGGGTCCTGCACATTGCTCGGCACGGGGCCGTTCGACCAGTTCGCGCTCCGGTTGAAGGTGGGTGCGACCGCCGGTGTGGTGCTCGCCTGCCCGATCTGGCTGTACCAGCTATGGGCGTTCATCACGCCGGGTCTGTACGCCAAGGAGCGCCGCTTCGCGCTGACCTTCGTCTCGATCGCCGCCGTGCTGTTCGTGTCCGGTGCGGTGCTGGCGTACTTCGTCGTGGCGCAGGGCCTGTCCTTCCTGCTGACCATCGGCAGCGAGGTGCAGACCACCGCGCTGAGCGGTGAGTCCTACTTCGGGTTCGTCATCGCGCTGTTGCTGATCTTCGGCGTGAGCTTCGAGCTGCCGCTGCTCGTGGTGATGCTCAACCGGGTCGGGGTCGTCTCCTACGAGCGCCTGCGCGCGTCGCGCCGCGGGTTGGTCTTCGGTCTGTTCGTGTTCGCGGCGATCGCGACGCCGGGCCAGGACCCGATCTCGATGATCGCGCTGGCGGTCGCGCTGGTGATCCTGTTCGAGTTCGCGATCCAGCTGGCCCGGCTGCACGACCGGCGCCAGGCCAAGCGCCGCGCCGCGGAGGGCTGGGACAACTGGGACGAGCCGTCACAGATCGACACCTCACCCAGCAAGCTGGACACCTCACCGTCGCCGATCGACATCTCGCCCGCACCGACGGCCTCCACGCTCGAGCCCGGCCGGCCGGAGAACGCGTCGCGGCGCCTCGACGACGTCACCTGACGGCCGGGGGCGCGAGCCGTGTCGGCCACGAACATCGCCCGCGCCGTCGGGGCCGGTGAGCTGACCGCCGTCGCCGCCGTCGAGGCGGCCCTGGACCGGGCCGCCCGGCTCGACGGGGCAGTGCGCGCCTTCCGCGAACTGTGGCCCGACGTCGCGCTCGCCGCGGCCACGGCGCTGGACCGGCGGCTGTCCGCCGGTCTGCCCGCACCCCGGCTGGCCGGAGTTCCGATCGGGGTGAAGGCGACCGAGGGAGTCGCCGGCCCCCACGCCTCGGCGCTCGTGGCGGCCGGGGCCGTCCCGATCGGGGCGACCTCGACGCCGCGTGGTCCGGGCCCGCAGACCTGGGGCCACACCGACCGCGGCCCGACGTGCAACCCGTGGCGGGCCGATCTGTCACCCGGCGGGTCGTCGGCCGGGTCGGCGGCCGCGGTCGCCACCGGGATCGTCCCGCTCGCCACCGGCAGCGACGGCGCCGGCTCCGTGCGCATCCCCGCGGCGTGGTGCGGCATCCTCGGCTACAAGCCGACGACGGGGCTGTTGCCCACGCGCGACCAGGGCGGCCTCGCGACGCCGGGGCCGCTCGCCTCCCGCGCCGCCGACCTGCAGCTCTGGGCCGAGGTGGTCCTCGGCGGGGCGCCGGGACCGGCGGCGGTCAGCACCCTCGGGTGGTCCGCCGACCTCGGGTTCGCCGGCCCCGAGCGCGACCCCGAGGTCGTGGCGATCGCGGAGCGGGCTGCCCGCGGACTCGCCGCCCGGGCCGGTCTGTGGTTCGCCGAGCTCCCGGTGGCCCTCCACGACCCCGCGCCTGCTTGGACGACGCTGCGCGACCGCGCCGCCGAGGCGCCGGCCCGTGCCGCGGCGGAGGCGCTGCGCCAGGCCAACGACCGGGCCCTGGCCGTGGTGTTCGCCGCCACCGACCTGCTGGCCACGCCCACCACACCCGGACCCGCACACGGGCACGACGGCCCGGGGACGTCGATGAGCGTCGCGCTGACCTGGGCGTTCAACCTGTCCGGGCACCCGGCGATCAGCGTTCCGGCCGGGCTGACGACCGGCGGGTGCCCGGTCGGGCTGCAGATCGTGGCCCGCCACCGGCAGGACCGCGTGCTCCTGGCCCTGGCCCGGCGCGCCGAGCTCCGCGACCCCGGCTGACGGCCGGTCACTCGGCTCGCGCCATCCCGCCGACACGCGCACGCGGCTACGTGACGGGTATGACAGGTGGCGGCCCCCACGATGTGACAGCCTGGAGGTGTGGCCAGCAGCTTTTCGGCTCCCGCGCAGGCCTACGCCGCTGCGAAATCCCGCGTCGCCCGCCCGCGACTGACGGAGTTCGTCGCGGGCCTGCCCTTCGAACTCGACGGTTTCCAGCGCGCCGCCTGCGACGCTCTCGAGGACGGACACGGGGTCCTCGTCTGTGCGCCGACGGGTGCGGGGAAGACCGTCGTCGGCGAGTTCGCCGTGCATCTCGCCCTCGCCCAGGGGCTCAAGTGCTTCTACACGACGCCGATCAAGGCGCTGTCGAACCAGAAGTACGCCGACCTGGTCGAGCGCTACGGCAGCGACGCCGTCGGCCTGCTCACCGGCGACACCAGCGTGAACGGCGACGCCCAGGTGGTCGTCATGACCACCGAGGTGCTGCGCAACATGATCTACGCCGAAGACCCGCTTGCGGGGTCGAGCAGCAGCAGAGCGTCGTCGGCGCTGGAGCACCTCGGCTACGTCGTGATGGACGAGGTGCACTACCTGGCCGACCGGTTCCGCGGCGCGGTGTGGGAGGAGGTCATCCTCCAGCTCCCCGAGCACGTCGCGCTGGTCAGTCTGTCGGCGACGGTGAGTAATGCCGAGGAGTTCGGCGACTGGCTGGTCACCGTGCGCGGGGACACCACCGTCGTCGTCGACGAACACCGGCCGGTCCCGCTGTGGCAGCACATGATGGTCGGCAACCGGATGCTCGACCTGTTCGCCGGAGAGGACGCGTCCGGGGAGCTGCAGGTCGACCCCGACCTGGTCCGCCACACCAAGGAACTCGACCGGCAGAGCTCGATGGCGGTGTGGGACCGCGGCCGGCGCAGCCGCTCCGGTCCGCCGCGGCGCAACGTGGGGTACCGCCCGCCCTCGCGCACCACGGTCATCGACCGGCTCGACCGTGACGGCCTGCTGCCCGCGATCACGTTCGTGTTCAGCCGCGCGGGTTGTGACGCCGCTGTCGGGCAGTGCGTCCGGTCCGGGCTGCGGCTGACCACCGACACCGAGATCACCGAGATCCGGCGCATCGTGGAGAAGCACACCGGGGACCTGCCGCAGGCCGACCTCGGCGTCCTCGGCTACTGGGAGTGGCGCGAGGCGCTCGAGCGGGGTATCGCCGCGCACCACGCCGGGCTGCTGCCGGCCTTCAAGGAGACGGTCGAGGAGCTGTTCGTCAAGGGTCTGGTGCGCTGCGTGTTCGCCACCGAGACGCTCGCCCTGGGCATCAACATGCCGGCCCGCACCGTCGTGCTGGAGAAGCTGGTCAAGTACAACGGCGAGTCGCACGCCGAGCTGACGCCGGGGGAGTACACCCAGCTCACCGGCCGGGCCGGGCGCCGCGGCATCGACGTCGAGGGACACGCCGTCGTCGTCTGGCAGCCCGGGGTGGACCCGGAGAAGGTCGCCGGTCTCGCGTCGACCCGCACCTACCCGCTGCGCAGCTCGTTCCGGCCCGGCTACAACATGGCCGTCAACCTGGTCGGGCGGCTCGGCGTCGAGGCCGCCCGCGAGCTGCTGGAGACCTCGTTCGGGCAGTTCCAGGCCGACCGCTCGGTCGTCGGGCTCGCCCGGCGCATCGAGCGCAACAACGAGGCCCTGGCCGGATATGCCGAATCGATGAGCTGCCACCTCGGTGACTTCGCCGAGTACGCGGCCCTGCGCCGGCGGGTGTCGGACCGGGAGAAGGCGCTGAGCCGCCAGGGGGTGTCCGACCGCCGGGAGGCCGCGGCGGACTCGCTGCGCGCGCTGCGCCCCGGTGACGTCATCGCGGTGCCCGGCGGCCGGCGTTCCGGGCTCGCGGTGGTGCTCGACCCCGGCGTCAACGGCGACGGGGACCCGCGTCCGCTGGTGCTGTCGGAGGACCGCTGGTCCGGTCGGCTCTCGGCGGCGGACTTCCCGACGCCGGTCGAGCCGCTGGGCCGGATGCGGCTGCCCCGCCGCGTCGACCACCGGTCGCCCCAGGCCCGCCGCGACCTGGCCTCGACGCTGCGCAACACCGGTATCCAGGCCCCGACGCAGCCGCGCCGGCGCACCCGGGGCGCGGCCGTCGACGACCCGGAGCTGGCCACGCTGCGCCGGGCACTGCGGGCCCACCCCTGCCACGGCTGCACCGATCGCGAGGCGCACGCGCGCTGGGGCGAGCGCTACAACCGGCTCGAGCGCGAGACCGAGCAGCTGCGGCAGAAGGTACGGGCCACGACCCACTCGCTGGCCCGGGCGTTCGACCGGATCCGGGCCCTGCTGGGCGAGCGCGGGTACATCGGCGGTCCGGACGGCGAGCAGATCACCGAGCACGGGGAACGGCTGGCCCGGTTGTGGGGCGAGTCCGACCTGCTGGCCGCCGAGTGCCTGCGCCACGGCGTCTGGGAGGGTCTGGGGCCGGAGGAGCTGGCCGCGGTGGTGTCCGCGCTGGTCTACGAGTCGCGCCGAGACGACGGGCCGGTGCCGCGAGTTCCCTCCGGCCCGGTGGCCGACGCGCTCGCCGCGACGGTGCGGATCTGGTCGGAACTGGAGGCCGACGAGCGGCGGCACAAGGTCGACCGGACCCGCGAGCCCGATCTCGGGTTCGCCTGGCCGATGCACCGGTGGGCTCGAGGGGAGTCGTTGTCGCAGGTGCTGGCCGCGGCGAGCCAGAACGGTCACGAACTCTCGGCCGGCGACTTCGTGCGCTGGTGCCGGCAGGTTCTCGACCTTCTCGACCAGATCGCCGGGGTGGCCGGCCGATCGACCCCGGTCGGCCGGTCGGCGGCGCAGGCCGGCACGGCGATCCGACGCGGCGTGGTCGCGGTCGGCGCGGTGTGACACCGGCGGCTGTCGTCGAGGGTGATCGAAGTGCCGTACCGCTGCCACGGGTACCACCGCTGTGCTTTGATCGCCGGACCAGCAGGCACGAGGAAGGTCGGCGATGAGCACGCCCCAGGGTCCGAACCCCCCGCACGGTAACCAGTCCGACCGGGGCGCTGCCGACGCGTCGGGGTCAGCGGGGCCGTCGGACCAGCCCGCCGACCAGCCCGCCTGGGGCCAGCAGCCGCCCGGCGGCTGGGGCCAGCCGGGGTCCGATCCCTCCGGCCGGCCGGGCCCGGACCCCCAGCAGACCACCGCGTGGGGCCCGCAGGGCCAGCCGGGTCGGGGCGAGCAGCAGGCCTGGGGTCAGCAGCCCCAGCCGGGTCGGGGCGAGCAGCAGGCGTGGGACCAGCAGGGCCGGCCGGCGTGGGGCCAGCAGCCGCAGGGCTGGGGTCAGCAGCCCGGCGCCGATCAGCAGTGGGCCCAGCAGGGCTGGGCCCAGCAACCGGGTGCCCAGCAGCCGCGAGCCGATCAGCAGTGGGGCCAGGGCTGGGGTCAGCAGATGGCCCCGCAGCAGGGCTGGGGCCAGGGCACCCAGCAGGCGCCCGTCGGGGGCAGGAAGAGCCCGCTGCCGTGGATCGCGGTCGCCGCGGTCGTCGTGGCGCTCGGTCTCGTGGGCGTGGTCGGGTTCTGGAAGCCCGGTTACTTCGTCGACCGGGTGTTCGACCAGGCAGCTCTGCAGCGCGGCGTCGAGCTGATCCTCACCCGCGACTACGGGCACGAGGTCTCCGGCGTGAGCTGCGCATCGGACATCGAGGTGACAGCCGATGCCACCTTCACCTGCGACGCGACCGTCGACGGCGAACCGCTCGAGGTTCCGGTCCGGGTCACCAGCGACAGCGGCACCTACGAGGTCGGCCGGGTCTGACGCCGATCCGCAGTCCAGCGGCGCGCACCCGCGGGTGATGGCCGAGAATCCGGCCGTGCCCCTCGACCCGATCGACGAGCCGATCGACGTAGCCACCCTCACCGCCAACGAGCTGCGCGCCGCGCACACCCTGTTCGGCAGGGCCCTGCACCGCCGGCCGGCGACCGACGACGGCTGGCCGTGGACGGAGCGTGCCTACGCGCCCGGGCGCACCTTCGGCGTGCACGTCGACGGTGCGCTGGCCGGCACCGCGACGTCGTTCCCGACCCGGACCGCGGTACCCGGTGGCGCCGCGTTGCCGACCGCGGCGGTGACCCGGGTCGGGGTGCGGGCCGACCGGACCCGGCGCGGGCTGCTCTCGGCCATGATGCGCCACCAGCTCGCCGACGCCGCCGCGCGAGGCGAGGTGCTGGCGACCCTGCGGGCCAGCGAGACCCGCATCTACGGCCGCTTCGGCTACGGCGTGGCCAGCCGGGGCCGCACCGTCCGGGTGCGAGCCCGGGGCGCCGGCTGGCGCGCTGGCGCCCCGGCGGGCGGCACGGTGCGGCTGTTGGACCCCGACGAGGTCGTCGGGACACTCGCCGCCCTGCACGACCGGCTGGCGCTGCGCCGTCCCGGCGGGATGACGCGCCCGGACGGCTGGTGGTCGGTCCAGCTCGGGCGGCGTCTCGCCGAGCGCGAGCACGTGCAGGTCGCCGTGCACTCCGGTGCGGACGGTGACGACGGGTTCGCCGTGTGGACGATCACGGAGTCGGGCACCGGGTTCGGGCAGAACACGGCCCGGGTCGAGGACCTGCACGCCGCCGATACCGGGGCGGTCGCCGGGCTGTGGCGGTTCCTGCTCGGGCTCGACCTGCTCGTCGACGTCGAGGGCTGGTTGCGCCCGCTCGACGAGCCGCTGGAACTGCTGCTCGCCGACCCGCGGGACTGCGCGACGACTGCGGTCGCCGACGAGACGTGGCTGCGGCTCGTCGACGTCGCGGCCGCACTGGACGCCCGCGCCTACGGTGCGGCCGATCCGGTGCTGCTCGCCGTGCACGACGCGGTGCTGCCGAGCAACGGCGGGCTCTACCGGATCAGCCCGGACGGCGTCGCGCGGCTCGACGGCGATCCGGACGGCGGCGCACCGTCGCACCCGGAGCCGCACCTGGAGTGCGACGTTGCGGCGCTGTCCATGGCCTACCTCGGCGACCGGACGCCGTCGGAACTGGCCGCGACCGGGTGGTGGCGGGTCCACGACGCGGCGGCCCCGGACCGCGCGGATGCGTTGTTCCGGACGGCCGGGTCGCCGTGGTGCGGGACGTTCTTCTGAACGCGGTGCAGGTCAGCGCCGCAGCGCGGCGACCAGCCGGTCCACCGAGGTACCCAGCCCCCACCGCTGCGCCAGCGCGGCCAGCCGGTCCGGGTCGGCGGGCTCGGCAGGCAGCGCGTCGGCGTGGTCCAGCCGCACCGGGGCGTCCTGGGCCACCCGGACCACCGGCTCCACGACGGCCAGGTAGCCGGCCGCGGCCGCCAGCTTGGTGCGTACCGGGGCGCTGAGCCGGGAGTCGGTGCGGTCCAGCACGCCGGCCTGCAGGTCGGCCCACGAGTCGAACCGGGAGACCAGAGTGGCCGCGGTCTTCGCGCCGACCCCGGGAACACCGGGCAGGCCGTCGGAGGGGTCACCGCGCAGCATCGCGAGCTCGGCATAGGCCTCACCGGCCCGGCTCACCGGGACGCCGTACTTCTCCGCGACCTCAACCGGGCCGAGGGTCTCCGCCTTGGCCAGCCCGCGGCCCACGTAGATCAGCCGCACGGGGGTCGGGGAGTCCCGGACCACCTGCATCAGGTCGCGGTCGCCGCTGACCACCTGCACCGTGTCGGCGCGTTCGGTCGCGGCGAGGGTCCCGATCACGTCGTCGGCCTCGTAGCCCTCGGCGCCGCCGGTCGCGATCCCGACGGCGTCGAGCACCTCGAGCAGCACCGGGACCTGCGGGGCGAGGGTGTCGGGCACCTCCTCCGGGATACCGGCGGGCGCGACGGCCAGGGCTGAGCCGCTGCCGCCGCTGTCGGTACCGACCACGCGGTGCGCCTTGTACGACGGCAGCGCCTCGACCCGGAACGCCGGGCGCCAGTCGAGGTCCAGGCAGGCCACCAGCCGGGTGGGATGCTGTTCGGTGACGAGCCGGGCCACCATGTCGCAGAACCCGCGAACGGCGTTGACGGGGGTACCGTCCGGGGCGGTCACCGACTCGGGCACCCCGTAGTAGGCGCGGAAGTACAGGCTCGCGGCGTCCAGCAGCATCAGCGACGAAGGAGGCGGGGTCACGGCCGCACAGCTTGCCAGGTGCTCCCGCCTCGGTGGCAGGAAAGCCACGTTCCTGCCACCTGGCGGCGTGAAGGTGGCCTTCCTGCCATCGCGCCACCCGCGGGGCCCGGCCTGCCGCGCCCGAATACCCTGCCGGTATGACTTCGGCCGTCCCCACCGCGCTGCTCGCCGACCGACTCCGCCGGGCCGGTGAGGTCGCCGCCGACCAGGGCGTCGACCTGATGCTGATCACCCCGGGCACCGACCTGCGGTATCTGATCGACGCCGACGGTGAGTCGCACGAGCGGCTCACCTGCCTGATCGTGCCGGCCGCCGGACACCGCGCGCCGCCCGCGCTGGTGGTGCCGCGGCTGGAAGCGCCGGGCCTGGCGGGCCTGCCGCTCGACGACCTCGGCGTCGAGGTCGTCACCTGGACCGACGGCGAGGACCCGTACCTGCTGGTCAGCGACCTCGCGGGCGGACCGACCCGGATCGCGGTGGCCGACTCGATGCCGGCGTGTCACGTCTTCGGGCTGCGCGACGCGTTCCCGGAGGTGGCGCAGACGCTGGCCGGCCCGGTGATCCGCGAGCTGCGGATGCGCAAGGACGCCGCGGAGGTGGCGCAGCTGCGCGAGGCGGGTGCGGCGATCGATCGGGTGCACGCGCGGATGGGCGAGTTCCTGCGGCCGGGCCGGACCGAGGCCGAGGTCGGCGCCGACATCAGCGCGGCCATCGTCGCCGAGGGCCACACCTCGGCCGCGTTCGTGATCGTCGGATCGGGGCCGAACGGGGCCAGCCCCCACCACGACGTCTCGGACCGGGTGATCGAGCGCGGCGACGTCGTCGTCGTCGACATCGGTGGCCCGCTGCCCGGCGGCTACTACTCCGACTCCACCCGCACCTACGCCGTCGGTGCCGAGCCGTCCGCTGCGGTGCGCGAGACCTACGCCGTGCTGCAAGCCGCCCAGGAGCGCGCGGTGCAGGCCGTGCGGCCGGGGGCGACGGCGCAGGACATCGACGCCGCGGCCCGGGAGCCGATCACCGAGGCCGGCTTCGGGCCGCAGTTCGTGCACCGCACGGGGCACGGCATCGGGCTCGACGTGCACGAGGAGCCCTACGTGGTCGGCGGCAACGCGCTGCCGCTCGAGCCGGGAATGGCGTTCAGCGTGGAGCCGGGCATCTACCTCGACGGCCAGTGGGGCGCCCGGATCGAGGACATCGTCGTGGTGACGGAGACCGGCCACGAGCGCCTCAACAACCGCCCGCGCGACCTCACCGTCCTGTAGACCCGCCCCGCACGGACTCGCTGCCGCGGTGACGGGGCCGACCGCCGGATGCGGATGGTCAGGCGGTGGCGGGAGCCGGGGTGGCCGTCGTGGCGTGCAGGCGGCCGTCGGCTCCGACCAGGCACAGCCCGCGCTGCTCGCCGCCCCGGACGAACTCGCCCAGGCAGCCGCCGATCTGCGCGTGCCCGGCCGCGCTGGGGTGGAACGACTCCTGGAACAGATGCAGGCCGATCGCGTCGAGCCTGCCGTACACCAGTGCGCGTGGATCCACCGTGATCCGGCGCTGCCACTCCGCGTCCCGCGTGGGCCGGCTGCACGCCTCATAGCCCTCGGTGGCGCGGGACAGGTCGAGGAAGCGGATCCCGGTGCGGTCGGCGACCCCGCCCAGCGTCGCGGACAACTCGGGGAACATGATCGTGCGGCCCCATTCGGCGTCGGCCCGGCTGTACGGGCAGCCCTCCACCCCGTGCAACCGCCCCATCTTCTCGGTGACGGGGGAGGCGTAGGAGGCGAGTACGAAGGCGTACCCGTCGTCGGCGTACCCGGCCCGGCGCATCGCCGTGCGCACATCGGCCACGGTGGCCTCGACCTTCGGCGTCAGCGCGGCCATCCGGTCCGGCAGGCGGGGACCGACCGTGTTGCGGCAGGGCCCGACGGTCGGATCGACGAACGTGCGGATGCAGGCGATCGCGGTGGCGGTGAGGGCGGCGTCGTCGTTCGCACCGATCTGCAGCGTCACCGCCGTGACCCGGTAGCGGGTGGCGACCTCGACGAGCCGCTCCGCCTGGGAGCCCTCGGTGTACCGGGTCGCCGCGCCGAACCGCACGTGCGCGGTGTCCGCCCCCGAACAGGCGAGGTTCACCGACTCGTCGGCCAGTCCGGTGCGGTGGACGTAGGCAGCGGGCGAGCGGTGGCACCAGTTGCCGTTCTCGCCGCGGGTGCCCGGCTCGTAGTCCTCGGCGCCCTCCCCGGACGCGGTGCTGTCACCGAGCGCGACGACGGCGGTGGGCCGCGGATCCGCGGCCGGCCGGGCGGCGGCCGGAACGGCGCTCAGCAACCCTGCCGCGAGGCTGGCGGCGAGCACGGCGAGCACGGCGAGGACGCGACGGGATGCGGGCACGGGCCTGACGCTAATCAGCACATAGGCCGCTCACCAGGACATTCACCGCGTCCTGGGGATAGCTCCGATACCTCCTCCCCAGGGAGTAACCCGGCATCACCGTGCGCCACCGAAGATCATCCGTCCGGCCGAACGGGGCGGCTCCGGGGAACCCCGAGATCGTCTCCGGGCGTTCACCGAGGACAGACCCTCCCGAACGCGGGAGAGTGGAGTCCCGGCGGCGAGATCCGCTGCCCAGGAAGGAGCCATCGGTGGCATCGACCCTCACCCGTCCGCAGCAGGGGAAGGTCATCGCCGGCGTCTGCGCCGGTCTCGCGGAGCGTTTCGGCTGGAACCCCAACATGGTCCGGCTCGCGTTCCTGCTGTCCTGCCTGCTGCCCGGCCCGCAGTTCGTCGTCTACCTCGTGCTGTGGGTGATCATGCCCAAGCGTCCCTACTGACCGCCGTCCGGTAGACCTGAGCGGTGACCCGCACCCTGCTGATCGGTGTCCAGGTGCTCGACCCGGACGCCGGGCCCGCGACCGCTGCTCTCGAGACGGTCGGCGGCCGGATCAGCTGGGTCGGGTCGGCCGCCGACGCCCGTGACCGGGCCCGCTCCGGTGAGCCCGTCGAGGTCCACACCTACGACGGGGGCGTCGTCGCGCCTGCGTTCGTCGACGCCCACGTCCACGCCACCGCGTCCGGACTGCTCGTCGACGGGCTCGACCTCGCCGGGGCCCGCTCGCCGCGCGACGTCCTCGACGCGGTCGCGGCCCGCGCCGCGGCCCGGCCCGGTGCGGTGATCTGGGGCCATGGCTGGGAGGAGAACCGCTGGTCCCCGGCCCGGCCCCCGGCCCGCGCCGAACTCGACCGGGCGGCCGGCGGCGTCCCGGTCTACCTCAGCCGCATCGACGTGCACTCCGCCCTCGCGTCCTCGGCGCTGCTGGACCGCGCCGCGGCCGCGGTCGGGGCGCCCGGCTGGTCGGCCGACGGCCCGCTCTCGGCGGACGCCCACCATCACGTGCGGCGGGCCGCGCTCGCCGCCATCGACCGCACCCAGCGCCGCGCCGCGCAGCAGGCGTTCCTCGCCGACGCGGCCGCACGTGGTGTCGCGGTCGTGCACGAGTGCGCCGGGCCGGACATCTCCGGCCGTGACGACCTGGCCGACCTGCTCGCGCTCGGCACCGGCGTCGAGGTGGTCGGGTACTGGGGCGAGCCCGTCGCGACCGCCGCGCAGGCCCGGGGCCTGCTGGCGGCGACCGGGGCCCGTGGCCTGGCCGGGGACCTGTTCGTCGACGGCTCCCTCGGGTCCCGCACCGCAGCGCTGCGTGCCCCGTACGCCGACGCCCCCGGATGCACCGGCAACCGCTATCTCGACGCCGCCACCATCGGCACGCACCTCGCCGCGTGTTCCGCAGCCGGGGTGCAGGCCGGCTTCCACGTGATCGGCGACGCCGCTGCCGACCTCGTCCTCGACGGGCTCGCCGATGCGGCCCGCGCGGTGTCCCCGGCGGTCGTCCGGGCCGCACGGCACCGGCTCGAACACCTCGAGATGGTCGATCCCGACCAGGCCGCGCGGCTGGCTGGGCTCGGCGTGGTCGCGAGCGTGCAACCCGCCTTCGACGCGGCGTGGGGCGGGCCTTCGGGGATGTACGCCGCCCGGTTGGGCCCGGCCCGGGCGGCCACGATGAACCCCTTCGCGACGCTGCACACCGCTGGGGTCACCCTGGCCTTCGGCTCCGACTCACCGGTCACCCCGGTCGATCCGTGGGGCACGGTGCGCGCCGCGGCCACGCACACGAACCCCGCGTCGGCCATCGGCCCGGACGTGGCGCTGGGCGCCCACACCGCCGGTGGGTACCGCGCGGCCGGGACCGACGACCCGGCGGCCGGACGGCTGGTCGCGGGGGCACCGGCGAGCTACACGGTGTGGGACGGCGTGGGCCCGCTGGACGGGGTGACCGCCACGGCGAGGTGTCTGCGCACCGTGCACCGGGGCCGGGTGCTGTTCGAGGCGGCGACGGGCCGCTGAGCGGCCGTTGCCGGGGGACACCCTCGGGGGTCCGCCCACCCGGTCCGGGGGGCACCGGTACCCCGGAACCAGCCCGACCTGTGGCACTATTCCCCTCGTGATCGACCGGACCAGCCGCCGCCCGCTCGCCGGGTGTTGCTGTCCGGGGTGTCGTCCCAGCTGTCGCTGTCGCAGCTGACCACCCCGGACCCGTCCATCCTGCCGCCCCGGCGGCCCGCACCGTCTGCGATCACCTGATGCTCAGTGCACCCGACCTCCGTGGTCACACCGTTCTCGCGCTCCACGCCCACCCCGACGACGAGGCGATCTTCACCGGCATCACCCTGCGCCGGCTCGCCGACGCCGGTGCCCGGGTCGTCCTGGTCCTCGCCACCGGCGGTGAGCTGGGGGAGTCCCGGGTCCCGCTGGCGCCCGGGGAGAGCGTCACCCGCCGGCGCATCGCCGAGCTCGAAAGCTCCGCCGCGCTGCTCGGGGTGTCCCGGCTGGTGCTGCTGGGGCGCCGCGACTCCGGGCTGCCGGGGTGGCCCAGCGCATCGCACGCCCGGGCGCTGGCCGGCGCCGACCCGCTGGCCCTGGCCGGCCGGGTCGCGGAACTGGCCGACGCCGAGGGCGCCGGCACGCTGATCCACGACGACGAGCCCGGGATCTACGGCCATCCCGACCATCGCGCCGCGGGCCGCATCGGCGCGATCGCCGCGGAGTTGACCGGCGCGACGAGCTACCGCATCACCGTCGACCGCGAGCACCTGCACGTGAGCGCCCGCGGGGCGCACCTGGTGCACGGGGCGGCCGATGCCGCCGCCGTCGGCTACGGCCGGGTCACCGCCGAGATCACGCTTGCCATCGAGGGCAGCAGCGAGCACCTGGCCAGCAAGCGGGCCGCGATCACCGCGCACGCCAGCCAGGTCGATCCCGCTCAGGTCCCGGTCGGGGAGTTCGCCGCGGCCTACGGCTACGAGTGGTTCGTGCGCGACGGCGCGCCGGGCACCCTCGATCTGCTCGGCAACGCGCACCTGCTGGCCGGCGCCGCGACGGCCTGATCGGCGCCCGGGGGCGCGACCGTAGGCTTCGACCGTGGCCGCACCCACCGTCGACCCCGCCGCGGAGCCCACGCCGGCCGCCCGCCCGTCCCCACGCACCCGGTTGCTGTTCACGGCGCGCCTGCTCGCCGCGGCCACCGCCGGCGTGCTGCTCTACCTCAGCTTCCCGCCGCGCACCCTGTGGTGGCTGGCGCCCCTCGCGTTCGCCGTCCTCGGCGCCGTCCTCCGGGGCGCGCGGGTCCGCGCGGGTCTCGCCTACGGGGTGCTGTTCGGGCTCGGGTTCCTCGTCCCGCTGCTGAGCTGGACCGGCGGGTACGTCGGCCCGTTGCCCTGGCTGGTGCTGGCGGGGTTTGAGGCACTGTTCCTCGGCGTCGCCGGCGCCGGGATGGCCAGGGTCTCGCGGTTGCCCGCTGCGCCCGTCTGGGCAGCCGCGGTGTGGGCCGCCGGGGAGGCGGTCCGCGGCCGGGTGCCGTTCGGCGGGCTCCCGTGGGGACGGGTCGGGTTCGGCCAGCCCGACGGCCCGCTGCTGCCGATCGCCGCCGTCGGCGGCGTACCGCTGCTGTCGTTCGTCACGGTGCTGGCCGGGCTCGCGCTGGCCGAGACGATCCGCCGGCTCGTCCGCCCGGCGCCGCGGACGCCACGGCGGTCCGCGGCGCTGAGCGCGGTGCTGGTGATCGCCGCGCTGCTCGCCGGCCCGGTGGCGGCACTGGTTCCGGTCACCCGCACCGGTCCGGACCGGACGGTCACCATCGCCGCGATCCAGGGCAACGTGCCGCGCCTGGGCCTGGACTTCAACGCGCAGCGCCGGGCGGTGCTCGACAACCACGTCCGCGAGACCGAGCGACTCGCCGCCGACGTCGCCGCGGGCCGGGCCCCGCAGTCCGATCTGGTGATCTGGCCGGAGAACTCCAGTGACATCGACCCGCTGCGCAACGCCGACGCGGCCGCGCAGATCGACCGGGCCGCCGCCGCCGTCGGAGCACCCGTGCTCGTGGGGGCGGTCCTGCGCAACCCCGACGGCCGGACCACGACCAACTCCACCCTCGTGTGGGAGGCCGGGGTCGGGCCCGTCGAGCGCAACGACAAGCGCCGGGTGCAGCCGTTCGGTGAGTACCTGCCGTGGCGGTCGTTCTTCTCGCTGTTCTCCAGCTACGCGGACCGGGCCGGCTACTTCGTGCCCGGGCCCGGGGCGGGGGTCGTGTCGATTGCCGGCGTGGCGGTGGGGGTGGCCATCTGCTGGGAGGTCGCCTTCGACGACCTGGTCGCCGACAGCGTCTCCGCCGGGGCCACGGTGCTCGCCGTGCCGAGCAACAACGCCACGTTCGGTCTGTCCGAGATGACCTACCAGCAGCTCGCGATGTCCCGGGTGCGGGCCGTCGAACACGACCGTTCGGTGATCGTGGCGACCACCAGCGGGGTGAGCGCCACGATCACGCCCGACGGAACCGTCACAGCCCGCACCGGGCAGTTCGTGCCGGGAACCCTGGTCGGTCCGGCTGTCCTCAACAGCACCACTACGCTGGCAACCCGGTTGCGGTCGGTGCCCGAGTGGGTGCTGGCCGCGTTAGGCGTGGCGGCGGTCGGTGTCGCGGGCGTCAGGGCCCGGCGCGAGCGCACGCGCTCGGGTCCGGCCCCCGCGGCTCGAGTGGACCAGGCAGGAGAAGACGAGGATGGCTGAGCCCACGGGGCCAGTGCTGGTGGTGATCCCGACGTACAACGAGCGGGACAATCTCGGGCCGGTGATCGGGCGGTTGCACACCGCCATGCCCACTGCCGACGTCCTCGTCGTCGACGACGCCAGCCCTGACGGCACCGGCGAGCTGGCCGACGAGATGGCCGCCGCCGATCCCCGGATCCGGGTCCTGCACCGGACCGAGAAGGCCGGGCTCGGCGCCGCCTACCTGGCCGGTTTCGCCGTCGCCCTGCAGGGGGAGCACCAGGTCGTCGTCGAGATGGACGCCGACGGGTCGCACGCCCCCGAGGACCTGCCCGCCCTGCTGGCGGCCCTGTCCGACGCCGACCTCGTCCTCGGTTCCCGGTACGTCAAGGGCGGCGAGGTGCGGAACTGGCCGGCGCACCGGCAGTGGCTCTCGCGGGGCGGGAACCTGTACTCCCGACTCGCGCTGGGGGTCCGGATCCGTGACATCACCGGTGGCTACCGGGCGTTCCGCCGGCAGGTCCTCGAGGAGCTCGATCTCGGCGACGTCGCCTCGCAGGGCTACTGCTTCCAGGTCGACATGGCGTGGCGTGCCGTTCAGGCCGGCTTCCGGGTGCGCGAGGTGCCGATCACCTTCGTGGAGCGCGAGCGCGGGTCGTCGAAGATGAGCAGCACGATCGTCGGTGAGGCGCTCTGGCAGGTGACCCGCTGGGGGCTGGAGCGCCGGTTCCGCCGTCTCCGGCGCGACGAGCCCGTCGCCGGGGACCGCACCGGCGCCTGACCGGCGGGCCCTCGAACGAGCGCACCCCGCGAGGAACTGAGCTGGGAGCTGTTCGGCACGGCGTCGCGTGCGCTCGCCGGGCAGGTCGCGGCGAGTGGATACGAGCCCGACACCATCCTGGCGATCGCGCGCGGCGGGGTGTTCGTCGCGGGCGCGCTCCGGCTACGCGCTGGACGTGAAGAACCTGCACGTCTGCGCGGACCACGTCGCCGAGGTCCGCGCCGCGGTGCTCTACGAGAAGCCGCAGAGCGCCGTGCGCTGCGAGTACGTCTGGCGTCGCACCGACCGCTGGATCGACTTCCCGTGGTCGACGCTCCCGCCCGTGGTGACGCGCCCGGGGCAGGTGCGCGACGCCTGACGGCGCCGCGACCGGGCACGGTCAGGACACGGCGAAGCCGGGCCCCACGGGAGGTGGCCCGGCTTCGCCGATGTGCAGCGCCGTTTGGGCGTCAGGAGGTCAGGCGATCTCCGCGCGGCGCTCGCGCAGGAGCTCGAGACGCTCGGAGAGCAGTTCCTCCAGCTCGGCCACCGAGCGGCGCTCCAAGAGCATGTCCCAGTGCGTGCGCGGCGGCTTGGCCTTCTTCTGCTCCTGCTCGGCTCCATCGATCCGCTTACCGATGCCACCCTGCGGCGACTCCCATGTCGCGGGAGCCTCGGCGTCGTTGGCGAAGGGCACCTCGAACTCATGGCCGTTCGGTGACACATAGCGGACGATCTGCCGCGGCGCGAGGTCGTGGTTGCGGTCGGTCTCGTAGCTGACAGCCCCGAGCCGGCTGCCACGGAGCACGCGGTCGGCCATGCGTCATCCTCCCGTTCACAATGCCGAGGGAGCCTCCCTCGACGGTCACAACATCAGCACGGGGTGTAACGTCTGCGGTGCAGGCGTCATTCCCGCGAGGGCTACCACTGAGCGGTGTCGGCAATACGCAGTCGACACCGGGGTGGTGGCCGCCCCGACTGGTGAGTGTCCCCCATAGAGCCCACTCGCACACGCGCTTGTGACGTGTCCGCCAGATGTGAGTTAGGTCACCACTGGTGCGCAAGCTGTTTACATGGGCGCCGGATGCGCGTAACCCGGTCGCCCGGCCGGGCCTCGATCACACGCCGCGATCCGGACGAAACCGTCACGCGACGGTCGCCGGAGGCCGGACCGGCCACAGCGCGATCAGCCCGGCGGCCAGCACGAGCAGGATGCCGACGATGCCCGCGCGGTCCGAGCCGAACAGGAAGGTGAACAGCCCGACCAGGGTCGGGGCGAGGAACGACACCGCACGCCCGGTGGTCGCGTAGAGGCCGAACATCTGGCCATCCCGCCCGGGCGGGGTCAGCCGGGCCAGGTAGGTGCGCGACGACGACTGTGCCGGCCCGACGAACAGGCACAGGCCGAGACCGAAGATCCAGAACGCGATCGGGCCGGACAGGAACAGCAGCACGAGGCCGCAGACGAGCATCCCGACCAGGGAGCCGACGATGACCGCCTTCGGCCCGGTCCGGTCGTCGACCCGCCCGGCGAGCAGGGCGCCGATCGCCGACACGACGTTCGCGACCACCCCGAAGATCAGCACGTCGCCCGCGGCGATCCCGTAGACGGTCACCGCGAGCACCGCGCCGAAGGTGAAGATCGCGGCCAGCCCGTCGCGGAACAGCGCGCTCGCACCGAGGAAGTACACGGTGTGCGGGTTCGTCCGGTATAGCTCCCTCAGGTCGGCGAACAACCGCCGGTAGGACTCGATCACACCGAGCCGGGTGGCCCGGTCCGGCCTCGGCGGCGCCTCCGGGACCGTGAACAGCAGCGGCAGTGCGAACAGCGCGAACCAGACAGCGGCCACGAGCGCGACCAGCCGGATGTTGAGCCCGTCCTCGGTGCTCACGCCGAGCAGACCGCGGGTCGTGCCCTCGCCGGCGATCAGGCCGACGTAGACCGCGAGCAGCAGCACGATGCCGCCGACGTAGCCCATCGCCCAGCCGAACCCGGAGACCCGGCCGATGGTGTGCGGGGTGGAGACCTGGCGCAGCAGCGCGTTGTAGGACACCGACGCGAGCTCGAAGAAGATCGAGCCCAGGGCCAGCAACACCAGACCCAGCCACAGGTAGGTGTACTCGTCGCGGACGGCGAAGAGCCCGGCCATCGAGGCGACGACCAGCGCCGTCCACACCCCGACCGAGCGGCGCCGCCTGCCCCCGTCGGCTCGCTGACCGATCACCGGGGCGAGTAGCGCGATGAACAGCCCGGCGATACCGAGCGACCAGCCGAGCCAGCTGTTCGCGCTGATGCCACCGGGCAGGTCCGCGCCGACCGAGTCGGTGAGGTACACCGAGAAGACGAAGGTGAGGATGACGGCGTTGAAAGCGGCCGAGCCCCAGTCCCACACCCCCCAGGCCAGAACGTGCCCGCGGGCGGCGGGCGCGTCGACGGTGTCCCCGGCCGACGCGGCAGCGCTGCTCACGGCGCGACTCTATCGGCGGGACGGCCGATTCCGGAGCAGTCGCGTCGCGGCGGCCTACTCAGGCCGCCCACTCGCCGCGGTCGTGGAGCAGGCCGCGAAGGAGATCAGGGCGGTCGGAGATCAGTCCGTCGGCGCCGAGATCGAGCAGGCCACCCATCTCCGCCGGATCGTTCACGGTCCAGACGTGGACCTCGCGGGCCGAGTCGTGCGCGACGCGCAGCAGGTCGGAGTCGACGACGCGCAACGCGCCGAAGCGGTGTGGCAGCTGCGCCAGCCCGCCGTGCACCGCGGGCAACATCGGCAGGCCCGACAGCGCACCCAGCGGGCCGGGTAGTGCCTCCAGCCAGGCTCGGCTGCGCAGGCCGAAGGCCGAGGTCTGGGCCATCGACGTGAGCAGCCGGTCGCCGCCACCGGCCCGGGCCCGGCGCAGCCAGCGTTCGTTGTAAGCACCGAGGCAGACCCGGTCCCAGGCATCGGTGCGCTCCAGGACCGCGAGCGTCGGGAACACGACCGCATCGGACTTCAGCTCGATCGTGATGTGGGTGTCGGGTAGCTCGGTGAGCACCTGTTCGAGCCGGGGGATCCGCTCGCGCCCACGGACGCGGGCCCGCTCGATCTCCGCGGCGGGCAGCCGTGCCAGTGCGCCCCGGCCGTCGGTGGTGCGGTCCAGGGTGCGGTCGTGATGCACCATCGGGACGCCGTCGGCGCTGGCGTGGACGTCGAGCTCGAGGTAGGAGAACCCCTCCTCGACTGCCCGCCGGAACGCCGCGAGGGTGTTCTCGCAGCCGACGAGCTCGTCGATGTGCCAGCCGCGGTGGGCGTAGGCCCGCGGGTAGGGGCCGTCGAAGTAGGGGTGGACCTGCACCCGCGCAGCGTGCCAGCCCCGGTCGATCACGCGCGACGGGGGAGGCGGGTTCGGGATGACGGATCGGTGAACAACGGGGCGAGCAGGTCGCCGTGCTCGGCCAGCCGGTCGGGGATGTCGGAGATCGTGAACACGAGATCGTCGGATCGACGGCAGCCGCGCACCTCGTCCCAGGTCACGGGCGTGGCCACGGTCGGGCGGGCGCGCCCACGCAGCGAGTAGCTGGCGATCGTGGTCTTCGCCGGGTTGTTCTGGCTCCAGTCGACGAACACCTTGCCGCGCCGGCGCGCCTTGGCCATCACCGCGGTCACCTTCTGCGGCCACTCCGCTTCCAGCCGTTCGGCGACGTCCCGGGCGAACTCGGAGGTCTGCTCGGCCCGCGAGACCTGCACGGGCAGGTAGAGTTGCATCCCCTTTCCGCCGCTGGTCCGCGGACAGGCCTCGAGATCGTCCTCGGCGACGAGCTCGGCGATGCGCTCGGCTACCCGGCAGCAGTCGACGATCGTCGCCCCCTCGCCGGGGTCGAGGTCGAAGACCACCAGGTCGGGCGCGTGCCGGCCGCCGCGTGGTCCGACCGTCCACTGCGGGACGTGCAGCTCCAGCGCGGCCAGGTTGGCCGCCCAGGCGAGACCCTCGACGTCGTCGATGAGCGGGAAGTCGGCAGTCTCCGACCGCCCGCCGGGAGTGCCGACCCGCGCCGTGCGGATCCAGTCGGGGGCATGCCGGGAGACGTCCTTCTCGAAGAATGACGACTTCTCGACGCCGTCGGGCCAGCGCACCATGGTCACCGGGCGGTCCCGCAGGTGGGGCAGCATGACGTCGGCGACGGTCCGGAAGTGCTCCAGCACGTCCGCCTTGGTGGTGCCGGTCAGCGGATACAGCACCTTGTCCGGATTGGTGAGCTTCGCGCGGCCGACACCCCCGGTGGCCCGTTCGGCCCGCTGGGTCCGGGGCTCGCGCCGAGCCGGCTCGGCGCGGGTCGGCACCTCGATCCAGTCCTTGGTGCGGCCGGGGGTGTAGGGCGAGTCGCCCCGTTTCGCGATCACGGCCGGCAGGCCCTGCTCGGCGGCCGCGGCGAGGACCTCCCGGCCGCCGCCGGGGTAGACCGGTGCGAGCCGCCAGTGCGGGCCGCTCAGCGGAAGTTCCTCGAGCAGCCCGCGGCGCTCCCGGAACGGCAACGCGGAACAGTCGCGCCCGTCGAGGTGGAGGATGTCGCCGATCCACAGTTTCGCGGCCCGCGGCGGGTCGCCGGCCAGCTCGCCGTCGAGCAGCACCTGTGTCGCCCCCAGCGACGGGCCCAGCTCTCGCAACTGGGGGAGCTCCGCGGTGAGGTCCACGCCGTCGACGTCGGTCACCCGCGCGCGGCCGCCCTCGACACGGACGGTCACCCGTTCCCCACCGAAACCGACCTGCGTCCACCAGTCGTCCCCGGTCGGCAACCGGCCGGCGGTGGGCAGCATCGGCGCGGCGTCGTGGGGGAGTGGGGTGTGATGCGGGGCCGGGTCGGATCGGCGCACCAACCAGCCGTCCCGGCGGTCGCCGTCGGTGCGGATGAAGACGTAGCGGCCGTCAGCCCGTTCGCCGTGCAGCACGACCGCGACCTCGTGGTCGGTCCATTTCTCGACGTCGTAGCGGCCGCGGTCCCAGATGGTCATCGTGCCGCCGCCGTACTCACCGGCCGGGATCTCACCGGAGAACTCCAGGTACTCCAGCGGATGGTCCTCGGTGCGGACCGCGAGCCGGACCGTGCCCGGTTCGGCGGGCAACCCCTTGGGCACCGCCCAGGAGGCGAGCACCCCGTCGCGTTCGAGCCGGACGTCCCAGTGCAGCCGCCGCGCGTGGTGCTCCTGGATGACGAACCGGTCATCACCGGACTCGGTGGGTGAGGGGTCGCTGTCCGGAACGGGCTCAGGTGTGCGTCGCGGATCGCGCTTGCGGCGGTACTCCTCGAGGGGCACCCGGCCAGGTTAAGGCCGGGTGGGGCGAAGGGCCGGAGAAGTAGGGATTGCACTCTTGTGTGAACCCCGATCGGCTGGCAGCATAGGCTCACCTAAGCACGATGAAGGGTGACCTGCATGTACGTGTGCATCTGCGCGGCCGTGACGGATTCCCAGCTCCGGTCCTGCATCGACGGGGGCGCTCGGACGGTCGAGGAGGTCGGCGACGCCTGCGGTGCAGGCACCGGCTGCGGCGGCTGCGTGGGCCACGTGGACGTGTTCCTGGCGGCGGCGAACAGCCCATCGGACCTGGCCGGGCTGCCGCTCAGCGCCTGACCGGCGCAGGCCCCGAGATCATCTTCTGAGGTCCGCCTAGCCTTTCCGGAGTCTGTCCTTCCTGCTGGAGCCTCCTCCGTCGCCACTACGGTCTGTGTTTCCCACCGGACCGTCGACGAAGTGAGGCTCCAGCAATGCAGGGCGATCCCGAAGTCATCGAGCTGCTGAACCAGCAGCTCACCAGCGAGCTCACCGCGATCAACCAGTACTTCCTGCACGCCAAGATGCAGGCCAACTGGGGCTACACGAAGCTCGCCTCCTACACCCGCGACGAGTCCATGGACGAGATGCGGCACGCAGAGAGGATCACCGACCGCATCCTGTTCCTCGAGGGCCTGCCGAACTACCAGCGGCTGTTCCAGCTGCGCATCGGGCAGACCGTTCGCGAGCAGCTGCAGGCCGACCTGGCCATCGAGCTCGAGGTGGTCGAGCGGCTGCGACCGGGCATCAAGATGTGCCGCGAGAAGGGTGACATCACCACGGCCAACCTCCTCGAGGAGATCCTGGCCGACGAGGAGCACCACATCGACTACATCGAGACGAACCTCGAGCTGATCGACCGTCTCGGCGAGCAGCTCTACCTGGCGCAGCTGGTGGACCAGCCGCCGAAGCCGGGCTGAGCGGGCCTCTGAGGCCGGTCGTGCGGCCCGCATAGCTAGGGATCAGGGGAGGTTCCAGGCGGCCGGACGCCCTGTCATAACGATCTTGGCCGGGTAGTCGACCTTCGAGGGCGGAGCCGGTCGGGCGTGGCCCGGGCGAGCCCGGCCTCCGGGGGTGAGGTGTTGCCGGCGCTCCCCGGGGAAGCTCCGCGCTGTGGTCCCGCCGAGACTGTGTCTGCTGCGTGGTCGGGTCGCGGGTGGTGCGGCCCGGCTCGGCCGTCCTGGCAGGCCGTGTGGCAGCGCTGCCACGCGGCAGCCTGCCGTACGTCTTCGGTTCGCCTGCATCCGCAAGCCCGCTGCAGCACGCCAGCGTTGTCATAACGAGCGACCGGATCGCCCGAGAGGCGGATGCCGAGGTTCGAAGACGTTCGAGCGATGACCGACCAGAACAGTGCGAACCCGGCCGACGTCGGCGCCGCTGAGAAGGATCCGGACAACTGGACGACGGGCGACGAGCCGATCACCGGCCCGCAGCGTTCTTATCTGGAGACGCTGAGCCGGCAGGCCGGCGAGGAGGCTCCGGAGGATCTGGAGCGGCTGACGAAGGCCCAGGCGACCAAGCTGATCGATGCGCTGCAGGAGCGCGTCGGCCGCGGTACCTGAGCTCCGCTCGGCGGTAATCCGCCGAGCCGATAATCGATGTTATGACAGTTTGAAGGAGCATTATTGCATCGGATGCACGATGCAAGCCTCCTCTGCGAGTCTCGTGGTCCAGTCTCGGATCGCGCCGTTGAGGCACGCCTGACCTGCGGCATTGTCGTCGGCCCGCCTCGACGTACACGGTGATCGGGCATGGTCTGACCGGCATCGGCCACTGAACCTCGACCGGCGCGAAAGCCGCCACCTGCATGTCTGTCATGATCCGGTCATCAGATGCAAGATTCGGTCACTTGATGAACGGTCGGTGTGAGTGTCGATGGATGAGGGCGGCCGTGTTGTCCCGCTGCGCGGGCTCTCGCTGTCAGATCGCGCCGATCAGGTCCTGTCGGACATGCTGACGGGGTGGCGGCACCAGCAGCTGGCGCGGAACCTGGCGTTCACGACGATCGACGCCCGGGCACGCGTGGTTGCGCGGTTCCTTGATCACTGCAACGAGATGCCGTGGGCATGGACGGTGGGTCACGTCGATGAGTTCTTCGGTGATCTCCGAGCTCAGCGCCACTTGAGCCGGTCCACGATCCGCGCCTACCAGAACGGGCTGCGGCTGTTCTGCGACTACCTGACCGACCCCCGCTACGGCTGGGACACCGTCTGCGAGACGACGTTCGGCACGCATCCGAGCCAGGTCGTCCACGAGTGGAACAGCGCCGGCCACCACCAGGAGAACGAGCAGGACCCACGCAAGCGCGCGTTCACGCGTTCTGAGCTGCAGGCGTTCTTCGACCGCGCCGACGATGAAGTCGATCTCATCCGGGCACGAGGCAGGAAGGGCTGGCTGCCGGCGTTCCGTGACGCTGTCCTGTTCAAGGTCGCCTACGGCTGGGGTCTGCGGCGCAACGAGGTCCGCCACCTGCAGACCGTCGATTTCTCCCGCAACCCGCACGCCCGCGAGTTCGGCCGGTTCGGCCAGCTGCAGGTGCGCTACGGCAAGGCCCACGCCGGGTCCGCTCCCAAGCGACGCAGCGTCTTGACCGTGCGCCGATGGTCAGCCGAGGTGGTCGAGCACTGGCTTACCCGCGGGCTCCCCCAGTTCGGCGACGGCCTCGACCTGTTCCCCACCGAGCGCGGCACGCTGGTCTCCGAGGCCGCCCTGAGCGCGCGGTTCCGCCGCTACCGCGACGACCTCGGCCTGGATGACCGGCTCGACCTGCACTCGTTCCGCCGCAGCTACGTCACCCACCTCCTTGAGGACGGGATCGACGCCATGTTCGTCCAGCACCAGGTCGGACATGAGCACGCATCCACCACGGCGCTCTACAGCTGCGTCAGCAGCGACTACCGCACCCGAACGCTGCGACACGCCCTGGACACCTGTCTGAAGGAAGCCCTCGCCGCGGCACCACGGAACGAGATCCCGCCGAGGAACGGATCATGAAACGCGGCGTCGACTACCAGTGGCGGCTCGGGGAGCTGATGGCTCGCCGCGGCCTGCACAACAGCACCGATCTCGCTCCGCTGCTGCGCGAGCGCGGCATCGACCTGTCCCCCTCGCAGGTCTATCGAGTCGTCACCCAGCGGCCGGAACGGGTCTCGCTCAAGCTCGTGGCCGCACTCTGCGACATCTTCGACTGCGGCCCGGCCGACCTGATCACCGTCACCGCCACCGACTCCCGGCGCGGCCGCCGCACCTCCGACGGCACCACCGCCGCCAACGTCGTGGCGATGAACGAGCTCCGTCCACTGCGCGCCCGCATCACACGCGATGAGTGACCCGGCAGCGCCCGACGGACCCGTCGGCCGGCGACAGCGGGGACGGCCACGAACGACCGGAACAGCGCACTGCGACCGCTGCGGCAGATCCGCCGGGAAGCTCCGAACCCGCTGGCCCGACGGCGGAATCTGCGGCACCTGCTTCCACGAGGCCGTCCGCACCTTCGGACGCTGCGACCAGTGCGGCCACGACCGGATGCTGCCCGGCCGCGACGACGCACGAGCGCTCTGCCGCAGCTGCGCCGGCATCACCACAGACCTGAACTGTCACCGCTGCGGCGCCGAAGCCGAGCACTACCGAGGTCGGGCCTGCGCGCGCTGCGCTCTGCGCGACGACCTCGCCGCCGTCCTCACCACCGCATCGCCGCCGCCGGCGGCCGCCGCGCAGCTGCTCCACGCACTCTGCACTGCCGACCGCCCCGAGAGCATCCTGACCTGGAAGCGGAACCCGCAGGTCACCGCCCTCCTCACCAGCATCGGTGCCGGAACCGTCGCAGTCAGCCACGAAGCGCTCGATGGGTTGGCCGGCGGCCAAGTCGTCGAGCACCTACGTGCCCTGCTCGTCCATCACGACGTGCTACCCCACCGCGATCGCGACCTCGCTCGGTTTCAGCACTGGCTGCACACTCGACTCGACGCCACCGACCCTGCCTGGGCTCGACGCGCGCTCGAGCAGTGCGCCACCTGGCACCACCTCCGCGAGATGAACGACCAGCTCGAACGCGGGCAGTCCGTCCGCGGGCGCGTCCATCACGCCAAGCAGGAGATCACCGAGGCTGGCCGGTTCATGTCCGCGCTGCACCAGCACAACCTCACCCTCGCCACCTGCACCCAGCAACATCTCGACCTCTGGCTTTCCGAGGGGCCCTCCACCCGCTTCACCATCCGCACATTCCTGCGCTGGGCCCATCGACACCGGATCGCGCCCAAGCTCCAGATCGCGAGGCGGGTTCCGCAGTCCGTATCGCGAGGCGGGTTCCGCAGTCCGTCCCCTCCGTCACCGAAGAGGCCCGACTTGAGATCCTCGCGCGCTGCCTACGCGACGAACCCGAGACGCTCGCCTACCGCGTCGCCGCGGTCTTGTTGCTGCTCTACGCCCAGCCGCTCACCCGCGTCGCCGCTCTCCGCACCGACCAGATCCTGTCAAACCCGGACGGCCTGGCCATCATTCTGGGCAACGAACCGGCCTCGATCCCGTCCCCGTTCGCCGAGCTCGTTCTCGACCATCTCGCGCGACGACCGAACCTGCAGACCGGCAATCGTCCCGGCACTCACTGGCTGTTCCCCAGCACTCGCCCAGGCCAACACCTGGCCCCGAACACGGTCATGATGAGGCTGCGCAACATGGGCATCGATCTGCGAGGAGCCCGCAACGCCGCGATCAGGGCACTCGTCCAGAGAGTCCCGCCGCCGATCGTCGCCTCGCAGCTCGGCTACAGCCCGGACGTCACCCAACACCACGCCGAACTCGCCGCCGCCCCCGACAGCCGCTACGCAGCACTGATCACAGGCCGCACGCCGAACTGACCGCCAGACGCTGAATACCGCCGAATCGAATACGAGCGGTTACCGGCAGATTGGCGGTCATTGCATCGGACCCCCCCGGCGGCACGAGCGTCGGGCCCGGCATTCAGACACCGCTGCCCGTGCGGGTGCCGGACTTCCGCCGCGGGACCCCGCCTCCTTGACCACAGCCGCGGTGCGCCCGGCGATGTAGGCCCGCCGGAGGGTGTCGTCGCGTCGGGTGAACTGGCCTACTGCGTCCTTCCGTCCGAGGCTGACGCCCAGTGCGATGCCTCCCTGCCGGTCATGTTGTATGAGTGCTCAGACCCTCGAGGACGGCTCGTGCGACCAGGAAGTAGATGATCAGTCCACTCGCGTCGACGATCGTCGTGACCATCGGTGCGGACACCACCGCGGGGTCGATCCGCAGTCGCTTGGCCAGCAGCGGCATGATGGCGCCGATCGTCGCGGCCCAGGCGCAGATCACCACGAGTGACACCCCGACGACGATGGCGATCTCGGCGCCGACCAGTACGGTTCCGATCGCGACGCCGACGACGGCGAGTATCGTGCCGAGTGCGAGCCCGACCCGGGCCTCCCGCCAGGCCACCGCGAGCAGGTCGGACGTGCGGACCTCGCCCATGGCCAGCGCGCGCACGGTGGCGGTGGCAGCTTGGGCCCCCACGTTGCCACCGGCCCCGACCAGCAGCGGGATGAACAGGGCGAGTGCGGTGACCTGCGCGAGGGTGTCCTCGAAGTACTGCAGGACGTTGACGGTGAGTGTCGCCGCGACCAGTAGCAGCAACAGCCACACCGCGCGCGAGCGGGCGAGCGGCCACACCCCGACCGCCATGTAGTGCCCGCTCCACGGCTTCGCGCCGGACTGGCGGGCCACGTCCTCGGTGTCGGCGGCCTCCAGCACCTCGACCGCGTCGTCGATGGTGAGCAAGCCGAGCAACCGGTCCTCGCTGTCGACGACCGGCAGGTCCAACACATTGGTGTCGCGCATCAACCGGGCCGCGTCCTCGGCGGGATCGGTGGCGCGCACCCGGGGCACGGCACGGTCGACGATCTCGGTGATGAGCCGGTCGGGCGGGCTCAGCACAAGGTCCCGCAACTCGACCGCACCGACCAGGCGGCGGCCGGCGTCGACGACCGGAAGAGTGTAAACGGTCTCGGCGTCGGCGCCGGTACGTCGCACCTTCTGCAGCGCCTCGGCCGCAGTGGACGCCAGCGGCAGCGCGACGACCTCCGGGGTCATCAACCGTCCGACGGCGCCCTCGGGGTAGCCGAGCAGGGCCGCGGTCATCCGCTGCTCCCGCGGACTCAGCCCCGCGAGGACCCGGGTGGCGACGGTCGCGGGGGCCTCCCCGAGCATCCGCGCCCTGTCGTCAGGATCCATGCCCTCGACGAGGTCGTGGAAGGCCTCGTCACGCAGCCCGTTCAGCAGGTCGTGCTGATCGGTGGGGTCGAGCTCCTCGAACACCTCGAGGGCCCGA
Organism: Pseudonocardia mahuensis; assembly: GCF_018531475.1. Taxonomy (GTDB): domain Bacteria; phylum Actinomycetota; class Actinomycetes; order Mycobacteriales; family Pseudonocardiaceae; genus Pseudonocardia. Next base: position 109,390 of record NZ_JAHDTG010000006.1, read on the forward strand.
TCCTTGTCGAGCATCCGGAACGGCACCACTGCCGAGACCGGGTCTATCCGTGCGAGCGCGTCAGCCACCTCGTAGGCGGGGTGCTCGTCGAGCCACCGCTCGACGGCGGGCAGGTCACCGTCCTGCAGCAGCTGTCGGAGCTGGTCGCCGGCCACGACAGATCACTCTCCTGGTCTCGAGGAACATCCTGTGACATGGCAGCAGTCGATCGGCCGGCGCCCCGAACGGGGTCGAAGGATCGGGATAACGCCGTCAGTACCGCCCGTGCAACACGGGCGCGGGGGTGTCGCACGAGTTCGGCCACGCCGGGGTGCTCCCCCGAGTTCACCAGATCGATGCCCGGGGATCCGGGACAGGGCTTCGCTGTCGCCTTCGCAGCCGACAGCGACGGTGAGTCGTCGCAGGTCAGGACGGTGTCGGGCGAGGCGTAGGTGAAGGTGCCGTCGCGGTTGTTCACCGCCCGTTCGTTCCCACCTCCGATGAGCATCAGTGCGTCGGTGAGAAGCCAGCCCCCCGGCCGGCTGTCGGCCCGTGCTGCAGCCGGTGGAACCACCACATGGCGTGCGCGATCGGCAGCACCGGACCGCCGCGAAGTCCGCGTCAGGTGCGCCGTCGCCGTCAGGAGCAGCGTAGTGCACCGCTGCGCAGGAGACCGTTCTGGCACCGGTTGGCCGGTCTGGTCGACCTGGCGGGGCGGGACGACCGGACGGACCTGGTGCCGGGAGGCCGACGGAGCGGGAAGACCGGGCTGACCTGGCGGGAGGGATCGATCCGCTGACCACCGTCATCGGACTCCGCGGCACGCCGTACCCGTGTCCGGACATCTCCGCAGGAAACCATCTGGGCGCGGGACCGGCTGCTCCTACCTGTGTCCGCCCGAGCTCGAGGACGGCGGCTCGCCGACACGAGCGAGGAGGAGAGATGCATACCAGCGCAGGCCCCACGATCTCGACGCGGATCCGGCAGCCCCGGTGGCACGCCGGTCGGGCCCGCCCGGGCCCGGGGCGTGCCGAAGGCGGGATCGAGGACAGGCAGCGGCCGGGCCCTCGACGGTTCCCGTCCCGCTGAGTCACCGGGATCTGGCCGTCCTGCGGGCCGTGGCCGCCGGCCGTTGTCAGACGTCCGCGGACTGCGGCGGTTCGCTGACCATCGACGGCCTGTGCTGTTGCGACCAGTTCGTCGGCCCACGACTGGCGAGCGCCGGCCTGATCGCCGCCGCCGGTCCTCAGCCGGGACCGGCGCGGCTCACCGCGTCCGGAAGGGCCCTGCTCGAGGCGGCGTGACCATGCCGGCTGCGCGGCCTCGGTGCCACCGTGCACGCGTGAGCGACACCCCGTCAGGGCACGGAGTCGGCCCGCGCCCGTCGTACTGATCTGCATCCTCGTACCGTGTCGGGAGGCGCCACGCGCCGTGGAGATCGACATACTGTCCGCGATCACGGAGAGGGTCTCGTGAAGAAGTTCGGTCAGGCCATCGGCAGGATGCTCACCAACCTGGTGGAGGCGGTCGGCGTCGTCGCAGGCTGGAACCGGGGCAAGCGGCGTAACCGGCGCTGATCCACGCTTGCGCCGAGAGGTGCCGGCGGCGCGGGCTGATCCGACGAATGAATTCGGGATCGCCGGGGCACGCCGCGAGCACGACGAACAGCGTCGCCCGGCCGGGGTCTGGTCCTGGAAGGGCAGCGCGTGCGGCGGAGCCTCACGCTCCCGGGCCGAGGTGAGCGGCCCCGGCTCGGGCTCACGCTGGTCCCCGTACTCATTCCGACCGTGAGCGAGCTGGGCGATCCACGAGATCGCCGGAGAGTGATCTCCGCTCCCCTGGCCGGGTCGCCGTGTGACCTTCCCGCCCTGCTGGTCGAGCCCGGACGGCGGATCGGGGATCTCGCGCGGCGACCCGCGGGCCCGGGGACTACCGCTCATCGACGTCGAACACCGACCCGGCGTCGGTGAGGAACGACAGGTCCGCCCCGGGCCCGTGCTCGGTGGGCTCGTCGCCGCGGCGGAACAGCCGCGCGGTGCGGCCGCACAGGGTCACCGTCCGCCCACTCACCCGCAGCCACGCCCCCTCGCGCAGCCCGAGTACCGGCACCTCGTTCTCCTCGAGGAACTCCTCGATGCGCCGTTCCCGGGTCTCCCCCATGTGCCTCGAGGCCGGATCGGCGTCGACGTAGTGCGGGTTGATCTGGAACGGCACGAACCCGAGCGTCTCGAAACCGGTGGGCTCGACGATCGGCATGTCGTTGGTGGTCCGCAGCGTCGGGCAGGCCATGTTCGTGCCCGCGCTGGCCCCGCCGTACCGGGCTCCCCGGGAAACCGCCGCCCGGATCGCGGCGATCAGATCGTGTCGCTGCAGGGCCCGGAGCAGCCGGAAGGAGTTTCCTCCGCCCACCCAGACGGCGTCGGCCGCGCCGAGCGCCGCCGCCGGATCCGCGACGGTGTGGACGCTGCGCAACCGGAGGCCTGCCGCCGCGAAGGCAGCACCGATCGCGGCGGCGTACCCCTCGTGGTCGGCCATCGCGTACGGCACGAACAGCACCTCGCGACCGGCATAGAACTCGGCCAGCGCCGCACGGGCGTGCGCGAGCGGTGCCTCGCCGTGGTTGGTCGAGTTGGACAGCAGCAACAGCTCACCGGGCACGTGGTGCAGCCTGGCAGACCATCGGCGGCAGTGATCTCTGCACCAGGAGCCCGGGCCGCAGACCGGAGCCGGATCGCCGCGTCAAACATGGGATGTTAGGTTGTCTCCGGTTTCCGGAGGTGTGCGGTGGGGTTGTCAGCGGTGCGGACCGGTCGTGTGTGCGACGAGGTCCTGGCTCAGCTGGAGGTGCTCATCGCGTCCGGTGAGTGGCCGGTCGGGTCGAAGATCCCACCGGAACCCGAGTTGGTCGCCGCGCTCGGCGTCGGGCGCAACACCGTGCGCGAGGCTGTCCGGGCCCTGGAACACGCCGGACTGCTCGAGCCCCGCCGCGGTGACGGCACCTACGTGCGCGCCACGAGCGACCTCGGTGCCGCGCTGGTGCGTCGCGCCCGCCGGTCCACCGCGCTCGACGTGCTGGACGTGCGAGCCAGCCTCGAACGCGACGCCGCCGCGACCGCCGCGACCCGCCGGACCGACGCCGACGCCGACGCCATCACGGCTGCGGCCGCCGCCCGCCGGGCCGCCTGTGCGTCCGGCGACCGGCAGGCCTTCGTCTCCGCCGACCTCGCCTTCCACCAGGCCGTCGTCGCTGCCACCGGCAACAGTGTGCTCATCGACCTCTACGCCGGGCTCACCGAGGCACTGCGGCAGAGCGTCACCGCCATCAACGAACTCGACGACGACCCCGCGGCCTTCCCCGGTCACGAGGAGCTCGCCGCCGCGATCGCGGACCGTGACCCCGACGCCGCTCGCGCGGCCGTCGACGCCTACCTGACCGCGGCGCGGTCCCTCGTCGCCCCCGAGGGCGCCCGGTGAGCGCAACCCTCCCGGTCACGGCGCCGCCCGCGGTCCGTCGTTCCGCCACGTGGTGGGTCGGCGTCACGATCGTCCTCGTCGCGTGCAACCTGCGGCCCGGGGTCGTCGCCGTCTCCCCGCTGCTCGAGGAGATCCGGGCCGCCGCCGGCCTGTCGGCCACCGCCGCCGGCGTACTCACCGCGCTGCCGGTGCTGTGTTTCGGGCTGCTGGCTCCGGTCGCGCCCCGGCTGGCCCGCAGGTTCGGCATCGAGCGGGCGCTGCTGGGCGCGCTGCTGACGCTGTGTGCCGGCATTGCGCTGCGGGTGATCGACTCCACCGCCGCGCTCTTCGCCGGGACGGTTCTGGTCGGCGGGGCCATCGCGATCGGCAACGTGCTGCTCCCGGGCCTGATCAAGCGCGACTTCGCGCACCGGGCCGGGTTGATGACCGGGCTGTACACGATGGCGATCTCCGCAGGTGGCGCGCTCGCCGCGGGCCTCACGGTGCCGGTGGCGCGGGCCGCGGGCCTGGACTGGCGCGGTGCGCTCGGGATGTGGGGGCTGTTCGCCGGGGCCGCGATCATGGTCTGGCTGACGCAGCTGCGCCGCGACGACCACCGGATCGTGAACGGTGGTGACATCACCGGCCTGTGGCGCGACCCCGTCGCGTGGCAGGTCACCGCGTTCATGGGGCTGCAGTCGCTGAGCTTCTACGCCTCCGGGGCGTGGCTTCCGACGCTCTTCGTCGAGCGGGGCGCCGACCCGTCGACCGCGGGCTGGATGCTGTCACTGGCGAGCTTCGTCGGCATCGCGACGTCGCTGCTCACACCGATGCTGGCCGACCGGATGCGGCGGCAGAGCGGGCTCGCGTTCGCAGCGACGGGGGTGTCGGCCGCCGGGCTGCTCGGCGTGCTCACCGTGCCGGGGGCCGAGTGGGTGTCGATGGCCGTGCTCGGTCTCGGCCAGGGTGCGGCGATCAGTCTGGCGCTGACCCTGATCGTGCTGCGCGCCCCGGACGGTGCGCACGCCGCGCAGCTGTCCGGGATGGCGCAGAGCGTCGGCTACGTGCTGGCGGCGGCCGGACCGTTCGCGGTCGGAGCGCTGCACGACCTGACCGGCAGCTGGACCATCCCGCTGGTCGTCCTCGCGCTGCTGCTCGCCCCCCAGGGCCTGGTCGGGGCGGCCGCCGGTCGTGACCGGCTCGTCGGCCGGTCCACGGCGCTGCCCGCCGGCGCCGCGACCCCCTCTGGGAGCGCGAGTGTCGGTTCTCATCGAGATTGAGCAGCGCAGCCGTCGCTGACCAGGGGATTGCTCACGTTCAGTGAGACGACGCCGGCGGGAGCCTCTCCTATAGAGGGCTCCGGGCGCTCCACTTCCAACACTGACTCGCCCGCCCGGCGCAGGCGCCGGGTCACGCCTGCGCCTCCACCGACGACAACGTCGGTCCCAACGGTCAAGCGGGACATTGATGTGCCTCTTCGCAGGCGCCCATCAGGTCACGCCGCTCGTACCGGATAGGTCAGCGCACCATGATCCAAGTGCGATGTGCTCTCAGGCCAGACCAAGCTTGGTCAACATCTCGCGTACGTCCCTTTCCTGGTCGGCCAGGAACACGCCGAACTCCTCGCCCGGCAGGAACGCGTTGGTCCATCCGATCCGTGCCACCGCGGCGTTCCATTCCGGGGTGTGGTGGAGTCGATTCAGCAGCCGCACCAGCCGGTCCCGGTCGGAATCGGAAATGCCGGGCGGGGCCAGCACGCCGCGCCAGTTGGTGAACACCAGGTCGAAGCCGGCCTCGGTCAGCGTCGGGGCGTCCACCCCGGGCAGCCGTGCCGGCCCGGACACCGCGAGCACCCTGAGCTGACCGGACCTGATCTGTGCGCTGTACTCGACCACACTCGACACGGCGACCTCGATCCGCTCGTCCAACAGCGCCGGCAACAGATCACCACCCCCGTCGAAGGGCAGGTAGCGCACCCGAACCGGGTCGATGCCGGCCGCCTGGGCCAGCCGCATGGACATGAGGTGGTCCGGTCCGCCCGCCGCTGATCCGCCACCGATGGACAACCGTGCGGGGTCGGCGCGCCAGACCGTGATCAGCTCTCCGATGCTGTGATACCGCGACCGCGCCGGAACCAGCACGGCCTCCGGCTCCTCGATCAGCCGCGCGATCGGTGTCGCCTCGGTGACCTGGCCGGACCCATGAACGGTGACGGTCGCCCCGACCACGCCCAGGCCCATCACCATGGCCAGATCGCCGTTGCCGCGTTCCGCAATCAGGCGTCTCAAGGCCACCGTGCCGCCGTCACCGTCCAGGTTGAACACCGCGATCCGGTCGTCGACGACACCGGCACGCTGGACGATCGCCGCCGCGGTCCGGGCAGTAGCGTCGTATCCGCCGCCGGCGACGTTCGGCACCATGATCCGCAGTCGTGGCCCGTCGGCGCCCCATTCGCTGGGCGAGCAGCCGGCGACGAGCAGCAGACAGCCCAGCAGCATCGTGGTCGCGCGTCGGGTGGATAGGCGCACGGCGGTCCTCCGATGGTCGCCGATCGGTTGCGCGTACGGCGGCTCGTGCCGCAGCCGGACGCTGGTCATCGGGCCAACTCCGACACACGCCACGGCCGCACCGAAATCTTGCCGAGGACGGGTGGTCGTCACGGCCGATTCTCCCGCACGTCGTGGCCCGCAGCGGATGGGCCAGTATGCTCGAGCGAGGAGGCACACGCGATGCGGCGCTGGCAGCCCCGGACGCTGGCCGGCAAGTTCCTGGTACTACAGCTGGCCGTAGTGGGCTTGGTGCTGTCCGTCGCCGCGGTCGTCTCGGTCCGGCAGGCGCAGACCCAGTTCCGTACCTATGCCGCCGAACGGATTCTCGGCGCCGCGGAGAGTCTGGCCAGCAACCCGCTGGTTCGCGAGCGCATCCAGGCCCCGACGGCCGCCACCGACCTGGCGCCGGTCGCAGAGTCGGTGCGCATCCAGTCCGGTTCCACGACCGTGCTGCTGGTCGGGCTGGACCATCGGATCGTCGCCTCGAGCGACCCGACGCTGCAGGCGACCGACCTGGCCCTGCCCGACGACTCGGTGTGGTCGGGGCGCGCCTGGGGCGGCGACACCATGATCGGCGGTCAGGCACTCATCGCCGCCAGCGCACCGGTCTACGCGTCGGCACGGTCCGGACCCGAACTGCTCGGCGTGGCGCTGGTGGGCGAGGCCTACCCCAGCCCGTGGTCGGCCCTGGTCACCGATGTTCCCGAGGCGGCGCTGCTGCTGGGCCTGGCCGCGCTTGCCGGGGTCATCGGGTCGTGGCTGCTCGCCCGCCGGATCAAGAAGCAGACCCACGGGTTGGAGCCGGCACAGATCGCGACCCTGTCCGACCAGCGGGAGGCGCTGCTGTACTCCATCCACGAGGGTGTGCTCGGCGTGGACTCCGACGAGCGGGTCACGTTCGTCAACGACGGCGCTCGTGACCTGCTGGACCTGCCGGAGGACTGCGTGGGCCGGCGTGTCGAGGAGCTGGCTCTGACGCCGACCGTGATCGACGTCCTGCTCGGCCGGGTGACCGGGCCGGACGTCGTGGTGGTCCATCGCGGCCGGGCGCTCGTGGCCAACCGGCGAACCGCCCGCACCACTGGCAGCAACGGCCCCCGCAGCGGGAAACCGATCGGCACCGTGATCACGTTGCGGGACCGTTCCGACCTCATTGCGGTGCAGCGGCAACTCGGCGCCACCCGCAGCGCCACCGAGACCCTGCGCGCGCAGACGCACGAGTTCGACAACCAGCTGCACATCATCTCCGGCCTGGTGCAGCTGGGGCAGTACGACGAGCTGCGCGACTACGTGGCCACGTTGACACGCAACCGCGCCGAGTGCGACGCCACGATGACCCAGCGCGTGGCAGATCCCTCGCTCGCGTCCCTGTTGGTCGCCAAGGCCAGCCTGGCCACCGAGTCGTCGGTGGCCCTCGCGCTGTTGGAGACATCCCGGTGCCCGAGACTGAATCCGGAGCTGTCCACCGACGTGGCGACCGTGGCCGGCAACCTGATCGACAACGCGCTGGACGCGGTGGCCAACGCCGACCACGCCGTGGTCGCCGTGGAGATCCTCGCCGATGACGACGAAGTGCGGGTCGTGGTGGCGGACACCGGACCCGGAGTGCCGCAGGGCGCGGTCGATCACGTCTTCGCCCGCGGGTACTCGACGAAGTCGTCGACGGTGGCCGGTGGCCGCGGCATCGGGCTGTCGCTGGTCCGGACGATCTGTGAACGGCGCGGCGGCTGGGTGACGGTGCGCAGCGGGGCTCCGGAGTTCGATGGCGGTGAGGCCGGCGCGATGTTCACCGCCGTCCTCAGCCGCCGGGCCGGCGGTCCGACATCGGAAGGTGACACGTCCTCCAGGGGGGACCGACCGCGGCTGGAGACGGCATGACGGACGTCGGCAGCACCTACGACGTGTTGGTCGTCGACGACGACTTCATGGTCGCCAAGATCCACAGTCGGTTCCTGGCCACGCTGCCCGCGTTCCGGGTGGTCGGCGTGGCGCACAGCGGCACCGATGCGCTGACCGCTGTGGCCACGCTCCGCCCTCATCTCATGCTGCTCGACGTGTACCTGCCCGACATGAGCGGGCTCGATGTCCTGCGCCAGGCCCGCCAGGAGGACCCGCAGATCGAGGTCATCCTGGTAACGGCGGCCCACGAGCTCGACGCCGTTCGGCAGGCCTGGCAGGGCGGTGCGGTGTCATACCTGGTGAAACCGTTCGAGTACGAGGCGCTGGCGCAGCGCCTCGAGCACTTCCGCCAGAAGCGAGCGATGCTCAATGCGAACGACGTGGACCAGAGCAAGATCGATCAGCTCTTCGGTGTCCCGGGGACGGTCCGCGAGACCCCGCCTGCCCAGCTGCCCAAGGGCCTGAGCAGGGAGACCGCCGAACTGGTGCGCCGGTCGTTGTCCGCCGACGAGGAGGTCTCCTCGAGCGAGTGCGCCGAGCAGACAGGCCTGTCCCGGGTCAGTGTCCGGCGCTACCTGGCGTACCTGGAGCAGGTCGGGTTGGCAGAGGTACGGCTGAAGTACGGGCGCACCGGACGTCCGCAACGGCTGTACCGGCTGCGTTGACACCGGCCGGTCCCGCCGTCGACCCGCTCAGTCCGCGATCCCCAGGATCCGTCGAGCGTGCTGCGCGACCGGGAGATCGACGAAATCGCCGCCGGCGGTCCTGGTCGCCGCCCCAGCGCTGGTCGCGAACGCCGCCAGCACCTCGCGTGCCCACCGGGCCTCGCGCTCGGAGCCACCGAACACCGTTCGCACCGGTTCGAGCTGCCGTGGGCTGAGCACGGACTGGGCGGCGAACCCGAGTGCCCTCGCGGTCTCCGCGTGCCGGATCAGGCCTTTGGTGTCGTCCAGCCGGGTGTACACGCTGTTCACGGGGCCGGGCAGGCCGAACGCCCGCGACGCCACCACCAGCACGGAGCGCGGATAGGCCAGGGCCTCTGGGGTGTCCTCGCACCCCAGGTCGGCCGCCAGGTCGACCCCACCGAGCCCGAGCCGGACGACGAGCGGGTGCGCGGCGATGGACGGCGCCTCCAACAGGCCGGCGGCGGCCTCGATGGCCGGCAGCGTCGCCACCAGGCGTGGCGCCCGGTCGGCGAGCCAGTCGATCGCCGCGGCATCGGCCACCTTCGGCAGCCGGGCGTGGGTGAGCAGCTCGCCGACCGCCTCCAGATCGGCCTCCGCCTCGGCACCGCCGGCTGCGTTGACCCGGACCCACAGCTGCTGTCCGGTCACCGGCGGGTGCCCGGCGTGCTCCCGGAGGGCTTGCGCTGTCGTCTCCCGGGCGGCCGGGCGCTGGCCGGGGGGGACCGCATCCTCCAGATCGATGACCACCGCATCGGCGGCGCTGCGACGGGCCTTGGCGATCAGCTCCGGCCGGTGGCCCGGCACGAACAGGTAGGTGGCTGGGGCGGGGCCGATGGTCGTGGCCGGCGACCTGCCGATTGTCGACATCCCGTCGATGGACCGGCTCTGGGTGGTGCTCACAGCACACCCTTGTCCTTCAGCTCCCGGAGGCGGCCGAGCTCCTGGGCGAGCTCCTTGACGTAGACCTCGTCGTTGTCCTCCCCGAGGTCGCGTCCGGTGAATGCGATTCCGCCCGGGGTGCCGGACATCCTGAACATCACGTTCTGCATCCTGATCGGGCCGAGCTGGTGATCGTCGACGGTGGTGATGATGTCGCGCTCGATCACGTGCCGGTCGTTGACCAGGTCCTGCACGGTGTACACCGGAGCGAGGGCCGCGCCGACCCTTTCGAACTCGGCGACCACGTCCGCCTCGTCGCGCGCGCCGATCCACTCGGCGACATGACCGTCCAGCTCGTCGGCGTGCTCCACCCGTTTACCGGCCGAGCTGAACCAGGGCTGCGCGACCAGCTCCGGGTGGCCCACGAGCGTCATCACCCGCTCGGCAACGCCGAGTGAGCTGGCCGACACCGCCACCCAGCGGCCGTCCCGGGTCAGGTAGGTGTTCCGCGGGGCGTTGTTCGGCGACCGGTTGCCGTGCCGGCCGGGGATCTCTCCGAGCTGGTCGTACACGGTGGGCGCCGGCCCCAGGATCATCAGCAGCGGCTCCAGCAACGACAGGTCGATGACCTGCCCGGCGCCCCCGCGCTCCCGGTGCAGCAACGCCAACGTCGCGGCGTAGGCGCCGGCCAACGCCGCGGTCCCGTCGGCCAGCCCGAACGGTGGCAGGGTGGGCGGACCGTCAGGATCACCGGTCAGGTGGGCCAGCCCGCTCATCGCCTCGATGAGGGTCCCGAAAGCGCGGCGATGGGCGGCCGGACCGGTCTGGCCGAACCCCGTGACCCGCAGAACGATCAGCCCCGGGTTGATCTCGTGCAGCAGCTCCGGTGACAGGTCCCACTTCTCGAATACTCCGGGCCGGAAGTTCTCGATCAGCACATCGGCGGTGCGCACCAGTTCCAGGAACAGCTCGCGCCCCTGCGGTGTCGACAGTTTCGCGGTGACGGTGCGCTTGTTGCGGCCCAGCACCTTCCACCACAGGCCGACGCCGTTCTTGCTACGGCCGTGGGTACGGGCGGAATCGCCGTCCGGGTGCTCCACCTTGATGACATCGGCGCCGAAATCACCCAGCATGGTGGCGGCCAGCGGGCCGGCGTACACGGTGGCGGCGTCGATGACCCGCATCCCGGCCAGCGGACCCGCCCGCTGGTTCTCGGCGGCGCGCTCGGTGAACATGAAGAACTCCCCTTATTGGTGTCAGGCGAATCGGAATTGTGGGATCGAAAGCGGGCTGGCGCGTCTGGATCGGCTAGCCGACCGGGATGACGCCCAGGCCGACCGCGGCGCCCAGCATCACCATCGAGCAGACGACCGCCCGCCAGATGACCTTCTTGTGATGGTCTGCGAGATTGACCCGGGCCAGTGAGACCTGCAACAACAGCGCGGGAACCAGCGGGCTGGTCATGTGCACCGGCTGGCCGATGATCGAGGCTTGCGCCATCTCGACCGGCTGGATGCCGTAGTGTCCGGCGGCCTCGGTGAGGATCGGCAGGATGCCGAAGTAGAACGCGTCGTTGGTCAGGAAGAATGTCAGCGGCATGCTGAGGAGCGCGGTGATCACCGCGAACCAGGGCCCGAGTGGCGCGGGCACCGCGGCCACGATCCCGTTGGCCATCGCGGCGACCATGCCCGTTCCGCTCAGCACGCCGACCAGGACGGCGGCCGCGAACACCATCGCCACCACCGACACGATCGAAGATGCGTGGGACTTGATGCAGGCGACCTGGGCGTCCTGCTTCGGGAAGTTGACCACCAGCGCGATGGCCGTCGCGGCCATGAACACCAGGGCCAGCGGCAGGATGTCCAGCCCCAGCACGGTCAGCAGGCCGACCGTGAGCGCGAGGTTGAACCAGACCAGCCTGGGTCGCAGGGTCGGGCGATTCGGGTCCAGACCGCTGACCATGTCGGCCGGGTCGTCACGGTCGAGAACCATCGTTTCGCCGCTGCCGGGACGCGGACCACCGGACGTCCCGACGCCGACCTTCTCCCGCTCGAGCGACACCGCGATCTGCTCCAAGGTCCGACCGGACCGGGCAAGGCGCTTGCGCTCGGAACGACCCATGAAGTAGGCGAGCACGATCACCGTGACCAGACCCAGGACCATGCCCGGCACCATCGGGTTGAACAGTTCGGCCGGGGAGACGTTCAGCACCGTCGCGGCTCGGATGGTCGGGCCGCCCCACGGGACGATGTTGAGCACCCCGTTGGCCAGGTTGGCCACCACGGTGAGCACGATGGGGCTCAGCCCCAGCTTCAGGTAGATGGGCAGCAGCGCCGACACGGTGATGATGAAGGTGGTCGATCCGTCGCCGTCGAGCGATACCAACCCGGCCAGCACGGCGGTGCAGACCACCAGCCGCACCGGATCCTGTCTCACGATCCGCAGGATGAAACGGATCAGCGGATCGAAGAGTCCGACATCGATCATCATTCCGAAGTAGATGATGGCGAAGAACAGCAGGGCCGCGGTCGGCGCGAAATCGCCGACGGCCTCCATGACTGAATCGACGACGCCGTCCTCGGATCCTCCGGGAACGCCCAGAGCAGACGCTGCCAGAGCGAATGACAGGGGAACCAGAATAAGCGCGGCCACAGGGGTTAGCCGTTTGCTCAGGATCAGGTACATGAAGATGGCGATCATCGAGAAGCCGAGAATGATGAGCATCTGCGCTCCTTCTAACCGTGGTGATGAAGGAACGGTAACGATGGTCGTCGCCCAGACAGTGAGCCATTCCCAGTAGCCGTCGAGAGATCATGTGGTGCGGTCGTGTTCGCGGTGGAGCAGGACCAGCGCGGCTGCGGTGATGGCGCCGATGCGCCACGGGCACAGGCTGACTCGGCGAAGCGC
>NZ_JAHDTG010000075.1 GCF_018531475.1 Pseudonocardia mahuensis
ACCTCAACCTCGCCGCCACGCTCACCGTGATCCGCCGTCTGATCAACCGGGCCCGCAGTCTCTACCGCTGGCCCACCAGGCCGACCACCCGCCGACTCCGCTGATCCTCATTTGCCGGACGTTCTTATCGGAGGCGGTTGAGCACATCTACGTGGTGGGCGACGCGATCGGCTTCCCGGCGCTCGCCGCGACGAGCATGGACCAGGGCCGGCTCGCCGCACACCACGCGTTCGGCGAGCCGGCCCGGGAACTGCACGGACTGCAGCCCATCGGCATCTACACGGTCCCCGGAGATCTCCTACTGCGGGCGGACCGTGGCCGAGCTGACCGCGGCGTCCGTGCCCTACGAGGTCGGCCTGTCGCGATACCGCGAGCTCGCCCGCGGCGCGATCGTCGGCGACTCCTACAGGATGCTCAGGCTGCTGGTCTCCACCGAGGACCGCACGCTGCTCGGCGCACGTCTCCGGCACCAACGCCACCGACCTCGTCCACATCGAACAGGCGATCATGGGCTGCGGCGGGACCGTCGACCATCTCGCGGACACCGTGCTCAACTACCCGACGCTGTCGGAGGCTTACAAGGTCGCGGCGCTGGACGTGACCAACACGATCCGCGCCGTGGAGTCGTCGGGCCGCTAGTTGTAGCGGATCCCCTTCGAGTCCAGCCACGGCTTCGGGTTGATCTTCTGCCCGCCCGGGGTCGTGACCTCGAGGTGCAGGTGCGGGCCGGTGGACTGGCCGCGGTTGCCGACCTCGGCGATCTGCTGACCGGCGGTGACCCGCTGGCCGACGCTGACCAGCGACCGGTTGATGTGGCCGTAGGTGGTGATGGTGCCGTCGTCGTGGCGCACCCGCACCCAGAGTCCGAAGCCGCTGGCCGGTCCGGAGCTGATCACGGTGCCGTTCAGCGGCACGCGGATCGGGGTGCCGATCGGCGCGGCGATGTCCAGGCCCATGTGCTGGGCGCCACCGCGCGGACCGAATCCGGAGCTGATCCGGCCGACGACCATCTGCACACCACCGCGTGCGGCTGCGGGGGTGACGACGGCCGCCGGGGTGGCCTGCGCTGCCCGCGATGCCTGGGCGGCCTTGGCCGCCTCGGCCACGCGAGCAGCCTCCACGGCCTTCGCGGCGGCGGTGGCCTTCCCGGCCACGACGGCGGCCTGCTCGTGCAGGTCTGCCACCTTGACCAGGTTCTCAGCGGTGATCGCACCCGGTGCGTCCGCGGCGGCGGCGCCGCTCGGCGACAGCGCTTCGGCGCCGATCGGGGGTAGTACGGCGAGCTGGGCGACGTCGGCGCCGGTGATCGCAGCACCGGCGTCAGCACCGGCGCTTTCGGCGTCGGCGGTCGCTGCGCCGCTGCCTTGTTCGAGGCTGCCTTGTTCGAGGCCCAGGCGCAGCACGTTCGCGCCGTCCGCGACCGAGGGCAGCGCGCCGGTGACGGTTGCGGAACCCGCGGTGGCGAGTGCGCCGCCGGCGACGACGGTGGCCACCACACGGGCGGGCAGCGAGGTGGGCAGTACGGAGGCCAGGGTGGCCGAGGACCGGTGCGCACCGCCGACCCCCGCTGCCGACAACATCGGCAGCGGGGGCCCGTGGTACGCGCTACGGCCACTGGGGGAGCGGTGCCGTGACACGTTCTTTCCTTCCAGATCTCGGCTCGGGTGGACGTCCCGACGGGGAAGCGGGCAGGTCGATCGGGGGTTCGACCTGTGTCCGGTTCGTGACCGAGCCGTTATGCGATCTGCTGGCGACGTTAGCGACCGAGCCCCGGAGAGGAAGACTTCGCGACCCTGGGAGAGACAGCTGGACCGGGTGACGCGACGAGTGGCCAGATCGGCGTGTCGGCGCGACACGCCGGGCGAAGTCACCTACCGTTCACCGCATCGGGCTCACGATCCGCCGTCTCTATGAGCACTGTGTAGTCAGTTCGTTGCTCTGCGTCGATGTGGCCACGAACGGTAACCGGCCACCGCAGCTTTCACTCGATGGGCGTATCGCGAAGGATGATCGAGATCTAGGGACCCGAACAGCGTCAAGCCCGGCGGCGCGGATCACAGCCGCACCGCCGGGCTCGAGGGTGGAGCTTCCCGTGGGGCGGTGTGCCTAGCCGACGCCGAGTTCGGCGAGCCGGGCGCGGTAGCGCGCGACGCCCGCGAGCTTGACGTCCTCGTAGCCACGGATCAGATCGGCGGCGTCGGCCGCCGCCACCGCCGTCGGGTAGTTCTCGGCCGTCAGACCGGAGGCCAGCCGCAGCACCATGGCCCGGTACTCGTCGCGCAGCGCCCGTTCCAGCCGGCGGATCTCTGTGCGGCCGAACGGGTCCAGAGGGGTCCCACGCAGGGCCTTGCCGCGGGCGAGGGTCTTGAGCACCGGACGCATCCACGGCCCGAACGCGATCTTGGAGTCACGGCCCATCGAACGGAGCACCGGCGGGTGCAATCGATAGCGCATCTTCACCCCGCCCGGCACCTGGGCGGCCAGCTTCGCCTCGAAGGCCGGATCGGTCAGCAGCCGGGCCACCTCGTACTCGTCCTTGTAGGCCGTGAGCTTGTGCAGACCACGGGCGGCGGCCTCGCTGAATGCGGTGTCCGCGCCGACGCCGCGTTCGGCCCGCCAGACCGCCAGCACGTCCGCGACGTAGGCCCGCGCCGTGCGTTCGTTCTGGAACCCGACGAGCTGCGCCGCCCGGATCTCGACCAACCGCCGCGTCTCCCCCGTCAGCTCGCCGAGGTCGACGCCCGCCGGCAACGCGGGCGGCGCCGCCTCCGGGGCCGCCTGCCGCTGCGTGGCCGCCGCGAAGGCCGCCGGGTCGGCCACGGCCACCCGGCCCCAGCGGAACGCCGCCGTGTTCGCCGCGACGGCGACGCCGTTGAGTTCGATGGCCCACTCGATCGCGTCCGCGGACAGCGGCAGCGCTGCGGACTGGTACGCCGCGCCGACGAGCAGCAGGTTCGCCGGCATCGTGTCGCCGAACAGTGCCTGCGCGGCGGCCTGCGCGTCGATCTCGAGGACCTCGCGGCTCACCCCTCGGATCCGCTCGACCAGCGCACCGGCGTCGGGAGCGCCGACCGATGCGTCGCGCACCATGGCCCCCGTCGGGATCGGGCTGGTCGAGACCACCGCGACGGTGTGCTCGGGCGAGGCGTAGCCGAGGTTCTTGGTGTCGGCGCCGACGAGCACGTCGAAGGCCAGGTAGCAGGCGGCCTGCGCGGCGCCGATCCGGTTGGCCGGGCCCAGCGTCGCCTCGTCGGCGGCGACCCGCAGGTGCGACACCACCGGGCCGGCCTTCTGCGACAGCCCGGTCTGGTCCACGCCGTGCACGGCCAGGCCGTCGCGGACCGCGGCCGAGCCGAGCACCTGGTTGACCGTGACGATGCCTGTGCCGCCGATGCCGGCGAGGAACATGTCGCGGGTGCCGGTGTGCGCCGCCCGTGGCACGTCGGGCACCGCAGGCGGCTCGGGGCGCTCTGCGGCCGGCCGCGCGGGCGACGTCGCGCCGACCGGGACCTGCACCGTCACGAACGACGGGCAGTCGCCGTCCAGGCAGCTGTAGTCGGTGTTGCAGGACGTCTGGTCGATCCGTGTCTTGCGGCCGAACTCGGTCTCGGTCGGCTGCACGGACAGGCAGTTGCTCTTCACACCGCAGTCACCGCAGCCCTCACAGACCGCCTCGTTGATCACGACGCGGGTGGGCCGGACCGCCAGCGTGCCGCGCTTGCGCAGCCGCCGGGACTCCGCCGCGCAGCGCTGGTCGTAGATCAGGACGGTGACGCCCTTCGTCTCCCCCAGCACCTTCTGCGCCTCGTCGAAGCGGTCCCGGTGCCACAACGTCACCCCGGACGGCAGCGCGTCGAGCTCCCGGTAGCGCTCGGGCTCGTCGGCGCACACGATGATCTTCGTGACGCCCTCGGCGAGCAGCTTGCGGGTCAGCGCCGGAACCTCCAGCCCGGCCTCGGCGTCCTGGCCGCCGGTCATCGCGACGGCCCGGTTGTAGAGCAGCTTGTAGGTGATCGACACCCCCGCCGCGACGCACGCCTGCACTGCGAGCTGCCCGGAGTGGGCGAACGTCCCGTCGCCCATGTTCTGGTACATGTGCCCGGCGTCGGTGAACGGCGCCTGGCCGATCCACTGCGCGCCCTCGCCGCCCATCTGCGTGATCGAGGAGACCTCGCTGGACGGGCGATGGGTCAGCGCGACCATCGCATGGCAGCCGATCCCGCCACCGGCGACCGCGCCCTCGGGGACAACGGTGGACCGGTTGTGCGGGCAGCCCGAGCAGAAGTACGGCGTGCGCGCGACGGGCAGCAGTTCCAGCTTCGGGGGCTCGCGACGCTCGGGCTCCAGTTCGACGCGACCGCGCAGCACCCGGCGCAGCGGCCCGGCGAGCGCGCCGGCGGTGAGCTCGCCGGCCACCGGCACCAGCGGCGCGCCCTCGGCGTCGGTCGAGCCGATGACCGCCGGCGCATCCGCCAGCCCGTAGAGCACGTCCCGCACAGCGGATTCGACGAACGGCGACTTCTCCTCCACGACCAGCACCGTGTCCAGGCCGGTGGCGAACTCGCGCAGCAGGTCCCGCTCGATGGGGTGGATCATGCCCAGGCGCAGCAGCTTGATCCCGGCCCGGCGCAGGCCGTCGTCGTCGAGGCCGAGGTCGCGCAGCGCCTGCCGGACGTCGGTGAACGCCTTGCCGCCGGCGACGATGCCCAGCCATGCCTCAGGCGTGTCGACCTCGACGGTGTTGATCGGGTTCGCGGCCAGAAACGCGCGCAGCATCGCCCACCGCGGCCCGTACATCTGGGCCTCGGCCTCCAGCGAGGCCGGCGGGGCGAGCATCGGGATCTGCCGGTACTCGAAGGGCCTGCCCTCCCACTCCAGCTCCGGGACGGTGATGTCCACGTCGCCGCAGTCGCCGTCCACGGTGTAGACGCCGTCGGCGACGTCGGCGGTGATCTTCATGCCGACCCACATGCCCGACGCCCGGGACATCGCGACGCCGTAGCGGCCCAGCCGGACGATCTCCTCCGCGCTGCCGGGGTAGAGCACCGGCAGTCCGTAACCGGCCAGCGTGCGCTCGCTGATGCACGGGATGGTCGAGGACTTGCAGCTCGGGTCGTCGCCGGCCAGGACCAGCACGCCGCCCGCCGGATGGGCTCCGCACATGTTGCCGTGCCGCATCGGGTCGCCCGCCCGGTCGACGCCGGGACCCTTGCCGTACCAGACCCCGACGGCGCCGTCCACGGTCCGGCCGTGCCCGGGCACCTCGACCTGGCTGCCCCAGATCGCGGTCGCGGCGAGCTCCTCGTTGACGCCGGGGACGAACGTCAGCCCGGCGGTCTCGACCAGCTCGGGGGCCGCGGCCAGCGTCTTGTCCAGCCCACCCAGCGGGCTGCCCTGGTAGCCGGAGACGAACGACGCCGTGCGCAGCCCGGCGGCGGCGTCGGCCGCGTGCTGCTCGACGAGCATCCGGGCGATCGCCTGTACGCCGGTCAACAACACCGGACCGGCCCCGGCTCGGTAACGGTCGCCGAGATCGAAGTCGACGGGATCGGTTCGGGTGTCCTGCAGCGTCATCGATGCCTCACGTCGCCTAACGTCGTGGTGGGCCGTGCGCGATGAGTGGTGTTCGGGCACCGATCGCCGCGCACGGGCGGCACTATCCCTGGGACCGCTCCAGCGTCGCGGAGACCGTGGCTGCAGCCCGACGGACACTCTGCACCACGGCGACCTTGCGCGCTCCCAGGACGCGTGGCGTCGCGCCGACCACCGAGATGGCGGCCACGGCGATCCGGCGCCCACCCCGGGTGAGCACGATCGGCGCGCCGACCGAGGACGTGCCGAGCTCGTACTCCTCCCGGGACGCGGCGTAGCCGTCGACCCGGACCTGCCGGAGTACCTGCTGGTAGCGCGCCGGGTCGACGATCGTGAAGGGCGTGCGCCGGACGAACCCACGTTCCATGATCGCCCGCTCCATCGCCGGGTTGTATGCGGCGATGGCCTTGCCCGCACTCGACGAGTGGCCGGGCCCGCGCCGGTAGAGCTCGGTGTGGAACCGGGTACCGGCCGTCGACCCGTCGAGCCGGTCGACGAACAGCACGTCGGCACCCATCGGCACGGCCAGCTGCACGGTCTCGCGCAGCACCTCGCGCAGCTCGCCGAGGACGGGTAGCGCGAGCTCGCGCAGCATCAGCCGGTCGACCGCGAGCTGTCCGATCTCGAACAGCCGCAGGCCGAGCCGGTAGCGCCCGGACCGGCTGCGTTCGAGAAGCCCACCGGAGGCCAGCGCGGCCAGCATCCGGCAGGCGGTGCTCTTCGCGACGCCGAGCCGTTGCGCCACCTTGGTCGCGCCCAGTTCCGTCTCGGTGCCGAAGCAGTCGAGTACCGCCATGGCGATCGACACCGACCGCAGCGGGCCGTCCCCGGCGTCCGAACCGGAGTCGTCGGCCCCGGTGCCGGCGTCCGTCCCGGGACCGGCGGTCCGGCCCGGCGCCTGGACCCGGCGGTCCGGCTCCAGCGACGGTACGTCCGGCGCGAGGCGCGCGGGATCGAGGATCGCCCCGTTGAGATCGTCGATCGTCAGGCTCATGGTCGCCTCATGACTCCCAGGCCGGGAACTCGTCCGGCGGCGGCACGTTCACCTCGGTGACCCGGTTGCGGTAGGACACGAAGGCCGTCTGGCCGCCCTCGCGCAGCTTCACCCGGATCTCCTCGGTGTTGAGGGGTTCACCCGGGTCGTAGCCGTGCGCCCAGGTGGCGAACGCCCGCATCGGCCCGGAGTGTGTTGCCGCGACGATACGGCGGTGGTTCGGCGACTCGGCGATGAGCCGGTGGAACCCGCGCCAGAACCGGCGAACGCACAGTGCGGGCGGCTCGAAGTACATCAGCGGGATGGTCAGCCACATCTCGATCGGGTCGGCCCCGCCCAGCTGGGTGCGGTAGAACCGGTCGATCTCGACGAGCCAGCGCGGCCGGTCGCCGGCCGCCATCCGCTCCAGCTTCTCCATCGTCGACTGGTACTGCCGGAACGCGGAGGTGACGTCGCGCAGTCCGTCCGGGGTCCAGACGCCGAAGTTGCGCAGCTCGGGAATCGGCTCGGGCTCGGACAGCTCGACGTCGTGGCCCCACATCTGCAGGCCGTCGGTCGCGCCGCGGTAGATCTGCTCAGCGGTCTGGCGGGCCCGGTTGGTGTTCGCGCAGACCAGCCGGACCTTGTCCCCGGAGTCCCAGCGCCGGGCCAGCTCGTGCCCGCGGCGATGCGCCTGCCAGCCGCCCATCGGGGTCAGCCCGGCGTCGGTGGAGTAGCCCTGGGTGATGCCGTGCCGGATGATCGAGATCTCGCAGATGATCTTCTCGGACGTCCGGCGCTCCATCGGAGCGGCGATCTCCTTGCCCCGGGTGGCCTCGGCCAGCTCGGGGGTGAAGGTCGCGCCGCCGTACTCGACGCGCGGCGCCGGCGGTGCGGCGGCGGCGCCGCGTTCCCGGAACCGGCGCAGGTACAGCGGCGTGGAGTCGGCGGCCTGGCGGGTGTCGGGCGCCTCCGGGTCCGCGACGGCGCCGTTGCCGGTCGCGGACCCGTTCGCCCGGCTCCCCTGCCGTTCCCGGTAGCGGGCCAGGTAGTTGGGTGCCTCGTAGCGGTCGATCTTGCGCGCGTCGGGGCGCTCAGTGGCACTCACGAGTGCACCGTGAAGAAGCGCTCGTTGACCTGGCGGTGGTAGTAGAAGATGGCGCGTCCCATCTCCTCCTCGGTCCAGGTGATCGGCTCGAAGTCCGGGTCCACCCAGTAGCCGCCGGTGAACAGCTCGTTGCGGTTGCCGACCGGGTCGAAGAAGTAGGTGGTGTAGCCGCGGGTCACGCCGTGCCGGGTGGGCGCGACGTCGATCGTCACGCCGTGGTAGGCCAGCGTGTCGGCCGCGTCCCGGATACCGTTCCAGTCGTCCAGCCAGAACGCGAAGTGGTGCAGCCCACCGTTCGGCCCGGTGATCACGGCGATGTCGTGCGGGGTGTGGCTGTGCTCCAGGAACGTCGCGAGCTGGTGGCCGTCGTTGGCCAGGATCTGCTCGGTGAGCCGGAACTCCAGCAGTTCGGTGAAGAACCGGGTGAACTCCTCGACGTCCTCGGCCATCACGAACACGTGGTCGAGCCGGGGCGGTGCGATGCCGACCAGGTCCTGCGGCCGGGGCGGCGGGTTGGTCATCGGCAGCATGTTGCCGACCCGCTCCATCCCGTGGACCAGCTCGACGAGGTGCCCGGACGGCGAGTCGAAGCGGATCGCCTCGCCCCAGCCCGGCCCCAGCTCGCGGGCGGCGTAGCGCTTGACCGCGACGCCCGCGGCCTCGAGCTTCTCGGTGAAGTGGTCGAGGTCGGTGGCCTCGGCGACCTTGAACGACATGTGGTCGAGCCCGTAGGTGGGGGCCTGGCGCAGGATCACCGAGTGGTGCTCGCGCTCGTCCCAGCACTTGAGGAACACCCGGTCGACGCCGTCCTTGACGTCGCGCGCGGTCTCGATGAGGCCCAGGACCTCGGTGTAGTAGGCGGTGCACAGCTCGAGGTCGGGGACGCGCACCTCGACGTGCTGCAGCCGCAGGATCCGATCCGGCATGGCGAGTTGCCCTTTCACTGTGTTGATGGTTCGACCCTGCGAGCAGGTCTCACGTGTGCATCCGCATGAAGCGCTGGCTCACGACGTTCTCGTAGTAGAAGAGGCCCTTCCCGAAGTTGTCCTCGGTCCAGGTGATGATCTCGGTGTCCGGGTCCACCCAGTAGCCGCCGGTGAAGACCTCGTTGCGGATGCCCAGCGGGTCGAAGAAGTAGATGGTGTTGCCGCGGGTCACCCCGTGGCGGGTCGGGCCCTGGTCGATCTGGACACCGTTGTAGGCGAGGGTGTCCGCGGCCTTGCGGATGTGGTCCCAGTCGTCGAGCCAGTAGGCCCAGTGGTGCAGAGCGCCGTTGGGGCCGTTGACGATCGCGATGTCGTGCGGCGAATTCGTGCGGCCGGCGAGCCAGACCCCGAGCTGGTGGCCGTTGCCGTCGAGCACCTGCTCGGTCATCCGCATGCCGAGCACGTCGATGAAGAACTTGGCCGACTCGGCGACCTCCTCGGCGTTGACCAGCATGTGGTCCATCCGGGGCGGGGCGATGCCGGGCAGGTCCGGCGGCGGCACCGGCGACGGGTTGCGCTTGCCGAGCATGTTGCCGGTCTTCTCGATGTCCCAGACCAGCTCCATGATCTGGCCGGAGGGGACCTCGAAGCGGATCGACTCGCCCTGCCCGACGGCCTCGCCCTTGGACACCCGGGCCGTCGGGCAGCCGTAGGCCTCGACCTTCTTCTCGAACTCGTGCAGGTCGTCCTCGGCCTCGACGCGGAAGGTGAAGGAGTCCATGCCCGTGCGCGGGTGGTACCGCATGCGCAGCGAGTGGTGGTCCTCCTCGTCCCAGCACTTGAAGTAGACGGTGTCCTCGCTCCGCTGCACCGTCTGCAGGCCCATGACCTCGGTGTAGTAAGCGGTGGCGAGGTCGAGGTCCGGAGTTCGGACGTCGATGTGGGCCAGCCGGAGAATCCCCACGGCAATCAGCTCCTGGTGTCGCGTGGCAGATGTCGTGTCGGGTGCGGGCGCGCAGAGGTGGTGGCGTGACTGCGCCTTGACGCTTCGACGCTAGCCCGCTTAGCGTTCCGGAAGGAAGAGCAGCTGTTCCAGATATCAGAACGGCAGGAGGGCACCGATGCCCGAACCGCAGGACACACCCGATCCGGCCGGCCCGTCCGGTCCGCCGGGCCCCGAGGGCATGCGCACGGCCGTCGCGAACTACGTGACCGCGTTGCACCGCGCCTACGTCGCGCAGGCCGATACCTTTCCGCCGGCGGCGCGCGGGCGGATGCCGCTGCTCGCCGGCGGTGGCACGGTGCGGGTCGCCGCGGTGGGGGTGCGCAACCTGCACCTGCTCGCCACCCGCGAGGACCTCGGCCCGCTGCGCGGCCAGGAGGTCGAGCTCACCGGGGAGCTGCCCGGGCTGAGCTGGACGCTGCGCTTCTACGACCCGGTCGTAGTGCCCGCGCTCGGCCTCATCGACGAATCGGTCGCGCCGGGATACGGCGAGGTCAAGCACGCGCTCGGGCTGAGCACCGTGATCTACCACGTCGTCGCGCAGCCGGGCTCGGGACTGACGTCGCACCACGCCGGACACGTCGGGTCCGGGCTGGCCAGCGGGCACTCGGCGGCGGCCCGGGACTTCGACACCATCCGCAGCCGGGTCCGCGGCCGCGAGCGGCTCGTCGACGAGCTGGTCGGCGCCGCGGCGGCCGGGCTACCCCGGGCGCAGGCGCTGCTGGCGCGGGCGATCGCGCCGCGGGACGACGCCGTCGCGGCCCTCGCCGACTCCCCCGACCCCGACCCCGACGCGGTCCGCAAGGCGCTGCTCGCGTCGGTCGGCGGGCGCCGCGACTGGACCCCGCGGCCGCCGGCGGAGCAAGCGCCATGACCGACGCCACGCTGTCCACCGTCCGCAACGCGGCCCGGCTGCTCAAGGCGTTCCTCACCCGCGAGGAGTCCCTGGGGGTCTCCGAGCTCGCGCGCCGGCTCGGACTCGGGAAGTCCAACGTGCACCGGCTGCTGTCGACGCTGGTCGCCGAGGGGCTGGTGGAACAGGACGCCCGCACCGGTGGCTACCGGCTGGGCATCGTCATGTTCGAGCTGGGCGAGGCCGTGAAGGTGCACCTGGACCTGCACGCCGCGGCCGGGCCGGTGCTCGCCCACCTGCGGGAGCAGACCGGGGAGTCCTCCCAGGTCGGGGTCCTCGACGGCGACGAAGTCGTCTACGTCGACCGGCTGGAGAGCGCGCACTCGCTGCGGCTGTTCACCGAGACCGGGCGCCGCGTGCCCGCGCACTGCACCAGTTCGGGCAAGGTGCTGCTGGCCCACCGGCCGGACGCCGAGCGGGAGGCCTACCTTGCCCGCGGCGCGCTGACCCGGCTCACGCCACACACGATCACCGACCCGGCCGTGCTGCGCGACGAGCTCGCGACCGTGCGGGCCCGCGGCTGGGCCGAGGCGATCAACGAGCGCGAGATCGGGGTGGCGTCGATCGCCGCCCCGATCCGGGACATCCACGGCGACGTCGTCGCGGCGCTGAGCATCGGCGCGCCGGTGGCCCGGTTCGGCGCCGTGCCGCGCCGCCGGCACGCCCGCGCGCTGGCCGAGGCGGGCGAGGCCGTGTCCCGCCGGCTCGGCTGGTCACCCGAGACGGCCGCGATGCTGCCGCGGGGCCGGGAGGCGTGACCCCGTGACGCCGCCGATGCTCACGAACGCCGGGTACCCCGGCCGGCGTTCCGGCGAGCGGAACGCCACCGGTGACGGCAACACCGATGACCCGACACGATCACGAGCGACCCCCACCTTGAGGAGAACCCACCCATGCCCGTGACCGACGCGCCCGCGAAGGCGCAGGCGCTCTACGACGCCCGCCGGACCCGGGTGCCGATCGCGCCGTTCACCGACGACGACCCGTCACTGGGCATGGCCGACGGCTACGCCGTGCAGCAGGAGCTGGTCAAGCTGCTGCTCGCGGACGGCGACCGGATCATCGGGTACAAGGTCGGCCTGACCTCCAAGCCCATGCAGAAGGTGATCGGCGTCGACTCCCCCGACTACGGCCCCGTGCTCGCCTCCACGGTCTACCGCGACGGCGACACCATCCCGCTCGACCGGTTCATCCAGCCCAAGATCGAGGCGGAGATCGTCTTCGTACTCGGCGAGCGGCTGCAGGGCCCCGGGGTCACGATCACCGACGCCCGCCGCGCCGTCGCCGGCGCGGTCGCGGGCATGGAGATCGTCGACTCGCGCATCGCCGACTGGCGGATCAAGCTCGCCGACACCGTGGCCGACCTGGCCTCCAACGGTGCGATGGCCACATCCAGCCGGATCGTGCCGCTGGCGGATCTGGACCCCCGGCTGGTCGGCATGACACTGACCCGCAACGGCGAGCTGATCGACACCGGCGCCGGCGCGGCCGCGCTGGGCGACCCGGTGGCGGTCGTCGCCTGGCTGGCCAACGTCCTGGGCGAGAACGGCATCGCGCTCGAACCCGGGCACCTGATCATGACCGGGGCGCTGCACGCGGCCGTGCCGATGACCCCGGGCGACGTGTTCCGCGCCGAGTTCGACCGGCTCGGTCCGGTGACGGTCCGCGTGTCGACGGACACCGAGGAGGCTTCCTGATGGCTGTCGACACCGCTGAGCTCGCCGCGCGGCTGAGCAAGGCCGTCGCCGACCGGACCGCGATCGACCAGCTGTCCGACGACGTGCCCGACCTCGACCTCGCCGCGGGGTACGCCGTGCAGCGCGAGCTGCGTGCCGTCGCGGGCCCGCTGGTCGGCTGGAAGCTCGGTGTCACCTCGCGGGCCAAACAGGCCCAGGTCGGGGTCAGTGACCCGGTGTTCGGGTTCCTCGCCGGGGCGAACGCCATCGACCTGGGCGAGCCGCTCGTCACCGGTGAGCTCATCCAGCCGCGTTGCGAGCCGGAGATCGTCTTCGTCCTGGGCCGCGACCTGGCCGGACCGCACGTCACCGCCGCCGACGTCGTCACCGCGTCGTCCGGGGTCGCCGTCGGCATCGAGGTGCTCGACTCCCGCTACCGCGACTACCGGTTCACGATGGCCGACGTCGTCGCCGACAACACCTCGGCGGGACGGTTCGTGGTGGGTAACCCCGTGCCGCCGGCCGGCATCGACCTGCGACTGGTCGGCGTGGTGCTCGAGAAGAACGGCGAGGTCGTGGCGACCGCGTCCGGGGCCGCGTCGCTGGGTCACCCGGCCGCCGCCGTCGCCTGGATGGTGCGGACCATGGCCGCCGACGGTGAGGGGCTGCGCGCGGGCGACGTCGTGTTGTCCGGCGGACTCACCGCGGCCGTCCCGGTCGCGCCCGGCGACGTGGTCGTCGCCTCGATCGACCGGCTCGGCACCGTCGAGCTCGGCTGCCGCTGACGGCCTGTCCGTGGCAATGGTCGCCCTGGCGATCATTGCCACGGACGAGTCCGACGAAGGAGGACACGAGATGCCACTGATCCAGGTCACGATCGGGCGTGGGCGCAGCCCGGAGCAGCTCACCGCGCTGGGGCAGGCCATCACCGACGCCGTCGAGTCGTCGATCGGGGCGAAGCGGGAGTCGATCCGCGTCGTGCTGACCGAGTGCGAGCCGGAGCACTGGTTCGTCGGCGGGGAGTCGCTGGCGGAACTGCGGGCGTCCGGCCGGCGGTGAGCCTGGTCCCCCTCGACGCCCCGGCCGGCACCACGGCCGGTGCTCGCTCCTGGGTGGTCAGCGCCCCGGACGGCCGCCGATTCGCGGTGTTCCGCACCGACGACGGTGGCTACCGGGTCACCGACGCCGTCTGCCCGCACAACCGAGGGCCGATGGAACAGGGTTGGCTACGCGAGGGCGGCCTGGTCGTCTGCCCGTGGCACTGGTACCGCTTCGACGTCGAGACCGGCGAGTGCGACACCACCCCGCAGTACCGGCTCGGTGTCTACCCGGTGCTGGAGCGCGACGGTCGCTGGCTCGCCGACGTGGGCGAGCCGGCGGCACCGCGGTCGTGGGCGGAGCGGCTGCGCGCGCACGCCCGCGGGGAGAGCTGAGCCCGCGCGGTCCGAGGTCCACGGTCGCGAACGCCAGGACCTTGTCGCGTCCCCCCACTGGTGACGTAGAGCGTCCGCCCGTCCGGGCTGACCTGCGGATGGCTCGGCAGGCTGTGGACGACGGTCCGGGGTACCTCGTAGGTGGCGGTGTCGACCGCGGCGATCTGGTTGCTCGGCCTCAGCCCGCCGTCACGGCCGCCAGCACCTCGCCCAGAGCCTGCTCGGCCAGCGCCCGCATCTCGTCGTCGGTGCGGTCCTGGATCGGGTGCGGCACGAACACCGCCGGCACCCGGCCGTAACCCAGCGCACGAGCCTGCGCATCGGCGGCCGCGACGAACTCGCTCGAGGCGACGAACGCGGCGATCACGCCCTGGCCCTCGAGTATGACGAAGTCATGCACACTGCACGACGTGCACGAGCCTCAATCGGCGAGCGCGGAGATCACCACGTCGCACTCGGCGGCGATCTCCTTGCGCAGGTCCGGTGGCATGGGCTTGGCGAAGGTCGGCTTGGCGTAGCGGCGCACCGCGGTCCCGCGTTCGGCGAGCAGCTCGGCGAGCCGGTCGAGGAAGACGTTCCCCCGCGCCTTGGAGATGTCGAGCAGGCCGATCCGGGCGCCGTCGAGCAAGACCGGCCGGGCGAGCGGCACACGCTCCCCAGGAGCGCGCTCGTCGGTCGGGTCGAGGACGATCAAGCCCACGTGGCCACCTCCCTGGTCACCGGCTGGCTGCCGCCGGGTCCGCCGACCCAGCCGCCGATCACCGTCGAGAACATGCCGGCGCCACCGCCCGCGTACGCGATCAGCAGCCCACCCGGCCGGAACTTCGGCACCGGGCCGGTGGCCACACCAGCCGGCAGCCCCTCCTCGATACCGCCGACACCGCGCTCGATCTCGGCCGGGTCGAGCGCCAGCAGCTCGGCGAGCGCGACTGCGAGCCGGTCGCGCGACCAGCCGGCCTCGGCGAACACCCGGCCGTGTTCCGGGCAGACGACGAGCGTCGCGTCGAAGGCCGTCGGAAGTTTGGGGTGCGCGACCGACCGCAGCCCCGCCGCGAGCGACCGCACGAGCGATTCCGGCGTCCGGGAGATCTGGTCGGCGAGCCCGCGCGGGCCCTCGGCGGCGAACACCGTCACCGCGGAGGTGCCGGGAGCGATGCCGCGGGACACCGACAGCGGCTCCCACGGCGAGCCGGCCTCGTCCTCGGCGAAACAGAAACCGATCTTGCCGGGGTGGCCCATCGTCGCGCGGTCGACCTCGCCGGGCCGTCCGCCACCGACGTTGCGGATCACCAGCTGCAGCGCCCGGCCGATGGTCGCGTTGGCCCGGTTGCCCTGACCGAGCGCGTTGCCACCGGCGTTCATCCCGATCTCGCGCACGATCGGCCCGTTCACGATGATCGCCGGCCCGGCGCCCCACGTCGTCGCGAGCAGGCCGTGCGCGTTGAACTCGTCGGTGCACGCCGCCTCGACCGCAGCCAGCACGACGGGCAGGTACTCCGGGCGACAGCCGGCCAGCACGGCGTTGACCGCGACCTTCTCCACGGTCGCCTCCACCAGGTTCGGCGGCACCACGGCCACCACCTCGCCGGGCGCGCGGGTGGTGCCCTCGAGCATCCGCAGCACCCGAGCCGGGGTCGGGGTGACCACCGGCAGACCGTCGGACCAGCCCCGGTCGAACATGGCCTCGGCCTCGTCCTCGAGCGGGGAGATCGCGAGGCGTCGCGAGGACAGCGTTCCGCCCCTGGCACGGACGAGCAGCTCCTCGGCCAGCTCCGGGTCGTGCGTGCGCGAGCCGCATCCGGGCTGGTACTCGGGCAGGTCGGGCCCGAGCCCGTCGAGGCCCGTGAGTTCCTCCCAGGCTTCGCGCAGCCAGCCCTGGGTCCGTCCCGTCTCGGAGCCACCCGCGAAGCGGATCAGCGTCGGCACCGTCTCGATGTCCAGCGCGAGGCTGACGTCGAGAGTGGTGTCGTCACGGACGTCCGCGGCCCCGGCCGGGAACGCCGGGTCGTCCTGGGTGAAAACGGTGAGTCTGTGGCCGAGCTGCCCGAGCACGGGTTCGACGAGCAGGCAGGTCGGGCAGTCCCGCTTGACCACCGCGACCAGGCCGTCTCGGGGCAGCCCGGTCGCGGAGAGGCCTGCCGACTCTGGCATGCCGGGGATGTTAACCCAGCGCAGTGATCGGGGTGTGGCCTGTCATCACCGCGACCCGAGCACGCTGCGTCGCGTCCGGTTGGTCGATTGTGGCGGTCACTCCAGCCGCGCACCCTGTCCCACGAGTCGGGCACCGCGCAGGCCTCACGATGATCATCGAGGTCGCCGCTCGTGCGCCACTCACGCCCCGTCGCATGCGAAGGGAGCTGTCGATGCCGCCCACCACCGTCCATTTCAACGGCGGGTCAACCTCGCCGACGCCGAGACCGTGATGCGTGAGGTGGCGGCACGGGTGCCGAGCGGGGTCCGGCGGCTGCCCGATGCGGAGACCGGCGACCGCCAGCAGTGGATCTTCTACCAGCTGCAGAAGTTCTGGCAGACCGCTGGCCTGGCCTCGGTCAGCGCCTGGTGATCCCCGAGGACCAGGACCGCATCGAGGCGACCTACGAGCGCGCCCTGTCCGGTGACCTGGCCCGTCTGCTGGCTGCACTCCCGCATGAGCGGATCGCCGCCCAGTGCGACGTCGCCGTGGAGTTCGGGATCCTCGTAGGCGGCTTCACCGCGACGGCGGCGCGGAGCTTCGACTCGATCATCGTTCGCCTCGCGCGTTGTGTGGATCTCGTGCCCGCGGACGTCCCGGTCGGGATGCACCTGTGCTACGGCGACTATCAGCACCGCCATTTCACGGAGCCGGAGTCACTGGAGCTTCAGGTGCGGGTTGCCAACGCGCTCGACGCGGCGGCCCACCGATCGGTGAGCTGGTACGCCTTCACCGTCCCGCAGTACCAGCGAGAACCGTCGTTCTTCGTCCCACTGCGCGATGTGCGGGCCCGTGCGGACACAGAGCTGTACTTCGCGCTTGTTCCCTATCACCCGTCCGAACAGGAGCCGGGGACCACCGGCCGAGCAGGTTCGCCTGATCGACGACCACCTCGGCCGAGACGACCGGGGTATCTGCACCGAGTGCGGGATGGCCCGGGCGAAACCGGAGGAGATCCCGATTCTGCTCGACAAACACCGGGAGATTCTCGCCGCCTACGCGACGTAGGCCGGCGCCATGGTGCGAGTCGACGCCCGGGGACCGGGAGCCGCGATCTGTGCTGCTCCCGATCCCGGCAGCTAGTGCTCGGGCTCGTGCCCGATCACCCCCGGGCCGGACGGGGTGACCTCACCAGCCCAGCCGCAGCCGCCGCACCAGCAGTAGAACCGCCGGTCGTCGGCCTCCCAGAACTCCGTCACGATCCCGGCGCCCGCCAGGCCCGTCCCGCAGCGCGGGCAGAACCGCGGGGCGTCGCGACGGTGCGCCTCGGCGTCGGCGGCGAAGCGCCGGTCCACCGTCGCGGGCCCCGCGGTCCGGCCCGTCACGAGTCCGCCGCGGCCTTCTCGGACGCGATCTTGTCGGCCGCGCTGATGTGGATCTTCTTGATGGTGTCGAGCATCGGCGAGAACCGGCTGGAGCCCATGTCGCAGAAGTCGAGCGCGAACTGGGCGCCACCCGCGTGGAACTTGTCCTTCTCACACGGCAGGTCGATGCGCTCGTGCGGCTCGCGGATCGTGCCGAGCGGGTCGCCGCCGGCGGCCACGACGTCCATCTGCTCGCGGAACATCTTCCGCAGCATCGCGATGCCGATGTCGGAGCGGCCCAGGTGCTCGGTGGTCCGATCGGTGATCGCACCCTGGGTCACCCAGGCCATGATGTCCTGGCCCTCGACGTAGTTGGTGACGTGCCGGCCGTCCTTGTCGTACACGGGCAGCTCGTAGTCCGGGATCACCGGCTGCTCGACGTGTTCGTAGCCGTCGGGCGAGTGCACCGTGTAGAGCATGAACCGGGTCGTGGTCCGGTTGATCGGGACCCGGATCTGCATCTGGTGGATGCCGCCGCCACCGACGCGCATGTTGTACGGGAAGACGAGCGGGTGGCCGACCTTCCAGTCGTCGTTCTCCTCGGTGGCTCCCTTGAGGACCCGGCGCTTGATGATCCCCCACTCGAACGGCGTGAAGCCGATCTTGACGTGCTCCTTGCCGAACGACGCGGGCGCGGTGAAGCCCTCGTGCCGGCCGACGAACTCGAAGTAGCGACCGTGCAGGAACTCGACGTGGTGCGGGTCGACCGCGTTCTCCATGATCTGCACGTAGTTGCAGGGCAGATCCGCCCACCCGATGTCGCGGAAGCCCTCCATCACGTAGGTGTCGAAGCGCGGCAGTTCGGGCGCGGGCATCGGGCCGACGTAGGCCCAGATCAGGCCGCCCAGCTCCTCGACCTTGCCGGCCTGGGCCTTGACCCGGTTCTGGAACGCGGTGTTGTCCCGCTCGGCCGGCTGCTCGGTGCATTCGCCGTCGGCGTTGAAGACCCAGCCGTGGTACGGGCAGCGGATGCCGTCGGCCTCGACGACCCCGTAGGCCAGCGACGCCTTCCGGTGCGGGCAGGCCTCGGGGACGATCCCGAGGCGCCCGCCGGGGCTGCGCCACAGCGCGAAGAACTCGCCAAGCAACTCGACGCGCTTGACCGGGAACTCCTCCAGCTCGCGGGTGAACGCGACCGGGTACCAGTAGCGGCGCAGCACCTCACCCATCGGGGTTCCGGCCTCGACCTGGGTGAGCTCGTCGTTCTGCTCGGCAGTCAGCATGTGGTGGTCTCCTCGCTCGGCGGCAACCCTGACGGTATGTAGCGCCGGTCACCGCGAACAAGAGATGCTTCCCGCATGACGGGAAACCCGGAGCGACGCCGTGAGCGACTGAGCTCGGTACGCAACGCCGCGCGGCTGTTGAAGGAGTTCTCGCACACCGACCGCGAGCTGGGGGTGAGCGAGCTGGCCCGACGGTTGGGCCTGGGCACCTCCACGGTCCACCGGCTGCTCGCCACCCTCGCCGACGAGCGGCTGCTCGACCGTGGGGGGACCGCGGGCCGCTACCGGCTGGGCCTCGCCGTCTACGAGCTCGGCGCCGCCGTCTCCCCGCACCTGGATCTGCACGAGGCCGCGCTGCCCGTGATGGCCTCGCTGCGCCACAGCACCCGCGAGACCGTCCACATCGCCGTCCTCGACGGGCTCGAGGTGGTCTTCGTGGAGCGCCTCGAGGGTCTCGAGACCGTGCGCATCTTCACCCGCGTCGGCACCCGTCTCCCCGCGCACAGCACCTCCACCGGCAAGGTGCTGCTCGCGGCACTGCCGGAGAGCGAGCTGCGGTCGCGGATCGAGCAACGCGAGCTGCTCCGGCTCACCAGCCAGACCCTCATCGACCCGGAGGTCCTGATCGCCCAGCTGCGTGAGGTCGCCGCCCGCGGATGGGCGGGCAACGACGAGGAAAGCCGACGCGGCCTCACCTCGGTCGGCGCGCCCATCCGGGATGCGACCGGCACGGTCATCGCCGCCCTGAGCATCGCCTGGCCCACCGGCCGGAAGGACGAGGGCGCCCGCCGCCGGCACACCGCCCTGGTGATCGACGCGGCCACGGTGATCTCCCGACGGCTCGGCCACGCCGCCCGGGCTCGGGCGTGACGGGGTGGGGATCGGCCGATCCGGCAGTGCCCATTGCACGGCGGCAGTGGCACCGTGATCGGCGTTCGGGCCAGCCCGGTGGAAGAGGGCTCGTGAGCGGTCCGCCCTCACGGCCGGACGAGCATCTTGAAGAACCCGTCCTCCCGGGCCGCGTAGGACGCGGCCGCCTTCGGGAACTCGGCCAGCGTCACCCGATGCGACAGCACGGTGGTCGGGTCGATGACGCCCTGGGCGACCAGTTGCCTGGCCTTCCACTGAGCCGTCTTCGCGTTGGCGAACCCGTTGAGCCGGATCTGCAGGTTCTTGAAGTACATGTCGAACAGCGAGACCGGGTGCGCCTGCTCCAGGTAGACGTCGCCCCCGCTGATCACGCCGCCCGGGCGGGCGATCGACACCGCCAGGTTGAAGGCGTCTCCACGGCCGCCGAACTCGATCACCTTGTCCACGCCACGGCCCCCGCTCGCGGCGGCCACCGCGGCGTCGACGTCGTCGGTGACCACGTTCACCGGGTGCGCGCCGAGCTCGCCCGCACGGGCGAGCCGGCCGGCGACCCGGTCGAACGCGAGGACCTCCCCGCGGGTGCGCTGCCGGGCCAGCTCCAGCGCCAGCAGGCCGGTGGGCCCGCTCCCGATGACCGCGACCGTGTCGGTCGCCTCGATCTCGGCAGCATCGACGGCGATCACTGCCGCCGGCAGGTTGCAGGACAGGAAGACCGCCGCCTCGTCGGAGATCTCCGACGGCACGTGTTCCAGGTGATGATCAGCCAGTGGTACCCGCACGTACTCCGCCTGGTTACCGCCCAGGTCGCCGAACGCCACGCCGAACCCGTAGATGGCCTTGCCCGATGTCTCGCAGTGCGCAGTCTGGCCGACCCGGCACAGCGAGCAGGTGCCGCAGCTGACCGAGTAGGGAAGGTCACCCGGTCCCCACCTCGAACCGGGCGACCCCGTCGCCCACCTCGACGACCTCGCCGCAGATCTCGTGCCCGAGCGTGGTCCGCCCGGCGGCCACCATCTGCTCGACCTCCCCGCCGTAGAGGTAGAGGTCGGATCCGCACATCGACGCGGTGGCCGTCTTGACGATCAGGTCCGTCGGCTCGACGATCTTCGGGTCGTCGACGGTGCCGACCCGGACGTCCCCGGCCCGTGGTAAACGGCTGCCTGCATCGTGCTCCTTCCTTCTCCGGTCCTCGGGACCGTGTCGATTCGGCTCCCGGCAGACACCGGGGAGCTCGGGGCGTGCGACGCCACGGCGTCCGGGCCACATGCACCCGGACGCCGTGGCCCGTCGTCACAGGCCGCAGGCCGTCAGCAACTCGGTGCGGCTCGCCCGCACGGCAGCGGTGACCTCGTCGGCCGTGATCGGCACCGGCGCGCCCCCGAACAGCGGCGCGAGCCCGGCGACGGCGGCATCGGCGCGCGGACTCCAGGTCGCCACCCAGCCGCCCAGCACGTCACGCAGCCCGGGATCGGCGGCGAGCGCGTACTGCACCAGCGCCTGTGACCACCCGGTCGCCTCGGGAGCGAGCAACCGGCCGTTGTGGCGCACGGCCATCGGCTGGTCGCGCTCCGGCACCCGGCGGTTGACCGCGTGGTGCGCGATCTTCTCCGCGACCACCGGCATGAGGTCCTCGGTGTCGACGGGCACGAGCACGATCACGAAGTCGCCCTCGACGATGCCCTGCACGGGGAACGGCGCCATGATCACGCACCCTTCTTCAGCGAGGTGGCGTCCGCGAAGGCCCAGGCACAGTCCTCGGCGTCCTGGCCCATCTCCTCCGGCGACAGGCCCATGTAGGCCAGCGCACCGGGGACGGTCGGCGGCTGGATCTGACCGGCCAGGAAGCGGTCGATGATCGACATGTGGCCCTCGAACCGGGCGGGGTTCTGCTGGAAGATCCACTGACACGGCTCGGAGCAGAAGGTGTAGCGGCGGCCGCCGTGGTCGAGGATGTGCGGCAGCGGGCTCTTCAGGTGGCCCGAGGCGAAGCCGGCCGGGTTGACCAGCGGGATCTGGCACATGTTGCAGACCATCGGGAACGTCTCCGGAAGGGTCAGCTCCGGCTTGCCGTTGCGGACGTTTCGCCCGATCTCGTCCCAGTACCTGCCGAAGCTGTCGTTCCAGCCGGGGTACTTCTCCTCCAGCCACTCCCGCTCGGCGGGCGAGACGCCACCGTCGGGGTTCCACCACACCGTCGGGCGCCAGAACCAGACCCCAAGGTGAAGCGCGTGGTGGTACCAGTTCAGTTCGGTGAGGAAGTGGTCCTTCCAGTACCAGGACGGTTCGAGGCCGACGTCGCGGAACTGGTCCAGGAACTGCTTGACGATCCACTCGTCCATGAACTCCTTGAACGACTGGGAGCGGTGCTCGAGCGGGGTGTAGTAGTCCATGGACAGCCCGGTGAGCAGCGCGAAGACGTGCCACGACCGCCAGAACATGTGGTCGATGAGCTTCTGCGCGTGCTCGGAGTGACCGTTCTCGATGAGGATCTTGATCGTCGGCTCGCCCTGCTGCGCGTGTCGGGCCTCGTCGGTCTGGATCGACGAGATCAGCGTGCTGAAGCCGAGGTCGCCGACCTCCATGGCGTCCGCGGCCATGCCGAGGAACTGCAGGTTGGTGAAGCCGGTCTCGAACGTGAAGGTGAGCTGCAGTGCCGTGGACACCGCGTCGTTGGCGGTGAACATGTCGTCGAACAGGTGCCGGGCGGCGATGGCGCCCCACTCGTTGGTGTGGAAGGCCTTGTGCGCCCAGTCGGCCCGCGGCTCGGCGTCCAGCAGCCCGTACGGGAAGTAGGTCTGGATCTGGCCGTGCCGGATCTCGTCCATCGTTCCGAACATGGCCATGTTGCGCCACGCCGCGGCGCGCCCGAACCGGCCCATCCGCATCTCGGCGATACCGGCCAGGTACTCCCCGATCGCGATCGCGCCGTAGTGCGCGATGATCGCCGACTTCCAGCCGGGGTCCAGCTCGGCGAACATCCTCGACCGTGCCACCACCGAGTTGACCGCGTAGACGCCGGCGTCCTTACCGACCTGGTTATGCACGTACTCCGGGTAGCTGACCTTGTAGGGCTCGTCCCAGCCCCACCACTTCTCGGCGGCTATGCCCTGGCTTGCGGACAGCTCCTCCGGCCACGCCTCCGCTTCGTCCACGTACGACACTGTCCAGTTCATGTCGCGGGCGAGGTCGTACCAGTCAGATCGGGCGAGTCGCGGCATTCCGTCCCTGCGTCCGTCCTGTGATCCAGATCACGAACCCTAACCATTCGGGCAGGTCGCTGTATCGCACCGTCCCGCATACCGGAAAGCAGATGGCGCCCTGAACGACAGATGGCGGAGCACAGGCTCCGCCATCTGTCGCAGTTCGAGTGGATGATCGGATCAGTCGAGGACGGTGACCGTTCCGGTGTTGCCGTCGACCCGGATCCGCTGGCCCGTCTTGAGACGCTTGGTGCCGAACGCGGTGCCGGTGACGGCGGGCAGCCCGTACTCCCGGCAGACGATCGCGGCGTGGCTCATCATCCCGCCCACGTCGGTGACCGTCGCGCCGATCTTGCCGAAGATCGGCGCCCAGCTCGGCGCGGTCAGCGGCGCGACCAGGATCTCCCCGTCCTGCACCTCGTTGATCTGCGCCGGGCTGAAGATCACCCGAGCCGGTCCCTCGACCACCCCGGGGGAGGCCGCCATGCCCGTCAGCTGCCCGGTGTCACCGGTCTCCCCCGCCGACAGCCAACCCGCGACGCTCTCGGTCGTGATCCCCCACAGCATGATCGTGAACGGCTCGGTGATCGTCTCCGGCGGCGTGCCCAGCGCCGGAGGCGGCGACCACTGCTCGAGGGCCGCGACGATCCCCTTGCGCCGCTCGATCTCCTTCGGCCAGTAGGCCGGGCCCCGCGGCGTCACGCCCACCGCCCAGGCCTGGTACATGTCCCACAGCGCGTCCGGGATCTCGTTGCGCTTGAAGTAGAAGATGTCGTCCTCCGCTTCGCAGAAGCCCTCCTTCACCAGCACGCGCCCGAGCTGGCGCATCTTGCGCCACAGGATCGAGTGCGCCCAGTGCTCGACGTAGAAGTTGTGGTTCTCGACGTAGGGGAACACCACCCGCGCCAGACCGATCTTCTCCGCGAAGGCCGCGCGGTCCTCGTCCGTGGCCAGCAGCTCCGAGTACTCGGAGACGATCCGGTCGCGCTCGGCACGGATCTTCTCGAGCGGACGGGCCAGGTCGGCACCCTCGCGCAGCTTCGCCGCGTAGTCGCGGATGAAGCCGAACGGGATGTCGCGGTGCTCGATCCAGATCCGGTCGGAGTGGTAGAAGCCCGAGCCGGTGGAGAAGTTGAACCACGGCTCGGCCGCCTCGCCCCAGGCCGCCAGCCACCGTCGGCCCTCCTCCGAGCCGCGCAGCCGCTCCTCCAGCACATCCGGGCGCTCGGCGTCGGCGAACGCGTCGTCGAGGTCGAGGTCGACGGCCAGGCGCGCCAGCTTCTTCAGCTCGTCGTCGGGCCGGAACAGGTCCACCTCGACGCCGGCGACCATCTTCGCGATGGCCAGGTCCGGGATGGACGGGAACGCCTGCTTGCAGAAGCCGAAGAAGTCGAGGTACGCGGCGTAGCCGAGGTTGAGGAACTCGAAGTGGTACTGCCAGAGCTGGAAGCCGAGGTCGACGACCTTGTGGTACGAGGTCGTCAGGGTGAGACCGGCGCCGGTGCCGTGCCCCTCGGTGACAACCGACAGATCCTCCTTCTCCGGCAGCGCCTCGAAGCGGATCGCCTCCATCTCCCCGACCAGGGCGCGCATCTTGCGCAGCCAGTTGTCGTAGAGGTCGTCCCAGTTGGCGAAGTAGTGCCCGGCGCGCTCGAGGAAGTGCGGCACCCGGGCCTCGATCTCGGCCGGGTCCGTGACACCCACGGGCGAGAGGTAGCCGTAGCCGTTGACGATCCGGGCGTCGATGCCCAGCGCGGGCGGGATCAGGTAGTGCCGGGTGTTGTACTGCGACAGCGTCGCGATCGCGTACTCGAAGAACGTGGCGTCCCAAGGTGTGAGCACGGTGGGCCAGTGCACGCCGTCGTGGAACCAGAACATGGAGTCCTCGTACTCGCGCCGATCCTGGGAGAAGACCGCGGAGTAGCCGTACAGCTCCTGCCAACCCTCGGCGCCCGGGGGCGTCTCGATCTCGAACGGGCCGGGAAAGCGTGCCTCGCTCATTCCACCTCCATGGGGACAGCCCGCTCAGGTTCGCCTGCCGTGCAGCGGGGAGACCAATGTGGACACGATGCCGGCGTAGCCGGAGGCGGTACCCGCACTCACCGACGCGGGCCTGCGCTTGCTCCAGACCGTCTCCGGCCGGCTCTGCAGCATCAGTACCCGCTCGCCCGCGGGCAGGTCGGCATCGACGGCCCACTCGATGTCCTGCGGGCGGCCGTAGTGCTTCTCCGCGCGCCGGGCCAGCCGGGCCACGGCCGTGATCTCCTCGTCGTCGAGGCAGGGCACTGCGCGCCGCTCGTCGGGCACCGGGCCGCGCTCCACACCGCGGCCGTGTGCGGCGAGCCGGTACTCCGTCGCCTTGTCCGAGACGGTGCGCCGGGTGATCTCGAAGAGCACCTTGTCGACCAGGTAGTTGTCCGGCGTGACCTCACCGGCGACGACCGCCTCGCCGAAGCCCCAGGACGCGTCGATCGCGATCTGGCTGCGGTCCCCGTCCTGCGGGTTGAGCGTGAAGGCCACGCCTGCCGCGGTGGGGCACACCATCTTCTGCACGGCTACACCCATCGCCACGCCGTCCTCGGCCAGGCCCATCCGCTGCCGGTAGGAGATCGCCCGCTCGGTGTACAGGCTCGACCAGCAGCGCGAGACCGCCGCCAGCACGTCGTCGGTGCCACAGACCCACAGGTACGTATCGTGCTCACCGGCGAAGCTCGCGTCCGGAGAGTCCTCGCAGGTCGCCGACGAGCGCACCGCCACGGGCACGTCGGTCGCCCCGCACCGCCTGCCCAGCTCGGCGTAGGCCGCCGCCACCTGCGCCCGGACACCGCCGGGCACCCCGCACTCCTCCACCAGCGCCCGCGCCTCGGCGCTCGCAGCGGCCGGCCCGGACGCGTCGTGCGGGTCGCCGCCGGCGAGCAGGGCGCGCAGTCGCGTCTCGACGCCGGCACAGGCCGCGCGGTGGGCGTCGGTCGTGATCGCGAATCCGGGCGGGACCGGCAGCCCCGCCCCGGTCATCTCACCGAGACTCGCGCACTTTCCCCCGACCCGGCCGGCGAGCGCAGGAACGTAGTCGTCGAACCACACCGCGTAGGCCACGCGGGCACGCTAGGGACGTGTAATGGAGGCCACAATGGTCGTCCCGCCATGCGGGAAGGTCGCGATCAGACGGTCAGGACGAGCTTCCCGGTCGTGCGCCCCTGCTCACCGGCCCGGTGCGCGTCGGCGGCCCGCTCCAGCGGGAACGTCTCGGCCACCAGCACCCTCAGCCGCCCGTCGGTGACCAGCCGGGCGAGATCCTCCAGGCCGTCGCCGTCGGGTTCGACGAGCATCCCGGTCGCGTGCAGCCCCCGATCCGCCGCCGCCGCCATCGCGTCGGCCGCAGCCGCGGAGGGCAGGCAGATCATCAGCCCGTCCGGGCGCAGCACGTCCAGCGAGCGCAGCGCGACGTCACCGCCGATCAGGTCGTATACCACGTCGACCGGCTCGATCGCCTGCTCGAACGGGGTCGACCGGTAGTCGAGCGCCTCGTCGACACCGAGCTTCGCGAGCAGGTCGTGCTTGCCGGCCGACGCCGTCCCGATCACGTACGCGCCGCGGGCCTTGGCGATCTGCACCGCGAGGTGCCCGACACCACCCGCCGCGGCGTGGATCAGCACACGCTGCCCCGGCTGCACGTCGGCGATGTCGACCAGGCACTGCCACGCGGTGAGCCCCGCCAGTGGCAGCGCGCCCGCCTCCACCGCCGAGAGGCCCGGGGGGCGCAGCGCAAAGTGTCGCGACGGCGCGGTGACGTACTCGGCGTACGCGGCCGCCTGCCGCGGGAACCACGGCATGCCGTAGACCTCGTCGCCGACGTCGAAGCGCGTGACCCCGGGGCCGACGGCGTCGACGACACCGGCCACGTCCCAACCGACCGTGAACGGCGGATCGCCGAGGACCTTCGCCATCCCGGCTCCGGAACGGGTCTTCCAGTCGACGGGGTTCACCCCCGCGGCGGCGACCCGCACCCGGATCTCGGTGGGCAGCGGCTCGGGGGTGGGGCGTTCGCCGAGGTGCAGCACCTCGGGACCGCCGACGGTCTCCTGGAGGATCGCGCGCATGGTGCCAGCTTCGCAGCTAGGGCGCGGTGGGTGCTGCTCGGACCAGCACCCACCGCGGACGGACGAGGGTCAGCGACCGGGAAGCGGCTTGCCGCTGAAGACGAACTTCTGCGCCAGCGCCACCGGGTCGTAGGACGCCGGAGTCTTCTCCGACTCGTCGGCGGTCACGGTCACCGGACGGGACTGCACGATGCAGACCGGGTCCCCGGCCCGGCGGTGCCGGGAGATGACCCACTCCACGTCGACCGGGTAGCCGTAGTGCTCCTCGATCGACTTCACCGCCGCCGCGATCGCCGCGACCTGCTCGTCGTCGAGCACCTGCCGGTCGGCGAGCTTGGCCGGCATGTCGATCTCGGTGACCCGGCCGTCGGCGAAGTCGAACGCCGAAACCACCGTCTTGTGCGCGACGTCGTAGCGGAGCAACCGCCCGTCGGCCTTGCCCACCTCGACGTGGTCGGGGTTGACCAGGCCCTGCACGATCGCCTCGCCCCAGCCCCAGCTCGTCTCGATGACGATCCGGTCGGGCTTGCCGGTCACCGGGTGCACCGAGAACGCCACGCCGGACGCCCGGGCGTGGATCAGCTCGATGACCCCCACCGCGATCGGCATGGCGTGGTGGCTGATCCCCTTGCGCAGCCGGTACGCGAGCGCCCGGCCGGTGAACAGCGACCCCCAGCAGGACCGCACCGCGTCGATCACCCGCTGCGGTCCGGAGACCCCGAGGTAGGTGTCGAAGATGCCGGCGAAGCTGGCGTCGGTCGCGTCCTCACCGGTGGCCGACGAACGCACCGCGGTGGGCACGTTGACGTCCACGCAGCGCAGGCACAGCTCCTCGTAGGCCTCGGTGATCTCCGCGGCCAGTGCCTCGGACATCGGGGTGGCCTCGAACAGCCCGCGGATCTTCGCCGAGGCGTCCTCCACGGCCGCGTCGGACGGCTCGCTGCCGAGCCACGAGATCACTTCCTCGATGCGCTCGTCGAGACCCGACTCGGTGCAGTGCCGCCGGTAGGCGTCCACCGTCACGGCGAAGCCCTGCGGCACCTGGACGCCGGCGCGGTGCAGCTCGGTGAGCCGGCCCATCTTGGATCCGGCCGCCGCCACCGCCGCGGCCGGATCGACCTCGTCGACCCAGACGATCGAGTCCCTGACCTTCGGGTCGCTGTCCACGAGTACCCCTGTCACTTCGGCCCCTCGCTGACGCTCGGCGCCGCCGTGCCGCGCCGTGCTGTATCGGGCCGTGCTGGATCGGATTGTGACCTCGCAAGCTCGGTCACCGGGCGGCCGCCTCCGCTTCGGCGAGCTCAGCGGCCTTCTTCAGGATGGTCACCTTGCCGTTGGTGCCGTCGACCTCGATCTCGTCGCCGTCGGCGATGGCCAGCGTGGCGACACCGACGGCGGTGACCGTCGGCACGCCGTACTCCCTGCCGACGATGGCCGCGTGCGACAGCATGCCGCCACCGTCGCACACCGCGCCGGCGATCTTGCCGAAGGCCGGGGTCCAGTTCGGCGAGGTCGACTCGCAGACCAGGATCGAGCCCGGCTCCAGCCGGTGCAGCTCGTCGCTGCTCTGCAGCACCCGGGCGATGCCGGTGGCGTGGCCCTTCGAGGCCGCCAGCCCGGACAGCGTGGTCGCGTTGGCGGCCTCCGGGTTCTGCACCGCCTTGATCGCGGTCGGGTTCAGGCCGAAGATCTCGATCAGCACCGGGTCCTCGACCGCGTCCGGGATCGTGCCGAGCACCTTGGGCATCGCGGAGCGCTTGGCCTGCCAGTGGTCGAAGTACTGGCGCCGGTCCTTGACCAGACCGGACAGCTCGCCCTTGTAGGGCTTGCCGTTCGCGACGTCGATCAGCTCCGGCCAGAACAGGTAGAGCATGTCGTCCTTGTGGTCCGCCCCGAGGCGGTTCGCCAGCTCCTGGCAGGTCCACCGTAGTGGGAGCATGACCTTGAGGTCGATGTAGTAGTTGTGGTCGTCCTGCCACCACGGGAAGTTCGCGGCCTGGTTCGAGGCGAGCCCGGCGTCGAAGACCGCCTGCTCCTCCTTGGTCAGCCCGGAGCGCGCGGCGTCGATCGACTCCTCCCGCTCGGTGACGGCGTTGCGGGCGGCGGCCTCGAAGTCGTGGTCCTCCTTCTTGAGCAGGAACGTCTTGATCAGGCCGAGCGGGATCTGGTTGTCCTCGATCCAGCTGGGCAGCCCGACGTCGCAGGTGGCCTCCTGCCGCCAGCCGTAGATCTGCAGGAAGTCGTCGAACTCGGTCAACCACTGCGACGCGGAGCCGCCGTGCCGCGACAGCGCATCGCGCAGCCGGGGCGGCTCGTTGTCGGCGAACACGTCGGACAGCCCCATCTGCCGGGCCTTGATCGCGAGCTTGTACAGCTCGCGGTCCGTCTCCATGATCTTGGTGTCCTCGCCCTGGAGGAACTTGCCGATCTGGTTGGTGTCGATGCCCATCTCGGCGCAGGCCCCGTAGAAGCCCAGGAAGTTCACCAGCAACGGGTACATCACCCCAAAGTGGATCTCCATCGAGCGCTGGTGGTAGCGCCGCGCCTGCGTCAGCAGCTCGGGGAACCGGCTGGTGGGTTCCTGCGTGAGGTCGATGCCGCGGAAGTAGCTCCACGTCGCCTCGAGCTCGTCGCGCCCGGCCGCCCAGATCTGCTGGTAGTTCTGCAGGAAGTACGGCAGGTTCGTGCCCAGCCGGTTGGCCCGGGCGCCGATCTCGCGAGGGTCGGACTCCGGGATCGCCGAGCCGTAGAGGTGGGTGCCGGCGAAGCGTGAGGTGATGCCGCGGCCGGGCGGCAGCGGGAGGTTCTCGGCCGCGTGCTGGGTGCCCCAGCAATAGCCGTCATGACCCCACGCGAACGCGGCGAGCGGGGTCAGGCCGCGGCTCCAGTGGAAGTCGAGATACCAGAACTTGTCTTCGTCTTCCTTCTTGAAGGGCCCGGTGCCGTCGACG
The DNA here is from genome assembly GCF_018531475.1 of Pseudonocardia mahuensis. Lineage (GTDB taxonomy): Bacteria > Actinomycetota > Actinomycetes > Mycobacteriales > Pseudonocardiaceae > Pseudonocardia. The sequence continues at coordinate 29,524 of NZ_JAHDTG010000075.1, forward strand.
ATGTAGGGCGAGGCGATGTGCTCGGGCTTGAAGCCCGGATACCACTCACCGGTGAAATCATCGACAGGGACGACGTTGGCCATGCGACCTCCTCAGGTCTGATCAGCTCACGGGACCGTGACAGCGGCCACACGGAGGCGGCAAGCGGACCGTTCCGCCCTGCCGAACACGCGGCCAGGGGATCCGCCCCATGGGGCCACCGGCACGGGCCGTTTCGCCAGAGAGAACACCGCGCTTCCTCGCCCCACTCCCGTATTCCTACCGTCGGCGCCATGCTGAGTGTGGAGAAGAACCGCCGCCTCACCCAGGTCGGCCCCGGAACACCGATGGGCGAGTTGCTCCGCCGGTACTGGTGGCCCATCGCCACCCACGACATGGCCACCCGGGTCCCGGTCAAGCGCAAGCTGCTGGGCGAGAACCTGGTGCTCTACCGTGACGGCAGCGGCACCGTCGGCCTGCTCGCCGAGCAGTGCCCGCACCGCCGGGCCGCGCTGTGGCTGGGGTGCACCGAGTCCGAGGGCCTGCGGTGCGGGTACCACGGCTGGCGCTTCGACGCCGAGGGCAACTGCCTCGAGCAGCCCGGCGAGCCGGCCGACTCCACGTTCAAGGAGCGGATCAAGGCGACCGCCTACCCGGTGCAGGAGCTGGGTGGGCTGATCTTCGCCTACCTCGGCCCCTCCCCCGCGCCGGAGCTGCCGCGCTACGACCTGTTCGTCTGGGACGACGCGTGGCGCGACATCGGGCACGCCGAGCTGCCCTGCAACTTCCTGCAGATCATGGAGAACTCGGTCGACCCGTACCACGTCGAGTGGTTGCACGGGCGGTACGGGACGTTCCTGCGTGAGCTGGGCGGCAAGGACGCGCCGCTGCCGGTGGTGACCAAGAAGCACGTGAAGGTGGCCTTCGAGGTGTTCGAGCACGGCATCCTCAAGCGCCGGGTGCTGGAGGGACACACCGAGGAGGACGAAGACTGGAAGGTCGGCCACCCGCTGGTCTTCCCGCACATGCTCCGAGTCGGCGCGGCCGGGCTGGCGACGTTCCAGATCCGGGTCCCGATCGACGACGAGAACACGTGGCACGTCTGGTACCAGACCTATCGGCCCGACGGCGGCGCCCCGCCGCAGCCGGAGATCCCCGTCTACGAGGTGCCGCTCTACGACGAGAAGGGCGAGTGGCTGCGTGACTACGTCGACGGCCAGGACATCGTCGCCTGGGTGACGCAGGGTGCCGTGGCCGACCGCAGCAAGGAGCACCTCGGCAAGTCCGACCTCGGGGTGATGCTGCTGCGCAAGCTCTACGCCGAGCAGATCGACCGGGTCGAGGACGGTGAGGACCCGATCTGCACCTTCCGCGAGCCGCACGACGTTATCGACCTGCCGATGGAGAAGGACAAGTTCGGCTCCGCGGTGGAGTTCCGGCAGCTGTGGACCCGGGAGAGTTCGATCCGCTACAGCCCGATCAAGGACGAGATCTTCGAGCTGTTCGGCGATCCCGTGCCGTCGTGGGTGTGACCGGGCAGGCCGGCGCGATCGGCGCCGCGTTCTGCCCCGGCTGCGCCGCGGCACTGGACGATCCGGCCGCGTTCGTGCAGGAATTCTGGGTGGGCGCCGACCGGCACTTCTTGTGCTGGTGCGTCCGATGTGAGCTGCTGTGCACGGTGGTGATCGCCGCACAGCTGGTGTCCCACGAACCGGAGCACTGAGGTCTGCTGGTCAGGGCCGAATCAGACGGCACCCAGGCCTGCTGGTCAGGGCCGACGAAGAGAGCACAGGAGATCGATGCGACGCGCGCTGCTGCTGGACCTCGGCGGGACGGTCTTCCGTTCCGGCTCGGAGATGATGGGGATCTACGGTGAGCACGAGCCGGCCGTGCGGCCGGTCGTGGCCCGGCGTGGCCCCCTGGGTCCCGAGCCCGACGAGCTGTGGGAGGCCATGCTCCGCGAGGAGATCACGGAGCGCGAGTACTGGGCGCGGCGGTCGGACGAGATCGGGGCCGCGCTCGGCCGGGACTGGACCATCCAGGAGTTCATGCACGCGCTCTACACCCTGCCGGGTGAGCCGATGATGCGTCCCGAGGCCGCGGCGCTGATCGCCGACGCCCAGGCGGCCGGGGTGCGCATCGGCGCGCTGACCAACGACCTGAAGGCCTTCCACGGCGACGGGTCGATGTCGCGGGACCCGTTCATCGGCCGGCTCGACGTGCTCGTCGACGGGTCGGTGACCGGCATTCTCAAGCCCGACCCGCGGGCCTACGCGATGGCCGCGGAGCAGCTCGACCGGCCGCCGTCGGAGATCGTGTTCGTCGACGACATGCCGTGGAACGTCGCCGGCGCCGCGGAAGCGGGCATGATCGCGCTGCAGCTCGACCTGGTCCACCCGGAGCTGGTCTTCGACGTCGTGCGCGAGGAGCTGGAACTGGATCGGGAGGCAGCGTGAGCAGCGCTGCGAGCCGGGCCGGACCGGCCGTCGTCGTCGGGGCGACCGGGGCGCTGGGTTCGGCGATCGTCACGCGGCTGCGGGTGGCCGGGCTGGAAGTGGTCGCAGTCGCCCGCAAGGAGCCGTCGATCGACGATCCCGGGGTCATCGGCTGCGCGGCCGACATCGGCTCCGACGACGCGGTGGCGGCGATCGCCGCAGCCGTCGAGCGGGCCGGGAGTGGCCCGGTCCGGATGGTCGTCCAGGCCGCCGGGCTCCCGGCCGCGGGCCCCGTCGAGACGATCGACCCCGACGCCCTGGGCCGAGCCGTCGCGCTCAAGGCCGGCGGGCTGCTGCGGCTGGTCCGGGCGGTGGACGACCGGTTGTCCGCGGGCTCGCGGATCGTCGCGCTCGGCGGGCACTACGGCTCGGAGCCCGCTCCGTACGCGTGCGCGGCCGGGGTGACCAACGCCGGGCTGGCCAACCTGGTCCGCCAGCTCGCGGTGGCCTACGGGCCGCGCGGGATCACCGCGCACCTGGTGGCCCCCGGACCCGCCGACACACCACGGTTGCGCACCCTGTCCGAGCAGGCCGCGGCGCGGCGCGGGGTGCCGGTCGAGCAGGTCCTCGCCGAGCGCGCAGCCGAGTCGCCGCTGGGCCGGCTCGTCACCCCCGCCGAGGTGGCCTGGTCGGTCGGGCTGCTGCTCGACCCGGAGGCCGGCGCGCTGCACGGTTCCACGCTGGCCCTTGACGTCGGCGCCCGGCGGGGGATCTTCTGACCAGTCGCGCAGACAAGGAGGTCCGCGATGCCGGGGATCTCGATCGACACCCGCGACCCCGACGATGCCGGGGCGCTGTGCGGCGAGGTCTACTTCCCGCACCGGCTCACGGTGCTGCACGATCGCCGCCGGTTCCGGATGTCGCTGACGGCGGCGGGCCTCGGCCCGGTCGCGATCGGGGTGCTCGGCTACGCCGGCGAGGTGCGCCTCGAGACCGGCGAGCTGGAGACCAGCTACGAGGTCAACGTGCCGCTCACCGGCCGGGTCCGGACCTGGACCGGCTCGGAGCGGGTGTTGGCCTGCCCTGACACCGCTGCGGTCTACCGGCCCGACGGGTGCACGACGCTGCACGGCTGGTCCGGCGGCGGCGAGCTCGTCGGGCTGAAGATCGACCGCCGGGCCCTGGAGACCGAACTCGCCGACCTGCTCGACACCCCGGTCCGCGGCCCGATCGCGCTCTCCCCCGCCCTCGACGTCGGACACGGGGCCGGCCGGCAGTGGTGGGCCCTGGCGCGCTCGCTGCTGGCCCTGGTCGGTGACCCGGACGGCCCGCTCGCGCGGCCCCTGGTCGCCCGGCCGCTCGCCCACGCGGTGATCGCCGGGCTGCTCCACGCCGTCGACCATCCCTACCGGGCGGCGCTCGCGGCGGCCCCGGCCAACCCGCCCCCGGCGGCGATCCAGCAGGCGGTGGACCTGCTCGAGAGCGAGCCGCAGACCCCGTTCACGGTCGTGGAGATCGCGCGCGGCGTCGGGTTGAGCGCACGGTCGCTGCAGGAAGGCTTCGCCCGCCACGTCGGGGTGCCGCCGATGACCTACCTGCGCCAGGTCCGGCTGCGCCGGGCGCACGCCGATCTCGTCGCGGCCGACCCGGCGCGGTGCGGGGTCGCCGAGGTCGCCGCCCGGTGGGGGTTCACCCACCTGGGCCGGTTCGCCGCCGCGTACCGGCAGCGCTACGGGACCAGCCCGTCGGAGACGCTGCGCCGCGCGGACTGACCCCGGGCGCGCTCGACGTCCACGCCCGGCACGCCGGTTCCCATGTCCGTCCGTCCCGTGAATGTTCGGCGGTGGACGGGGCAGGGAGGACTCAGGGAGCGAGGTGCTGGACGAACCAGTCGCGCGCCGCGACGCTCGACGGCTCGAAGCCCGTCACGTAGGCGTCGAAGTGGCCGCCGGGCAGGATGGCGAGCTTCTTCGGCTGACGGGCCTTCTCGAACGCGGCTATGGCGAGGTCGGACGGCGTCAGGTGATCACCCACCGCGGGCAGCAGCAGCAGCGGCGTCGGGCTGATGTAAGGGAGGTAGCTGACCGGCTCGTACTCGGTGAACATCTCGACGCTGCGCAGGGTGACCTCGTTGCGCCACGACGGCGCTCGGCTCTTGGCGGTCCCGGTGAACCACTGCCACGAGTCCGGCGTGGGCAGCGCCGACGGCGCGAGCGGGTCCTCGGCGACGACGGGCACCATGGCCGGAGGGTCACCCTGGAAGCGGGCGAGCCGGTCGGCGTTGAACTGCTCCTGGAATCCGGCGATGAAGTCGGCCCGGACCAGGGCACGGAAGTTGTCGTGCCCGCTGACCAGGGGCACCTGGCTGACGACCGCCTTGACGCGGCGGTCGATCGCGGCGACGACGAGGACGTGGCCACCGGAGTAGCTGCTGCCCCAGACGCCGATCCGGAGGCCGTCGACCTCCGGCAGCGTGGTGGCGTAGGTGATGGCGTGGCGGTAGTCGCGGACCTGGGCCCAGGGGTCGATCTCCTGGCGTGGCTCGCCGTCGCTGGCGCCGAAGTTGCGGTTGTCGAACACCAGGGCGCCCAGACCGGCCGTGGCGAAGACCTCGGCGTAGTCGTCGAGGTACATCTCCTTCACCGCGGAGAATCCATGCGCCATGACCACCGCCGGGGCCGCGCCGCTCGCCCCTTCGGCCGGGTGGAACCAACCGCGCAGGGTGACACCTTCGGCATCGAACTCGATGTCGCGTCGAGCCATCGTGATCTCCTCGTGGATCCGGGTTCCGGCCCGAGGAGAGCATCAGCTGATCCCCGGGCTGTGTGACCCCAGTCTCAGCTGAGCCGGGCGCCGGTCAGATCCTCCCGCGCCCGGGCGAGGCGTCGCACCCGCACGACCTCGCCGACCGTCTGTCCGGTGGCGTTGAAGACCCGATTCACCGTCCGCACCGAGACGCCGTGCGCACTGGCGATCGCGGCTGGGCCGACGGCGCCGTCGAGCAGATGGCGCTCGATGTAGCGGTCCATCGCCGCTCGCAGGACCCCCACGACCGATCCGGTCGTGGGGACGTCGGAGTCGGCGCGCACAGCTCCGATGAACAGGTCGAGGGTGGCGTTGCGCGCCGCGGTGACGGCCGACGAGCTGAGCTGCGGGAGGGACCGGCTCACGGTGTCGAGATAGTTGGTCAGCAAACGGGTGGCCGGTGACGGCCCGTCGAGCGTGACCCCGGCCTGCACCCAGGTCCGCCCACTCACCTCGTCCAACGCCGCACGCGGGATCAACAGGCTGCGTTCGGACAGCGGCTCCCGGACGGCGAACCGGGCCGGCTTCGAGCTGTCCCAGGCCACGGCATCACCGGGACGGAGGTCGGCCTCCACCCCGCCGACGCTGCCGGGTACCGGAACAGGGGCCGCACTCGCAGTCGGCGAGGGCCAGATCGTCGATCCACCAGCGCCGAATCCAGGCCTCGAACATCTGCCCGGGTCGCTGCGGCGACGGCGTGGTCGTCCAGGGCAGATGGGTCGCCGAGAGCATCTGCTGCCATTGACCGGACCGATCGCCGTCCGCCGAGTCGGTGCTCCAGAACTCACCATCGGTCCTCGCCATCGGTTACCCCTCGTCCGACCTCGCTGTCGAAGCCCGATCGTCCGACCGTAGGCGCACCGGTTGCTCGGTGTCACTGCGCGGATCGGGTCCCGCGCACATCGGACGAAGCACCCGCGCCGAGCGGATCGACCGTGATTGGCATCACTCATAACGTCGGACAGGAGCCGCCCTGAGGAGGATTCATGACCGTCGAGGACACCGTCGCCCCCGACCACGACTTCAATCCGATGATCTCCCCCCACCGGGAGGACCCCCACCTGTTCTACCGGGCGGCCCGGGGCCGTCCGGTCACGCTCAGCCCGTCCATCGGCGCGTACATGGTCACCCGCCACGCGGACCTGCTGACGGTGATCAACGACCCGGAGACCTACTCGTCCGCGATCGCCGTACCGAGGATCTACGACAACCCGCCCGAGGTCGTCGCGGAACTCGAGGGCCACGTCCCCGAGACCGGGTACCTGGTGAACGAGGACGAGCCGGCGCACACCCCGGTGCGCCGGGTGTTCGACGCCGGTTTCACCGGAGCGCGGGTGCGCGCGATGGTGCCCCGGATGCGCGAGCGGGCCGGCGAGTTGATCGACACGTTCACCGGCGGGACCGCCGACCTGGTCTCCGGGTACGCCGACCCGTTCGTGCAGACCGTGATCAACGCCGTCATCGGCTTCCCGGCGGAGGACGCCGCTCGGATCCAGGGCTGGACGAACGACTTCGTGCTGCTGTGGAACCCGCTCGCCCCGGTCGAACCGAAGGTCGAGGCCGCCCGCCGGCTGCGCGACTACACCGACTACATCCAGGCGTTGATCGACGCCCGCCGCGCGGAGCGACGCGACGACCTGATCTCCGACCTGGTGCACGGGGCCAACGGCTTCCCGGCCTACGACGACGCCTACGCCCACGACGTCATCCGCGGCGCCGCCCGGGTGGCCGGCTACGACACCACGCGCGACGCGATCACGTCCACCCTGCTCGTCATGCTGCAGGACCGGTCGATCTGGGACCGGGTGCTGGCCGACCCGGCGCGGACGATCCCTCGGGTCACCGAGGAGGCGCTGCGCCGGGACGCCCCCCACCGCGGTCTGTTCCGGATCACCACGCGGGAGACCGTGCTCGGCGGCACCACGCTGCCGGCCGGGGCGCCGCTGCTGCTGATGTTCGGCTCCGGCAACCGCGACGAGACGGTCTTCCCCGACCCCGACGCCGTCGACCTGGACCGGCCCAACGTGCGCGAGCACCTCGCCTTCGGCACCGGCGTGCACGTGTGCCCGGGCGCGCCGCTGGCCCGCGCCGAGATCCGGGTGGCCATCGAGACACTCGTGCAGCGGCTGCCCGGGCTGCGGCTCACCGACGACTACCGGCCGTCCTACATCGCGAGCTACTTCTTCCGCGGGCTGGAGACCCTCGACGTCACCTGGTGACGGGCGGAGTCCGGCCCACCGGGCGGCCGGCGCGCTCGGCTGACCGGACGCGTGCGGATCGGCCGTGAGGAGAGCGGCCCGCGGCCGCCTCCCCGCGAGCCTGGACACCACCGGGGAGCCGCACCAGACTTGCCCGTCCACGACTGGTCGGCGCACCCTGAGCGCCGGTCCCGTCCGGAGGGGCAGCACATGGCGCCAGAGATCTTCGGCCGGTACCAGCTGCAGGAGTTGATCGGCCGGGGCGGCATGGGCGAGGTGTACCGGGCCGTCGACACGGTCAGCCGGCGCACCGTCGCCCTCAAGCGGCTCCGGCCCGAGCTCGTCACGGACGACCGGTTCCGGGCGCGGTTCCTCCGGGAGTGCCGGCTCACGGCGCAGCTCACCGAGGACCACGTCATCCCGATCCATCACTTCGGTGAGATCGAGGGACGGCTCTACCTGGACATGCGCGTCATCGAGGGCGGCGATCTCGCCGCCGTCCTGGCCGCGGACGGGCCACTCCCGCCGGAGCGCGCGGTCGACGTCGTCGCCCAGGTGGCGGCCGCGTTAGACGCCGCGCACGCGGCGGGACTGGTCCACCGCGACGTCAAGCCGTCCAACGTGCTTCTCGCCGCCGGCGCCGACGCGGCGGACGCGCACTGCTACCTCGTCGACTTCGGCGTCGCCGGCGCGGTGGGCCACGGCAGGGGCTCGCTGACCGCCACCGGCACCATGGTCGGCTCGCTGGACTATCTCGCGCCCGAACGGCTCATCGGCGCGCGGTCCGACCGCCGGGTGGACGTGTACTCGCTGGCGTGCCTGCTGCACGAAGCGCTGACCGGGAGCCCCCCGTTCCATGGCGACGAGCTGCCGGCCATGATCCACGCGCACCTCAACCTGGACCCACCGCGGCCGTCCGCGCTGGTCGAGGGTCTGCCGGAGGGCCTCGACGCCGTCGTCGCGCGCGGCATGGCCAAGGACCCTGCGGCCCGCTACCCCACGGCCGGGGCGATGGCCGCAGCGGCGCGCGCCGCGCTCGCCCCCGGTGCGGCGACGGCGGCGACCGGGACCGCTCCGACGATGGTCTCCCGAGCGCTCGCCGCGGCGGCTGCCGCGACCACCGCGCAGCCACCCCGGCCCGGCGCGCCGGCC
>NZ_JAHDTG010000076.1 GCF_018531475.1 Pseudonocardia mahuensis
GTGTCGGAACGACGATCTGTGGAAGGACCGTCTTCCTACCGAGGTCCTGCACCCCGAGCTGATCATCCTCACGTCCCCGGCGTGTCGGCTCGAGCCACCGCTCCCGCTACTGGAAAAGGCTCAGTGGTCGCATCGGAGCGCCCGACGGGAATTGCCGCGTACTCGTGCGCGCCGATTCGCCGACATCGATCCGGCTTCGGCAATCCTCGACCGGATCATCTGCCGTTGCTCGGCGGTGCGGTCCGCTTTCGGGCGATAGGAGCGGCATCCCTCCGGCGAGCGCGATGGGGTGTGCCTGTTACTGGCTCTTCGCAGTTGAGCGTGGTCGAGTCGAAACGCAAGGCGGCTCGTGGCCTTGCTGAGGATGGGTGTGTCGAACGTATCCGACTTCAGAAGGACACGAGCCTGCGTGCTCGCAGCCGCCTGCTGGGCGTGACGCTGCGAGCTTGATCTTCAACCTGCCCGGATGCGACGTGATCGAGGTGATCGATCTCCCGTTGGGTGGTCGCCGTGTGGTGGTGCAGGCCGTTGACCGGGACGAGGCGTGCCCGGAGTGCGGGGTGATCTCGGCCCGGGTGCATGCCTGGACCCGGCAGCGCGTCAAGGACATCCCGGCTGCCGGGGAGCCGGTCGAGGTTGGTCGTGCGCAGGCCACGGTTCTGTGCGCCGAGCGGCAGTGTTCGCGCAGGACGTCCACCCAGGCCACCGGCCAACGTCCGTCCTGTGCACGTTGTCTGGCCCGGCTGCGGGACCAGCTCGCCGACGCGGTGCTCGATTCCGGCCGAGCGGCCGACGAGGTCGCCGCCAGTTCCGGGGTGCCGTGGTGGACCGTCCAGACCGCCGTCGACGCGGCCACGCTCACGTTGCCCGGCCCGGACACGGTGCCGGTGCGGGCGCTCGGGATCGACGAGCACCGCTTCGCCCGCGCCCGGTTCTTCCGCGACGCCGACAACGGCAGCCGGCGGCGGGTCGAGCCGTGGATGTCCACCTTGGTCAACGCCGAGACCGGGCAGGTCCTCGGGGTCGACGGCCGTGGCAGTGCCGGGATCGGGGCGAGGTCGTGGCGATCGACCCCTCCAACCTCGCCGTCACGAAGGCGCGCCAGCGGCTCGCCCAGGAGCAGTACGGGCACCGGGGTCGCAAGAAGAACCTGGCCTGGGCGCACCGGAGGCTGCTGCTGGGTGCCGGCGACCAGCTCTCCGAGCGGGCACTGCGGCGGCTCGACCACGTGCTCCTCAACGACGACCCCACCGGCGAGATCGGCGCCGCGTGGGGCGTGAAGGAACGACTCCGTCAACTCCTCGCATGCCGCGACCTGGAGGCCGCCGACCACGCACGCGGCCTCCTCGGCATCGTGGTGCTGGCCGCGGACATGGACGAGACCTGGCGCCTGTTGGAGACCGTCAACGGCTGGTGGGACGAGATCGAGACCTGCATCGACACCCGGGTCACCAACGCCCGCACCGAGGCCGCGAACACGATCAAGCACATCAAGCGCACCGGCCGCGGCTACCGCAACCACGGCCACTACCAGACCCGTCGGCAGAGCGTGTGGACACCAGCGGATCAGCTAGCGGCTGAGTGACGCCTCCTCGCCGAGTCGCGCGAGCTTCTGTGGGTTCCGGACGGCGTAGATCCGGGTGATCCGGCCGTCCTCGATCACCAGGCTCGCCACCGTGTTCAGCTCGCCGTCGAGGTCGAGCCGCACTGCCGGCCCGCCGTTGAGCCACATCGGCATCGCCTCGAAGTCGCCGGCCAGCTTGACCAAGCTTCCCAGTAGTGGAGCCACCCGCTCGGCACCCTCGATCGGGCGGCGAGCCGCGGCGACCACGCCGCCACCATCCGACACCACGACAACATCGGGTGCGAGCACGTCCAGCAGCCCCTGCAGGTCGCCACCGCGGACCGCGGCCAGGAACCGCTCCACGACGGCCTCCTGCTCGGCCCGGCTCACCTGCACTCGCGGCCGCCGCACGGCCACGTGCTCCCGGGCGCGGTGGGCGATCTGCCGCACCGCCGCCGGCGTCTTGCCGACCGCCTCCGCGATCTCGTCGTACGGCGTCTCGAACACCTCGCGCAGCACGAACACCGCCCGCTCGGTGGGGCCCAGGGTCTCCAGCACGGTCAGCATCGCAAACGAGACGCTCTCGGCGAGCTCGACGTCCTCGGCCACGTCGGGGCTGGTCAGCAGCGGCTCGGGGAGCCACTCGCCGACGTACTCCTCGCGCCGCCGCACCAGCGTGCGCAGCCGGTTGAGCGCCTGCCGGGTGACCATCCGCACCAGGTAGGCCCGCGGGTCGCACACGTCCGCTCGGGCCGCGGCACCGAGGTCCGCCCACCGCAGCCAGGTCTCCTGCACGACATCCTCGGCGTCGGCGGCGGAGCCGAGCATCTCGTAGGCGACAGTGAACAGCAGGCTGCGGTGGGCGACGAACGGGTCGTCGGTCATGTCTGCGGCGCTACGCCGCTCGGCTGCGCCAGGGGCGCCAGGCCGCACGCTGCCGAGAACCCCTGGGCCTCGATGCCGAGAGCGAAGTTCGTACGCGCAGCCTGGTTCGCCAGCGCGACCCACACGGTGAGCTCGACCATCGCCGGCGCCCCGAGCTGCTCGAGCAGCCGAGCGGAGAGCTCGTCGGCGACGGTCGGCGGCGTCTGCGACATCGCCTCGGCGTACTCCATGACGTCGCGCTCCAGCGGCGTGAAGACGTCCGATTCCCGCCACCGCGGCACCTCGCGGGCCTTGGCCTCGTCGAGCCCCTCGTTGTGCGCCAGGAAGTACCCCAGGTCGAGGCAGAACGTGCAGCCGATCAGGGATGCCACCGCCATGTGGGCGTAGGACTTCAGGGCCTCGTCGCACTCGTTCCACTTGGTGGCCTTCCGGCCGAGGCCGAGGCTGAACTTGAGCACCGGGCGGTTGTGCCACATCACTTCGAGGGGCTCGGGCACTTCGCCGAACATCTTCCTGCTGATCTTCTTCAGTACGGCGCCGTAGACGCCCGTGACCTCAGCCTTGGGGACCCGGGTGTTGCTGGTCATGTCTCCTCCTCGTCTGCTGGTCTCGGCATGGAGACACCGGCCGAGGCCGATCTGTGACAGCACGGCAGATATCCTCGTCGGCCGGACCTTCATCGACACCCGGGTCACCAACGCCCGCACCGAGCCCGCGAGCACCGCGATCAAGCACATTTTGCGGTGGCTCCAGGCTCAGGCCCAGGCCCGTTCGGAGCGGGCGCGCCAGTAGTCCGCGGGCGGCTCGGCGAGCTCGGGCAGCTCGTCGAGCACCGCCGCCGGTAGCGCGAGGTCCCGCGCGGCGACGTTGCTCGCCAGCTGCGCCGGGTCCACCGCCCCCGAGAGCACCCGCCCGGCCCACGGCTGCGCCAGCGCGGCGGCGATCGCGAGCTGGTCGGCCGGCACCTCCAGCCCGGCGGCGAGCTCCGCGGCCCGGCGCGCGCCCGGTGTCCCGTCCTGCCCGCCCGGGGCCAGCCGGCCGTTCGCCACGGCCTCCTTGACGATCACGCTCGCGCCGGCCGCGGCCGCCTCGGCGAGCGCCGGGCCGACCGAGGGTTCGAGCACGTTCCAGGTCGACTGGATCGAGGTGAACAGCGGGGCGCCGTCGACGTGCACCTCGAGTGCGCGACGGACGGTGTCGGCCTGGACGGCCCCCGACGTCGACACACCGATCCGCACCCCGGTGTCGCGCAGCCGCGCGAGCGCCCGGTGCAGGGCGGTATCGGTGAGCACTCCGGTCTCGAGGGTCGCGGAGTGCACGTGGTAGACGCCGAGGCGGTCGCCGAGCAGCGCCCGGGTCCGGGCGGACTGCTCGGTGAACGCGGCGGGCGAGTGCTCCTTGATCTCGTGCACGCCCGCGTCGAGGCGCCAGTCGCCGACGTAGCGGTACCCCCACTTCGAGCCGATCTCGACGTCGTCGATCTCCGGGTGCGCCGCCAGCCAGCCGGCCAGGAACTCCTCGGCGCGGCCGTAGGACCGCGCCGTGTCGACGTAGCGGATGCCGGCCGTGTAGGCCGCGTCGAGCACCGCCTCGGTGCGGGCACGCAGCTCGGCGACACCGCGCCGGTCGCCGAGGTCCGCGGCGCGTCCGGCGTTGATGTAGGCCGGCCGTCCGACGGCGGCCAGCCCGATGCCCAGGCCGGCGCCCACCCACCCTCCGGGCGGCGTGTGGTCCATCCGGATCACGGTCCTGCTCCTCCCGGCCGCTGCGGCGGCGGATGTGCCGCCGACGACCGCCCATCCGGCCCGTGGCCGGGGCGCCGCCCACACGCACGGCCGCTGGCGCCCTGCCCGCGCTCGAAGCACCCTGGTCCCCACGCACGTCAACGTCTGGAGGAGCATCGATGAAGAAGCTCATCAACGATCCGGCCGACGTCGTCCCGGAGGCACTGCTCGGTATCGCCGCGGCGCATCCCGAATTGCGTGTCGACCACGACCACAAGATCATCTACCGGGGTGACGCCCCGGTCCGCGGCAAGGTCGGCCTGGTCTCCGGCGGCGGGTCCGGCCACGAACCGCTGCACGGCGGGTTCGTCGGCCCCGGGATGCTCGACGCCGCCTGCGCGGGGGAGATCTTCACCTCGCCGGTGCCCGACCAGATGGTGGAGGCCACCAAGCGCGTCGACGGCGGCGCCGGGGTCCTGCACATCGTCAAGAACTACACCGGCGACGTCATGAACTTCGAGATGGCCGCCGAGCTGGCGGCGGGCGAGACGGGCGTCGACGTGGTGTCCGTGGTGACCAACGACGACGTCGCGGTGCAGGACAGCCTCTACACCGCCGGTCGCCGCGGGGTCGGCGTCACGGTGCTGCTGGAGAAGATCGCGGGCGCCGCCGCGGAGCAGGGCCGCAGCCTCGCCGAGGTCGCCGACGTGGCCCGCCGGGTCAACGAGGGCGGCCGCAGCATGGGCATGGCGCTGACCTCGTGCACCGTGCCCGCCGCCGGGCAGCCCACGTTCGACCTCCCGGAGACCGAGATCGAGATCGGCATCGGCATCCACGGCGAGCCCGGCCGGCGGCGGGTGCCGCTCGTCCCGGCCCGCCAGGTGGCCGAGTACCTGCTCGACCCGATCCTCGCCGACACCGACTTCAGCGGCGGTGACGGCGTCATCGCCTTCGTCAACGGCATGGGCGGGACCCCGCTGCTCGAGCTGTACCTGATGTACCGCGAGGTGGCGGCGATCCTGGAGAAGGCGGGGGTGCGGGTGGCGCGGTCCCTGGTCGGGCCCTACATCACCAGTCTCGACATGGCAGGTTGCTCGGTGACCCTGCTCAAGGCCGACGACGATCTGCTCGGTCTGTGGGACGCCCCGGTCCGCACCCCGGCGCTGCGCTGGGGGGTGTGAGCCGGTGGCCGGCGATGTCGCCGATCTCGACGCGCTGGGTGGCTGGGTCCGCGAGTTCGCCCGGCTCGTCGCCGAGCACCGCGGTGAGCTCACCCGGCTCGACTCCGCCATCGGCGACGCCGACCACGGGGTCAACATGGATCGCGGCATGACCGCCGCGGTCACCGCCCTGGACGCAGCGCCGCCGGCCAGCGCCGCCGCCCTGTTCAAGACGGTCGGGATGACGCTGGTGAGCACGACCGGCGGGGCGAGCGGGCCGCTGTACGGGACGCTGTTCCTGCGGGTCGGCACGACGGCGGGCGAGGTCGGCGAGCTCGACGGCCCCGGATTCGCCAAGGCGCTGCGGGCCGGCCTGGAGGGTGTGGTCGCGCGGGGCAAGCCCGAAGCCGGGGACAAGACGATGTTCGACGCCCTGGCCCCCGCGGCGGACGCGCTGGACGCCGGCCTCGCCGACGGTGACTCGCTCGGCGCGGCGCTGCGGGCCGCGTCGAGCGCGGCCGATGCGGGCCGGGACGCGACGATCCCGATGCTCGCCCGCAAGGGCCGGGCCAGCTACCTCGGTGAACGCAGCATCGGGCACCAGGATCCGGGTGCGACGTCGGTGGCGCTGCTGGTGGCCGCCGCGGCGACGGTCCTGGGCGGACCGCAACCGTGAGCGATCCGCTCGTCGGCCTCGTGGTCGTCGCGCACAGCCGCCGGCTCGCCCGGGCTGCGGTCGAGCTCGCCCAGGAGATGCTGCACGGCGCCCAGTTACCCATCGCGGTCGCCGCGGGGCTGGACGAGGAGACGTTCGGCACCGACGCCACGGCCATCCTCGACGCGATCACCACCGCTGACACCGGCGCCGGCGTGGTCGTGCTGATGGACCTGGGTAGCGCGGTGCTCTCCGCGGAGCTCGCGTGCGAGCTGCTCGACGACGACGCCCGCGACCGGGTCCTGCTCTGCCCGGCGCCGCTCGTCGAGGGACTGGTCGTCGCGGCCGTCGCGGCGGCGGGCGGGGCGGACCGTGCGGAGGTGGCGGCGGAGGCGAGCGCCGCGCTGGCCGGCAAGACGGCGCAGCTGGGCGGGCCGCCGGCGCCTGCCGCGGACGCCTGGCACGCCGTGGGCCCGCAGCCCGCCGTGGGCACCGGGCATGGTGTCCTGACCGGCTCGTTCACCGTGGGCAACCCGCACGGGCTGCACGCTCGCCCGGCCGCCCGGCTGGTGCAGGAGGTGCGGGCATTCGGAGCGCGGGTCCGCCTGCGCAACCGCACCACCGGCTCGGAGTGGGTGCCCGCCGCCAGCCTGTCCCGGGTCGCCACCGTGGGCGCGCAGTGCGGGCACGAGGTCGAGATCGAGATCGTGGGCCCACAAGCCCGGGACGCGCTGGACCGGCTGCTCGCCCTGGCCGGGCGGCAGTTCGACGAAGGCCCCGTCGCTCCGGCTCCGGCGCCGATGCCGCGGCGCGGGCCGGTCCCGGCGTCACCGGGTATCGGTATCGGCCCGGCCCGCCCGGTGCGACGGGAGATGCCGGACGTGCCCGCCGAACACACCGACGACCCGGCCGGCGCCTGGCGCGCGCTGACCGCCGCGCTGGCCGTGGTGCGCGACGAGATCGCGCGGGTACGAGCGCGCGCCGCGCAGGAGGTCGGGGAGGCCGAAGCCGCGATCTTCGACGCGCACCTGCTGCTGCTCGACGACACCGGCCTGCTCGACGAGGTCCGGTCCCGGGTGGACGGTGGCGAGGCCGCCGCGCCGGCCTGGGCCGGCGGCGTACGCCGCGTCGCCGCGGAGTTCGCCGCCCTGCCCGATGCGTACCAGCAGGCCAGAGCGGCAGACGTGCTCGCGGTCGGGGACCAGGTGCTCCGTGCGTTGCAGGGCTTCGCGGACCCCGGCTGGTCCCGGTCGTCCGGGGTGCTCGTGGCCGGTGACCTCACCCCGGCCGAGGCGGCCGAGCTGGACGCCGCAGCCGTCACCGGCGTCGTCCTCGCCTACAGCAGCCCCACCGCGCACAGCGTGATCCTGCTGCGGGCCCGTGGCATCCCGGCCGTCGTGGGTGCGGGGGCCGCCGTGCTCGACGTCGCCGACGGCACCCCGCTCGCCCTCGACGGTGGGACCGGCGAGCTCGTCGTCGATCCGCCGGATGCGGTCCTGCGCGACTTCCAGGTCCAGGCCGGCGCGCTCGCCGCCCGGGAACGGCGTGCGCGGGCTCACGCCGCCGCGCCCGCGACCACCCGCGACGGCACTCACGTGTTCGTCGGTGCGAACGTCGGCTCGGTGTCCGACGCCGTGGCCGCGGCCGGTTTCGGGGCCGACCTGGCCGGGCTGGTCCGTACGGAGTTCCTGTTCCTGGGCCGGGAGCGTGCCCCGGACGTCGAGGAGCAGGAGGCGGCCTACCGCGGCGTGGCCGAGGCCTTCGGTGGGCGGCGCATCACCCTGCGCGCCCTGGACGTGGGCGGGGACAAGCCGCTCGCGTACCTGCCCGTGCCGGTGGAGGCGAACCCGTTCCTCGGGCTGCGGGGGATCCGGCTCGGGCTCGCGCGCCCGGCCCTGCTGGCCGACCAGCTGCTGGCTGCGGTCCGGGTGGCCCACGACGTACCGGTGAGCCTGATGTTCCCGATGGTCAGCACGCTCGACGAACTGCTGGCGGCCCGGCGGATGCTCGACGACGCGATCACCCGCGAGGGACGCGGGCGCCCGGACGGGCTGCAGGTGGGGATCATGGTCGAGGTGCCGGCAACGGCGCTGAAGACACCCGCGTTCGTCCCGCACGTCGACTTCCTGAGCATCGGCACCAACGACCTGACCCAGTACGCGTTGGCCGCCGAGCGCGGCAACGACGCCGTGGCCGGGCTCGCCGACGCGCTCGATCCGGGCGTGCTGGCGCTGGTGGACGCGGTGTGCCGGGGCGCCGGCCCGGACACCCTCGTCGCGGTCTGTGGCGAGCTCGCGGCCGACGAGCAGGCCGCGCCGGTGCTGCTGGGGCTCGGGGTGCGCGAGCTCAGCGTGGCGCCACCGGCGGTTCCGCGGGTCAAGGACGTCGTGCGGGAGCTCGACCTGGGGCGGGCGAGGTCACTCGCGGCCGCGGTGCTCCGAGTGGGCACCCCGGCCGCCGTCCGCGAGCTGGTGGCCGAGCACTGACCGGGGCGGGGCGCGCCGGCCCACGGGTCAGCTCCAGATCGTGACGTAGACAGGCGGACGGAACCGCGACGGCGGCACCCCTGCGCCCGGGGCGCGCAGCAGCCGCATCGCCTCGGGCGTGCCGAGGAAGTGTCGCAGCGAGCCGGCGGCGACCGAGCGCCGGTCCAGGTGCAGCGTCGTCGCGTGCCAGACCACGTCCAGCGGCGTGCCCGGGACGTCGACCACCTGTAGCTCCCGGCGGCGCAGTTGGTGCACCGCGAGGTGCGCGATGGCCGGGGCGACCCCCGCGCCCCGGGCCGCCGCGTCCCACGCCGCGGTCTGGTTGGGGAACACGCTCAGCCGGGCCTCGGGGACGCCGATGGCGCGCAGCAGCCGGCTGACGTCGCTGTTCGCATCCGTCGCCGCCGACTCGACGAGCCAGGGCCACTGCGCCGGGGAGCCCCGGAACCGGGTGTCCGGGGCGCCGAGCACCACGAGCCTGCACCGGAAGATGGGTTCGCTGACCAGACCGAGGCTGCGGTCGCTGCCCAGGTACGGGCCCAGCGCCAGGTCGGCGAGGCGCTGCGAGACCAGTACCGCCATCTCGTCGGTCGCCGCCACGCCCGCGGACACCTCGATCGAGCCCGACGACCGGGCGGTGAAGGCGTCGGCGAGCGGTCCGGCCACGAACTCCACGATCGAGCTGGGGGCCACCAGCCGCAGCTGCTCCGGAGCACCCTTGGCCGACCGGACCGCGGCCTCCGCCTCTGCCCCCAATGCGACCATCTGCGCCGCGATCGTCAGCAGCCGGCTGCCCCCCGGCGTCATCGTCATCCCGTTGCCGCCGCGCGTGAGCAGCGGATCACCCAGGTACTTCCGCAGTGCCGCCAGCGCCTGCGAGACAGCGGGTTCGCTGACCGAGAGGGCGTTGGCCGCCGCCTTGACCGACCCGAGGCGCGCCACGAGGACGAACGCAGACAACTGTGTCAACGTCATGCGCACAGTGTGGCCCCCGCCATACCCTGGGAGGACCTAAGTGAAGACTTAAGTGTGATTTGTCGAGGGTCCGGCCCTGGGCCACGATGCTCGGATCTACCACGACCGACCCAGGAGCGGAGAGGGTGTCGGGCATGAGCGGAGACCAGCAGGACCCACGGCCGGCCGACGACCGCGCCGACGAGGAACAGCAGGCGTTGTCGGTGCTGCGCGGAATCTGGTCGGCCCAGGGGCAGACCAGCACAGAACTGGAGGAGCGCCTCGGCGCCGGCCACACCAAGGTCTGCAAGAACATGAAGGACATCGGGTTCGGCGGCATGGCGCCGGACGCGGTCCCTGCCGGCCCCGATGGGACCAACACCCCGGTGGACTCCGACCTGCGATCGGCGTGGCGGTCCCGGCTCGAACGCGAGGGCAAGCTGCATCCTCAGGGCGTGAGCGTCGGCGACATGATCCGCCGGTCCGACTCCACCCGTTGACCGTCCCGGAACCGGTAGCCCCGCCCGTAACTGAGGAGATCGCTTCGTGAACCAACCGGGCTCGGTCGCCGAGCTGACCGAGACGCTGCGCGCGGGCGGGTATCTGGCGGACCGTGGGCTGTCCACCGCGGTGTACGTCGCCTTGTCGCTGAATCGCCCGGTACTGCTGGAGGGGGAGGTCGGCGTCGGCAAGACCGAGCTGGCCAAGACGCTGGCCACGGTGCTGGGGCGCAAGCTGATCCGGTTGCAGTGCTACGAGGGCATCGACACCAACCAGGCGATGTACGAGTGGGACTACGCCCGCCAACTGCTGCACATCCGGGCGCTCTCCGAGCGCGGGATGGCCGACTCCGCCGACGAGGACACCGTCGTCGACAAGCTGTTCGGTCCCCGCTTCCTGCTCGAGCGCCCGCTGCTGGAGGCGATCAAGGCCGGCGACGGTGCGGTGCTGCTCATCGACGAGGTCGACCGCGCCGACGACGAGTTCGAGGCGTTCCTGCTCGAGGTGCTGTCGGACTTCCAGATCAGCATCCCCGAGGTCGGCACGGTCAAGGCCGTCCGCCCGCCCCTGGTACTGCTGACCTCCAACCGCACCCGTGAGCTGCACGATGCGCTCAAACGCCGCTGTCTCTACCACTGGCTCGGGTATCCCTCCGCCGAGCGCGAGGTCGAGATCGTCACGGTGCGGGAGCCGTCGGTGTCCACCGACCTGGCGGCGAAGGTCGTCGCCGCGGTGAACCGGTTGCGCGAGATGGACCTGGCCAAGCCCCCCGGCGTCGCGGAGACGATCGACTGGGCCCGCATGCTGGACTTCCTCGGCGAGGCCGAGCTCGACGCCGAGGCCGCCGACCTCACGCTCGGATCCGTCGTCAAGGACCACGACGACGAGGAGCTGGTGCGCAGCCGGCTCGACGAGATCACCTCGCGGTAGCGGTGACTCTCCCGATGACGGCGACGGCGCCACCCGGCCTCGTCGGCGTGCTCGTCGACTTCGGCCGTGCCCTGCGCGCGGAGGGCGTTTCCGTCGGGTCGGGGGACATGCTGACGTTCTGCGCCGCGATGACGCCGCTGGACCCGACCGACCTCGTCGACCTGTACTGGGGCGGGCGGGTCTCGCTGGTCACCCGGCGCGACGACATCGTCGTCTACGACCGGGTGTTCAGGGAGTTCTTCCTCGACGCCGGCAACCCGGTCGACGAGCTCGTGAAGATCGAGGCCCAGGCCGAGCCCGAGGCCGAGACGGTCCTGGAGATCCCCGCGGCCGACCCGGGCGCCGAGGAGCCCGACGAGGAGACCGTGCTCGGGCTGATGGCGTCCAACGTGGAGACGCTGAAGAGCAAGTCGTTCGCCGCGTGCACCGACGACGAGCTGGACGCGCTGCGCCGCATCATGGCGCGCATCAAGCTGACCCCGCCGCGGCGGCGGACCCGTCGCACCCGCCCCGCGCGGCAGGGGCGCCGACCGGACCTGCGCGCCACGATCCGCCGGTCCCTGCGGATGCACGGCGAGATGGTCGATCTCTACTGGCGGCGTCGCCGCTACCGGCTGCGCCCACTGATCCTCATCCTGGACATCTCCGGATCGATGTCCGACTACTCGCGGGCGCTGCTGCAGTTCGCGTACTCGGCCAAGCGCGCGTCGTCGGGACCGTTCAAGGTCGAGGTGTTCTGCTTCGGGACCCGGCTCACCCACCTCACCACGTCGCTGGAGACCCGCAAGCCCGACGACGCCCTGGAGCGGGCCGCGGGGCTCGTCGTCGACTGGGAGGGCGGCACCCGGATCGGCGATTCGCTCGACACGTTCGTGCGGCACTGGGGCCGACGGGGGATGGCGCGGGGCGGCGTCGTGGTGATCTGCTCCGACGGCCTGGACCGCGGCGACCCCGACGTGCTCGCGACCGCCATGGAGCGACTGTCGCGGCTCTGCCACCGCATCGTGTGGATGAACCCGCACAAGGGGACGGACGCGAACTACCGGCCGCAGACGGTCGGCATGATGGTCGCCGGCCCGCACATCGATGTGCTGCTGTCCGGTCACGACCTGAGCAGTCTGGAAGAGCTGGCCGACCTGCTCCCCGAGCTGGGCTAGGCATCTCACCGGTGGATCTGCGCCTGCTCCGTGGCGGCGTCGATCCACCGGACACACATCGGCCACAGGAAGGAGAACCGGATGACGATCCGGTGGAGCGTCGGCGTCGAGGCCGAGGGTGACCGCATCATCGCCCACGACGAGGTCGTCGAGCTGGCCGACGCGGTGGCGCCCAGCGGTGGCATCGCGACCGGGATCGGGAGCAACCGCTACGGGGCCCAGGTCGTCGTGATCGCCGAGACGCGCGAGGAGGCGATCGAGCGCGGGACGCAGACCTTCACCGCCGCGGCGCGCACGGCCGGCCTCCCGGTGTTCCCGATCGTGCGCGTCGAGGCGATCAGCGAGGAGGAGGACGCAGAGGACGGCCCGGAGTGATCCGGCTCGGCTCGCTCGCCGGCTATGCGTTCTCCGGCCCGCGGTTGCTGGGCGGGTGGACCCCACCGGCCAAGCCGGGTGTCTACGCGATCCTCTACAAGCCGGACCCCGACCGGGAGCGCTACGCGGTCGTCTACGTCGGGCACGCCGAGGACCTGTCCGCGGAGGGCTTCCCGTTCCAGCACAGGCGCGCGCACTGCTGGGTGCAGCGGGCGGGGTCGAAGTGGAAGGTGCACATCGCCACGCTGGAGATCCCCGGCGGTGGGCGCGGGCACCGGGAGATGGTCGCTCAGGAACTGATCTCCGTCTACGACCCGCACTGCAACGAGCAGCGCTACGACACGGCGTGGCGTGACGAGTGGATCGGGGAGTACTCCGACGCCCCCAACACCGCCCCGCTACCCCCGCGTGGCCCCGACCCCCGCCCCTGACCCTCTCTCCGTCCCCGCGAGTCGGGCTCTCCACGCGCGCGAGTCGGGGTTTCCGGGTGCGCGAGTCGGGGTGACGACGTGCGCGAGTCGGGCTCTTTGCGTGCGGAGGACTGGACGTCGAGCAGCGCGCGCCGGAGCCCGCCGGACAGAGGACGGCGCCGCACCCGGGGCAGGGTGCGGCGCCGCGTCGGTGGGGCGGTCGATTCAGGTCAGTCGACCGGGGCGAACCCGACGGCCTCGTGCAGCCGCGACCGCCGGCGCCCGGAGGCGGGGACGGCCACCGCGGGCCGCACCACGTTGGGCGAGGCCTTGACGACGATCTTCTCGGCGAACCCGTACAGCAGCGGCAGCGCGCCTGCCACCGTGCCGCCAGAGCGGTTGATGTGCTCCACCCCCGGACCGATCAGCTCGGCGTCGGCGTTGATCCGGGCGACGCTCTCCTCGCATGCTTCGAGGTTCGTGGCGACCCGACCGAGCAGCGATCCGACCCAGAACAGGTAGAACGCGAGCCCTGCGATCAGCGCCGCGATGACGACGACGGTGAGGACGACCAGCGTTGTCATGACGCCCCTCCTCCGTTCGTGGTGGCCGGGGTCGGGATGCTCGGCAGCACCCGGCCCAGGAACAGGTGGTGCTGCAGGCCCTCGGCGAGCACCTCGTCGACGGCGTCACCGGTCTGCGGGATGAGCGTTGTCGCCGCGGTGTTCTGGGTGATCGTCGACAGCGTCTCCCGGATCTCCGCGACCCGCCGGTCGATGATCTTCACGAACCACACCAGCAGGCTGAGCAGCGCCGCCACGGCGAGCACCACGACGAACCCGGCGATGATGGCGATCCACCACGCGGTGATCTCCTGATCGGCCATCGTCACCCTCCCAGCCTCTCGCGCCCGCGGCGCAGCCCGGCGGTGATGACGCCGGCGTGATCGATGGTCTGGCGCAGGTCGGCCAGCGGCCGGGTGTTGCGCTCGGACTGCTGCAGCGCGGCGCTGATCGCGGGCGCCTGCTTCCCGATCTTGTGCGCGAGCACGAGGATCGGGACGACGAGGGCCACGACGACCAGGACCACGACGATCCCGATCCCGAAGCCCAGATACCACCCGGACATGTCCGGCCCGGCGGTCTGCGCGAGCGTCATGATGTCCTCCACTTCGACTCGGGCGCGTGATCACCGCGACTCGCGCGCGCTAATACCGCGACTCGCGGGGTCATACCGACTCGCAGAAGTCGCGGACGGGCTTGAGGTTGGCGTTCACCGACGGAACGACCGTGGGCACCGTCGACGTCGATGCGGCGATGGCCTGCACCCCGCCGGTGAGCGTGGCGAGCGTCCTGCTGACGTGGCGCAGGTGCAGGATCACCCGGAGCAGGCCCACCCCGGTGATCGCGATGATCAGGCCTGAGATGATCAGTGTCGCCCAAGCGGATGCGGGCACGGCTCGTTCCTTCCTCGATCAGGGCTCATCACGGCAGCAACTTCGCGACGCTGCCCGCATAACGGGTCGCGCCGACCGCGACCTGCTGCACGGTCGCGTCGGTCTTCGCCAGCAGGCCGGGCACAGGTTCCAGTTGCCCGGCGAGGCGCCCGCCGCCGGCCAGGATGTCGTCGGCCGCCCAGCGGATGCGCTCGACCGCGGACAGCACCCGGTTGAGCAGGGCGACAACGATCGGGAACACCACGAACAGCAGGATCGCGTTGCCGATCCACCACAGCGTCATGTCAGGTCCTCTCTCACTGCGGGGGTGCTCATGGTCGCGTGCTCGAGCCGAAGAACCGGCGGACGACCCGCTTGAGGGCCATGAGCGTGGCCGACAGGCCGATGGCCAGGCCGCTGGCCGGCTTCGCCGTCCGGGGCATCGTGGCGGTTGCGCCGCCGCGACCTGCGGAACCTCCGGAGTCGATGTTGTAGGAGATGCATTCTGCGAAGCTCTTCATCAGCACGCTGCTGACGTCGGAGATCATCCCGCGGCCGTACTGCGCCGCGGCCCCGGACACCTGCAGGTCCTGCGTGACCTTGACCGTCGTCGCCCCGCCGCCCGCGGGCACCAGGGCGGCGGTCACCGTCATGTCCGCGGTGCCCTTGCCCTTGTCCTCCGAACCCACCGCGTGGATCGCGATCCGCCGCGCGGCCTCGTCGGAGTCGACGATCTTGGCGGTGCCGCTGAACCCCAGCTTCACCGGCCCGAGCCTGGTGACCACCGTGCCCTTGTAGGTGCCGTCACCGAGGTCGTCGGTGAGCTCGGCGCCGGGAAGGCAGGGCGCGAGGCCCGGCAGGTCCTGCAGGTACTCCCACACCCTGTCCACCGGTGCGGTGACCCGGAACTCGTTCTCGATCAGCATCTGTCGATTCCCCGCTCACTCGTTCCGGAACGGCGGCGCACCGGAGATGTCCTTGCCGGTCCGGATGGCGTCCCAGACCCGGTCCGGCAGCAGCGGCATGTCGATGTTGCGCACGCCGGTGTCGGAGATCGCGTTCATCACCGCGTTGACGAACGCGGCCGGCCCGCCGACCGCCGCGCACTCGCCGACGCCCTTGGCGCCGATCGGGTGGTGCGGGCACGGGGTGACGACCTCGTGCAGTTCGAAGCCGGGGGTCTCCCAGGCCGTCGGCAGGAGGTAGTCCATGTAGTTCCCGCCGACGATGTTGCCCTCGGCGTCGTAGGTCTGGAACTGCATGTTCGACATCGCGTAGGCCTCGGTGAGCCCGCCCATGATCTGCCCCTCGACGACCATGGGGTTGATCCGCACCCCGCAGTCGTCGACGGCGACCAGTCGCAGCACGTCCCAGACGCCCGTCTCCGGGTCGACCTCGACCGTCGCGATGTAACAGGCGAACGGCCAGGTCAGGTTGGGCGGGTCGTAGTAGGCGTTGTTCTCCAGGCCGGGTTCCATGCCGTCGGGCATGTTGGTGTACGCGGCCATCGCGCACTCCTGGATCGTCACGCCCCGGCTCTGCGCGCCGCGCACGTAGAACCGCCCGAGCTCCCACTCGACGTCCTCCTCGGACACCTCCAGCAGGTGCGCGGCGAGCTTGCGGGCCTTCGCGCGGATCTTCCGCGACACCATCGAGACCGCCGCACCCGCGACCGGCGTGCTGCGCGAGGCGTAGGTGCCCATCCCGAACGGCGAGTGGTCGGTGTCGCCCTCCTCGACGACGATGTCGTCGGCCGGGATCCCGAGTTCGTGGCTGACGATCTGTGCCCAGGTGGTCTCGTGCCCCTGGCCCTGGGTCTTCGCGCCCGTCCGGAGGATCGCCTTGCCGGTGGGGTGCACCCGCAGCTCGGCGGAGTCGAACATCTTGATGCCGAGGATGTCGTACTCGCGGCTGTTGCCGGCCCCGAGCGGCTCGGTCATCGTCGAGATCCCGATGCCCAGGAGCCGGCCCCGCTTGCGGGCCTGCGCCTGCTCGCGCTTGAAGTCCTCGTAGCCGATGGCGTCGAGGCCCAGCTGCAGGCACTTCTCGTACTGCCCGGAGTCGACCAGGAATCCGAAGGGCGTGCGGGCCGGGAACGCGTCGTCGGAGCGCAGGTTGATGCGCCGGAACTCGGCCTGGTCCATGCCCAGGTCGGCGGCGGCGGCCTGGACCATGCGTTCCTGGAAGAACATCGCCTCGGTCACCCGGAACGAGCACCGGTACGCGACGCCACCGGGCGCCTTGTTGGTGTAGGTGCCCTGCGCCGTGATGTGACCGTGCGGGACGTCGTAGCAGGCGAACGCCGAGTGCACGAGCCCGATCTTGAACTTGCTCGGCTGGGCGTCGGAGAAGAACGCGCCCTGGTCGGTGTCGGCGTGGAACCGGATGGCGAGCATCTTGCCGTCCGAGCGCAGCGCCACCTCACCGGTGAGGTACATGTCGCGGCCGAACCCGGTGGAGACCAGGTTGCCGGTCTTGTCCTCGATCCACTTCACCGGTTTGCCGGTGAGGATGGAGCACAGGATCGAGCACACGTAGCCGGGGTAGACGGGCACCTTGTTGCCGAACCCACCGCCGATGTCCGGGGAGATGATCCGGATCATGTGCTCGGGCAGCTCCGCCACCAGGGCCACCGCGGCCCGGATGATGTGCGGGGCCTGGGTGGTCATGTAGACGGTGAGCTTGCCGGTCGCGGAGTTGAAGTCGGCGACCGAACCGCAGTTCTCGATCGGCGACGGGTGGCTGCGCGGGTAGTGCAGCTTCATCCTCGAGACCAGGTCGGCCTCGGCGAAGGCCCGGTCGGTGGCCTCGGCGTCGCCGACCTCCCAGCGGTAGCAGATGTTGTCGGTCTGCCCGTCCTTGTCGTCGCGGATCAGCGGGGCGTCCGGGGCGAGGGCCTGCGCCGGGTTGACGATGGGCGGCAGCGGTTCGTACTCGACGACGATCGCCTCGACGCCGTCCCGGGCGATGTAGGGGTCGTCGGCGACGACGCACGCGACCTCCTGGCCCTGGAAGCGCACCTTGTCCGTGGCCAGGACCGCCTGGGTGTCGTAGGACAGCGTCGGCATCCACGCGAGGTTGCGCTGGGCGGCCATCTCGCCGGTGAGCACCAGCCGGACCCCGGGGACGGCCCACGCCGCCGACGTGTCGATCGACTTGATCCGGGCGTGCGCCAGCGGGCTGCGCAGGATCTCCATGTGCAGCATGCCGGGCAGCACGATGTCGTCGACGTAGTTGCCCCGCCCGCGGATGAACCGGGCGTCCTCCACCCGCTGACGGCTCGCGCCGAGGCCGCCAATCTTGACCTCGTCCAGTGCCTGTGACATTGCGTGCCTCCTCAGACCGCGACGTCGGTGTTGGCGGCCGCCGAGGCGGCGCGCTGCTTCTCAGCTGCCCACAGCACTGCCTTGACGATGTTCTGGTAGCCGGTGCACCGGCAGAGGTTGCCCGACAGCCCCCACCGGACGTCCTCCTCGGTGGGGTCCGGGTTCTCGGTGATCAGGGCCTTGGCGGCCATCATCATCCCGGGGGTGCAGAAGCCGCACTGCAGGCCGTGCTCGGTGGTGAAGCCCTCCTGCACCGGGTCGAGCTCGCTGGGCGTACCCAGCCCCTCGACGGTGGTGACCTCGTGCCCGTCGGCCTGGACGGCGAGCATCGTGCACGACTTCACCGGGCGGCCGTCGTAGAGCACGGTGCAGGCGCCGCAGTTGGTGGTGTCGCACCCGATGTGCGTGCCGGTCAGTCCCAGGCCCTGTCGCAGCAGGTGCGCGAGCAGCAGCCGGGGCTCGATCTCGACGGCCTGGGGTTCGCCGTTGACCGTGACGGTGATCCGGCGTTCTTCCACGCCGCCCTCCTCGGGGTTCGTGGTGGACATCAGGCCGCCACCGGGGTCCGGTAGCCGGCCAGCGCGCGCCGGACGAACGTCGCGATGACGTGGCGCTTGTACTCGGCGCTGCCGCGGTGGTCGGTCTTGGGCCGGGCGGCGCCGGCGGCGAGCTCGGCGGCCCGGGCGATGACGTCGGGGTCCAGCGCGTTGCCGACGAGTGCCTGCTCGGCCTCGACCGCCTTGATGTTGTTGGCGCCCACGCCGGTCAGCGCGATCCCGGCCCGGACGATCTGGCCGCCCACGGACTCGATGGCCACCGCCACGCCCGCGGTGGCGAAGTCGCCGACCCGGCGTTCGAGCTTGAGGTAGCTCCCGGACACGGTTCCGCGGGCCGCCGGGACCCGGGCCTCGACGGCGATCTCACCGGGGTCGAGCGCGTTCTGGAACGGGCCGACGACGAAGTCGGCGGCCGGGATCGTGCGCCGGCCGTTCGGCCCGTGGGCGATGATCTCGCCGCCCAGCGCCAGCATCACCGACGCCCAGTCTCCCTGCGGGTCTGCGTGGCACAGTGAGCCGACCAGGGTGCCGCGGGTGCGCACGATCGGGTCGGCGACCAGCGGCGCCGCGGCGGCCATGGTCGGGTGCTTGCCGGGCAGCAGCGTCGAGCGCTCCAGGTCGGCGTGCCGGCACAGCGCGCCGATCCGCAGCGAACCGTCCGCGTCCTCGCTGTGGTAGGCGAGCTCCGGGATGTTGTTGATGTCGACGAGCATCGCGGGCGTGGCGAAACGCAGCTTGACCAGCGGGATCAGGCTCTGCCCGCCGGCGAGGACCTTCGCCTCGTCGCCGTGCTCGGCCAGCAGCGCGAACGCCTCGTCGAGCGAGTGGGGAGCCTCGTAGCGAAAACGAGACGGGTACATCTCAGATCTCCTGTTCTCCGGCGCGATGCCGGGGAGCCCGATCGGGCTGGGCGGGCTCGCTGATCGCGACGGGGAGCGACTCGTCCTCCGGGTCGGGACGCGGCTGCTGGTGCGGTGGCCACGGCCCGGGAACGGGTTGGCCCGCGACCTTCATGAAGTCGACGATGGCCGGGAAGGACCAGATGGTCGGGCTCTTCCCGGTCTTCGGCGCGTTCTCCATCAGTTCGTACATGCGCGGGTTGCGTCGGCTGTGCCCGTCGGACTCGATCGCCATCGTTGGCTCGCCCCTTCGGCGGTGGTGGTGCGCCTACTGCGCCAGTGCGTCACGCGGAGTGATGAGTTGATGACCGAGCGATGGTGCGCAACCTCACACCCGTTCCGACTGGCATGTCAAGTGCCGACATGCTGCCCGCTGTGATCCGTGAGCACACCCGTGCCCTAAGCGATGACTTAAGTCATATTTGATGGGTCGTGTGAGCACGGCCACGATGACCCACACGCCGACCCTGGAGTGCGCATGCAGGTGCCCGCCCACTTCGAGTACCAGCGCGCGACCAGCGTGGATCACGCGATCGCGCTGCTCGCGCGGTACGGGGCCGACGCCCGCGTCGTGGCCGGTGGGCACAGCCTGATCCCGATGATGAAACTCCGGCTGGCCCAGCCCGAGATGCTCATCGACGTCAACGACCTCGACGAGCTCGGTGGAATCCGCGTGGAGGAGGGTGCCGAGGGCCGGGAGCTGCGGATCGGGGCGATGACCCGGCACTCGGAGCTGCTCGGCTCCGTGGTCGCGGGCGAGCACTACCCGATGCTGCACGACGCCGAGCGCGTGATCGCCGACCCCGTCGTGCGCAACCGCGGCACGGTCGGCGGTTCGGTGTGCCAGGCCGACCCGTCCGAGGACCTCTCCGGGGCGTTCACCGCGCTGCGGGCCACCGCGGTGATCCGGGGCGTCGACGAGGTCCGGACGGTCCCGATGCGGGCGTTCTTCACCGGCCCCTACCAGACGGCGGTCGGCCCCGCCGAGATCCTGGCCGAGCTGCGGATCCCGGTGCGGCCCGGCGGGGGCAGCGCGTACGTCAAGGTCGACCGCAGGGCGGGGGATTGGGCGGTCGCCGCGGCCGCGGCGGCGCTGTGGCTCGAGCCGGGCCCCGGCGCCGACCCCGGGACCGTCGCCGACGTCGGGCTGGGGCTCACCGCGGTCGGGGCGGCCGGTTTCACCGCCGTCGAGGCGGAGGAGTTCCTGCGTGGCCGCCCGGCCACCGAGGAGACCTTCACCGAGGCGGGCCGCATCGCCGCCGGGCACTGCCGCCCCATCGCCGACCAGCGCGGTCCGACCGACTACAAGCGGCACCTCGCGGGCGAGCTGACCGCCAGGGCGTTGCGGCGCGCCGCGGCCAGGGCCCGGGGCCGGGAGGTCTGAGGACGTGCAGATCACGGTGACGGTGAACGGGACCGAGCACGTCCGCGAGGTCGAGCCGCGGCTGCTGCTGGTGCACCTGCTGCGCGACGAGCTGGGAATGACCGGCACGCACTGGGGGTGCGACACGTCCAACTGCGGCGCGTGCGTCGTGTGGATGGACGGGGTGCCCGTCAAGTCCTGCACGGTGCTGGCCGCGATGGCGAGCGGCCGGCACATCCGGACCGTCGAGGGGCTGGAGAGGCCCGGCGGGCTGGACCAGGTGCAGCTGTCGTTCATGCGCTGCCACGGCCTGCAGTGCGGCTTCTGCACGCCGGGGATGCTGATGACCGCCCGCTGGCTGCTGGACCACAGCCCCGATCCCAGCGAGACCGAGATCCGGGAGGCGATCGCCGGTCAGACCTGCCGGTGCACCGGCTACGAGAACATCGTGCGGGCGATCCGGCACGCCGCCTGCGCCGAGAAGAGCCGGGACGGTGCGGCATGAGCGACCTGCCCGACGGCACCGACATCCCCACCCCGATGGGGCACGGTCGGATGCTGCGCAAGGAGGACGCCCGCTTCGTCCGGGGCCGCGGCCGGTTCGTCGACGACGTGCGGCTGCCCGGCATGCTGCACGGCGCGATCCTGCGCAGCCCCTACGCGCACGCCCGGATCCTGTCGGTGGATGTCAGCGCGGCGGAGTCGCACCCGAAGGTGCGGGCCGTGATCACCGGCGAGACCCTCGCCGGGCGTGGGCTGGCCTGGATGCCCACGCTGTCGCACGACGTCGCGGCGGTGCTGGCCACCGACAAGGTGCGCTACCAGGGCCAGGAGGTCGCCTTCGTCGTCGCCGAGGACCGCTACGCCGCGCGGGACGCGCTGAGCCTCATCGAGGTGGAGTACGAGCCGCTGCCGCCGGTGATCGACGCCCGGCAGGCGCTGGACCCGGGCGCCCCGCTGATCCGCGACGACCTCGACGGGCGCACCGACAACCACGTCTTCGACTGGGAATCCGGTGACGCAGCCGCCACCGACGCCGTGTTCGCCGCCGCCGAGCACGTCTCGACCTGCGACCTGCTCTACCCGCGCGTGCACCCGGCGCCGCTGGAGACCTGCGGGATCGTCGCGGACTTCGACCGGATCACCGGCAAGCTCACGGTGCACGCCACGACCCAGGCCCCGCACACGCACCGGATGCTCTACGCGCTGATCGCCGGCATCCCCGAGCACAAGATCCGCATCATCGCGCCGGACATCGGCGGCGGGTTCGGCAACAAGGTCGGGATGTACCCGGGCTACCTGTGCGCGGTGATCAGCTCGGTCGTCACAGGCGCAGCCGTGAAGTGGACCGAGGACCGCTCCGAGAACCTGATGAGCACCTCGTTCGCCCGCGACTACCACATGCGCGGCGAGATCGCGGCCACCAAGGACGGGCGGATCCTCGGACTTCGGGTGCGGGTGCTGGCCGACCACGGGGCGTTCAACGGCACCGCGCAGCCGTCGAAGTTCCCGGCCGGGTTCTTCCACATCTTCACCGGCTCCTACGACGTGGCGGCCGCGCACTGCCGGGTCACCGGCGTGTACACGAACAAGGCCCCCGGTGGGGTCGCCTACGCGTGCTCGTTCCGCATCACCGAGGCGTCCTACCTGGTCGAGCGCATGGTCGACGTGCTCTCCCACGACCTCGGGCTCGATCCCGCGGCCGTCCGGATGGCCAACCTGCTGCGTCCCGAACAGTTCCCCTACGCCTGCGCGACGGGCTGGGAGTACGACTCCGGTGACTACCCGCGCACGCTCGAGCTCGCGCTCGAGATGGCCGGTTACGACGAGTTGCGCCGCGAGCAGGCCGCGCAGCGGGCGGCCTACGAGACGACCGGTCACGGCTCGCTGATGGGCATCGGGATCAGCTTCTTCACCGAGGCCGTCGGGGCCGGGCCGCGCCGGACGATGGACATCATAGGCCTCGGCATGGCCGACGGCGCCGAGCTGCGGGTGCACCCGACCGGGACCGCCGTGCTGCGGGTGTCGTGCATGAGCCAGGGTCAGGGCCACGAGACGACGTTCGCCCAGATCGTCGGCGAGGAACTGGGGATCTCGCCCGACGACGTCGAGCTGGTGCAGGGCGACACCGACCAGACGCCCTTCGGGCTCGGCACCTACGGCTCGCGCTCGACCCCGGTGTCCGGAGCCGCCGCGGTGATGGTCGCCCGGAAGGTCCGGGAACGGGCCCGGGTCGTCGCCGCGGCGATGCTCGAGGTCGCGCCTGCGGACCTGGAGTGGCAGAAGGGCCGCTGGCAGGTGGCGGGTGACCCGGCGGCCGGCCACACGATCGCGCAGATCGCGCTCGCGGCGCACTCCGATCTGGAGCTGCCCGACGGCGTCGAGGGACATCTCGACGCGGCCTGCGTCTACAACCCGCCCAATCTGACCTACCCGTTCGGCGCCTACGTCTGCGTGGTGGACGTCGATCCGGGCACCGGGCAGGTCACGGTCCGCCGGTTCGTCGCGGTGGACGACTGCGGCGTCCGGATCAACCCGATGATCGTCGAGGGCCAGGTGCACGGCGGGCTGGCCGACGGGGTCGGTATGGCGCTGATGGAACTGATGGCGTTCGACGACGACGGGAACCACCTCGGCGCGTCCTTCATGGACTACCTGCTGCCTACGTCGATGGAGTGCCCGTCCTGGGAACTGGGAGAGACCGTGACACCCTCGCCACATCATCCGATCGGCGCCAAGGGCGTCGGGGAGTCTGCCACCGTCGGATCACCCGCCGCCGTGGTCAACGCCGTGCTCGACGCGATCGGGGTGCGGCACGCCGACATGCCGCTGACCCCGGCGCAGGTCTGGCGGGCCGTCCAGGGCCGTCCCATCCGACCCGACCTGGCGATCCGGTGATCACCGTGAGCCGGGGTGAGCTGCTGGCGCGGGTCGACGGCCTGCGGGCCGGCCGGACCCCGTTCGTGCTCGCGACCGTCGTTCGCGCCGAGCGCCCGACCAGCGCGAAGCCGGGGGACTGCGCGCTCGTGCTGCCCGACGGGACCATCGACGGCTTCGTCGGCGGGGCCTGCGCGGAGTCCACCGTGCGGCTGGAGGGGTTGCGGCTGCTGCAGTCCGGCGAGTCCGGGCTGTTGCGGATCACCCCGAGCGCCGGCGGCGACGACGCGCCGGTCGAGGGGGTGCGCACGGTCGGCAACCCATGCCTGTCCGGCGGCACCCTGGAGGTCTTCCTGGAGGCCATGGTCCCGCCGGCGCTCGTCGTCGTGTTCGGGGACGCCCCGGTGGCCCGTGCCCTGGTCCGGGTCGGGCAGGCCGTGGACTACGACGTCCGGGCGGGCGTGGACCCGGAGACTCCCATCGCGGCGGACACCGCGGCCGTCGTGGTCGCCTCGCACGGGCGCCACGAGCCGGCGGTGCTGAGCGCGGCGCTGCGCGCGAAGGTGCCGTACATCGCCCTCGTGGCCAGCCGCAAACGCTCGGCCGGGGTGCGTGCGGAGCTCGCGGCCCTGGGGATCGCGGCGGACGAGCTGGCCCGGATCCACGCGCCGGCCGGGCTGGACATCGGCGCCCGGTCGGCGCCGGAGATCGCGCTGTCGGTGTTCGCCGACATCGTGGCGTGCCGGCCGCGGACCACCGCCCCGGGCCCCGACTCGTCCCTGCGGACCGCCCCCGACCGCGGCGAGCTTGCTGGACGTGGTTCCGCGGGGCCCGCCGGCAGCGATGAGGCTGCGCATCGCGGTTCCGGGGCGGGTGGGGGCGAGGCCGCGCCGGCGGTGCGGGGCCCGACGACGCTGGAGATCGCGATCGACCCGGTGTGCGGGATGGAGGTCGCGGTGACCCCGGCCGGCATCTCCGCCCGGCACGACGGGCAGGGGTACTGGTTCTGCGGGACGGGCTGCCGCCAGGCGTTCCTCGACGACCCGGCACGATTCCGGGGATGAGCAGCGTGCCGTCCCGGCCGGAGCCGTCCGGGCCGCCCGGGGGACCGGAAGACGCCCCCGACGTCCCCGATGTGGATGCGCTGCGTGGCGCTCTCGACGGGGTCGGCTACCTGGCCGACGACGCCCTCGCGACGGCGCTGTTCCTCGCCCTTCGGATGGGGCAGCCGCTGCTGCTCGAGGGCGAGCCGGGGGTCGGCAAGACCCGGGCCGCCACCGCGCTCGCCGAGGCGCTCGGCACCACCCTGCTGCGCCTGCAGTGCTACGAGGGGCTGACGGCCGGGGAGGCGCTCTACGAGTGGAACTACCCGCGGCAGCTGCTGTCGATCCGGCTGGCCGAGAGCCGCGGGGAGCAGTTGCGCGACGCCGACCTGTTCACCGAGGACTACCTGCTGGCCCGGCCGCTGCTCGCCGCCATCACCCATCCCGGGCCGCGGCCCGCGGTGCTGCTCATCGACGAGATCGACCGGGCCGACGACGAGTTCGAGGCGTTCCTGTTCGAGATGCTCGCCGAGTCGGCGGTGACGATTCCCGAGCTCGGCACCCGCCGCGCCGTGGTACCGCCGGTGGCGGTGCTGACCTCCAACCGCACCCGCGACCTCCACGACGCGCTCAAGCGGCGCTGTCTCTACCACTGGATCGGCTACCCGGACCCGCGGCGTGTGGAGGAGATCATCCGCCGCCGGGTGCCGGATGCGGCGGACTGGCTCGCGGCCCGGGTCGCCGACGCGGTGGGGCGCTTGCGTGGCCTGGAGCTGCTCAAACCCCCCGGCGTGGCGGAGGCGATCAGCTGGACGACCGCGCTGGGAGTGCTCGGGGTGACCGAGCTCGACGTCGCGGCGGCCGAGCGCACCCTGGGGGCGGTCCTCAAGTACGACGAGGATGCGGCCACGGCCCGCGCCGCCGGCCTCGCCCCCCTGATAGCCCGTGCCTGACCCCGCGAGCCGGCACTTTCGGGAGGGTGGGTCGGCGGTGTCGGGTGACCTGCCCGCCCTGGTCGCCCGGTTCGCCGCGGCGTGCCACGACGCCGGGCTGCCCGTCGATCCCGAGCGCGCCGAGCGCCTGGCCCGGGCCGTCGTCACCGTGGCGCCCCGCACGACGCGGCGCCTCTACCACTGCGCGCTGGCCACGCTCGTGTCCGATCCGGCGCAGATTCCGGTGTTCGACCGGGTCTTCGGGGCCGTGTTCGGTGGGCTCGTCGACGTGGCCGAGTCCCGCGGCGACCCGAACGGGCCGCCACCGGCGGGTCGCCCGTCTGCCTCCGGCACGCCATCCCGGTCCGGGGACACCGGGGGCGCCGGTGTGCTGCACACCGCACCGGGCCCGGTGGCGGCCGCCGGCGGCACCGCGGTGCCGGTGCCGGCCGTGGCCAGCGCCACCGAGCGGCTGGCCGGCCGCGATTTCGACGAGCTGTCGGGCGATGAGCTGCTGGCGCTGGCCGCCGCCATGCGGCGGTTCCGGGTCGCGACCCCGCCGCGTCGGTCGCGCCGGACCCGGACGGCGCCGAACGGCCGCAGGGTGGACCTCCGGTCCACCCTGCGCGTCGCCCGGCGGACCGCAGGCGACCCCGTCGCGCTGATCCGGCGGACCCCGCGCCGGCGTCCGCGCAGGCTCGTCGTGCTGTGCGACATCTCCGGCTCGATGGAGCCGCACGCCCGGGCCCTGCTGCAACTGCTCTACTGCGCAGGTGGGGGCTCGGGTGCCGAGGTGTTCACGTTCGCGACGCGGCTGACCCGGCTGACCCCGGCGCTGACCCGCCGAGCCCCGGCGGATGCGCTGCGCCGCGCCGCCCGGCTCGCGCCGGACTGGTCGGGCGGCACCCGCATCGGCGAGGCGCTCAAGCAGTTCCTCGACTCCTACGGCGCGCGGGGGATGGCCCGGGGCGCCGTCGTGCTGATCATCTCCGACGGCTGGGAGACCGGGGATCCTGCGCTGCTCGGCGGGCAGATGGCCCGACTGTCCCGGTTGGCGCACCGCATCGTCTGGGCGAACCCCCGGACCCGGCAGCCGGAGTATCGGCCCCTGGTCGGCGGCATGGTGGCGGCCTGGCCCTACTGCGACGCCGTCGTCAGCGCGCACCGGCTCGACGCGATCGACGACCTGCTCGCCGCGCTGGCCGACCCGAAGCCGAAGCGGACATCCCGGACGACCTCGGGCGGACGGCCGGCAGGCGGCGCGGGAGCGACGCTCGGCATCGCGCCCTGCTGGTGATCGGGTCGTCGGTGACGAACGGCCCGCCGGTAGGGAACGGCGCGGGCCCGCGGGGTCAGACCTGCGGGGTCAACGTCGAGAGCGCTGTCGAGCCGCGGACCGCGGCGGCCAGGTCGACCAGGGCGGCGCCGTGGGCGGCGGACAGCGCGGCGCTGTCCCCGGTCAGGGTGGACCGGTCGACGTAGCCGGAGTGGTCGAGGTAGAGCCCGGGGGCGAGCACCTGCACGGCGAAGAAACCGGCGAGCACGTTGCGCAGGTCGCCGACCGCAAGGAAGTGGTGCCCGCTCGCACCGGTGAGCACGGTCGCGGCGGCCTTGCCCTGCAGCGGCGCGGTCGTCTCCCCCCACTTCCCGCGCTCGGTGCCCTCCAGCAGCCCTTTGAGCAGAGCGCTGTAGGTGGCCCGGTAGACCGGGCTGCCGAACACCACGGCGTCCGCGGCCTCGAGCGCGGCGGCCACGTCGGCCGGCTCGGCGAGGCTGAGCTCGAGCAGTGATGTGCTCGCCCCGGCCGCCTCCGCGCCGGCCAGGACCCCGGCGACGGCGGCGCTGGTCCGTCCGCCCGGTTCGGGCCCTCCGACGACGCCCAGCACGCCGGTCATCGGGTCTCTTCCCGCTCGGTGGCAGCGTGGCCGAGCCCGTAGCGGCCGCGGTAGAACAGCAGCGGCAGCCGGTCGGAGTCGGCGCCGAGGTCCTGCACCCGGCCGACGACGATCGTGTGGTCGCCGCCGTCGTACTCGTGCCAGAGCGTGCAGTCGATCCAGGCGCTGACCCCGCTCAGTACGGGGGCACCCGACGGGGCCGGGGTCCAGTCCACGCCGGCGAACTTGTCGGTGCCGGAGCGGGCGAACCCGGCGCTGTGGTGCTCGTGGTCCTCCGCGAGGACGTTCACGCAGAACGACCCGATCTCCCGGATGCGCGGCCAGGTCGACGACGAGCGGGACGGGGAGAAGCTGATCAGCGGCGGGTCGAGCGACAGCGACGCGAACGACTGGCAGGTGAACCCGATCGGGCCGTCGGGCCCGGCCGCGGTGATCACGACGACACCGGAGACGAAGTGGCCCAGGACATCGCGCATCGTCGCCGGATCAACGAGACCGGGGGGCGCGCCGGCACTCGACGGGGAACCAGACATGTCTCCAGATTAGGCACCCACCGCCGCGGATGACCATCGCCGCGTGCGGAGGGCTCCCCGCCGTGCCGACCGCTGCCGACCGCTGCCGACCGCTGCCGACCGCTGCCGACCGCTGCCGACGATCTGCACCGGGCGGCTTCCGGACCGCACCGGGCGGCGGCTGTCCCGATGCGGCACACGGATGGCCGCCGGACGGCCGTGGCTCGTAGCGTGACCGGTCAGAGCGGGCGGGTGCGTGTCGGTCGAGGAGGACGGACGAATGGCTGAGCTCGAGCAGTTCCGGATGCTGATCGGCGGCAAGGCCGTCGACGCGATCTCGGGGAGGACCTTCGAGTCGCAGAACCCCTACACCGGGCGGTCCTGGGCCGTCGTGCCCGACGGCGGTCCCGAGGACGTCGATGCGGCCGTGGCCGCGGCCCGTGCGGCTCTGGATGGGGAGTGGGGCGAGATGACCGGGTTCGCCCGGGCCGCGCTGCTGCGCCGCCTCGGTGACCTGGTGACGGCGAATGCCGAACGCCTCGCCCGGTTGGAGGTTCAGGACTCCGGCAAGCTGTACCGGGAGATGATCGGCCAGCTCAACGGGCTGGGCGGCTGGTACCACTACTACGCCGGGCTGGCCGACAAGCTGGAAGGACGGCAGATCCCGGCGCCGAACCCGAACTACCTGGTCTACACCCGCCGTGAGCCGGTGGGGGTGGTCGCGGCGATCACCCCGTGGAACTCGCCGCTGTTGTTGATGACCTGGAAGCTGGCGCCGGCGCTCGCCGCGGGCTGCACGTTCGTGATCAAGCCGTCGGAGCACTCGCCGGCGTCGACGCTCGGGTTCGGCGAGCTGATCGAGCAGGCCGGGTTCCCGCCGGGCGTGGTCAACATCGTCTCCGGGTTGTCCCGGGAGACCGGAGCGGCACTGGCCGGGCACCCCGGGGTGGACAAGGTCGCGTTCACCGGGTCGACGGCCACCGGGCGGGCGGTGGCGAAGGCGGCCGCGGAGAACATCAACAAGGTCACCCTGGAACTGGGGGGCAAGTCGCCGCAGATCGTGTTCCCCGACGCCGACCTGAAGGCCGCGGCCAACGGCCTGGTCGCCGGGGTGTTCGCGGCGACGGGGCAGACCTGCATGGCGGGGTCACGGTTGATCGTGCACTCCAGCGTGCACGACGAGCTGGTCCGGCTCGTCGCGGAGCGGGCGGCGCAGATCAAGCTGGGCGACCCGAACGACCCCGAGACGGAGATGGGTCCGGTGGCCAACCGGCCGCAGTACGAGAAGGTGCTCGGCTATCTGGAGACCGCGCAGGCCGAAGGGGCGACGGTGGCCTACGGCGGCGCCGCGGACGAGGGCCTGGGTGGCTACTTCGTCAAGCCGACCGTGCTCACCGGGGTCAGTCCGGACTCGACGGTGGTGAAGGAGGAGGTCTTCGGGCCGGTGCTCTCGGCCTACACCTTCACCGACGAGGCCGAGGCGTTGAAGCTGGCCAACGACACCCCGTACGGGTTGGCCGGCGCGGTGTGGACCAAGGACGTGCACCGCGCCCACCGGGTCGCGGCGAAGCTGCGGGCCGGCACGGTGTGGATCAACGCCTACCGCGTCGTGGGGCCGAGCGTGCCGTTCGGCGGGTTCGGGGCGTCCGGCCTGGGCCGGGAGAACGGCGTCGAGGCGGTCAACGAGTACACCGAGAACAAGTCGGTGTGGGTCGAGCTGACCGGCGGCACCCGGGATCCGTTCACCCTGGGGTGATGTGCGTTACGACGGGCCCTGATCCACCGATCGGGGTGCCTGTCGCCGCGGATCGGGCACGCCGCTGGCGGTAGAAAATGATCAGACCGGCGCCACCCTCGAACTCGCGGGGAGCCCACGAAGGGTGGCACCGGTCTGAGGGGGGTGGGCCGGTCGGTACGACCGGCCCGGGCCGCGTCAGCTGGCGTAGGCGCGGAGCCGATCGGCCCGCTCACCGACACGCAGCTTCGCCATCACCTCGCGCTCGATCTGGCGGACCCGCTCGCGGGAGAGCCCGAAGCGGCGGCCGATCTGGTCGAGCGTGCGCGGCTGGCCGTCGTCGAGGCCGTAGCGCATCCGGATCACGTGCTGCTCACGGTCCTCGAGGGTGGCCAGCACCCTGCGCAGGTCGTCGTGCAGCAGGTGCGAGATCACCGTGTTCTCGGCGTCGGTGGCCTCGGCGTCCTCGATGAAGTCGCCGAGCGGGGCCTCCTCCTCCGAACCCACCGGCATGTCCAGGCTCACCGGGTCACGGGCGTGGTCGAGCAGGTCGGCGATCTTCTCCTCCGGGAGCCCGGACTCCTCGGCCAGCTCCTCGTGGGTGGCCTCGCGGCCGAGCCGCTGGTGCAGGTCCCGCTTGATCCGGGCCAGCTTGTTCACCTGCTCGACGAGGTGGACCGGCAGGCGGATGGTGCGGGCCTGGTCGGCCATGCCGCGGGTGATCGCCTGGCGGATCCACCACGTCGCGTACGTGGAGAACTTGAAGCCCTTGGCGTAGTCGAACTTCTCCACCGCGCGGATCAGGCCCAGGTTGCCCTCCTGGATCAGGTCCAGCAGCGGCATCCCGCGGCCGGTGTAGCGCTTCGCCAGCGACACAACCAGCCGGAGGTTGGCCTCGAGCAGGTGGTTACGGGCCCGCTCGCCGTCGCGCACGATCGCGCGCAGGTCGGCGGCGTACTGCGGGTCCAGCGGGTCGGCCTCGTCGGCGCGGTTCGTGTCGAGCACGTGCTTGGCGAAGACCCCGGCCTCGATGCGCTTGGCCAGTTCGACTTCCTGCGCGGCCGTCAGCAGTGCGGTCTTTCCGATACCGTTGAGATACACCCGGACGAGGTCGGCGGCCGGGCTCTGGGCGTCGAGGTCCTCGGCGGACAGCTCGACAGCCGTGGCGGGTGCCGCCTCGTCGGGCGCGGTCCGCTGGCCTGGAATGGTCTGCGGCGCTGTCATGTGCGTTCCTCCCCTACGCGACCCGGGCGGGGCGTTCGTGTCGCCTGCCGCCGGGGCTCTCGTAGGTTGAACGCATCCGTACCGGAGAACGTTCCCGCGCGAGCGCATCCGCCGGCCGGGTGAACGTGGATCACATTCGCCCGGCCGGCGCGCTCCCGGTCAGGGCGCGGGCACCCGCGGCGTGTCGCGCGGGTCGGACACCGCTGTGACCGCGGCCCGCTTCCGCTTGGCCGCCCCCGAGCCGTTGGACGTCGGGTCCGGGCGCTGCACCGAGTGCCCGTAGATGGCCTCCAGCAACACCGGCCAGTCCTCGCGCAGCGCGTCGCGGCCCATGAACAGCCCCAGGTGGCCGCCCTGGGCGGTGCGCTGGGTGATGTGCTCGCGCGGGGTGGAGACGGCGTCCGCGGCGGCGAACACCTGCGCGGGCGGGGTGATGTGGTCGGTCGAGCCGGCCAGCAGGAACAGCGGTGCGGTGATGGCCGCCAGGTCGGCGTGGCGGCCGTCGACCGTCAACTTCCCGGAGATGAGCAGGTTGCGCCAGAACAGGTGCTCGACGAGCCACAGGTAGAAGGCGCCCGGGATGTCCTGGGTGTACTTGAACCAGTCCTCGAAGATCCGGTAGCGCGCGACGTGGCTCTCGTCGTCGATGTTCTCCAGCAGCTGCAGCTGCCGGGACAGCTCGGACTGGGGCTGGATGCCGATGAAGTTGCCCAGCACGGCGCGGCCCGGCATGTTGCCCCCGCCCAGGGTGACGAGCGCCCGGTAGGGGGCCAGTCCGAACGCGCGGGTCAGCGCGATCGTCGAGGCCGCGATCACCGACTCGC
The DNA here is from genome assembly GCF_018531475.1 of Pseudonocardia mahuensis. GTDB lineage: Bacteria > Actinomycetota > Actinomycetes > Mycobacteriales > Pseudonocardiaceae > Pseudonocardia. Next base: position 31,424 of record NZ_JAHDTG010000076.1, read on the forward strand.
CCGCGTGGAAGTCGATCGGGGCGCCGGCCAGGGTCAAGGTGTTCACCCGCTCCGGGCGCAGGGCGGCGTAGATGGCGGCCAGCCATCCGCCCTGGCAGTTGCCGATGAGGTTGGCCCGGCCCCCCATCCGGCGGATCGACCGGTCGATCACGTCGAGGTAGTCGGTGATGGTCACGTGCCGGGTGGCCGCGGTCGCCGGGCGCCAGTCGAGGGCGTAGACCCGGGTGAGGCCGGCCGCCCTGATGACCGCGATCTGGCTCTGCGCGGGAGAGAAGTCCACGACCGTGGAGGAGTGGCCGGCCTGCGGCGGCAGCACCAGGGTGGGCACGACCTCGTCGGGGCGGTGGGCTTCGGCGGTGAAGTCGCGCAGGTGCGCGAACGGGGCGCTCAGCACGATCTCGTTGGGCTGGTGCCACTGCGGGACCCGCCGGTCGCGCATGGTGTTCCACCAGACGATGCCGCGGGTGGCGAGCTCGACCGGGCCGGCGGCCCGGCTCAGGGTATCGATCCAGGCCGTCCCGGCGGCCCGGGTGAACTCGGCCATGCTGCGCGCCGTGTTGGTCGCGTTGTACCCGACCAGGAATCGCAGGGGGTCGTTCGACGCCATCGAGGGGCGCGGGGAAACACCGTCTCCTGCGGGGGAATCCACCACGGTGGCCATATTTCGTCTCCCATCAACACTGATGTCCGAAACTCGGAGGCCCAACCGTAAAGTCCGGTGAACATCCCAAGCAACCGCTGGGTTACCACTCGGTAGCGCTTGCTTTATCAAGCGCAGGTGACGGGGTATACGCGTGATGTGGACCGCTCGTTCTGCCTACCGGTGAGTACCGCTCACGATGTCCACATCGCTCCGTCGACCCCCGGCCGAACAGCGGCCGGGGTAGCCACATCGACCAGGGAGGCGAGATCGTGACCCAGTCGAGAGACGCCCAGCAACTCGCGGCGCCATTGCGGCAGGCCGCGGAGGAACTGGTGACGAACCTGCGTGACCTGCTGGATCCCCGGACGACGCTGACCCGGGTGGACCCCGTCGGCCTGGGCGGTGCGCTGGGTGAGGCGGCCCGCGCCCTCGCGGCGAGCCCGCTCGACGCCGTTCGAGCCACCGCCGACTTCGGCGGCCAGTCCGGCCGCGCAGCGCTGGCCGCGCTGCAGCGCGGTCTCGGCGCCACCGCCGATGGCCCAGCCGAGCTGCCGGCCAAGGACCGCCGGTACGCCGACCCGGCGTGGGAGCAGAACGCCTGGTACTACCTGTGCCGCCAGGAGCACGCTCTCTTCGCGGACTACCTGGGCGCCATCGCGGCGGACCTGGATCTCGGCCCCGCCACCCGCCGGAAGATCGACTTCTTCGTTCAGCAGGCGATCGAGGCCACGGCCCCGGTGAACTGGCCGTGGTCCAATCCGGCGTTGCTGAAGCGGGCCCTCGAGACCGGCGGTCAGAGCCTCGTGCGTGGTGCCCGCAACCTGCTGCGCGACGCCGTCACGAACCGGGGTATGCCGCGCCAAATCACGCCCGGCACGTTCGAGGTGGGCAAGGATCTCGCCGCCACCCCGGGCAAGGTCGTCTTCCGCAACCGGCTGATGGAGTTGATCCAGTACGAGCCGCAGACCGAGCAGGTGCACGCGATTCCGCTGCTGCTCAGCCCGCCGTGGATCAACAAGTACTACATCATGGATCTCGCGCCCGAGAAGAGTCTCGTCGAATGGGCCGTGCAGCACGGCCACACCGTTTTCATGATCAGTTATCGCAATCCGGACAGCGGGCTGCGCGACGTGACCATGAGCGACTACCTGCTCGAGGGCCCGGTCGCCGCGGTGGACATCGTTCAGGGCATCACCGGGGCGCCGTCGGTCAACGTGGCCGCGCTCTGCCTCGGCGGGACGCTGGCCACCGCCACCGCGGCCTGGCTCGCCGCGCGCGGGGACGAGCGGATCAACTCGCTCACGCTGATGAACACGCTGCTGGACTTCTCCGCTCCCGGCCAGCTCGGTGTCTTCACCGACGAGAAGACCGTCGGCCGGCTCGAGCGCAGCATGGACCGCGAGGGCTTCCTGCCCGCGACGAGCATGAAGACGACGTTCGACCTGCTCCGGGCACGCGACCTGGTGTGGAACTACGTGGTCAACAACTGGGTGCTCGGGGAGGACCCGACTCCGTTCGACATGCTGACCTGGAACTCCGACTCCACCCGCATGCCTGCGGCGATGCAGACCGAGTACCTGCGGACCTGCTATCTGGAGAACCAGCTGGCCGAGGGCAAGATGGAGCTGGCCGGTGAGCGGCTGGACCTGTCCTCGGTGCGGCAGGACGCCTACGTCGTCAGCGCCGAGGCCGACCACATCGCGCCGTGGTCGTCGGTCTACGCCGGCGCCCGGCAGCTCGGCGGCACCGTCCGGTTCGTGCTGTCGAACTCCGGTCACATCGCCGGCGTGGTGAACCCGCCCTCGCCCAAGTCGAAGCACTGGTTCGGCGAGTCCGACCAGCTGCCGGAGAGCGCGCAGGACTGGCGCGACGATGCCGGCGAGCACAAGAAGAGCTGGTGGGAGGACTGGACGCCGTGGATCGAGGAACGGGCCGGTGAGCTGCGGACACCGCCGTCGACGGGTAGCGCCGAGCACCCCGTGCTCGAGCCCGCCCCCGGGAGCTATGTCCTTCGTGGCTGAGCGTTCCGGGCCGGTCCGGTGGGCCTGGGACGACGCGCCCGGTGAGCAGGGGATGGATCAGGGGACAATGGCCGCATGAGTCCACGGAACGGGCGTGCCAGGGTCGGGTCATGAGCACCGTGCGGTCGGAGGAGCCCGAGGGTCAGGACCAGGGCTGGTCGGCGCAGATCAACGCGCTGGGCGGGTTCATCCGCGCGCAGCGGCAGATGGCGAAGCTGTCGCTGCGCGAGATGGCCTCGCTGACGAGCGTGTCGAACGCCTATCTGAGCCAGGTCGAGCGCGGTCTGCACCAACCCTCGCTCAAGGTGCTGCACTCCATCGCCGATGCGTTGCAGCTGTCGACCGAGCAGTTGCTCAAGCAGGCCGGCTGGGCGTCCGGCGCGCCGGTCGCCAGCGCCGTCGAGCGGGAGGAGGCCGACAACGGGTCGACGCCCGCCAGTAGCACGGAGGACGCCATCCGCTCGGACCCACGGCTGAGCGAGGAGCAGCGCACCGCGCTGCTGGGCGTCTACCGCAGCTTCGTGGAGGGAGCCGGCTCACAGGCTCGCGGTCCAGACTTTGCTTGACATACTTAACGGCGGTGCTTAGTTTGGTTAGCGGACATCCATCCGAGACTTCCACCTGAGTCAGAAGGGACGAGTTGATGACCGCGCCTACCGACCAGTTCGTCGACATCGCCAAGCGCAGCCAGGAGGCGGTCACCGCCGCCGTCCGCACCTGGGCCGACACCGTGCAGTCCTACGCCGGCAGCCTGACCGGCGGTCAGCCCAAGCTGCCCGACGCGACCATGCTCGTCGATCGCACGTTCGACTTCGCCGAGCAGGTGCTGGAGAACCAGCGCCAGATCACCAAGACCTTCTTCTCGGCCGGTGCGCAGGCCGTCGAGGCAGTCACCGACCAGGCCGCCCGTGCCGCCGAGTCGGTGACCGCGCACACGGTCAACGCGACCGAGGCCACCGCCGACCGCGTTGCCGAGGCCGGTGAGACCGCCGGCGAGAAGACCGCCTCCACCGCGCGCGCTGCACGCAACGCCGCCAAGAGCTGATCGCTCCGGGGGATCGACGCGACGGCCCCGTCCGGCTCTGCCGGGCGGGGCCGTCGCACGTCTGCGGTCGGCTCGGGGCGCCGCCGGACGCTGCCGGGAGTGGCCCGGATCACCTACTGTCTGCCCATGGCGCGCGCACTGGTGACGGGGTCCGGGGAACGGGTGGCATCGGTGGCCGACCGGCTGTCCGCAGAGGGGCTGGAGGTCGTGACCGCGGCGGACGCCGCCGAGCTGGACGGAGTCGATCTCGGCCGGATCGACCACTACGTCCAGCTGCCGGTCGCCGTCCGCCCGGTGGGGGAGACCCTCGTCGGGCGGGTGCGCTCGTTCCTGTCCGACGGCCTGCTGGGGCGCTTCGCCCTCGTCGAGCGGGTGCTGCCGGTGCTGGCGGGATCAGCCACGGTCGTGCTGGTGTCGGGCAACACCCCAGGGGCGGCGATCCCCGACGACCAGCACTCCCGGCTCGCGCTGCTGCACGTGCTCGCCCACGCCACCCGCGCGGAGATGGCCACCCGCGGCGTCCAGGTGACCGTGGCCAGCGGCTCCCGGACCGACCTCGAGCTCGTCCGCTTCGCGCTGCGCGGGGGTGAGGACCCGGCCACTCGGCTGGCCAACGGCCTCACGATGGACGAGCCGCCCGAGGAGATCACCGCCAAGCAGTACGAGGACTGGCGCACCGAGGTGATGGGCCTGCTGCAGGTCCACGGCTGACCCCGGGCACGGCGGTCAGACCTCGACGAGCACCGTGAACGGGCCGTCGTTCACCGACTCGACCGCCATGTCGGCACCGAACACTCCGGTCTCGACGGGCGCACCGCGCCTGCGCAGCTCGGCCACGACCGTGTCCACCAGTGGCTCGGCCTGCTCCGGACGAGCCGCCGCCGACCATGACGGCCGCCGGCCCTTGCGGGTGTCGCCGTAGAGTGTGAACTGGCTGACGACAAGCAGCGGTGCCCCGGCCTCGGCGCAGGACCGCTCGCCGTCGAGGACGCGCAGCTCGTGCAACTTGCGGGCCATCTGCGCGGCGGTCTGGGTCGTGTCGTCGCGGTGCACGCCGAGCAACACCAGCAGCCCCGGCCCCTCGATCGATCCGACCACCGCGCCGTCCACCCGCACCGTCGCCCGGCTCACCCGGGCCGCGACCGCCCTCACCGGCGCCGCCCCGGCTCGGCCTCCGGCCACCCTTCGACCGGCAGCAGCACCCCGTGCCGCACGAACTCACGGACGGCCGGCAGCGTCGCCCGGACCAGGTCGCCGGCCGGGCGGTCGTGTGCGAAGGACAGCAGTGCGATCAGCTCGGAGAGCGGCAGCTCCCCGCGGCAGCCGGCCAGCAGCGCGGCGGCGGGCGCGTCGACCTCGTGCCGCCACCGCGGCCCGTCCGCGCGCACCACGGCCGCGCCCGCGTCGGCCCACCCCTCGTCGCCGGGGACCTCGTAGCGCTCGAGCACCGCGGTCGGGGTGAGCGAGAACCGGGCACCGAGCAGTGCCTCGTCGGAGGAGTGATCGCGCAACCAGCCGACCCGGTCCAGCCAGCCCGCCATCTCCGGGCCGAGCGGGTCGTCCATCGCCCCGGGCAGGTCCTCGAACACGACGGTGGGGGCGGAGTCGGTGCGGCGCAGCATGATAAACCCGAACCCGACGCCCTCGACGCGCTGGGACTCCATCCAGTCCAGCCAGGCAGCGGCCTGCCGGCGGGCCCCGGGTGACGTCACGTCCAGCCCCGCGTCGCGCTGCCACGTGCCGACGTGCATCGCCGGGTCGACGACCTCGCGCTGGACGATCCACGCATCGACGCCGGGCGGTAGCCAGGACCGCACCCGGTCGGGCCAGTCCTCGCCCAGGACGTGCAGCCACGAGCCGAGCAGCTGGGCCACCCCGCCCGGGTTCAGCTGCGCGGGCAGGTCCCGCAGCAGCTTGCCCAGAGCGGTGTCACCGGCCTCCCCGGAGTCGCGGTAGACGTAGTCGACCCGCGCGGGACCCGGGACGAACGGGGGGTTGGACACGATCTGATCGAAGCTGCGGTCCGCCACCGGCTCCAGCCACCGTCCCTCGACCAGGTCGACCTCGACGTCGTTGAGCTCGAACGTGGCCCGCGCCATCGCGAGCGCCCGCGGCGCGACGTCGGTCGCGACCACGACGCCCGCGTGCCGGGTGGCGTGCAGCGCCTGCACCCCGCACCCGGTCCCCAGGTCGAGCAGGCCGGTCACCCGCCGGCGGACCGTCGCCGCCGCCAGGCTGAGCGAGGCGCCCCCGACACCCGTGACGTGGTCGCGGTCCTGCCGTGCGGCGGGGGTGTCGAGGTCGGACAGCACCCACCACTCGCCCTCGTCGTCCCCGTAGGGACGCAGGTCCAGCGCCGCCACGAGCCCCTCCGGCGTCTCCCGTAACAGTCCGGCCTCGACCAGTCGGGACGTGCGGCCCATCGCGGCGGACACCGCCGCTTCCGGCTCCGCACCGCCGAGCAGTAGCAGCCGGACCAGGACGCCGAGCTCCCCGCCGCCGCGGGTGGCGCGGTACGCGGCCTCCGGCTCGCCGCGGCTCAGCGCTGCGTGGGCGTCGTGGCCGAGCAGCGCGCACACGCCGCCGGTCGTGTAGTCGGCGTCGAGCAGGAAGCCCCGGAGCTGGTCGGCGACTCCGGTTCCGAAACGGGGGAGCACCCGGCCATCCTCCCGGACGGGGTGCCCGTCCCGGCGGGCAGTGCCCGCCGCCGAGGCGCCGGTCAGCTCAGCGTGCCGCACACCAGGCTGATCTGAGAATGCCGTGGGTCACCGTCCCAGCGTTCGGCGGAGATGTCGACGGTGTCGAACTCGTCGGTCCGCAGCCCGCCGCCCCTGACGACGAGTCCGATGGCTGCGGCCGCCGCGAGCGCGGCCCACCGGCGCCGGGCCCGGCCGGGGTGCGGCGCGACCGGCCGGCCCC
>NZ_JAHDTG010000077.1 GCF_018531475.1 Pseudonocardia mahuensis
CGTGATCTCCCCGGCGCGCAGGCGGTGCCGGACCCCGCGGAACAGCCAGTCGCCGCCGGGGTGGGCGAATCCGAGGTCCTCGAGCTCAAGCATCGGCCCACATCCGGCGGCGGCTGCGGTGCAGCAGGATCAGGAAGACGGGCGCCCCGATCACCGCGGTGAGCACCCCGAGGGGGATCTCGGCGGCCCCGATGGTGCGGGTCAGCGTGTCGATCACGGTGAGGTAGGTGGCACCGATCAGGACCGTCGCCGGCAGCAGCACCCGGTGGTCGGGCCCGACCCACAGCCGGGCCAGGTGCGGCACCACCAGCCCGACCCAGCCGATCACGCCGCTGACCGCGACGGCCCCGGCGACGACGGCGGCCACGGTGGTCAGCAGCAGCCAGCGTGTCGGCCCTGGGCGGAGCCCGAGCGTCGTGGCGTCCTCGTCGCCGAGGGAGAGCACGTTGATCCGCCACCGCAGCGCGAGGATGAGGAGCACCCCGGCCACGGCGGGCACCCCGGCGACGGCGACCTTGGCGTAGGTGGCGGTGGCCAGGCTGCCCAGCAGCCAGAAGACGATCGACTGCAGCTCGTCGTAGGGGTCGGCCAGATAGGTCAGCAACGACACCAGCGCGGTGAAGAAGGCGCCGACGACGATGCCGGACAGCACGATCATCAGCGGTGGCGCGGTGCCGCCGGCCCTGCTCACCAGGAACACCGCGACCAGCGCGAGCAGGCCGAACGCGAACGCGCCCGTGACCAGCGCGGCGTAGCCCAGCCCCAGGATGATCGCGAGCGCGCCGCCGAACGACGCGCCGGAGGAGACGCCGAGGATCTGCGGGCTCACGATGGGGTTCCGGAAGACCGCCTGCAGGACGGCGCCGCACACGGCGAGGCCCGCGCCCACGAGCATGCTGAGCAGCACCCGGGGGAGCCGGACGTGCAGGACCGTGGTCGCCTCGGTCGCGGTCCAGTTCGGCGGCAGTGGCAGGAACTGCCCGAGCAGGATCGCGACCACCCGGTCGAACGGGACGGTGTAGCGCCCGACCGCCAGCGCCGCGACGGCCACCACGGCGACGACGACCGGCAGCACGACCAGCGCCGAGATCCGCCGGGAGCCCGTCGCGTCGCCGGCGGTCGCCGGCTCAACGACCGAAGGTCGCATACCCAGCCGATCCGGCGTTGAGCCGGGCCTGGAGGATCGTGTCGAGCTGGGCATCGGTCGGCGCGCGGCCGTAGAGGAACTCGTACTCGGCGGCGACCTCGGCGCGCAGGCCCGGGGCTCCGGTCCCGTGGACCAGGCCGGCGAGCCAGCGCCACATCAGTGGCGACTCCTGGCTCGGTGGGTCCCACCGGTACCCACCGACCGGGATCTTGTAGACGCGCCGCTCGCGCACCGCGCGGACGCTGTCGAGCGCGGGGTTCGCGTAGAGGGCGGCCGGGGTGGCGGCGTCGAAGGTGCCGAGCAGGATGATGTCGGGGTCCCAGGCGAGGATCCGCTCGAGGTCCACCTCGGCCTGCTCGGCCGGGATGTCCGCGGCGGGGTTCACCCCTCCGGCCAGGTCGATGACGAAGTGGTTGTAGGACGCCCCGCCGCCCACGGTGAGGCTGCGTTCGGCCGTGCGCAGGTAGAGCACCGTCGGCCGCGCGGTGCCGAGGTCGGGCGTTTGCGTGCGCACCGCCCGCAGCCGTTCCCGCATGCCGGTGACCATCCGCTCGGCCCGGTCCTGTCTGCCGAGCAACCGGCCGTACAGCAGGGCGGCGCCCTCGAGGTCCTCCTGGGTGCCGTAGGTGAGCTGTGCGACCTGCAGCCCGGCGTTGCGCAGCGGCTCGATGATGCCGCTGCTCCGGTTGCCCCACTGGATCACCACGTCGGGCGAGAGTCGCAGGATGCTCTCGATGCTGGGGGAGAAGTCGCTGCCCGCCACGTCGCTGGGCAGCGCGAGGAGCTGCGGGTGGACCTCGCCGAGGTAGCTGCTGCGCATGGCGGTGAGCGACGCCGCGTTCATCCCGACCAGGACGTCGGGGCCGCCGTGGACCGCGACGACCATCGAGGCGGCGGGCAGCGGGATCGTCACGACCCGGCGGGCGGGGCCGTCCAGTGTGAGGGTCTCGCCGGCCAGGTCGGTCACGGTGAGCCGCGGGGTGGTCGCCGGATCGGCCGGGCCCGCCTGCCCGCAGGCGGCCAGGGCCGGAAGGGCAGTCACGGCCAGCGCCCCACGGAGCACCGAACGTCGTGACACCCCGGATGGTGGGCGCTGCTGCAGGCCCAGCGGTCTCATGTGATCTCCAGCTCTGACGGCCCCGGTATCTCCGGCCCCGCGCATGGAATCAAAGACCTGAACAGATGTGCAAGAGTTGACATGCAGGTGAGCCGTGCCGGACGGTCCCGTCCGTGGGACCGTCCGGACGGGACCGGTCAGCGCAGCCCGAGGACCTCGGCGAGATCGAAGCCGACCGGCTGCTCCAACTGCTCGTAGGTGCACGACCGCGGCTCGCGGTCCGGGCGCCAGCGGACGAACTGCGCGGTGTGCCGGAACCGCACGCCCTCCATGTAGTCGTAGCGCACCTCGACGACCCGTTCCGGGCGCAGCGGGATGAACGACAGATCCTTGCCGGCGTTCCACCGGCTGGTCTCGGACTTGCGCGGGGTGCGGTGCCCCTCCTCCTGCCGGGCCCAGGCCCAGGGATGGTCGTCGAACGTCGTGACCAGCGGCTGCAGCTCGGTGAACAGCTCCTTCCGCCGCGCCATAGGGAACGCGCCGATCACGCCGACCGACACCAGATCGTCCCCGTTGTACAGCCCGAGCAGCAGCGACCCGATCGCGTCCGGGCCCGACTTGTGCACCCGGTAGCCGGCGACCACGCAGTCCGCGGTCCGCTCGTGCTTGATCTTCGACATGACGCGCTTGTCCGGCTGGTACCGCAGGTCCAGCGGCTTCGCGATCAGCCCGTCCAGCCCGGCGCCCTCGAACTGGTCGAACCAGCGGCTCGCCAGCTCCCGGTCCCGGGTGACCGGCGTGATGTGCACCGGCGGCGTCGCCCCGGCGAGCGCCTCCTCCAGTGCGCCCCGGCGGTCGATCAGCGGCACCTCGGTGAGGTCGGTGTCGCCGAGTGCGAGCAGGTCGAAGGCGACGAAACTCGCCGGGGTCTGCTCGGCGAGCAGGTTGACCCGGCTCGCCGCGGGATGGATGCGCTGCTGCAACGCCTCGAAGTCCAGAGTGTTGCGCTCCCGGTCGACGATGACGATCTCGCCGTCGATGACGGCCCGCTCCGGGAAGCCGGCCTTGACCGCCTCGACGACCTCCGGGAAGTAGCGGGTCATCGGCCGCTCGTTGCGGCTGCCGATCTCGACCTCGTCGCCGTCCCGGAAGATGATCGACCGGAAGCCGTCCCACTTGGGTTCGTAGAGCTGCCCGTCGGGGATGGCGCCGACGGGCTTGGCCAGCATCGGCTTGACCGGGGGCATCACGGGGAGGTCCACAGGGCGCATCCTGCCTGGTCCGGCCGGCGCGCGCTGCCTGCTCGACCCGGCCGTGTGGCCCCACACCGGTTGGCGGAGGATCGGGCACGTGAGCGGGGAGGATGCGCGGTGGCGAGGTTGACGGCGGCGGAGCTGGCGATGGCGCGTGACCGCACGATCGACGACGTGCTGCCCGGCCCCGGCGACCCGCCGCTGCGGGTGCTGTTCTGCGGCATCAACCCCGGGCTGGTCTCCGCGGCCACCGGGTACCACTTTGCGCGTCCGGGCAACCGGTTCTGGCCGGTGCTGCACGGTTCCGGGTTCACCCCGCGCCTGCTGCGCCCCGACGAGCAGGGCGAGCTCGCGTCGTGGGGTCTCGGCATCACCAACATGGCCGCCCGGGCCACGGCGCGCGCCGACGAGCTGACCCCGGACGAGCTCGTCGCGGGCGGGCGGCGGCTGCGCGCGCTGGTGGCGCAGCGGCGACCGCGGTGGCTGGCGGTCGTCGGGATCACCGCATACCGGACGGCGTTCGACGCCCCGAAGGCCGCCGTCGGGCGCCAGGACGCGGGGCCGGAGGAGACCGGGATCTGGGTGCTGCCCAATCCCAGCGGGCTCAACGCGCACTGGTCGAGGGAAGCGATGGTGGAGGAGTTCGCCCGGCTGCGTGCCGCGACCGACGGGTAGCGGCGGACGGGACTCAGTCCAGGTCCTGGAGGTCCTCCGGCGGTTCCCCGGCGCCCTCGCGCGCGTCCCGGTCGGCCCATTCCAGCAGCTCGTCGAGCGCGAAGACGGCGTCGTCGATCCCGGCGTGCAGGTCACCGAGCTCGGCGAACCGGGCCGGGACCGTGGCGATGGTGAAGTCGCGCGGGTCGGCGTCGTCGATCTCGTCCCAGCGGATCGGGGTCGAGACCACCCCCTCGGGCACGCCGCGCACCGAGTAAGCGCTGCGGATGGTGTGGTCCCGGGCGTTCTGGTTGTAGTCGACGAAGATCGATCTCGGGTCGCGATCCTTGCGCCACCACGTCAGATCCACCAGATCCGGTGCGCGCCGCTCCACCTCCCGGGCGAACGCGTGGGCGGCCCGGCGGACTTCGGAGAAGCTCCAGCGCGGCTCGATGCGCACGTAGATGTGCAGGCCCTTCCCACCGGAGGTCTTGGGCCAGCCGACCGCGCCGAGCTCGTCGAGCACCTCGTGCGCGACGCCCGCGACCCGGCGCACGTCGGCATAGGACGCCTCGGGCATGGGGTCCAGGTCGATCCGCCACTCGTCGGGCGCTTCGGTGTCGGCAGCGCGGGAGTTCCAGGGGTGGAACTCCACGGTGGACATCTGCACCGCCCAGATCACGTCCGCCGGATGCGTGACGCACAGCTCGTCGGCGTGCCGGCCGTACCGGGGGAAGCGGACCCGGACGGTCTGCACCCACTCCGGGGCGCCGCGGGGCAGCCGCTTCTGGTGTACCTTCTCGCCGCTCACCCCGGTGGGGAACCGGTGGAGCATGCAGGGCCGCTCCCGCAACGCGCGGACGATCCCGTCACCGACGGACAGGTAGTACCGGGCGAGATCCAGCTTGGTCTCGCCGCGGGCCGGGAAGTAGACCCGGTCCGGGTTGCTGATCCGGACGGTGCGGTCGCCGACCTCGAGCTCGGCAGCCGGACCGGAGCGGTCGGCGATGGTGGCGCGCCGCGGTCTCAGCGCCGCCAGGCGTTGCGTTTGCGGATCGCGCCCGCGACCACCGCGGTCAGGATGATCACGGCCGGGACCGCCATCCAGAGGATCTCGGTGATGCTCACCTCGTGGCCGATCAGCATCAGCAGCAGGAAGAGTGCGGTCGCGACGGCGGCGATACGGGTGCCGTTCGGGAAGGACCCGTGCCAACCCCACTCCGCGGAGGGCTCGTCCAAGGGGTCGACCGCCGGTCGCTGTGCCAGCTCCCGTGAGTTCCTCGCCACGCCGTCCTCCCGCTTGCCGTGCCGGCCGGGGCCGGCCGATCCCTGACGATCTCCTGGGCCTCATCGTCGCACAACCCCGTGCCGGGGATGATGTGTGGTGATGAGTGACGTGAAGAGCACGACGACGGCGCATCCGGCCGGCCGGTCCGTTCTCGTGCTGGGGTCGACCGGGTCGATCGGCACCCAGGCGCTGGACGTCGTCGCGGGCGCCGTCGACCGGTTCACCGTCGCCGGGCTGGCGGCGGGCGGCGGGTCCCCGGAACTGCTGGTGGAGCAGGTCCGGGCGCACCGGGTGCCCCGGGTCGCGGTGGCCCGCGAGGACGTGGCCGCGACGCTGCGGGCCGAACTGCCGGGCGTCGAGGTGCTGGCCGGGCCCGACGCGGCGACGGAGCTGACCGCGACCACCCCGGCCGACGTCGTCCTCAACGGCGTCACCGGCTCCCGCGGGCTGGGCCCGACCCTCGCCGCGCTGGAATCCGGCGCGACGCTCGCGCTGGCCAACAAGGAGTCCCTGGTCGCCGGGGGAGCGCTGGTCACCGGGGCGGCGAAGCCCGGACAGATCGTCCCGGTCGACTCCGAGCACTCGGCGCTGGCCCAGTGCCTGCGCGGCGGCAGCGACGCGGAGGTGGCCCGGCTGGTGCTCACCGCGTCGGGCGGGCCGTTCCGCGGCCGCCGGCGCGTCGACCTCGAGCACGTCACCGTCGCCGACGCGCTGAAGCACCCGACCTGGGACATGGGCCCGGTCGTCACGATCAACTCCGCGACGCTGGTGAACAAGGGCCTCGAGCTGATCGAGGCGCACCTGCTGTTCGGGGTGCCCTACGAGCGCATCGACGTCGTCGTGCACCCGCAGTCGATCGTGCACTCGATGGTCACGTTCGTCGACGGCTCGACTCTCGCGCAGGCCGGCCCGCCGGACATGCGGCTGCCGATCGCGCTCGCGCTGGGCTGGCCCGAGCGGGTGCCGGGGGTCGCCGCGGCCTGCACCTGGGACTCCCCGGCGAGCTGGACGTTCGAGCCGCTCGACGACGACGCGTTCCCCGGGGTGCGGCTCGCCCGTGCGGCCGGGACGGTCGGCGGCTGCCTGCCCGCGGTGTTCAACGCGGCCAACGAGGAGGCGGTGGCGGCGTTCGTCGCGGGGGTGCTGCCGTACCTCGGTATCACCGACGTCGTCGAACGCACACTGGAAGCCGCGGACGGGTGGTCACGCGATCCGGTTACCGTGGGCGACGTGCTGGCTGCCGAGGAATGGGCACGGGCGCACGCCCGCGAACGGGCCCTCGAGCGTGACGAGGTGTCTCGATGATCATGACCGTGACCGGGATCGTCATCTTCTTCATCGGGATCATGTTCTCGATCGCATGGCACGAGCTCGGCCACTTCGCCACCGCCAAGTGGTTCGGCATCAAGGTCCCGGAGTTCATGGTCGGTTTCGGCAAGACGCTGTGGTCGCGCCGGGTCGGGGAGACGGAGTTCGGGGTCAAGGCGATCCCGCTCGGCGGCTACATCCGGATGATCGGGATGATTCCGCCCGCCAGGGGCGAGACGCTGGGCCGCAGCCGGCGCACCGGGCCGTTCCAGGGCCTGATCGACGACGCGCGGCAGGCCTCCGCGATGGACGTGCTGCCCCAGGACGCCCACCGGCAGTTCTACCTGCGGGCGCCCTGGAAGCGGATCATCGTGATGTTCGCCGGGCCTGCGATGAACCTGATCCTCGCCGTCGTGCTGTTCGCGATCGTGCTGATGGGCTTCGGCACCCTGACTCCGACGACGACGGTGAGCGCGGTCAGTGCGTGCGTCGTGCCGGCCACGGCCACCACCGACGCGTGCCCGCCCGGCGCGCCCCCCACCCCGGCCGCCGCCGCCGAGTTCCGGGCGGGCGACCGGATCGTCGCCTTCGACGGCCGGTCCTACGACGACTGGTCCGATCTCCAGGAGGCCATCCGGAGTTCGTCGGGCACGGTCGCGGTGACGGTCGAGCGCGAGGGCCGGTTGCTGGAGCTGACCCCGACGCTGGTGTCCACCGAGCTGCGCAACCTGGACGATCCGGAGCAGATCGTGCAGGGCGGCTTCCTGGGTCTGAGCCCCGTCCAGCAGGTGCAGCGTCAGGACCTGGCCGCGGTCGGCGAGCAGATCGGCAGCGTCGTCGGCCACGTGGGCCAGGCGCTGATCCGGCTCCCCGAGCGCGTCCCGCACATCTTCGGCGCCGTCTTCCTCGGCGAGGACCGCTCCCAGGACTCCCCGGTCGGCATCGTCGGGGCCTCCCGGATCGGCGGCGAGATCCTCGCGATGGACGCCCCGCCCGGCCAGGAGATCGCCGCGATGCTGACGCTGCTCGCGCTGGTCAACGTGTCGCTGTTCCTGTTCAACCTGCTGCCGATCCCGCCGCTGGACGGCGGCCAGATCTTCCCGGCCATCTGGGAGGCCGTGAAGCGGCGGATCGCGAGGCTGCGCGGCAAGCCGGACCCCGGGCCGGTCGACGTCGCGAAGCTGATGCCGGTGGCCTACACGGTGGCGCTGATCTTCGTCGCGTGGAGCGCGCTGCTGTTCATCGCCGACGTCATCAACCCGGTCCGGCTCACCTGAGGGACCGAGCGGTTGTCGTGCTCGACATCACGGAGTGCTGTCGAAGCGCCGTCCAAAGGTGGCCCATTCGGTTCCGCGATACTGGCCCGGTGAGTGGACGCGAGGATCTCGATGGCCGTCCCCTGGCCGTGTTCGACATCGACGGCGTGCTCGCCGACGTCAGTCACCGGTTGCACCACCTGCAGGACCGGCCGCAACGCTGGGAGCGATTCTTCTCCTCGGCCGACCGCGACCCGTTGCTGGAGGAGGGCGCGGCGCGGCTGCGCGCGGCGCTGCTGGACCACGACGTCGTGTACCTGACGGGACGCCCGGAGCGGAACCGGCGGCTCACCGAGCGCTGGCTGTCCCGGCACGGCCTGCCCACCGACCCGCTGTACATGCGCTCGGACGACGACTACCGGCCGGCCCGGATGATGAAGCGGCAGGTGCTGCGCAAGCTGGCCCGGTCCCGGACGGTGGCCTCGGTGCTGGACGACGACCCGGCCGTCGTCGAGATCCTGGAGGCCGACGGCTGGCCGGTGGAGCTGGCCACCTGGCTGCCGCACTCCTCGACGCTGCAGGAGGCCCAGGAGCGCCGCGGCCGCACGTGAGCCGCTCCGTGCGCGGACAACTCTGTTCCGGCGACGATCTCCGCACACGGGGTGGGGCGGGACACGGCGAGCGGCGGGTGCCTCGCCCGCCAGGGATACTGGACGTCGTGAGCGTCTCCCTGGGTATGCCAGCGCCCCCCGCACCTACTCTCGCGGCCCGCCGGAAGACCCGGCAGCTGCAGGTCGGACCGGTCGGGGTCGGCAGTGACCACCCGATCACCGTGCAGTCGATGACCACGACGCTGACCGCCGACGTCAACGCCACGCTGCAGCAGATCGCCGAGCTCACCGCCGCGGGCTGCGACATCGTCCGGGTGGCGTGCCCGTCCCAGGACGACGCCGACGCGCTGCCGGCGATCGCGCGCAAGTCGCAGATCCCGGTGATCGCCGACATCCACTTCCAGCCGAAGTACGTCTTCGCCGCGATCGAGGCGGGCTGCGCGGCGGTGCGGGTGAACCCGGGCAACATCCGCAAGTTCGACGACCAGGTCAAGGAGATCGCGGCCGCCGCGCGCGACCACGGCACCCCGATCCGGATCGGCGTCAACGCCGGCTCGCTGGACAAGCGGCTGCTGGCCAAGTACGGCAAGGCCACGCCGGAGGCGCTGGTGGAGTCGGCGTTGTGGGAGGCGAGCCTGTTCGCCGAGCACGACTTCCACGACGTCAAGATCTCGGTCAAGCACAACGACCCGGTGGTCATGGTGCGCGCCTACGAGCTGCTGGCCGAGCAGTGCGACTACCCGCTTCACCTCGGCGTCACCGAGGCGGGGCCGGCGTTCCAGGGGACGATCAAGTCGGCCGTCGCGTTCGGGGCGCTGCTGAGCAAGGGCATCGGTGACACGATCCGGGTCTCGCTGTCGGCCCCGCCGGTCGAGGAGATCAAGGTCGGCACCCAGATCCTGCAGTCGCTGAACCTGCGCCCGCGCAAGCTGGAGATCGTGTCCTGCCCGTCGTGCGGCCGGGCCCAGGTCGACGTCTACAAGCTCGCCGACGAGGTCACCGCCGGGCTCACCGGCATGGAGGTCCCGCTGCGGGTGGCCGTCATGGGCTGTGTCGTCAACGGCCCGGGGGAGGCCCGGGAGGCCGACCTCGGTGTCGCCTCGGGCAACGGCAAGGGCCAGATCTTCGTCAAGGGCGAGGTCATCAAGACCGTCCCCGAGCACGCGATCGTGGAGACGCTGATCGAGGAGGCGCTCAAGATCGCGGAGACGATGGAGTCCGAGGGCGAGCCGCAGGTCACCGTCGGCTGAGCGGAGCGAGGCCGCGCATCGGCAGCGTCGGCTGAGCGGGGCGAGGCCGCGCATCGGGGCCGCCCGGAGCCCATTACACGAGCGGAGCCGACGTGTTGAACGAGCCTGAGATGGGCACCACCACCTCGGTGTGGCACCGTTAGAGGGTGCTCAGAGTTGCCGGTGCCCGGCTGCTCGACGATCGTGACCGTGCCGGTGTGCGAGCGGCCCTGGATGCCGACCCCGTCGCGGCGTGCATGGTCGCGGCCCGGATCGAGATCGCCGGTCTGGATCCTTGGCGTCTCGGCGGTGAGCTCTGGGCCGTCGGCTCCCGGCTGGACGGGTTGTGCTTCTCGGGGGCGAACCTCGTGCCGCTGCGCGGGCAGCGCTCGGCGCTGCGCAGTTTCGCCGATCGTGCCCGGCGCCACGGACGGAGCTGCTCCTCGCTGGTGGGCCGGGCCGAGCTGGTCCTGCCGTTGTGGGACGACCTGGCCGGCAGCTGGGCCCCGGCCCGTGAGGTCCGTGCCGACCAGCCGCTGATGGTGCTCGCCGGGCCCCCCGCGGTGGTGCCGGATCCCTGGGTCCGCCCGGTCCGGCCCGACGAGCTCGACCGGTACCTCCCCGCCGCGGTGGCGATGTTCACCGAGGAGGTCGGCATCGACCCCCGCGCCGGGGACGGCGGCGCCGGCTACCGCGCGCGGGTCGCCGAGCTGGTCTCGGCCGGCCGGGCGTTCGCCCGGTTCGAGGGCGACGAGGTCGTGTTCAAGGCCGAGATCGGGGCACTGTCGTCGCAGGTCGGGCAGATCCAGGGAGTGTGGGTGCACCCCGCGCGGCGCGGACACGGCCTGGGCACGGCGGGTACCGCGGCCGTCGCCGAACGACTCGCCGCGCTCGGGCGGATCTCCAGCCTGTACGTGAACGGGTTCAACCACGTCGCCCGCGCGACCTACGACCGCATCGGGTTCACCCAGATCGGCAGTTTCGCCACGGTGCTGTTCTGATCCTCGCTGATCCCCGTCGAGCGGCGGGAACACGGCGATGATCATGACAGGCGGCGGGTGCCGCCCGCGCCGGACCCGGGACGGGTTCACCCAGATCGGCGGCTTCGCAATCGTGCTGTTCCGACGCGATCTTCGGAATACTCGCCGGTGTGCCCGTGCCCGACCGCCCTGCCGGTCGCCCGACCGTCCGGATCGCCGCAGTGCTGGTCACTCTCCTGCTTGTCGTCGTGGCGGCGGGCTGCGGGCTGTTCCGCGACGACGGGCCCGACGCCGCGGCCCAGGCCTTCCTGACCGCCTGGGCGAGCGGCGACGACGCCCGAGCCGCGGAGCTGACCGACGATCCGAGGGCCGCCGCAGAGCAGCTCACCGCGGTCCGCCAGGCCCTCGCCCCGGCCGGGCTCGCCGCGGAGGTCGGCCAGGTCCGTACCGCGGCCGACCGCGCGACGGCCTCGGTGAGCCTGGACTGGGATCTGGGTGGGGGCCGGCACTGGACCTACCTCGGCGGGCTGGAGCTGCACCCCGCCCCGCAGAGCGAGGTCGGTTGGAACGTGCACTGGACGCCGACGGTCGTGCACCCTGCGCTCGCGGCCCGGCAGCGGCTCGCGCTGAGCACCGACGCGCCCGAGCCCGCCCCGGTCGTCGACCGCAACGGGGTGCCGCTGCTCGCCCCCACGACCGTCGTCAACGTGCTGCTGGACCGGCAGGCCGCCGGGGACCTGCCTGCGGTGACCGGTGCCCTCGCCAGGGCCCTCGGCCCGATCGACCCCGCGATCACCGCCCGGACGATCACGGACGGCACGGCCCGGACCCCGGACGGCCAGGCCTACTCGGTCGCCGTGCTGCGGGAGACCGACTACCAGAGCGTCAAGAACGCGATCTACGACCTGCCCGGGGTGCGGTTCACGACGTCCTCGCGGCTGCTCGCCCCCGACGCGGGGTTCGCCCGCCAGATCCTGCCGGGGGTCCGCACGGAGGTGGCCCCGCAGGTCGACGGCGTGCCGGGCTGGTCGGTGCGGATCGTCGACGCCTCCGGGGACACCGTGCGCACGCTCACCGAGCAGCCGCCGACCCCGGGGACCACGGTGGCGGTGCGGATGGACCGCGCGCTGCAGGCCGCCGCCGAGGACGCCGTCGAGTCCCTGCCGCAGCAGGCCGTGCTCGTCGCGGTGCAGCCCTCCACCGGTGACCTGCTCGCGGCGGCGCAGAACGGCCCGGCGGACGCGGCCGGCCCGCTGGCCTTCACCGGCCGCTTCCCACCCGGCTCCACCTTCAAGATCGTCACGGCGGTGGCGGCCGTCGAGGAGGACGGGCTGGTGGCCGGTTCGCCGGTGCCGTGCCCGGGCACAACGGTGATCGGTGGCCGGCTGGTGCCCAACTTCGACCGCTTCGACCTGGGCACGGTCCCGTTCGGGCGCGCGTTCGCGCGGTCCTGCAACACCACGTTCGCGCAGCTCGGCGCCCAGCTGGGGCCCGATGCGCTGCCGGGCGCGGCCCTGCAGCTCGGGCTCGGCGCCGACTACCGGGTTCCCGGCCTGCTCACGATCACCGGTTCCGTGCCGCCCGCGCCCGACGAGGTGCAACGGGCCGAGAACGGCTTCGGGCAGGGCCAGGTGCTGGCCAGCCCGTTCGGGATGGCGCTCGTCGCGGCGACCGTGGCCCACGGCGCGCCCGTCGTTCCACAGCTCATCGCCGACCGGCCCACCGAGGTGCTGCGCGCCGCGACCCAGCCCGCGCCGGCCGTGCTCGACCAGGTGCGGCCGATGATGCGCGAGGTGGTCACCGAGGGCACCGCGTCCGTGCTGGCCGGGCTGGGGGAGATGTACGGCAAGACCGGGACCGCGGAGTTCACCGACGACGGCAGCCGGTCGCACGGCTGGTTCGTCGGCTACCGAGGTGACGTCGCGCTGGCGGTGCTCGTCGTCGACGCCGGGGCCTCGACTCCCGCGGTCACCGCCGCGCAGCGGTTCCTGGCCGTCACCGGCTGACCCCTGGTCCGCCGGGGCGCCTACCCTGGGTGCGTGTCCCAGGGACAGCACAGCCGGATCCCGGTGCTCGCGCTCGCGGCCGACGTCGTCGCCGTCGTGGTGTTCGCGGCGGCCGGGCGGGCCAGCCACGCGTCGGCGGGTGACCTCCTCGGCCTGCTCGGTACGGCCGCGCCCTTCCTCGTCGGTCTCGCCGTCGCCTGGGCCACGCCCTGGGTGCGATCCCGGCCGACCGGCCTGAAAGCCGGTGCGGTGGCGCTCGCCGGCACGGCAGTGCTGGGGCTCGCGCTGCGCGCCGCCTTCACCGGTCGGCTCCCGCTGGGTTTCGCGATCGTCACGATCGTCTCGCTGGCGGTGCTGCTGCTCGGCTGGCGCGGACTGGCCGCGGTGGTCTCCCGGGTCGCAGCCCGCCGCTCGGACCGCGCCCTGGGCTGAGGCGGCCGGCGGCGAGGACCGTCACCACGCGCCCACCCGGAAACGCGGCTTAAGCTGGAGTCCATGCACGCGCGCACCCTGCTCGTCCCCGGCTCGATCACGCCCACCCGTCCGGTCCCGGCGCACATCCCGCGCCCGGAGTACGTCGGCAAGAAGGCGCCGGCGAAGAACCGGGACTCCGACGTGCAGACCCCGGAGACCATCGAGGCGATGCGGGTGGCCGGGCGGATCGCGGCGCAGGCGCTGCAGGTCGGCGGCGCCGCCGTCGCGCCCGGGGTGACGACGGACGAGATCGACCGCGTGGTGCACGAGTTCCTGGTCGACCACGACGCGTACCCGTCGACGCTGGGTTACCGGGGCTTCCCGAAGTCGTGCTGCACGAGCCTCAACGAGGTCATCTGCCACGGCATCCCGGACTCGACCGTCATCCAGGACGGCGACATCGTCAACATCGACGTCACGGCCTACATCGGCGGTGTGCACGGCGACACGAACGCGACGTTCCTCGCCGGCGACGTGTACGAGGAGGACCGGCTGCTCGTCGAGCGCACCCACGAGGCCACGATGCGCGCGATCAGGGCGGTGCGTCCCGGCCGCGAGCTGAACGTCGTCGGCCGGGTCATCGAGTCCTACGCGAAGCGGTTCGGCTACGGCGTCGTCCGCGACTTCACCGGGCACGGCATCGGCCGGTCGTTCCACAGCGGGCTGGTGGTGCTGCACTACGACCAGCCCGACGTGCACACGGTCCTGGAGCCGGGGATGACGTTCACGATCGAGCCGATGATCACCCTCGGCACGATCGACTACGACATCTGGGACGACGACTGGACCGTCGTCACCAAGGACCGCAAGCGCACCGCCCAGTTCGAGCACACGGTCCTGGTCACCGCCGACGGCGTGGAGATCCTGACCCAGCCCTGATCGGCCGTACGCTGCGATCATGGCGAAGGTCTACGACGGAATCAGCCCGAAGCTGGCGGCCTGGATCGAGGCGCAGCCGATGTTCTTCGTCGCCACCGCACCGCTGTCCGCCGACGGCTTCGTGAACGTCTCGCCCAAGGGGACCACCGGTACGTTCCGGGTCCTGGGCGAGCGGACGTTCGCGTACGTGGATCTCACGGGCAGCGGGGTCGAGACCCTGGCGCACCTGCGCGAGAACGGCCGGATCTGCGTCATGTTCTGCGCGTTCGACGGCCCGCCGAACATCGTCCGCCTGCACGGCACCGGCCGGGTGGTGATCAACGGCGAGCCCGGCTTCGACGCCACCCTGGGGCAGTTCGGCGAGGCCGGCACGAGCCGCCGGGTGCAGACCCGTTCGGTGATCACCGTGGACGTGACCCGGGTGTCGGACTCGTGCGGGTTCGCCGTGCCCACGATGGACCTGCGCGCCGAGCGCGATCTCCTGGACTCCTGGGCCGTCGGAAAGACGCCGGAGATGCTGGACGCCTACCACGCGAAGAAGAACGCGACCAGTCTGGACGGCCTGCCGGGGGTGCCGGCAGGCGTCCGGACGGCGGCGCCTCAGGACTCCTGAACGGCGTGCCGGCCTGGTGCTTCCTGAGGACCTCCAACGCCTCGTCGGCGTGCAGGTCGAACTTCGTCTCGCTCGCGATGGCGTGGAGGATGGTCCGGTCCTGCCCGATGACGAACGTGCATCGGCGGGTGCGCAGGCCGCGGGCGGCCACCAGCGCCACGCGCCCATCTCCTCGGCCACCGTGCCGCCCAGGTCGGACAGCAGCGGGTAGCCCTGACCTCACGCGCCTGAGATCATCGCGTGGTCCGGCGGGACCCGCGCGGCGACCGTGCGCGAGGATTCCGGTCGACACCACCTCTCCCACGCCGGCGCGAAGAGTCCGCGACGACGCGGGGCGACCCTGGAGGAGCGCATGCCCGTGTCCGCGGCCGGGTCCACATCGGATGTACCACTGACCACCTGGCAGAAGCTGGTGCTGACGGTGCGCCGGCGTCGCCGAGGGTCCGGGTTCTGGTTCGGACTCGCGATCGAGGTGATCTGGCCGTTCGTGATGCTGTTCACGAGGCTCGGCTGGCGGGGCGGTCACCACATCCCGCGCACCGGCGGCGCGCTGCTCGCGATCAACCACGTGTCGTCCTCCGACCCGATCTTCGACACCGCGTTCGTGATCTCGCACGGCCGGATGCCGCGGTACCTGGCCAAGGCCGACCTGTGGCGGACGCCCGTCGTGCGCTCGGTGCTGGGCGGCGGCGGACACATCCCGGTGCATCGCGAGTCGCTGCGGGCCGGTGACGCCTACCGCGGCGCGATCGAGGCGCTCAAGCGCGGGGAGGTCGTGGCGTTCTATCCGGAGGCGACCTACACCCGTGACCCGGACGGCTGGCCGATGAAGGCGAAGAACGGCATCGGGCGGATCGCGATGGTGACGGGGGTGCCGGTGATCCCGGTGGCGAACTGGGGAACCCAGGACGTCCTGCCCGCGGACAGCACCCGCCCCCGGCTGTGGCCGCGGCGGCGGGTGACGCTGCTCGCCGGACCCCCGGTGGACCTGTCGGAGTTCGCGGGCAAGCCGCGGACCCGCACGAACCTCGACGCTGCGACGGCGAAGATCATGGCCGCGGTCACCGGGCTGGTGGCCGAGGTGCGCGGGGAGGAGCCGCCCGCGCAGCCCTACGACCCGGAAGCCGTGCGGCCGGTGCCGTCCGGGCCACCCGCGCCCCTGGCCGACGCTCCGCCGTCGGCTGACGCGCCGGTGGGCGAGACGCCAGCGGCCGACGCGTCGGTGTCGGCCGAGGAGCGCCCGGCCAGCTGAGCCCGGACCCCGTCCGGCCCGGTCCACGCGGGCCTGGCCCACCATGATCATCGAGTGCGGGACATCCGACGCACCGGCGCAGCGGATGTCCCGATTCCGCTGATCCTGGTCGGCGGGTTCTGCGAATCGGGCCCGTGGCGCGCCGGGCCCGTCGATGCTGGTCCGATGCGTCTGGACCATCTGCTGAGCCGGCAGGCCGGCGTGATCAGCCTCGCCCAGGCCGTCGCGTGCGGGATGTCGGCCGACACCGTGCACCGACGGGCTCGTCAGGAGGCCTGGGAGCGCCCCCATCCCGGGATCTACCTGGTCGGCGGGCACCGCCACACCGACGAGGCCCGAATCCGGGCGGCACGTCCGTTTCCCGGCGGTGTACCGGGCGTACTGCCGCAACATGGGCCGCCACGGGTCCTCGGCGGCCGGCCGGCTGCTCGTCGCCGCCGCGGACCGCGCCGACTCGGCGGCCGAGCGACTCCTGGTGGCGATCCTGCGCGCGGCCGGGGTGACGGGCTGGGCGCTGGGGCATCCCTTCGGCGCCTGCCGGATCGACCTGGCCTTCCCGGCGTCGCGCGGCCGCCGCGTGATCACCGGTTCCGGGACATCCGACGCACCGGGGCAGCAGATGTCCCGGTTCCGCTGATCACGGCCGGGGCGGGCCCGTGGGTAGGGCTACTTCTCCTTGGCCAGCCGGTCGAGGCGGCGCTGCGTGGGCCAGCGCACCGACGTCGCCCAGCCCAGCTTCTCGAACGCCCAGATGACCCGGGCCGAGATGTCGACCTGGCCGCGCTTGACGCCGTGCCGGGCGCACGTCGGATCGGCGTGGTGCAGGTTGTGCCACGACTCGCCGAACGACGCGATCGCCAGCGGCCACACGTTGGCGGAGTGATCGCGTGCGGCGAAGGGCCGGTCGCCCCACATGTGACAGACCGAGTTGATCGACCAGGTGACGTGGTGCAGGAGCGCGACCCGGACCAGCCCGCCCCAGAAGAACGCGGTCAGCGCGCCCCACCACGACCAGGTCAGCAGCCCGCCCAGCAATGCCGGCACCAGCAGCGTCAGCACGCTCCACAGGCCGAACAGCCGGTCCACCCGGCGGATGTCGGCGTCGGCGAGAAGGTCGGGGGTGAAGCGCTCCTCGTTGGTCTGGTCGCGGTCGAACAGCCAGCCCATGTGCGAGTGCCAGAAGCCCTTGACCAGAGCGGCCGGCCCGGTGCCGTAGAGCCACGGCGAGTGCGGGTCGCCCTCCTTGTCGGAGAACGCGTGGTGACGCCGGTGATCGGCCACCCAGTCGATGACCGGTCCCTGCATGGCCAGGCTCCCCGAGACCGCCAGTGCGATCCGCAGTGGCCGGTTGGCCTTGAACGAGCCGTGGGTGAAGTAGCGGTGGTAGCCGACGGTGATGCCGAGCCCGCTGAGCACGTAGGACACTCCGGCGATCACGACGTCGGTCCAGCCCAGACCCCAGCCCCAGGCGAACGGGACGGCGGCGACCAGCGCGAGCAGCGGGACGATGACGAAGACGTAGACGCCGATCTGCTGCGGTAACCCGCGCGTCCCGTCGAGGACCGGCTTGGCCCCGGACGGCGCGGACGGCGCTGCGGAAGCGGGCCGTGCGGGGCTGTCGGCAACGGTCATGGGCGGGCACCTCACGGGTCGGATGGGAAGTGGGCATCGGTGTCACGGCACGGCCGCACCGAGACGTTCGGTGTCCGGGCCTGCCCGGATCGGCCGCCTCATGGTAAGGGCATGCTTCGCAGATGCGACTTAGATCTCCAGCCCGAGGAGGGCGTTCTCCACCACCTCGGGCAGGGCCGGGTGGATCCAGTACTGCCCGGTCGCCATCGTGCGCGCGTCCAGCCCGAACGACATCGCCTGGATCAGTGGCTGGATGATCGACGACGCCTGCGGGCCCATGATGTGTGCGCCGAGCAGTCGCCCGGTGCCGCGCTCGGCGATCACCTTGCAGAACCCGGTGAGGTCCTCCATCGCCCAGCCGTAGGCGACGTGGCCGTACTCCTGCACCTTGACCGTGCAGTCGAGACCCTGCTGGCGGCACTGCGCCTCGGTGAGCCCGACCGCGGCGATCTGCGGGTCGGTGAACACCGCCGACGGGACGAACCGGTGGTCGGTCTGCCGCGGTGCGTCCGGGTGTGCCAGGTTGTGCGCGACAACCTTCGACTCGTGGTTGGCGACATGCTTGAGCTGGTACGGGGAGCTGACGTCGCCCAGCGCGAACACACCCTCGACGGGTGTGCGCTGCTGCGCGTCCACCACGATGCGGCCGTCGTCGTGGACGGGGATACCGGCCTTGTCGAGGTCCAGCCGGTCGCTGTTGGGGACCCGTCCCGTGGCGACCAGCAGGGTGTCGCCGTGAACCGTCCCCCCGCCGGACAGGTGCAGGTGCACCTCGCCGTCGCCCCCGGTGACGCGCTCGACGTCGAGTCCCAGGTGGGTCTCCCAGCGCTGTCGGGCGAGCTTGGTGAACTGGTCCGCGATGAGCTCGTCCTGGTGGCGCAGCAACTGTCCGCTGCGCGCCACGACGGAGACGTCGGTGCCCAGCGCCGAGAAGACGTGCGCGAACTCCGCGGCGATGAAGCCGCCCCCCAGGATCAGCAGCCGCTCGGGCAGCGAGCCCAGCCGCATGATCGTGTCGGAGGTCTCGAACGGCACCCCCGACTCGGCGACCGGCGGCGGCACGACCGGCCGGCTGCCGGCCGCGATCACGATCCGGTCGGCGGTGATCTCGTCGGACCCGGTGCCGTCGGTGCGGTCGACGACCAGCGCCTTCGGCCCGGTGAAGCGGGCGTGGCCGAAGTACGCGGTGACGTTGGGGGTGCGCTCGGGGTCGACCCGGTACTCGCGGCCGCCCTCGGAGATCGGGTCGATCCGGGCGAACACCCGGTCCCGGATGTCGGTCCAGCGGACCTTGTCGATGCTCGCGTCGACGCCGTAGCGGCTCGCGTGCCGGACGGCCTCGGCCACGTCGGAGGCGTAGACGAACATCTTGGTCGGGATGCAGCCGACGTTCAGGCACGTGCCGCCGAACACGCCGTGCTCGATGATGGCGACGTCGAGGTCGTCGAATCGGCTGTCGATGATGGAGTTGCCGGAACCGGTGCCGATGACGACGAGATCGTGATGGCGCACCCGGTGAGGCTAACCTCCGCACCCGCCCGCCGCCTGCGACACCGCGGCCGATCTGGTAGGCAGAGGCTGTGACCAGCGAGACGATGGCCGCGACCGTCCGCCGGTCCTGGGCCCTGGACCTGGACGTGACCACGCTGTACGAGCTGTTGCGGCTGCGGGTCGACGTGTTCGTCGTCGAGCAGGCCTGTGCCTACGGTGAACTCGACGGTCGTGATCTCGAGCCGCGGGCCCGGCACTACTGGCTGGCCGGATCCGGTCACCCCGAGCCCGTCCTCGGCTGCGTTCGGCTGCTCAAGGAGGCTGACGGCGACTACCGGGTCGGGCGGCTGTGCACCGCCCGATGCGCGCGCGGCCGGGGCCTCGGCAAGCGGCTGATGGAGGCCGTGCTCGCGGAGGTCGGCGACGGTGCCTGCGTGCTCGACGCCCAGGAGCACCTCGGCGACTTCTACCGTGGCTTCGGTTTCGAGGCCACCGGCCCGGTGTACGACTGGGACGGTGTCGCGCACCTGCCGATGCGCCGCCCCGCGCGCTGAGGACACCGCGAGTCGCGCACCGGAATCCCGCGACTCGCCCGGTCCGTGGCGGAAAGCCAACCGACCGTGACCCGTGTCCGGGGCCGGGTTGCGGGATACTTCGCGCCGACGGCGATCTTTCGACCGAGAGGGGCGCACCGATGAGCGACGACCGGAGTCGTCAGGTGGAAGCGGACCCCGCCGGGGGGCCGCCCGCGTACGGCAGTGTCGGCCCGGCAGATCCCCACGCCGACCCGGCCACGGACCCGGCGATGCGCCCGGCGACCGTCGCCCCGGACGGGGGACCGACGATGCCGCTGCGCGGCGGGGCCACCCCCGACGGCACCGGGGATGCTCCCACCCGGCCGGTCCCGACCGGGGTGAATCGCACCCGGGTCAGCGGACTGTGGGTCGGGCTGATCCTGTCCGCGCTGGTCCTGCTCCTGCTGCTGATCTTCATCCTGCAGAACCTGGGGCCGGTGCAGATCAACTTCCTGGGTGCGACGGGCACCCTGCCCACCGGCGTCGCGTTGCTGCTGGCCGCGATCGCCGGGGTGCTGCTGGTGGCCATCCCGGGCACCGGTCGCATCATCCAGTTGCGCCGTGCGGCCCGCCGCGGCGCCGATCAGGTGCGTTGACGTGCTGCGCATCGGTGGCCGGCCGCTGCCCGTCGTCGGCCGGGCCCGGATGTACGTCTGCGGGATCACCCCGTACGACACCACCCACCTCGGGCATGCGGCCACCTTCGTGTGGGCCGACGTGGCCGCGCGGGTGCTGCGCCACCTCGGTGTCGAGGTGGACGTCTGCCGCAACGTCACCGACGTCGACGACGTCCTGGATGCGGCCGCGGCGCGGGCCGGGGCGCGCTTCGACAGTTTCGCGGCGGTCCAGCAGTTCCGTTTCGACCGCGACATGGCCGCGCTCGGCGTGCGCAGGCCCACCTACGAGCCGCGGGCGCACGTGCACGTCAGGCAGGTCGTCACGCTGGCCGCTGCGTTGCTGGAGAACAGCGCCGCCTACCGGCGGGGTGGGACGGTGTACTTCCGCGGCGCCGGCGTGCCCGAGCGGGCCGGACTGGACCCGGCTGCCGCCCGCACCCTCGCGGTGGAGTTCGGCGAGCGTCTCGACGACGACCGCGAGGACCCGGCCGACGTCGTGCTGTGGCGGGCCGCCGGGCCCGGTGAGCCGGCCTGGCCCAGCCCCTGGGGGGAGGGGCGGCCCGGCTGGCACGCCGAGTGCGCGGCGATGTCCCTGACCACGCTCGGCCCGGCGCTCGACCTGCACGTGGGCGGCGCCGATCTGCGGTTCCCGCACCACGCCTACGAGGCGGCCATGGCCGAGGCGGTGACCGGGGTGACGCCGTTCGCCCGCGCCTGGCTGCACGTGGGAACGGTGCAGGTCGACGGGCAGAAGATGGCGAAGTCGGCCGGGAACCTGGTGCTGGTCTCCGACGTGCTGGAGAGCTGGTCGGCGGCGGTGCTGCGGCTGCTGCTGATCGACCGGCCGTGGGCGCAGCCGTGGGACTACCGGCCGGCGGCGCTCGAGGAGGCCGCCGCGCGGTTGCACCGGCTCTACTCCGCCGCGTCACACGGCGTCGGTGAAGACACCTCCGCCGCGGCCGAGGCCGTCACCGCGGCGCTGCTCGACGATCTCGACGTCCCGGCGGCGCTCGCCGTGGCCGAGGACGCCGGCGGGCCGGCCGCGCGGATGGCCCTCTCGGTGCTCGGTCTGGCCTGAGCCCTACCGCGCTCAGGGGGCCTCACCGGTCGCCCGGGTGACCGGGGGATCACGCCGAGGTCGGGCTGCGACCGCGCCCGCAGGCGCGGCACCCCGGGCCGGGATCCCCCTCCGGCGACCTTGCCCGCAGACGCGAACGGCGCGGCACCCGGAAGGGGATGCCGCGCCGTGACGCGATGAACAGCTATCAGGCGGCTGTGTCGCGCTGCCGCGGGCGCGAGCCCGACCGGCCGCCCTGACCGCGCCCACCGCCCTGGCGGGCCTGCCCCCGGGAGCGGCGGCCGCCGCTATGCGGAGCCTGGATCGGACGCTCCGGCTCCGGGACGGGGATGCCGCTGGGCATGCGGGCCCCGGTGATCCGGATGAGCTCGGCGTCACCGGGGAAGACCTCGCTCAGCGTCGCGCGGACCCCGGCCTGGCGCATCAACCGGTCGACGTCACGCCGCTCGGCCGTCGTGACCATCGTGACCACGGTGCCCGAGTCGCCGCCACGGGCCGTGCGTCCGGCCCGGTGCAGGTAGTCCTTCGGGTCGGCCGGCGGGTCGACGTGCACGACCAGGCTGACGTCGTCGACGTGGATACCGCGGGCCGCCACGTCAGTGGCGACCAGGACGGGCGTGCGCCCCTCCTTGAACTCGGTGATGGCCCTGTTGCGTGCGTTCTGGGCCTTGCCGCCGTGCAGCGCGCCGGCGGCGATGCCGTCCCGGCGCAGGTGCTTCACCAGTCGGTCGACGCCGTGCTTGGTGCGAACGAACAGGATGGTGCGGCCATCGCGGGCAGCGACCTCGGTGACGACGCGGGGCTTGACGGCGTTGTCCACCAGCAGCACGTGGTGGTCCATCGTCTCCACGGGCGCAGCCGCGGACGCGACGGCACGGGTCACCGGATCGTGCAGGTACCGGCTGACGAGGGTGGCGACGTCGCCGTCGAGGGTCGCGGAGAACAGCAGCCGCTGCCCGTCGGAGGCGGTGAGGTCGAGGATCGCCCGGACCTGGGGCAGGAAGCCCATGTCGGCCATCCGGTCGGCCTCGTCGATCGCGGTGACCGCGACCTCGGAGAGGTCGCAGGTGCCTTGGTTGGTGTGGTCGGTGAGCCGGCCGGGCGTGGCGACCAGCAGGTCCACCCCGCGCTGCAGCGCGTCGGCCTGGCGGTTGAACGACATGCCGCCGACGACCGCCGTCGTCTTCAGGTTCAGGGCCCGGGCGAACGGGGTGAGCGCGTCGACGACCTGCTGGGCCAGCTCACGCGTGGGCACCAGCACGAGGCCGCGCGGGCGACGGGCCTGAGCGCGGCCACCGGCGAGCCGGGACAGCAGCGCGAGCCCGAAGGCCAGCGTCTTGCCCGAGCCGGTCTGGCCGCGACCGAGCAGGTCACGGCCGGTCAGCGTCTCGGGCAGGCTCGCGGCCTGGATCGGGAACGGTTCGGTGAAGCCCTCCGCCTCCAGCGCCCGCAGCACCGGCTCGGGCAACCTGAGCTCGGCGAAGGTGGGCATGCCCGTTTCGGGGACGGTCCACAGAACCTCCTCCGGCATCGGGGTGCCGGGGACGGCCGTCGGTCGCGGGGAGCGGTTCGTGCGGGGGCGGCCACGGCCAGGGCGGCCGCCACCGGATCGGCCGCCGGTGGACCGGCGGGTGTCGGACGAGTCCGACGAACGGGTCGCGCGCGGGGCACGACGAGCAGAGCTGGATGTCAAGGAGACCTCCGGGACGTGGCACGTCTTCCGGAGTGGCCACGCCGCAACGACAGTCGGCGGGGGATCACTGGGGACGAGCCCGGGCGCAGGGGCGCCCTGATGGGTACTGCTTCGGATACGCGCCTCAGGCCTCCGACGACGTGGTCGGGCTGGGCGCTCGTGATCTACTCTACCCGAGCGCCCGCACCACCGATGGCAGATGGTGCGTTCAAGACTGTGACGTTCCCAGACCCGGCTCGCGGCGCAGGGCGTCCGCCTGACCCGTCTCCGGCGGCAGCCCGCCGGCGGCGAACTCCGCATGCGCCCACTGCTGGGCGAGCAGATCGCGGCCGAAGCCGGTGCGGGTGGCCATCGCGCGCATCTCGCGGGACCGGCACACCCGCCGGCCCCGGGCACGGCGCGTTCCAGCATGTGGACGTCGGCGTCCCTGCCGGTCTTGAGCACGCCGAGCTCGGTGTCCACCGGGGCGTTCTCGGTGACCACCCATCCCGGCCGGGGCTCGGGCCCGTGCTCGGAGGTGTCCCATGTGGACCAGCGGTCGCCGTCGGGTGGGCCGTCGTCGGTGCCGGCGCGGCCGTCGAGTTCCACGGGAGGCGGCGCCGGCCGGCTGCGGCGGGCAGGGCGTGGCTCGTCGTCGTCGTAGCGGTGGCGACGGCGGCGGATCGGTTCGTGATCGAAGTCGTGCGAACGCACCGGTGGGGTCTCCTGTGTGAGGGCGCCCCACCGACGGGCGCGTCTCAGCCGGGCGGGGCGAGTGGACGAGGGCGTGCCACGTCCCGGGTGGCCGTCGACATGGGGCACCTCCTCCTGCTCGTCACACCGGTTCCCCGGCAGCTCGCCCCCGCGATGCCGATGCCCCCGACCACCCGCAACGCAATTTCGCGCGCCCCGGATGGCGGGGTCAGAGCGGGAGCACGATCTCCAGCTCGGTGGGGGCCGGGCGCTCCACCGTCATGCCGGCGCGGCGGGCGATCGCGGCCACCCCGGCCGCATCGGAGGGCTCCGCCCGGGTTCCGGCGAGCAGCCGCGCCAGCCGGCCCTTGTGCGACTTGTTGTGGTGGCTGACGACCGTCCGTTTCCCGTCCGCGCGCTCGGCGAGCACCGTCACCGTCACCGCGCCGGGCAGCCGGCCGAGCCCGGCGTAGGAGCCGGAGCGCAGGTCGACGACGAGCTCGTCGGTGGCCAGTGCCGCCAGGACCGGTTCGAGCACCGGGCGCCAGCGCGCCGCCAGAGTGGGCCGGCCGGGCAGCGTCGAACCCGCGGACAGCCGGTAGGCGGGCACCGGGTCGGCGGCGCGCAGCAGCCCGAACAGCGCCGAGCCCACGGCGAGCCGGGCCGTCGCGCGGGCGCCGGCCGCCCCGGTCAGCGACGACACGTCGAGGGCGTCGTAGAGGACTCCGGTGTAGCGCTGCAGCGCCGGCATCGTGCCCGACGACCACAACGCCGCGTTGCGGGCGATCTCGTCGTCCTGCCGGGGTGAGAGGCCGAGGGCGGTGCGGCTCGCCGCCACGTCGCCGGACAGCTCGACGAGTTCGTCGAGCAGTTCCTTGCGCACCGGGTCGAGCTCGTGGTGTGACAGCGCGTCCAGGCTCATCGGGGGCCCTTCGCCACCGGCGCGCTTGGTCTCCGAGGGCGGCAACAGCACGAGCACGGCTGCCACGCTAGCGCGCCGCCCACCGGCCTCACGGGGCCACCGGCGACGCGCACCTCGTCATCGCAGGCCGAGGTCCGGGCGTGTCCGCCGCGCGCACGATTCCCGTCCGGCCCATCTCGATCCGACCCTGGGGGCGTCATGACCGCCAGTCCCTCGAGCGCACAGTTCGGGGGCGGGGGCGCAGCGACCCTGCTGCTCGCACCTGCCCGTCCGGCGATCCTGGTCCGTGCGATCCTGGCCGTCGCGTTCGGGCTGGTCACGTTGCTCCGCCCCGATCTGACCGTCCTCGCGCTTGCCGTGGCCTTCGGTGCGTACGCCCTCGTCGACGGCGTGGCCCGGGTGGTCGACGCGGTGCGGCACCGGGCCCGCTGGTGGTTCGGCGTGCTGTACGGCCTGCCCGGCATCGCGGCGGGGATCGTCGCACTGGTGTGGCCGGGCATCACGGCGGTGGCGCTCGCGGTGGTCTACGGCGCCGTGCTGGCCGCCGTCGGCGTCCGGCCGGGTCGGGGGTAGGCGTGCTCGACGAACCGGTCTCCGGCTTCCGGCTGGACCTGGAACTGGTCGACGCGTTCGCCGACGGCCGGCTGGACGACGCCGGCGAGGCCGAACTCGCGGACCAGGTGGCGCTGCTGATGCCCTTCCACGCGATGATGCCCATCGCGCTCGTTGCGACGTTGCAGCGGGTGGAACGTCGGCTGGGCGGCGAGGCCGAGATGTTCGCGTGGCTCGACGGCCACCCGGGCCGCCCGCGGATGACCACCCGCAGTTACGGCGTGATCGCGTTGCTCGACGAGGTGGGTGGGCTGCGCCCCGTCGTCACCGCGCTCCGCGAGCTGCGGGCACGCGAGCCCGATCCACCGGGTCTGACTCCTTTCCTCATCCCCGCCACCACGAACGAGACCCTGCCGAGCGTCGCCCACGGCATCGAGGAGCTGCTCGGGGACGACCGGCCCGCCGAGGCGGTCAGGGCCGCGATCGAGGCCGCGGAATGGGTCGGGCGGCTCGCCCCGCGGGCCGCCGAGCTGGATCCCGAGCTCGCGGAGCTGGGTGAACTTGCCGATCGGGTGGCCGCGGCGGCTCGCGAGGCCGTGCCGCACACTCCGGCCGGCGCGTAGCCCGACCGGACCGCGGGCTGTCAGGGCGCCCCGGGGCGGCGCGGCCGGGGCGGACCCGCCGATCGCCTGCGGGAACCGGGACGCGATCGCTGATCCCGGCCCGTCGCCGGTGTGGATGAACCCGGTCGGGGGGCCTACCGGGGGCGCTGTTGTGCCGGACATGACGACCCGGTTACGGTCGGCGGGTGATCTGCCTCGTGGCGCGCCTGCATGTCGACACCATGCGGGTCACGAGCGCGGCCTGTCCGGGCTGCTGACTCGTCCCCACCGACGGCCGCCGGCCCGCTGCGCGCGGGCACCGCGCCGGAGCAGACCTGCCGCCGTCGGTCTCGCCCCCGCCTCGCCATCCGCTCCATTTCGCTCAGGGAGAGCACCGTGACCGAGACCCCCGACCCGACGGCCTCCTGGTCCTTCGAGACCAAGCAGGTGCACGCGGGTGCCACGTCGGACCCCACGACCGGCGCCCGCGCCACCCCGATCTACCAGACGACGTCGTACACGTTCCGCGACACCGACCACGCCGCCGCGCTGTTCGGGCTCGCCGAGACCGGCAACATCTACACGCGGATCATGAACCCGACCCAGGACGTGCTCGAGCAGCGCGTCGCGGCGCTCGAGGGCGGCCTCGGGGCCGTCGCGTTCGCCTCCGGGCAGGCGGCCCAGACGATGGCGATCCTCAACATCGCCGAGTCCGGTGACCACTTCGTCTCCAGCGCCTCGCTCTACGGCGGCACCTACAACCTGTTCCACTACACGCTGCCGAAGCTGGGCATCGAGGTCACGTTCGTCGACGACCCCGACAACCTCGACGAGTGGCGGGCCGCGGTCCGGCCGAACACCAAGCTCTTCTACGCCGAGACCCTGGGCAACCCGCGCGGGAACGTCCTGGACATCCAGGCGGTCGCCGGGGTGGCGCACGATGCCGGTCTTCCGCTGGTCGTCGACAACACGGTCCCCACTCCGTACCTGCTGCGTCCGATCGAGCACGGCGCCGACATCGTCGTGCACTCCGCCACGAAGTTCCTGGGCGGGCACGGTACCGCCATCGGCGGCGTCGTGATCGACAGCGGCAACTTCGACTGGGGCTCCCACGCCGAGCGCTACCCCGGCCTGACCACTGCGGACCCGAGCTACCACGGGCTGAACTACGTCGAGGCCCTCGGCCCGCTGGCCTACCTGATCAAGCTGCGCGTGCAGCTGCTCCGCGACATCGGCCCGGCCATCGCCCCGCAGAACAGCTTCCTGCTGATCCAGGGCATCGAGACGCTGTCGCTGCGGATCGAGCGACACGTGCAGAACGCGCAGGCGGTGGCCGAGTGGCTCGAGCAGCGTGACGAGGTGGAGAAGGTGCACTACGCGGGCCTGCCGTCGAGCCCGTGGCGCGCCCTGGCGCAGAAGTACCTCCCCCGCGGCGCGGGCGCGATCGTGGCCTTCGACATCCGTGGCGGCGTGGAGGCGGGCAAGAAGTTCGTCGACGCGCTCGAGCTGCACAGCCACCTCGCCAACATCGGTGACGTGCGCAGCCTGGTGATCCACCCGGCGAGCACCACGCACAGCCAGCTCTCCGGCGAGGAGCAGTTGGCCAGCGGGGTCACCCCGGGCCTGATCCGGCTGTCGGTGGGCCTCGAGGGCATCGAGGACATCAAGGCCGACCTGGACGCCGGGTTCCGCGCGGCCAAGGGCGCATGAGACCTGCCACCCGGGGCGAAGCATCGGGCGTGAGACCCGCCCGATGAGCACGACACTCGAGCTCCCTCCCGCCAGCGGCGCCTGGCGGGAGGGAGACGACGTGGGACGCCGGCAGTTCGTGACGCTGCCGGCGCCGCTGCGGTTGGAGGTCGGCGGGGAGCTGCCGGGCGTCCGGATCGCCTACGAGACCTGGGGCTCGCTGAACGCGACCGGGACGAACGCGGTGCTGATCCTGCACGCGCTGACCGGTGACAGCCACGTCGCCGGCCCGGCCGGGCCCGGTCACCCGACGCCCGGCTGGTGGGACGACGTGATCGGCACGGGCCGCGCGCTCGACCCGGCGCGCTGGTTCGTCGTCGCGCCGAACGTGGTCGGCGGCTGCCAGGGCTCGACCGGGCCCGCCTCGCCCGCCCCGGACGGCCGGGCGTGGGGCAGTCGGTTCCCGCTGGTCACCGCGCGGGATTCGGTGGCGGCGGAGGTCGCGCTGGCCGACGCGCTCGGCGTGGACCGGTGGGCGTGCGTGGTCGGCGGATCCATGGGCGGTATGCGCGCCCTGGAGTGGGCCGCGATGGAGCCCGACCGCGTCGAGCGGTTGTTCCTGCTGGCCAGCCCGGCGGCGGCGTCGGCCGATCAGATCGGCTGGGCCGCCCCGCAGCTTGCCGCGATCCGCAGCGATCCCGGCTGGAACGGCGGGGACTACTACGACGCGCCGGCGGGCGAGGGCCCGCACCGCGGGCTCGGGGTCGCCCGGCGGATGGCCCACCTGAGCTACCGCAGCGGCTACGAGCTGGCCACCCGGTTCGGTCGCGATGCGCAGGACGGTGAGGACCCGCTGCGCGGCGGGCGCTACGCCGTCGAGTCCTATCTGGACCATCACGCGGCCAAGCTGGTCCGGCGCTTCGACGCCAATGCCTACATACGGCTCACCGAGATGATGAACGCGCACGACGTCGGCCGCGACCGCGGCGGGGTGGCCGCCGGGCTGCGCCGGGTGACCTCGCGCACGCTCGTGGCCGGGGTCAGCTCCGACCGGCTCTATCCACTGGACCAGCAGGCAGAGCTGGCCGCGGGCATCCCGAACGCTGCCGAGCTGCAGGTGATCGACTCGCCCTACGGGCACGACGGCTTCCTCATCGAGACGCCGACGGTCAGCGCACTGCTCGTGGACCTGCTCGCACGCTGAGGCCGGTCGCACGGGCGGTGCGCTGCGAGGCCGGCTCGACCACCGCGCTGCAGCGCGGAGCTGCTCGGGCCGCCGGTGGGGCCCGGGGGTGGGGGTAACCGGCGCGACCCCGCTCCGGACGCGTCGCTACCCTTCACCAGGTGTTGACCCGGATGTCGTCGCTGTTCCTCCGCACCCTCCGCGAGGACCCGGCCGACGCGGAGGTGCCCAGCCACAAGCTGCTGGTCCGCGCCGGCTACGTCCGCCGCGTCGCACCGGGGGTGTACTCCTGGCTGCCGCTGGGGCTGAAGGTGCTGCGCAACATCGAGCAGGTGGTGCGCGAGGAGATGGACGCCATCGGCGCCCAGGAGATCCAGTTTCCCGCGCTGCTGCCGCGCGAGCCCTACGAGGCGACGAACCGGTGGACCGAGTACGGCCCCAACCTGTTCCGGCTCAAGGACCGCAAGGGCGGGGACTACCTGCTCGGGCCGACGCACGAGGAGCTGTTCACGCAGGTGGTCAAGGGGGAGTACTCCTCCTACAAGGACTACCCGGTGATCCTCTACCAGATCCAGACGAAGTACCGGGACGAGGAGCGCCCCCGCGCCGGCATCCTGCGCGGCCGGGAGTTCCTGATGAAGGACTCGTACTCGTTCGACCTCACCGATGAGGGGCTGGGCGAGTCCTACGCCAAGCACCGCGAGGCCTACGTCAAGATCTTCGACCGGCTCGGGCTGCGCTACGTGATCGTCTCGGCGACGTCCGGGGCGATGGGCGGCTCGGCGAGCGAGGAGTTCCTGGCCGAGTCCGAGACCGGTGAGGACACCTTCGTCCGTTCGCCGGAGTCGGGCTACGCGGCCAACGTCGAGGCGGTCACCACGCCGGCCCCGCCGGCGCAGCCGATCGAGGACAAGCCCCCGGCGCAGGTGCACCACACGCCCGACACCCCGACGATCGAGACACTCGTCGACTTCCTCAACGCCGCCGACCTGGGCCGCACGTTCACCGCGGCCGACACCCTGAAGAACGTCCTGGTCAAGACCCGGATGCCCGGTGCGAAGGACTGGGAACTACTGGCCGTCGGCGTCCCCGGTGACCGCGAGGTCGACATGAAGCGCCTCGAGGCGTCCGTGGCACCCGCCGAGGTCGCGCTGCTCGACGATGCCGACTTCGCCGCGCACCCGTTCCTGGTCAAGGGCTACATCGGGCCGGGCGCGCTGGCGGCGAACGGCGTGAAGTACCTGGTCGACCCGCGGATCGTGACCGGGACGGCCTGGGTCACCGGCGCCGACAAGGCCGATCACCACGTCGTCGACCTCGTCGTCGGCCGCGACTTCACCCCGGACGGCACGATCGAGGCCGCCGAGGTCCGCGCCGGGGACCCGTCGCCGGACGGCGCCGGCACGCTCGTGGCCGCCCGCGGCATCGAGATCGGGCACATCTTCCAGCTCGGCCGCAAGTACGCCGACGCGTTCGCCCTCGACGCGCTGGGCCCCGACAGCAAACCCGTGCGGATCACCATGGGTTCGTACGGGATCGGCGTGTCCCGCCTGGTCGCGGCGATCGCCGAGCAGAGCCACGACGAGTCGGGCCTGGTGTGGCCGCGGGCCGTCGCGCCGTTCGACGTGCACGTCGTGATCGCCGGGAAGAACGAGGAGATCACCGTGGGCGGCGAGCAACTGGCCGCCGAGCTCGAGGCAGCTGGGCTGTCGGTGCTGCTCGACGACCGCAAGGCCTCGCCGGGTGTCAAGTTCGCCGACGCCGAGCTGATCGGCGTGCCGACAATCGTCGTGGTCGGGCGCGGGCTGGCCTCCGGGCTGATCGAGGTCAAGGACCGGCGGACCGGCGAGCGCACCGAGATCGCCCGCGACACCGCCGTCGAGCACCTCGTCGAGCTGGCCGGCAAGCGGTAGCGCCGCTCAGCGCTGCGCGACGAAGTCGGTTGACTGCCACCAGTCGTAGAGCTTGGCCAGGTCGCCGTCCTCGCCGCGGACGTAGCCGAAGGCGAGGGCGGTGTTGTCGGTCCAGAACAGGAACGCGGTGCCGCTGCTCGCCTCCGTGAAGCAGCCGACGGTCCCGCCCTCGACCTCATCGCGGACGTACTCGGCCCGCACGTTCGTCCCGGCCCGGCAGTCCTCGATCTTCCCGAGGGCAGGGGGGATCCCCTCGCTGGCGGCCGCCTGCTCGAAGCTCTGGTCCATCTGCGTGCGCGTCGCGTAGCGGGTGAAGGTCGCGCTGGCGGGCCCGCCGATCGGGCCGGAGTCGCAGACGACGTAAGCGATGGCGCCGGGCTGCCCGCCCAGCGAGGCGTCGGGCGTGCAGTTGGACGCGCCGAAGCCGTTGGGTAGCTGATTGAGCAGGAGCCGGGTCGCCGCATCGGGGGCCGCGCCGGTCGGGACGGCCGCGCTCGTGGGCGGCGGGGCCGGTGTCTGGGCGGCGTCCGGCCCGCTCGCGGCGCCGGCGCCCCAGCCGCGGAACACCGCGATGATCACGACGACACCGGCCACGACCACCGCCGCCAGCACGATCGCGATCCACGCCGCCCGCTTCCCGGAGCGCCTGCCGCCCGTCCGGAAATGGCCGGGGGCGAGGTGGTACGGACCGCTGGAGCCACCGGGGTGACCGGCCCTCCCCGGTGTGCCGGAATCCTGCGGGTGGTGGGGGCTGCTCTGCTGGCCGGGGTCGCTGCGGCTCCCCGGTGCGCCGGGTCCGCCCGCACCCGGGTGCCCGCCGTAGCCGGCGGCGACGTAGCCCACCGGCGGGCCGAGCCCGTTGCCGACCGCGCGGGGATCGGAGGCGTTCGGCCCGCCCGTCCCGATGAGGGACGGTGGCGGGTCGCCGCCCGGGGCGGACGGGACCGGCGGCCGGGCCGCCATGGTGATCGTCGTCCCCAGCGCGCCGCGCGCGGCGGTGGCCAGCGCCCCGGCGGTCGGATAGCGCTGGTCCGGGTCCTTCGCCATCCCACGCGCGACCACCGCGTCGAGGGCCGACGGGACATCCGGCCGGGTCTCGCTGGGCCGGGGCGGGGGGACGTGCAGGTGCGCGTGCATCAGCGTCGGCAGGTCGCCGCCGTAGGGCTGGCGGCCGGTCAGCGCCTGGTGCAGCACGCAGGCCAGCGCGTACACGTCGACCCGGGGATCGGCCTCCACACCGGTGAACCGCTCGGGCGCGACGTAGGCCAGCGAGCCCGTCATGTTGCCGGTCCGGGTCAGGGCGGCGCCGGGGGAGTCGCCGGCGTCGCGAGCCCGGGCGATGCCGAAGTCGAACAGGTAGGCGAACAACGAGCCGGGGTCGACGTCACGCCCGTCGACCCCGGAGAGCAGGACGTTGGACGGCTTGACGTCGCGGTGCACCAGTCCGTCGGCGTGAGCGGCGTCCAGGGCGCTCGCGACCTGCGCGACCACCGTGACCGCGGCCGCCGCCGGCAGTGGCCCGTAGCTGTGCAGCCAGGTACCGAGATCCGTCCCCTCGACCAACCGCATGTCCAGGTAGAGCCGCCCGTCGATCTCGCCGAAGCGGTGGATCGGCACCACGTGCGGTTCGCGCAAGCGAGCCGCTGCCCGGCACTCACGGCGGAACCGCTCGAGGTACTCCTCGTCGGCGGCCAGGTGCCCGGGCAGGAGCTTCAGCGCGACGACCCGGTCGGTCTCGGTGTCGTAGGCGCGGTAGACCTCGCCCATGCCTCCCCTGCCGAGCAGACCCTCGATCGTGTAAGGCCCGAAGGTGGTCTCGGTCATCGGCGTCGTCCCCCGCTGCGTCGTGCGCCAGCCCCGGGCTGACCATAGCCCGGTGACGTCCCCGGACGACCTGTCGTCGATCACTGCGACGGCTTCGTTACGGGATGTGACCTCCGGATTCGCGAAGATCGGCGGGCCGGACGAGTGCGACCACCGCGTCCGCGACCGCCGGTACCACCGCGGTCACCGTCTGCTCCGCGGTCAGTACCCCGCCCGTCCCGGTCTCCCCGGCGTCCGCAGGCCCGGTGCACTCGACGGGGTCAGCGCTGTCGGGGGCCCGGAACCAGCACGACGTCGGCGCCGAGCGTGTCCGCCGGCGTGGCGAGGTCGCCGATCGGATCGGTGGAGAACCGGGCGACCACCGAGCAGCGCGCACCCGCCGCATCCAGCTCGCGGGCCAGCACTCGCAGCTCGTCGCCGGCCGCGGTGATGGTGGCGAGGTCGGTGCCGACCCCGCTGGCCGACTCGAGCGGGACCGGCGGCGCGGGCAGCAGCCGGCACAGCTCGGTGCATGCGGGTTCCTCACGGCCCAGCAGACCGCGGGCCGGTCCGGCCACCGCGGCGCCGCGGGCCGAGCAGGAGGCCGGCCACGATCTCGCCGACGACGGCAGGCTGGCGGAGCCGGCCGAACAGCCTCTCGTCAGCCGCGCCGCCGCGATCACGATCGCGGTGTCGAGGAGCCCTCTGTGGACGCATCAGGGCTCGCCGCCCGTCCGGCCGGTGCTCTCGGCGCGGCCGACGGTCGACGCTGCGCTCGCCCCCGTCGAGGCGGCGCTGGGTGCACGACTGCCTGGCCGCCGGCCCGCAGCGGCTCGGGACCGCTGCCGACGTCGCCGACCGGCTGGCTCAGATGAAGGTGTTGCCGGCCCACCAGTCGTAGCGCGCCGCGACGCCGCCGTCGGGGCGGCTGATGAGCCCGTCGAGCCGGTACGGCCCGAACATCTCCCCCGACACGGGTCAGATGCCAGGCAGGCGGGTGCTGCCGAGGATCTGCTCGAGCGTCTCGCGGCTCGGCGACGGCGGGGTCGCGGGGCCACCGGCGACGTCGCCGTTCACCACGAGCAGCGCAGTGGCCGCCGTGCCGTCCGGAGCGGTCGTCGGCAGCGCGAGCACCAGCACCGTGCCCTCGGTGGCCAGACAGCCGTCGTCGGTAGGGGTCCGGGCGGTCGCCTCCACCAGCGAGCCGGTGACGCCGCCGACGTCCACCGGCCGCGGCGCGGACACGGTCACGTCCGGTGGGCGCACGGCCGTGTAATAGACGGTGCCCAGCTCCCGGGCGAAAATGCGGGCGACGGCCTCGGTGGTCGTCCCGGTTCCGGTGAGCAGCCCGCTCGACACCGTGCCACGCAGGTAGGTCTCGCCGTCGCACTGGTAGGCGGGGCCGTCGGCGATCCCGTCGAAGCTCACGCCGAGCACCGGCCACGACGACATCTGCCCCGGCGGAACCGTGGTCCAGTCCGGCGGCACCGCGTACTCCAGGTGGCCGGTGCGCACGGTCTGGAAGTCCGACGGGGTGGCCGGGCCGGCGCCACGTACGAGCAGGAGCACACCGAATCCGAGGCCGGCCAGCACGACCGCCCCGACCGCGAGCAGCGCGACGGCCGTGCTGCGGTTGCGCGTCGGCGGAGGTGACGCCGGCGGGCCCCACGACGACGGGGGCACGCCCCAGGTGGGCGGGCCGGCGGGCCCGGCCCACTGCTGCCCACCCCACGCCGTCGCGGCGCCGGGCGGGCCCCACTGCTGCGTCGGCTGGGCCGGGTATTGCTGGGTGGGCGGCCCCTGGCCGGGGTATTGCTGGCCGGGGTACTGCTGGGTGGGCAGCCACTGCTGGCCCGGGTGCTGGGGGACCGACCAGCCCGCCGCGCCGGGCTGTGGTGCGGGCGGTGCCTGGTTCGGGTACGGCCCCGCCCCGGGCGTCGCCCACGGGGACTGTTGCGGGAACCCCCAGCCCTCGTCGGGTAGTGTCCCCCGCTGCGTCGTCGCCGGCCGGTGTGCCGGGGGTGCTGCGGCGTCGAGAGCCGGACCGGCCGTCGTCGGATCCGAGGGCGCGACGTCGGGCGAGGCGGGGTCCGCGAGGGGCGACGCCGAGCCAGGCGATACCTGTTCTGTCGCCGGCTGATCGGCCGGTGCCTGATCCGCCGGTGCTTGAGCGGCCGATGCCTGATCCGCCGGGCCGGCGGGTTCCGCGTCGATGGACGGCTCGGGGCGGCCCTGCGCGTCCGGCGCACCCCCGTCGGATTCCGGCGGCCGCCCGCCCGGCGTCGTCACAGATCGGAGGGTAGCGCGCCGCGGGCGCCATGATCGCGGGTCGGCCGGCCGCAGCAGGTGGGCGGCGGTGACAAGGACCGGTGACCACTCGACCGGGTGAACAAGAGGGCCGCGCGCAGTGGGATTGACATGACGCCGACGACGTCGCCGCCGTCCGTGCGGCCGGAGCGGACCGCGGCGAGGTGGCCGCGATCCGGGAGCTGCGGTCCCGGCACCCGGGGCCGTCACTGGCCGACGCCGTCCGCCTCGTGCGGGACCTGACGCCCTGACTCAGCCGGTCAGGAACGACAGCCGCAGTCCGCGCACCGGGTTGTCGGTGTTCGTGTCGACCAGGCACACCGACTGCCAGGTGCCCAGAGCCGGGCGCCCGCCCAGCACAGGGACCGACATCGACGGCGCGAGGATCGCGGGCAGCACGTGATCGCGTCCGTGCCCGCGGCTGCCGTGCCGGTGGACCCAGCGGTCGTCGGCGGGCAGCAGGTCGCGCAGCGCGGCGAGCAGATCGGTGTCGCTGCCGGCCCCGGTCTCGATCACGGCGAGGCCTGCTGTGGCGTGCGGCACCCAGAGGTTGAGCAGGCCGTCGACGGCGTCGATGTCGCGCAGGAAGGCGTCGATGTGCGACGTCAGGTCGACGACGGTCTCGGCCGAACCGGTTCGGATCTCGATGAGCTCGCTGTGCACGGGAGCGACCCTACGGCGCGCCGGGAGGCCCCGCCGGGCTCTACTGTCACGACCCATGCGCGCGGCGTTCGGTCAGCAGTTCGACGTCCCGGACGGGTACTTGAACACGGCGGCCATCGGACTGCCGCCGGCGAGCGTCGCGGAGGCCGTCGTCGACGCCGTCCGCGACTGGCGCGCGGGCTCCGGCCGGGCGGAGGACTTCGACGCACCCGTGGCGACCGCCCGGGCCGGTTTCGCCGATCTCGTCGGCGTCGGGGTGGACCGGGTGGCGATCGGGTCGGCGTTGTCCCCGCTGGTCGGGCTCGTCGCCGCGAGCGTGCCCGACGGCGCGCGGGTACTCGTGGCGAAGGGCGAGTTCACCAGCGTCAGCTTCCCGTTCGCGGTGCAGGCCGGCCGCGGCGTGACCGTGACCGAGGTCGGGCTCGACGAGTTGGGCGAGCAGGCCGCCGAGCACGACTGGGTCGCGGTGAGCGCCGTGCAGTCCGCGGATGGGCGGCTGGCCGACCTGGACGCGTTGCGCGCGGCCCGCGCTGCCGGCACCCGGGTGCTGCTCGACGTCACCCAGGCGGCCGGCTGGCTGCCGCTGCGCCTGGACTGGGCCGACGTCGTCGTCGCCGGGGGCTACAAGTGGATGCTCAGCCCGCGCGGGGCGGCCTGGATGGCGGTGCACCCGGGGCTGGACGTGATCCCGCATGCGGCAGGGTGGTACGCGGGCGCCGAGCCGTGGGGGAGCATCTACGGGCTTCCGCCGCGGCTGGCCCCCGATGCCCGGGCGCTGGACACCTCACCGGCCTGGCTGTGCCACGTCGGGGCGGCGGCCGCGTTGCCCTGGTTTGCCGGGCTGGACCGGGAAGGCGTACGTGCGCACTGTGTCGGTCTGGCCGATGCGTTCCGGGCCGGACTCGGGATGGATCCCGCGGGATCGGCGATCGTGACCGTCCACCGGCCGGACGCGGGACGGCGGCTGGCCGGCGCCGGAGTGGTCGCGAGCGGGCGGGGCGGGGGCGCGCGGCTGTCGTTCCACCTCTACAACACCGAGGCCGACGTACAGCGCGCGCTCGACGCCTTGGCCTGACATGCGCGGACACCCCGACTCGCTCGCGGTGAGACCCCGACTCGCGGGCGGTGAGACCCCGACTCGCGCGCCCGGAACTGCCGACTCGCGGGTCAGGGGCGGCCGGGGAACACCGGGATCGCGGGGGACATCCCGGTGGCCTGCCGCCAGCGGGTGCAGCGCAGTGTGCCCTGGGCCAGCGCGTCGAGCGCGGCCTTGCGCAGCGGGGCATCGGTGGTGCGCTCGAGCACCGAGCGCCAGGCCGCCATCGCGTCGGTCTCGGCCACCACGGCCAGCCCTCCGGCCGACCGGGCGTCGGCCACCGGCTCGGGGGTGGCGTAGGCGGGCTGTGCCGACACCGGCTTCGCGCCGATGTCGGTGAGGGTCTGCTCGACGAGGCCGCGCAGGGTGCGGTGCGCGCCGGCGTCCTCGCGGGCCTGCCGCGCCTGGGCGGCGGGCAGGAACGCGACGATCAACGAGTAGACCCACAGCGCGGCGTGCTCGGCGGCGAGTGCGGTCTGCAGCGCGTCCGTCGCGGTGTCGTCGATCGTCGACCGGGGGGCCTGCGGAGAGCTCACTCGAGCACCGCCGCGTAGGTCGCGCAGCACGCTGCGACGGAGGCGACCAGGCCCACCCGCTCGACCGGCAGCGTGCCGATCAGACCCTCGGCGCCGCGGGTCGAGGCCGCGAGCGCGTCCCGGATCGCGGTGAGCGTCGGCCGGACCGCAGGGGCGGGCGGGGCGGCCGGGGCCGTGCTCGTGCGGGCCGGGTCGAGCCGGGTGACCTCGGCGTCCAGCGCGGCGGCGTGTTCGGCCCGCGCGGCCCGCAGCGGCTCCACCCGGGC